>CBIHLM010000044.1:0-38092 GCA_966210515.1 uncultured Pedobacter sp.
CGACCTAAACGACCTGAAAAACATCACTACCGAATAAATGGACTTAATAGTCGAACTAGCAATATCCTGGCTTTTACTATGGGTATTTAGAAAAGAAGACACCAGAGTATTAGGTCTCTTACCTTTCTTTCCGATCAACCTGCAAATGGAAATTCAGGCATTGATTTAGTAATTTATACATATTTGCTATCACCTTGATCAAATGTAACATCAGTTCTCAATAGGCCGCTTTACCTTTATCGCATCAGTAATTAAAGCAACCAGTAAACCCACTCAAACTGATGTTAAAAAGGCTTCGTTTGGTCCTATTCTTTATTCTTGTAACTATTTCAATTGACTTTCAAACGAACTCTCGTAGACCTCGTATTATCGTTCTAACAGACGTTTCCACAGGGGAGACCGATGATAATAAATCACCAATCAGACTTTTCGCTTATTCCGATATGTTTGAAACAGAAGGCTTGGTTTTTAACACCGGCTGGAGTTTAGACAGTATTCTTTATTTTTTTAATCAACATGAATAGACTTAGATTTTTATCTGCTGTAGTGCTACTACTAACGGCATTCACTTATGCTTCGGGCCAGGATTTGAAACTCAATAACCTTGAGTATTTCGAAACGCAGGGCGTCAATGTCCTGGTGTACAATAACCTTTTTACCGGAGGTTTTAACGATGAGAAGAACGCCGGGATAGAATTGATTCACCATGGCGTCAGAACATCGCAAGGCGGTGCTGTGCGACTTTCCAACACCCCAGAGCAATGGGATCTTGTTCCTGAAATACTCAACCGAAAGGTAGACCGTGCCTCTAATACCATTGAGGCTACGTTAAGGTATAACGATTACAATTTTGATTCGCGGGTGGTTGTCACCGCAAAGGGAAAAGGTGTTGAGATATCTGTTTACCTTGATAAACCACTTCCCAAGGCGCTTGAAGGGAGTGCCGGATTTAATCTTGAGTTTTTACCCTCGCAATATTGGGCAAAAACCTATTTAATGGATGGGCGTCCCGATCGATTTCCACGTTATGTGGTAGGTAACACCCTTGCGAAGCCTAACAGTAAAAAACCTAAGCAGTTCAAGGGTTATGTAACTTCCGACGACAGGGGGACAGGCAAATTTATCGATCCGCTTCCTCTCGAAACCGGCCGCACCTTTCTGCTTGCACCAGACGAACCCGAACGTATGGTAAAAATCACCTCGCCCGATGCAGATCTTATGCTGTTCGACGGCCGTATGCTGGCACAAAACGGCTGGTTTGTTGTTCGAAGTTTACTTCCGGCAGGAAAAACAGGCAAGGTTTTGACCTGGACCGTTGAACCAAATGCCATTAAAGGCTGGACAAGAGAGCCAAATATCGGGTTCTCTCAGGTGGGCTACCTGCCTTCGCAAGCAAAAGTCTCTGTCATTGAACTCGACAAGAAAGATAAGCCGGTTGCAAGCGCATCGATCTATAAAGTAGGCGACGACGGCAAAGCTACCAAGGTATTCAGTGGCAATATTAAACCCTGGGGCGATTATTACAAATACCACTATGTAAAATTCGATTTTACTTCAGTTAAGACTCCCGGCATATATTATATTCAATATGGCGACTTTAAAACAAATAACTTTTTGATAGACAATAACGTTTATAATAAGATCACCGACGCCACCAGTGATATATGGATCCCAATTCATATGAATCACATGTTCGTAAACGAGGCTTACAGGGTGTGGCACGGCGAGCCTTTTAAGGACGGTTACCTCCAGGCTCCGCCAAACACAGATCACTTCGACCTTCATAAACAGGGACCAACAACCGATACCAAGTATAAAGCAGGGGAACTAATCCCCGGATTAAACATAGGCGGATTTTTTGATGCCGGAGATTTTGATATCGAGACAGGTGCGAACATTGGCGTGGTGCAGAATTTTGTGCAGACATGGGAGTATTTCAAACCCTTACGGGATCAGACTTTTGTTGATCAGAAGCAGCGCTATGTTGACCTTCACCGTCCGGACGGGACACCAGATGTGCTGCAATTTATCGAGCATGGCACATTGAACCTTGTAGCTCAGGCAGAAATTATCGGCCACATGGCACAAACGCTATCTAACTCAGTTCTTGACAATTACCATCACCTCGGTGACGCAGCTTCATTAACAGACGGTCTTCCTTATAATCCGAAGCTTGGTCCTTACGAAGTAGCCAGTGACGGCCGGTCGAGTGGAGTGAAGGATGATATGTGGGCATTTACAAGCCGCAATCCCGGCCTCGATCTCAGGGCCGCAACGATGTTTGCCGCGGCAAGCCGGGCATTGAAGGGATATAACGACGATCTTTCGGCGCGAGCATTGCATCAGTCAAAAAGACTTCTGAAAGAGGCAACGGACCTACTCGCCAAGCGACCACAGGATACTTCTGGAAGGGGCAGCGGATCAGCAAATATGGCCACCAATCTTCAACTCTACATCGCAACTGCAGAAAAACAATATGTCGATAACTTTCAGGAGCTTTTATGGCCTGCACTTGAGCGTAACGTTAGTGGTAACATTCTGACTGCTCTGAATGCTATACCGCACATGAATGCATCCTTCAAAGAAAGACTTCGTCCGTATGTGGTAAAGTACAAAGAATACATCGATGGACTTGAAAAGGATAATCCCTACGGAGTACCTATCGGTTTGGGTAACTGGGCGGGTGGCGGAGCAGTGGTGAGCTTTGGTACCACCGTTTGCTTTGCCAGCAAACATTTTCCTGATATTATCGACTCCAGCCATGCTTTCAAAACCACCAACTGGTTATTTGGCTGCCATCCCTATCATAATTATTCGCTTGTGGCAACGGTGGGAGCCGCACGTCCCAAAGCAGTATTTTATGGCAATAACAGGGCTGATTTTTCATTTATTCCAGGTAATGTTGCTCCGGGCATATTATTCAGAAAACCCGACCACTTTGAAAACTACGATGACTGGCCATTTCTGTGGGGACAAAACGAGGGCACGATTGGCGGAAACACAGGTTATTTAATTTTTGGATCAGCCTTTAAGAATTTAGTGAAATAAAACAGATTGATCGAACAGTTTGAGTCAGCTACCGACTCAAACTGTTCAATTTTACCCCCTTTACAAGTTCATTGATCTGATACTTATCAATTGTGCTATTTTTTAGCGTCGAAAAGCTTGTCCAACTTTGTTTGAGAGATTGGTCCCTGGTTTTCCGAAAGTATAAATACAAACAAAAAAGTTAATAAATCAATGCGCTTGACATCGTGTTCTAAAACATTCGTGCTCTGGTATCAAAACGATCGTCCAACTAATTGACAACAGAAAGAATTCCATGACTTGTCATCACCTCATTATCAACCCCATAGGAAATATCTTCTCAGTGATACAATCTCCAAATAATTAGTACTTTCCGGGTCCCCGTTTGTAGTTTTAAGATATAAATTAATCGATCTCACATCTTAAAATGAATTCTTATGAAACGCACTTTTTTAATCACTTGCCTACTTATAGCATCAACTATAACGGGATATTCTCAGCAAGCTAAAAGTACGGCCATGGCTAACAAAGCGGTAGTAGCAAAAATTTTAAAGGCATTTGACGAAGGGGATGTCAATGCACTGGACAAGCTAATTGCGAAAGATGCTGTTTCGCACTCTGAAATGCCCCCTGAAATAAAAAGTACAGGCGTAGAAGCTGTAAAGGAAATGAGCAAAATGCATAAAGCTGCCTTTCCTGACAGTAAGACTACCGTGCACGTAATGGGAATTGCCGGCGATACAGTACTGGCGTATTTTACGACAACAGGGACTAATTCAGGACCTTTCATGGGCATGCCTGCGACAAATAAAACAATCAGTTTTGAAGGTGTGGATATTATTCGTGTGAAGAATGGAATGGCCGTTGAGCATTGGGGTGTTTACGACAATTTAAAAATGATGCAGCAGTTAGGCATGATGCCGCCACCCCCTCCACCATCCGCACCTGCCCCAATGAGGCCGGGTGTTGCCCCGAGTAAGAAAAATTAAGAGTTAATTCACCAAACAAAAAAGCGATGTATATAATTCGTGATATTTTCCAGTTGAAGTTTGGCCATTTCAGGGATGCCCGGACCTTATTAGATCAGGCCGTAAGATCAGGCATAATGCCGCAGAGTGAGTCGCTACGGCTGCTAAGCGATTTTACCGGTAATTCGTACCGTCTAATTTTTGAAGAAGAGTTTAAGTCGCTGGCCGACTATGAACAGTCTTTGACGTCTGGCATGGCTGAAGATGAATGGCAAAATTGGTACGAACGGTTTAAACAACATGTAGACAGTTCGCATCGGGAGATATTAAAACTCCTCAGCTAATTGATTCCCTGTTTAACATTTCCAATATCTGCTATCCGGCTCTGCTTTAAGACAGCGGTGTAGCAGATATTTAGGTTAATTTCCTGAAGCCGCTTCACAAATAGACTCAATCAGAAAACATTTCATCCTCTGCGATCCATTGAATTTATGTCTGTTACCCTAAAGGGCTACCGGATTAGTAATCGAATTGCTTCTACCCCAATCTTTTTTATTTTCTATCATTAAATCCAAATCAAATTGTATTTTTAATTTGGCGAATCGAGTCGAGAAGAAGCTACTACTCAGATTATAAACCGTTTAATGGAAAAGGAAAAGATTAGACTACGAGCTTTAACAAAAGAGGATGCAAAAACGTCATGGAAGTGGCGCAATAATGATGATGTAAAATATTTTTATTCCGGGCATCCATTTCCGGTGAACGTTGAAAAAGAAGAAGCCTGGCTATCAAAGCTCATCGACTCTGATATTCCGTTAGCATCCTTTGGAATAGTCGAAATAGAAACAGATAAATTCATTGGGATGTCGTTTCTGAAAAACATAAATCTGATTCACAGGAATGCTGAAATTGCTATTTTTATAGGAGACCAGAATGCGACCGGCAAAGGCTTTGCCAAAGAGGCAACCCTGAAGACTATCGATTTCGCTTTCAATGAACTGAATTTAAACAGGATTTATTTGGTCGTCCAGGATGATAATTTTAACGCCATAAAGCTCTACGAAAAATGCAACTTTGTAAAGGAAGCTGTATTGAGGGAAGCGAATTTTAAAAAAGGCAAATATGTTGATGTGATTATGATGTCTATTTTACGCTCGGAGTATACGTAGCCGAAGCCGTGTTGTTTAAAGCTCCGCAAAAAAAAATCTGATGCTAGTAAAACATTAACCTCACACCTATGAAAAATGAGCCAGTTATAATTGAACGCGTCTTTGACATCCCTGTCGAAAAAGTTTGGAATGCTATTACCGATAAAGATCAGATGAAAAAGTGGTATTTCGACATCCCCGATTTCAAGCCTGAACTCGATCATGAATTTCAATTTGAAGCCGGCGCCGAAAATAAAATGTACCTCCATCTATGCAAAATAACAGATGTAGTTCCGAATCAAAAGCTTTCGCACAGCTGGCGATATGAGGGTTACGAAGGTAATTCGCATGTAACCTGGGAACTATTTGCCGAGAGCAATAAAACAAGGATAAAGCTAATTCATGAAGGCCTCGAGACTTTCCCCATCAGCAATCCTGATCTGGCAAAACAAAACTTTGTTGCCGGCTGGACAGATATTGTCGGATCTATTTTGCCAAAATTCCTCGAAACGGCAAAATAATAGCAGGTTTAAAATGCCTTTTTGACGGCTCTCTGATCTTACTTATAAATTTATATCTTTATTAAATGTCTGATCAAAATAACATTAAACCCATACAAATATTTGCCGGAGAATTTTGGCAGGCTTCGTTAGTAAAACAGCTATTAGAGGATAACAACATCCCGGCATTTATGGAAAATGAGCACATGGGCAGCATAGCGCCATGGAGAATTGAGCCAGGAGGCTTTAACCCATTTAAAGTGATCATTTCAAATCAGCAGTACGACCTGGCGGTAAAACTGATTGAAGAGTTCGATAGTGCACCTGATGAACGAGATACTAACTCTGGGGTATAATGAAAGAAATAAGCAGTAAACTGATCGGTTTATGTGATACTATTCCTGCTATATTGAAAACGATATCTGCCGAAGAATTCTCTTTAAAACCCGTCCCGCATAAATGGTCGAAGAAAGAGATTTTGGGTCACCTGATAGACTCAGCCGCAAACAATCACCAGCGATTTATCAGGGCTCAGTTTGAAACGCCGGTAATATTTTATGAACAAGATCTTTGGGTCAGCATCCAAAACTATCAATCAGAAAGTCCTGAACTTTTAATATTCCTTTGGGAAGCTTATAGCAGACACCTCGCGCATGTGATTGAGCAGATTCCTCAACAAAATCTTTCAAAAACATCAATCGGAAAAGATGGGACAGCATGTACACTCGAGTTTCTAATAAACGATTATTTGAATCACCTGGAATTTCATTTAGAACAAATCTGCATTTCTGATCAAAAATTAAATCCCTAATCTTCGAATTAATTTTTCACCTTTTTCAGAGAAATCGGTATCAAAAGCGCGCTAATTCTCCGCCGCTCCTTAAATCCCTGAATAAAATATCCGATTTAACCTTCTGGGTCATCATTCCCTTATCGAACACCATGGAGCAGAATGTAAAAATACATCCATTTTATCTGATACAAGCCCAAAAACATCAAAACATCTTCGCCTAACTATGGCGTAATTAAATTTTTTATCATCTGTCTGGTCAAAAGACCAGAGAATTTGTCTAAACATTATAAAATATCCAAAAGAATTTCCTTCAACCCTATCATTTTTTTAACTTGGACGCATTGTTAATCAAATAAAGAAAATAATGAGAGTTACCGTAGTTGGAGCAGGAGCTGTAGGTGCTACCTGCGCTGATAATATTGCAAGAAAAGAGCTTGCGGAAGAAGTTGTTCTTTTGGACATCAAAGAAGGATTTGCTGAAGGAAAATCCATTGATATGATGCAGACCGCTGCGTTATTAGGATTTGATACAAAAATTGTTGGGGTTACCAATGATTATTCAAGAACAGCCGATTCTGATGTAGTAGTAATTACATCCGGGTTGCCACGTAAGCCAGGCATGACCCGTGAAGAATTAATCGGAACCAATGCGGGCATTGTAAAAAGCGTTACAGAAAACATCTTAAAATACTCTCCAAATACTATCATAATCGTTGTATCCAATCCAATGGATACCATGAATTACCTTACATTCAAAACTTCAGGTTTACCTAAAGAAAGAATTATTGGTATGGGTGGTGCTTTAGATTCTGCACGTTTCAAATATTATTTGAGCCAGGAGCTAAATTGCTCTCCTTCTGATCTAAATGCTGTTGTTATCGGCGGTCACGGCGATACTACCATGATTCCTCTGATTCAGCACGCTACATGGAATAGTATTCCTGTAACTCAATTATTAAGCAAAGAGCAGCAAGATAAAGTAGTTTCTTCAACCATGGTTGGTGGAGCTACCTTAACCAAATTAATCGGAACCTCTGCATGGTATGCGCCGGGTGCAGGTACTGCTGCAATGGTTGAAAGCATTCTTCGCGATGAGAAAAAATTAATCTCATGCGGTGTTGCGCTTGACGGCGAGTATGGACAAAAAGATATTTCTCTTGTTGTTCCTGTAATTTTAGGAAAAAATGGTTGGGAGAAAATCATTGACTTTAAATTAAGCAACGAAGAACAAGCGAGCTTCAACAAAAGTGCAGATGCTGTTCGCGGAATGAACAATGTACTAGCAGAATCTAATTTAGTATAAATTAATCGCTGGCAAATACCAGCGAATGGGGTGTTTGTAACCTCTGAGAATATGCTTAAAGCAGATTTAGAAATTCTTAATCTCCACGACGATGGCTTCCACCTTTTGGTGGAAGTTTTCGTTTTTGGCAAGCCGTTTAAAGCCGTTGTCGACACTGGTGCATCAAGAACTGTATTAGACAAAACTACCGTAGAACAATACATAGAACGAGAAGCACTTCTGGCGAGCGACAAACTCTCCACCGGGTTAGGAACAAATTCTATGGAAAGCCACATTCTAACCATCCCACGACTTCTGATAGGCGAACTTTTAATCTCCGACTTTGAAACTGCCGTACTGGATCTTTCTATGATCAATACTGCTTATGAAAGCCTCGAAGTTGGACCGATAATTGGTGTGATCGGAGGAGATATCCTGATGAAACATAAGGCAACGATAAGCTATGTTTTGAAGGAAATTTCATTTGAAATTTAAGGCTGATCTTTCGAACAGGGGATGAAAAAAGATATAAACGACAGACAAGACATTGAATTGCTGGTAAATTCATTCTATGAAAAAGTTCAAGGGGATGAAAAGATCGGATACATATTTACTGATATCGCTAAAGTAAACTGGCAACACCATTTGCCGAAAATGTATGATTTTTGGGAAACAATCTTGTTTGGCCAAAAAGGGTTCAAAGGCAACCCGATGGAGGTACATTTCAAAATAAATAAAATCCACCCTCTTCTTCAGGAACATTTTGAAAGATGGAAAAGCCTTTTCAACGATACAATAGACGAACATTTTGAAGGTGAATTTGCACAACTTGCTAAAGGAAAGGCACAGTCAATTGCAGATCTGATGCTTTTTAAAATGAATCCTCCTGTACAAACAATCATCCCGGTAAAAAACAATAAAACAAATCTTTAATTTTTATACTTTTAATTGAAAACCAAGACCTTAGGATCAATTAAAAATGAAAGTTTTTACTATTCTCGTCCTCCTCTTTTTTATACAATTCCAAAGCATTGCCCAGAATATAACCGGAAAATGGCATGGCAAAATCACTCAAAAGGCCGGAGGGTTCAGTGAGCTTTATGATCTGGAATTAGATCTGTCCCACAAAAGAAAAATCTCCGGAGAATCTTATGCTTTTATTCCAAACACACTTTCAGTAAAGATCGGCCTTAAGGGCTATATTGATGGCGACTCGATCCGGCTCTCCGAATCTTTATATGATATAAGGGACGAATTTATGCCTGCTAGCTGGATTGCCTGTATTAAAAACCTTAACTTAAAATACTATAATCAGGGAGGGAACGAATTTTTAAAAGGTGTGTGGGACGGCAAGAGTAAAGATGACGACTCTCCATGTTTGCCGGGCGAAATAATTCTAAGCAAAAGTAAGCAGGCTTTGAATGAGTTCATTGCAAACGATGGATTTCAACGACCTTATCTGGTTGATACCCTACCCTATTTCCCGGCCTTTACCCCAACATTTTTGTCGACTGAAATCAAAAACCTAAAAGAAGTTGAAGTCCATAACCGGCAAGTTGAGTTGCGGATAAGCGACTATATGAAGGTTGACAACGATATTATCACCATATATTTTAACAGGGAGGCGATTGCTACTAAAAGAACCATATCGAAAAAACAAATTCGTCTGACTGTTAGCATGGACAGAAACCGGGATTTGAACGAAATTATCCTTTTTGCAGAAAACCTGGGAAATATCCCACCGAATACCTCTCAACTTCTCATTATCGATGGGAATACCACGCACCGCCTTGTAATTGAATCTGATAAACAAAAAACTGCTGCTATCTATTTAAAATATAAGCCCTAATCTTTAGATCGATTGTATGAAGAAAAGAATACTACTGCCGCTAAGTTTCTGTTTCCTCATTTCGCTTACAATCCCGTGTTTAGGGCAAACGAACCTGAAAGGAATGTGGAACGGCTATATAACCACCGACGGATATGAGCATAAAGCCGGATATATCATAAATATTGAGGAACATAAAGATGGGATTATATCCGGGAAAGCACTGCTTTACAAACCAAACTTATACTCGGAAGCCTACGGTTTACAGCAATTTATCGGAAAAATAGAAAAAAACATCATCACCATTAGTGATATACAAATATTAGACGAGCGCTTGCCAACGAACGATTTTTTTCTTTGCTTCAAATTAAGCCATTTAAATTACTCGAATGAAAGCGAACATGAATCGTTAAAAGGTAGCTGGAACAGCAGTATGGTTAGCTGCATGCCTGGAGCAATATATTTGTCCAGATACATTGAAAATGATCACCAACCGGTCCCGCCCTATGTATTACGTGCCCTTAAAGCAAAAGGTACAGAAGCAAGTTTTAAAAACACCGCACTATCAGCGCCAATAAGTATCAACATTAAAAAACCAATTATAGATATTGAACTGAGAGACTATTTAAAAGTTGATAATGATACCGTAAGTATCTATCTTAACCGTCGGCTTATCTTGAACCGCATAAATGTCACCAAAAAGCCTTTTAAATTCACCATCAGAATAAACAGAAATATTGCAGTTAATGAAATTATTCTTTACGCGAATAACCTTGGTACTATTCCGCCAAACACTTCCTTATTGAGTATTAATGATGGTCTTCAAAGGCATAAAATATTAATTGAATCAACGTTGCAAAAAAGCGTTGCATTGTACTTAAATTATAAACCGCAATGAATAGAAAGCTAATATTGCTTTGCCTTTTGCTTTATTTGCCCTACCTGGTAAAGGCACAAGATTATACGGGAATTTGGCATGGATATATAACAGAATACAATTATGAGATTACCTCGGGATACGTTTTACAGGTTAAAGAACACAAAGGAAATGTAATTTCGGGAAGAGCCTATATCTACAGCAAACAGTATTTTTTATTCCAGGGTCTTCTTGATTTCATCGGTACTATTGAAAAAGAGAATAGTAAAGTGACTGAACTAGTAATTGTAAAATCAGAAATGCCTACGAACAATGCGCTTCTGTGTATAAAATTCTTAAATCTGGCATTTTCGAAGAAATTCAATAAAGAAACGCTGACTGGAAACTGGAACGGATACTCATCACATAATCAATGCCGGCCTGGGGAAGTTTATTTACAACGGTACTCATTTACTGATAGCACCCAGGCTGATCCCATTCCTGCTCCGATTGAGAAGATGATCAAGGAAGATATAAATCCAAAAATGACTTTTTTAAGTACAACTCTTACCCAGCCAATTATAATAAATGTTACTAAAAGCTTGCTGACATTGGAAATTGAGGATTACTTAAAGGAAGATAGCGATACTGTGTCTGTTTACTTTAATCGTGTTCCTATTTTATCAAATTTGGCAATCAGGAAAAAAGCCTACAAAAAGACAGTGCGCCTGGATAAATTGTCGGGATTAAACGAAGTGGTAATTTATGCCGAAAACCTGGGCAAAATACCTCCTAATACTTGTGTACTCACCGTAAACGATGGCTTGACAAAACAAAAAGTAAATATCTTTTCTTCAAAGCAATCTAGTGCTGTTATTTATTTAAACTATACTCCAACGCCTCGAAAACAAATCCCTCCCTACGGATATAGATCTGATGAAGAAAATAAGTTTAATAACGAATTGCAAAAATCAAAAGCTGGTCCAACAAAACTTAAATAAAAAAAGGCTGATCAACAGATTCAGCCTCTTTAAAAAATTGGGTTTATAAAATATTACACATCAATTCTTCGTGCATACTTTGCATTCTTCTCAATAAACTCTCTTCTCGGAGCAACTTCATCGCCCATAAGCATCGAGAAAATATGATCGCATTCTGCAGCGTTTTCAATAGTTACCTGACGCAATGTACGGGTAGCAGGATTTAAGGTGGTATCCCATAATTGCTCAGCATTCATCTCACCCAAACCTTTATAACGTTGGATGTGAACACTTTCTTCCTTTCCTGCGCCTTTTAATCTCTGTACAGCTGTATCACGCTGCACATCGTTCCATGCGTACTCGAAATCTTTACCTTTCTTAACTAAATACAAAGGTGGAGCAGCAATGTAAACGTATCCGTTCTCGATCAGCTCTTTCATATACCTGAAGAAGAAAGTTAAAATCAACGTTGTAATGTGCGATCCGTCAACGTCAGCATCCGTCATGATAATGATGCGGTGATAGCGAAGTTTCTCGATGTTAAGACCCTTTGCGTCTTCCTCGTTACCAATGCTGACACCCAAAGCAGTAAACATATTCTTGATCTCATCATTTTCATAGATCTTATGTTCCATTGCCTTTTCCACATTCAGGATTTTACCTTTTAGAGGCAAAATAGCCTGAAAGTTCCGGTCACGTCCCTGCTTTGCAGTTCCACCCGCCGAATCACCCTCCACCAGGTAAAGCTCACAATTGGCTGGATCTTTATCAGCGCAATCGGCAAGTTTTCCGGGTAAGCCCGAGCCTCCCATAATACTTTTACGCTGTACCATTTCACGGGCTTTTCTGGCTGCTGCTCTGGCTGTTGCGGCTAAAATAACCTTGTTAACGATCATTTTAGCTTCCTTCGGATTCTCCTCCAGATAGTTACCTAAAATTTCGCCAACTGCAATATCAACAGCACCCATTACCTCATTATTACCTAACTTGGTTTTGGTTTGCCCCTCAAACTGTGGCTCCTGAACTTTTACGGAAATTACAGCGGTTAATCCCTCGCGGAAATCATCGCCTGTAATTTCAATTTTCATATTTTTCAAGAGGCCTGACTTTTCAGCATACGACTTTAGTGTTCTGGTTAAACCTCTTCTAAAACCGGCAACGTGCGTTCCCCCTTCATGTGTATTGATATTGTTTACATAAGAGTGGACATTTTCTGAGTACGTTTCATTATACTGTAGCGCCAGTTCAACCGGAATACCCTGCTTAACCCCTTCAACATAAATAGGTTCAGGAATTAATGAAGAGCGTGTGCCATCAAGGTATTTTACAAACTCCTTTAAACCACCTTCAGAAAAGAACTCTTCTTTAAGAAAACTACCGTCCTCCTGCTCCTCACGCTCATCTGTTAAACTCAGTCGGATTCCCTTATTCAAATATGCCAGTTCGCGTAAACGCGCAGCCAGTGTATCAAACTTATACTCAGTAGTTAAGGTAAAAATGGTTTCATCCGGCTGGAAAGTAACTATAGTTCCATTACGCTGAGTTTCTCCTATAACTTTAACATCATACAATGGCTTCCCGCACTCATATTCCTGGCGGAAGATTTTACCTTCACGGTGAACAGTAGCTGTTAAATGTATGGATAGAGCATTAACGCAGGAAACACCCACACCATGCAAACCTCCAGAAACTTTATAAGTATCCTTATCGAATTTACCACCGGCGTGCAAAACAGTCATTACAACCTCAAGAGCAGATTTTTTCTCTTTAGTGTGCATTGCCGTTGGAATACCACGACCATTATCTTCAACCGAGATTGAATTACCTTTATGAATTGTTACTATGATGTCCGAACAGTAGCCGGCGAGAGCCTCATCAATCGAATTATCAACGACTTCGTAAACGAGGTGATGCAAGCCTTTAAAACCAGTATCACCAATATACATGGATGGACGCTTTCTAACGGCCTCCAATCCTTCTAAAACCTGAATATTATCCGCGGAATAATTAGACTTGTCTTCTTTTTCTTCGCTCATATTTTATTTTAAACAACAAATCCAAATTTAACCTTTTCAGACGAATTATTGGCATTTGTGGATAAATAGAAGCCCTGTGGAAACCTCCGTTTTAATAAAGAAAAACAATATCTAAAATTGGTGGTTTAAGTCCTTTTAAAATTATGATACTTACCCTGAAAGTTTATCTTTGCTCTTAAATTATAATCACAAAATGAATAAAAATCTTTTCAAACTAACCGCAGGATTATTGACTGTAGCAAGTTTTATAGTTGCTTGTAATCAGGATGAGCCAAAAACCAGCCCGGCTACTAAAACGACAGCAGATAAGCCCGTTGAAGAAATAGTTTATGTTAACTCCGATTCTCTTTTGGAAAACTATACTTATTTTAAAGATATCCGTGCCAGAATGGAGTCTAAATCCAAAAAAGCTCAGGTTGATTTAACTGCAAAAGGAAATGCTTTCCAGAAAGAGGTAGCCGAATATCAGCAGGGCGCACAAACAATGAGTGCTGATGCTCGCGCAGCTACCGAACAACGTCTGGCTCGCAAGCAACAGGAACTTGCCACATTTAACCAAAATGCCAGTTCCGCTTTAGCGAACGAATCGGCAGCCGAGAATGAAAAACTTTATGAAAAAGTATCTGAATATTTAAAAGGATACGCCAAGAAAAAAGGCTATAAAATGGTTTTAACCTATTCAAAAGCTAACCCAACTGTCCTATTCGCAGACGAAAGTCTGGATGTAACGAAAGAAGTTGTTTCTGGCTTGAATGCAGCTTATAAAACCGAAAAAAAATAATTCAGGTTAAAAAATCTCTAAAACCTCAACAGGCTGTTGGGGTTTTATTGTTTAAAGATATGGAAGCCGAAGATCTCCAACACTTAAAGTTCATGAAATTGGCGATAGCCCTCTCAAAGAAAAATATTAAAAAATCTTTGGGCGGTCCGTTTGGCGCTGTAATTGTCAGGAATGGCGAAGTGATAGCAAGGAGTGTGAATAAAGTTACAGACACATTTGATCCTACAGCTCATGCAGAAATTTCGGCCATTCGAATTGCATCTAAAAAACTCAGGAACTTCGATTTAAGCGATTGCGTAATCTATTCAAGCTGCGAGCCCTGTCCCATGTGCCTGGGAGCAATCTATTGGTCGAGGATCTCTAAAATCTATTACGCTAACACAAGATACGACGCAGCCGATTTAGGGTTCGATGATAAATTTATTTATGACGAACTTGATTTGCCGGCAGAAAAAAGAAAGCTGGCGGCTGTTCAGCTGTTAAGGAACCAGGCTTTGGAAGTATTCAAAGAATGGCAAAAATCGGGACTGAAAATCTTGTACTAGCCTCGCTTTTTGCTTAAAAATCGTTCTAATAATGCCTCTCTTTTTGATTTCGAAACCGGCACTGTGCTTTTATCTTTCATCAGCAGATAACCTCCATCGCCTCTGATAAATGATTCTACATGCTCTAGATTAACCAGATGCGACTGATGAACACGGAAAAAGCCGAGTTCTCTGAGCATTGATTCGTAATCTCCCAAGGTCTGGGAAACAAGCATTTCCTTTTTTCCTGAAAGAAAAAAGCGTGTATAATTACTCTCCCCTTGGCACCTTAAAATCTCTTCTACGGGAATAAATTCTATCCTTCCCGAGCTTGCCAAAGCCAGTCGTCGCGGTTTACTACGACTGCTGTTATCTATTAAGTTCCTAAGGCGAAGGTTCTCGGCCTTTTGAGAAGCTTTTAGTCGGGCTTTATTGATGGCAACTTCAAGGTCGGCTTTATTTACAGGTTTAAGAAGATAATCCAGTGCCGAAAACTTGATAGCATTAAGTGCATAGCGATCAAAAGCGGTAACAAAAATTACTTCAAAATTAATCTCCGTTAAGCTTTCCAGAAATTCAAAGCCTGAACCGCCGGGCATCTGTATATCAAGAAATACCAGATCCGGCTTCAGGCTAATAATGATTTTGAAGCCCTCGATAGCACTCTGGGCAGTTCCTGCCACATGAATATCTGCAAAATTATCCACTATTAAATTCTTCAGATATTCCAGATTCTTTTTTTCGTCGTCAATTATTATAACTTTAATCATCTTATTAAACAAACGGAGGTATTTTTATCTGAACACATGAACCTGTTGAATAGGTGTGAGAGTTTGTAAATCTCAACTCAAAATCTTCCCTGTAAATCAACTTTAGCTTCTCCCTCATTAATTTTATCCCCATACTTTTCTTCTTGGTAAGGCTTTCGGCAGCGTTAAAGCCGGGTCCGTTATCTTCAATTGTAAACAAAATTTGTGACTCAATTTCCTCAACACGAATGGTTAATCTTCCGTCGTCGCCCTTGCTGCTTATCCCGTGAACGATAGCGTTTTCTACATATGGCTGCAGAAACATAGCAGGGACGGTAGTAGTGTACACATCAATATTCGGGGAGATAACAACCTCGTATTGAAAAGAAAACCTTAACTGCTCCAACAACATATATCTTTCTATAAACTCAATTTCTTCAGCAAGACTTACAGTGCCCGATTCGGAGTTATTAAGCACCGCCCGCATCATCACAGAAAGATTAGATAAATATTCTGCCGCGCTATCTTTCTTGCCTGAATTTATAAGGCACAAAATTGAGTTCATGGTATTGAATAAAAAATGCGGATTAAGTTGTGAACGAATGGCTTTAAGTTCAATTTCAGCGATACGTTTTTTTTCCAGATCCTTTAACCTGATTCTCTTGAGCTGCCATTTAACAACCAGATAGGAACAAACCACTGTTAATCCCACGACTACTAAAGCAGTTAATCCCCAGCGTTTAAGCTGAGGAGTTATTAGACTGATTTGACGATTTGAAAACTTTTTGAGTTCTGGCTGGAGGTATTCTTTTATGGCCAAACCTCGTTCACTCATCATATTCGTGGGTATTACATACGTCTTAAATATTGCACCCTTTTCATCTATCATGAAGAAAGTTTCCTGTAATCGATCCTCCTGGAGTTTCTCTTTAAACAAGATTAAATCAGAATCATTTTCCTGTGCTGTCCATATATGAATTCCTTTCGGAAATTTTTCAGCTTTTTTACGCCACATATCAGCTCTGTGCCCATCATACACGTACACGAAATCTATACCTGGGTAAAAAGAATGTAGTTTGTTTAATGAATCAATCATCGGTTCGAATATCTTTTCATTGCCCTGATACTCTGAAACAAAGTGTATCATTACCTTTTTGCCTCGTAAATCCTTTATTGAAACCTTCTTATTATTCAAATTGGTAGCGGTGAAATCAGGAAATATTTTTCCGGGTGCAAGACTTGCTTTAATTTCATAAAAAAACTTAATCACCCCTACACCTCCATCAGGATAGGTCTTTATAAATTCTTCATACTTGGTATGGTAGATCAGGTCACTTTTTCCGAGACCCGATCCTTTCATCAATGCATTTCCTGTAGTGATATAGTGTGGAAAGCTACCAAAGGCATAAGGAATATAATTCAGCTCAAAAATATCATTCTCATCAGAGTCGTTCCAAACAGTAAAACCATGTGAACCCCGGCCAAAACGCAGCAATATTGCAAAATAATCATCAATAAATCTAACATATTCGCCATTTGAAATATACATAACGTCGGGATCATATAACATATCTCCAGTAATAAGCCCCGCAGCATTCTGAGCATCTAAACCTTGGTGTTTCACGTTTAAATACCTTAAATAATATGACGCTGCAGAATATTTGTAGCTCTTATAAAGTAAGGAGTAAAGTTTTGGATTAATCTTTGACTGATCGGCATTCAGTTCATTATATGTTTTTGAAAGCATGTCTTTAACCGATCCTACAAAATGCGTCTGATCGCTTAAATCTTCCTGCGAATAATTAAAGTCATGATTGAAAAAAGGATGCTCGCCGATGAATTTATTCAAATACCGATTTTCATCGGCAAGAGACCCGGAAAACCGCACTGGTGAATTATTAGCTGGCATCACATGGATGGTTTCGCCTGGTTCTATATATACCCATGCTCCAGTTAAATGTTCTTTAATAATAGACGGCTTTTCGATAACGGGCTGTAAAATTCCTTTTCCCGGCACCATTTCTTTGAAGTTAAAGAAACTCTTGAGCATCAGTTTTTCCATAAAGTAAAACTTCCTCTTAGCGTCGTAATTAATATGGATAGTTGCAGTATCTGTGGATAGTTTTGAGAATGAAAAAATATGCTTTCTTCCTAATGGTGATAAATTGATTGTTCCGTCCAAATTTCCATTTCGAGATACAAACACTGTATCAGTTCTGGTTTTATGAACAAGCTTTAAGAAGGAATGCTTTGGCGATTTTTGGATGAAAGTTATGTACTGGATTGCTTTAAAGATCTGATTAATGTCAGATGTTTTCCCTGTTTGTAACCTTAGACTACCCGGCTTCCATGTACTCCTATTATTTGTCGGATAAAATAACTGAAGAATTTGATGGCGTTCGAATAATATACTCTTTACTTCTGACTTAAAATAATCATACTGAATGCTCCTCCCCTTTATTGATGAAGGCAGGCTTTCCCAAAGCATGTCGTGGAACTTTAAAGACGCTTTATAATCCTGAGCATCCATAGCCAATTTTCCCTGCGTATTTATTGTTCCACCAAACTCGTATCCTATAAGTTTATTTCTGTAGTCTGACTTGTTTAATGCCACAGGAAATTTAGAATCATATACTTCATACCCCAGAGAAGATTGTTTGTATTCGAGCAACCTGGTAATTTTTACTCTGCATTTAAAAAGTCTCTCATTTAATCGGTCGGATATACTCACCAGATACCAAACTCTACTTTGATAAGGGTACTGCGTCGGGTTAAAATACGCCGAAGAACCCGAAATGGCACATTCCATGCTATACCTCTCCCCTTTTTTAAATTTAAGGCCGTGCATACCAACGACTTGCGCATTTGAAACGCTTAATAAAACGAGCAATAGTAAGGAAAGGAAATACTGTTTAATCATGTTTGTTTTTGGCCATACTAATGCAGCGCCTTTATAAAGGTGGATATGAAATATGGAATTTACTTAGGCAAATGAGTATAAGCCGCGAGATTTTGAGTAAAGGCTTCTTTTCATTGAGGCAACAATAATCAATATCTTAATCATCGAAAAAACTATCCGGTGTAACAGAATCTTCGTCCATTAAACCATCGATATCCCTTCGCTCTTTTTTTGTTGGCCTACCGGCGCCCCTGTCTCGACTTAAAAGTGGGGCATGAAAAACAGATCTGTAAGCATGCGTCTTTTCTATCGGCGTTACATCTTCATAAAAATTCACCGCCTTTTTTGCATCAACCCTGTTAAAAAGAAGATCTGTAACTTTTATTTCCCTTCTCTCTATCCCTTTTGATACAAAATATACTTCGCCCGGCTTAACTTCATGAGAGGCTTTAACGTTATTTCCCTGAAGTTTTACCCTTCCTGCCTTACAAGCCTCTGTAGCCAGAGTCCTTGTTTTGAATACTCTTATCGCCCAAAGATATTTGTCAATTCGTAATCTCTCTTTTTCTGCCATTTTACTGAAAATGAATCGGATTTTATCTACTGAAAATATTAAGGCAAATTAACTCACAATAATCATAAATTTCTATTTCCGGTATTGAAAATACAGGCTGCTCGTCAAACTGTTTGAAACAGTTTCTAACATCGCCCAGGGGCATTATATGCCCAATTCTGAAACATCAAAAAAGATTTAAGCTCAATCATTCGACATTTATCTTCAGAAAACCTTTATTTTGCGGAAAATTCTTTATAAATGATACCTGAATTAAAAAAGAAAGTTGAAGAAGCTTGGGATGACCGAAACCTTCTAAACTTTAAGGAATATGCAGACACAATAGAAAATGTAATTCTGTTACTTGACAAAGGAGAAATAAGAGTTGCTGAACCAATTGGTACCCGCTGGCATGTAAACGACTGGATTAAGAAAGCTGTGATTTTATATTTCCCTATCCGTCAAATGGAAGAAATCAAGGTTGGGCCTTTTGTTTTTCATGACAAAATGAAATTAAAAACCAACTTTCAGGAACTTGGAGTTCGCGTGGTTCCACAAGCCACTGCCCGCTACGGCGCATATCTTGCAAAAGGGGTAATCATGATGCCATCATACGTAAACATTGGTGCATATGTAGACGAGGGCACCATGGTTGATACATGGGCAACTGTTGGCTCTTGTGCTCAGATCGGTAAGAACGTACATTTAAGCGGTGGTGTTGGAATCGGCGGTGTGTTAGAACCCGTTCAGGCTGCACCCGTTATTATAGAGGACAATTGTTTTATTGGTTCAAGGGCAATTGTGGTAGAAGGCGTTCGGGTGGAAACTGAAGCTGTTTTAGGTGCAAATGTATGCCTTACAGCGTCAACTAAAATTATTGATGTTACGGGCGAAACCCCGATAGAATATAAGGGAATTGTTCCGGCACGCTCGGTTGTAATTCCTGGTTCATATACAAAAAGCTTTCCTTCCGGCGATTACCAGGTGCCTTGCGCTTTAATCATTGGACAGCGCAAAGCCTCGACAGACAAAAAAACTTCGCTAAACGATGCTTTACGCGAGCATAATGTAGCTGTTTAAGAAGCATAAGTAGAAGGTCCTTTAATTCGGGACCTTCCACTTTTCAAAAATCCTTTTTTACTTTTCTCCCCTCACCTCATTTCTTTTTCACATTTCATCACTTTTTACCTTTCACCTTTTACCCCCTTTTCCTCTTTCACCTTTTACCTTTATCTAGTACCTTTACAGGATGCAAATCGGTTTTGATGGGAAACGAGTAGTTCAGAATTTTACCGGCTTAGGTAACTACAGCAGGTTTGTTTTGAATTTACTTACGCGACATTACCCTGAAAATGAATACATTGTATATTCTTCAAAAAAACCTTCTGATAATTTAAAAATTCCATCTGGTATAAAGTTCCATCATCCAGCCTCCTATCAACTATCATTCTTGTGGCGCACTTATGGCATCGTAAAAGACTTAAAAAACCATAAGATCGATTTATATCATGGCCTAAGTAACGAATTACCTTTAGGAATTGTATCCTCAAAAATACCGTCGGTTGTAACGGTTCACGATTTAATATTCTTGCGGTTCCCTGATTTTTATCCGCTCATTGACAGAACAATTTATCGTTATAAATTTAAATTTGCCTGCAAAAACGCCAGCAGAATTATCGCAGTGAGCGAGCAAACTAAAAAAGATATTATTAAATATTTCAATGTTTCCGAAGATAAAATTGATGTAGTTTATCAAGGCTGTAACACCACTTTTCAGCAAGCTGTTTCAGAGGACCTTAAGTTAAGAATTCGAGAAAAATACGCTTTACCCCAGCAGTATCTGTTACAAGTTGGAACGATCGAAGAACGCAAAAATCTCATGCTCACTGTAAAGGCATTAAAAGCAATCCCTGGTGAAGTCAAGTTGGTTGTTGTCGGTAAGCAAACAGAATATGCTAAGGAAATTAAAGAATACATTTTCAACCATGGACTCGATAACAGAGTGCTGTTTATATCTAACGTCCCTTTAGAAGATCTGCCGGCGATTTACCAGCAAGCGAAAATCTTCGTGTATCCATCTCAATTTGAGGGATTTGGAATACCGATAATTGAAGCGTTATATTCGGGAGTTCCGGTAATTGCGGCTACAGGTTCTTGTCTTGAAGAAGCTGGTGGGCCAGGAAGTTGTTATATTCATCCCAAAGATGATATACAGCTGGCCTGGACAATCAATATGATTTTAAATAATCCTGAAAAATGCACTGAAATGATTAATTCCGGCTATGATCATGTAATTAAATTTTCCGAACAACAACTGGCATCCAATCTTATGACGGTTTATGAAAAGGTTTTAAACAATGCTTAAAGAAGAAATAGAAAAAGCACTTGAAATAATTAAAGCAGGCGGCATTATTCTTTATCCAACCGACACCGTTTGGGGGATAGGCTGTGACGCGACAAATGAAATTGCAGTTGAGAAAGTGATAAACCTTAAAGGACGGGCGGAAAACAAAAGTTTGATCATACTTTTGGATAATGAAAACCGCATAGAAAGTTATGTTTCTGAGGTTCCTGAAATTGCATACGACCTAATAGAATATGCAGAAAACCCGCTCACTATTGTTTTTTCAGGAGCTAAAAATCTTGCCTCAAATGTAAAAAACCAAGATAACAGCATTGGTATACGCATTGTAAAGCACCCTTTTTGCCAGCAATTGATTCAACGCTTCAGAAAGCCGATAGTCTCTACATCCGCTAACATAAGCGGGAATCCTACGCCCAAAAACTTCCATGAAATATCCGAAGAAATAATCAACGGAGTAGATTACGTAGTAAATTTTGAACAAGAAGACCTAACTCAAAAAAAACCTTCAACTATAATGAAACTGGAAGCCGACGGGCGATTTAATTTCATCAGAAAATAAAGAAATTCCCTAATTGGTTTCAGCTTTAGTAAAATAGAGTATTTTTGCATCCCGGCATTAATAAAAAAGCCTTCCTGGTATAATCAGGATAAAATAATTCATGACACAACACCTCCAACACCCGGTATTTAAAAAGCTAGGCGCCTTAGCCGATCAAATGAATACAGAGGTATTTGTGATCGGAGGTTTTGTCCGCGACATTTTTTTAAACCGTCCGTCTAAAGATATCGACATTCTAATAATAGGGAACGGTATCGAATTTGCCGAAGCTGCATCTGTCGCTTTAAAAAGCCAGGTTTCGGTATTCAAAAATTTCGGCACAGCAATGCTTCGGTATAAGGATCTGGAAATTGAATTTGTTGGTGCCCGAAAAGAATCTTATCGCGCAGACTCCAGGAAACCGCTTGTGGAAGACGGAACACTCGAGGATGATCAAAAACGCAGAGATTTTACAATCAACGCAATGGCGATCAGCCTCAATCAAAGCAGATTCGGAGAACTTCTGGATCCGTTTCACGGCATAGAAGACCTTACAAACAAGCTTATACGTACTCCGCTTGACCCCTTAGAAACTTTTTCTGACGATCCTTTACGGATGATGCGTGCAATCCGCTTTGCGAGTCAGTTAAACTTCAATATCGACCCGATTGCAATCGAAGCTATTAAACAAACAAAAGAGCGTATCGCAATAGTTTCTAAAGAGCGCATCACCGATGAATTAAATAAAATCATCCTTTCACCAAAACCCTCTGCAGGCTTTAAATACTTATTCGATACAGGTCTGTTACACCACATATTTCCACAGATGGTAGATTTGTATGGTGTGGAGTATATAAATGGGAAAGGGCATAAAGATAATTTTTATCACACCCTGGAGGTACTCGATAACATTTCGGAAGTTACTGATGATCTTTGGCTAAGGTGGGCCGCAATTTTACACGACATTGCAAAACCTCCTACCAAACGTTTTGAACCATCGCACGGATGGACCTTTCATGGCCATGAAGACAAAGGAGCGAGAATGGTTCCCAAGATTTTCGCCCAGTTAAAATTACCTTTAAACGACCGAATGAAATTTGTGCAAAAACTTGTACAGTTACATTTAAGACCAATAGTTTTAGCTCAGGAGGTGGTAACAGATTCTGCGGTACGAAGATTGCTGTTTGATGCTGGCGAGGATATTGAAAGCTTAATGTTGTTATGCCATGCGGACGTGACAACTAAAAACGATTACAAAAAGAAAAAATATCGTCAAAACTTTGAACTTGTAAAACAGAAATTAAAAGACGTTGAAGAACGTGATAAGATCAGAAATTGGCAACCACCGATTAGTGGCGAAGATATTATGGAAACCTTTAAAATACCCGCCGGACGTGAAGTTGGGATAATTAAAAACCAAATAAGAGAGGCCATATTAGAGGGTGAAATAAATAACTCAAGGGAGGAAGCTTTAAATTTCATGATAAAAAAAGCTAAAGATCTGGGTTTAGAACCTTTTATAAATTTTAAACAACCTTAATCAAACTTTATTAGTAAAAGGGCGTTATCGTTACGCCAAATTATTAGAACCAAAATTAAAAAACATGGCTATTTATAGATTCAAAGTATCCTTTGAAGATTACGATGATGTGATTAGAGAGATCGATATAAAATCGACTCAAACATTTGAGGACCTGCATTCTGCTATTCATCGTACTACCGGTTATAATCCTGAAAAATCATCGTCATTTTATGTAAGCAATGATCACTGGATAAAAGCCGAGGAAATAGCATTTTTACCCAATCAACGAAAATCCGATGCAGGTGTAGCTTTAATGAACGGCACCAAACTTTATAAATTCATAGACGATCCGCATCAGAAGTTCTACTACACGTATAATTTTGAACGCCCATACGATTTTCATGTCGAGTTGATCAAAATCCTTGACGAAGAAAAAGGCAAAGAATACCCTGTTACAGTACGTAGCTTTGGCGAGGCTCCTAAACCTCCCGGCAGTGTGATAATACCGGTTGAGACAGACGACGAAGGAGAATTTGATTTCCTTAATGATCTTGAAGAACCGGAGGAAGAAGACATCATTTCAATAGGTGTTGGAGAGGATGATCTTGGGGACGGCTTAGTGGTATCAAAACATCATGACGAAGTAGAGGAAGAGGAAAAAGATGATGTCATGGATGAGTTTGCGGATAACGAAAACTTAGACGCAGATGAATATGATAGTAAAGACGATTATTAGTATCACTCAAAAAATTCAATCGGCTATCAGAACTGATAGCCGATTGTCTATACTTAAATCGCCCAAATGCCCTGATTTTTAGATCCTCTCTAAAAATAACCTTCTAAAATCAGCCCATAAAATCTCAAAGCAGAACAATGTCCGATAAAGTGCTAATTGTAATTGCAGGTCCCACAGCAATTGGTAAAACAGAGCTTGCAATTAAAATTGCCAGGCATTTTAGAACGGAGATAGTTTCGGCCGACTCCCGTCAGTTTTACAAAGAGATGGAAATTGGCACCGCAAAACCTTCTGCCGAAGAGCTAGCTGCAGTTAAACATCATTTTATAAATTCTATTTCAATTAGCGATGATTATTCTGTAGGTAATTTTGAAAAGCAAGGACTGGAAACACTTGAAGGAATATTCGAAAACAACAAATTTGCAGTACTTGCAGGCGGATCGGGACTTTTTATCAAAGCCATCACTGAAGGATTTGACATCTTGCCCAAAGCAGACCCCCAAATTCGTGCCGAGCTTAATCAATTATTCGAGAATGAAGGGATTAAACCTTTACAGGATAAATTAAATCTCGTCGATCCTGAATATTATAAAGAAGTTGATCTGAATAATCCACAACGGATAATCCGGGCCCTCGAAGTTTCTATTTCTTCTGGAAAACCATTTTCATCTTTCCGTACAAAACATCAGTCAAAGAGGCCCTTCAAAACAATCAAAATCGGGCTGAACATCAATCGTGAAGATCTATATAATCGCATTAATTTTCGTGTAGACCAAATGGTTAAAGCAGGCTTATTTGAGGAGGTTAAGACTTTGCTTCCCTATCGATCTCTAAATGCATTGAATACAGTTGGCTATTCAGAGATTTTTGATGCATTTGATAAAAAACTATCCTTTGATCAGGCGATAGAAAACATTAAACAAAACACCCGCCGGTTTGCGAAAAGACAGTTGACCTGGTTCAGAAAAGATCCCGAGATCAATTGGTTTCAGCCACAACAGTTTGATGAAATAATAAAGCTGATCTCATCAATCTCTCCAGAATCTTAGATCTCCAGAAGAAGATAAAACTGCCTGCTGTAAAGGAGCTTATTTTTGTGATAAATCTCAAGCTGCCAAATACCTGGTTTAACTTCATAATTATAGTCTAATCCATAGCTCTGATACCACAACTGATTTGTATAATAACCTGCCGGAAAGCTTATCTGATGAAAGTTTTTACCATTATTATTTGTCATCACTGATGGAAACTTCCAAACTACAGTTAGCGGAACATAGATGTTTGCTTTTGATTCCATAATAAACTCAGCGCCAAAGTTTACATTTAGCTTTGCAGGAATGGTGTCGGTAATTTCTGTAAAAGAAAGATTGTCGATTATCCCAAATGTTCCGGAAGGAGAATTCGGATTAGAATATGATCCAATTTTTTCCGCCGAAATCCTTCCAAATCTGGTATCCTTCAGGATGAACGAGGTACTGTCATCTATTTGCCTGTTCGCTTGAGAGTAGGCACTTGCCTGGCTGATCCAAATAATGACTGCAACGCATAAATGTTTGAACATAGGAGAGATGATGCTTTTTTGTACAAAAACTTTAGTTCTGATTTCGTCAGCATGCAGATCACACCCGTCAAAACCCAATCGCTGCATTAAACCCACAAGGCAGGGCCAACTTGTTTGCTACAGTTCCTTAGGCCTGAGCAGTGGGCCCGCCAAAATTCATAGGCAAACTCCCCTCTTCCATCACCTTAATCCGGCCATTAACCGATTCAAACTTTTCGATGTTATCATCCAGAGCACGTGCAAGTCGCTTAGCATGTTCAGGAGTTAAAATTATTCTTGATTTAACACGTGCTTTGGGCACACCCGGCATAACCCGTATAAAATCGAGTACAAACTCGGTATTGGAGTGGGTGATAATTGCCAGATTTGAATATATACCTTCAGCTATCTCCTCAGATAACTCTATGTTTAATTGTCCGTCTAAATTTTGCTCTTCCATGTCGTAAAAATAAAAAAAGTCCTCTCTGAAAAGAGAGGACTTGGAAATAAGTTTTAATATTATTAAAAAGCTTACGCTTCTTCTTCAACAACTTCTTCCTTAGAAGCCATTAACTTATCGTATTCTTCCTGAGAACCAACTATAATACGCTCATAGCTACGTAATCCGGTTCCTGATGGAATCAAGTGACCAACGATTACATTCTCTTTCAAGCCTAACAAGTTATCGCGTTTACCATGGATAGCAGCCTCGTTCAATACTTTTGTAGTTTCCTGGAAGGAAGCTGCAGAAATGAACGATTTAGTACCTAGCGATGCACGTGTGATTCCTTGTAATACCTGACTTGATGTCGCAGGAATAGCATCACGAGCTTCTACTAAACGCATATCTTTACGCTTAAGCATCGAGTTTTCGTCTCTCAGCTTACGAAGAGTGATAATCTGTCCGGCATTAAGATTCGTAGAATCTCCCGGATCAACAACCACTTTCTTATCGTAAATCTCATCATTCTCTACCATGAAGTCCCAACGTGCGATTGCGTCTTTTTCAAGGAAACGAGTATCTCCCGGATCCTCAATAAGCACTTTCTGCATCATTTGGTGAACGATAACCTCGAAGTGTTTATCGTTAATCTTCACACCCTGTAAACGGTATACTTCCTGAATTCCATTAACCAGGTACTCCTGAACTGCCGCAGGACCTTTAATTGCAAGGATATCCGCAGGAGAAATAGAACCATCAGATAATGGCATACCAGCTTTAACAAAGTCATTATCCTGTACAAGGATGTGCTTAGAAAGAGGAACCAGATATTTCTTGATCTGACCATCTCTGGACTCGATAGAAATTTCACGGTTACCACGTTTAACGCCGCCTAAGGTTACAACTCCGTCAATTTCGGTTACAACAGCAGGGTTTGATGGGTTACGTGCCTCAAATAACTCAGTTACTCGAGGAAGACCACCCGTGATATCACGTGTTTTTCCTGTTGAACGAGGAATCTTCGCGATAACTTCACCCATTTTAACTTTTGCACCTTCATCTATGGAAATGTGAGCACCTACCGGGATATTGTATCCCTTAACAGTGCTACCTGTATTATCCATGATTTTGATAACCGGATTTTTAGTTTTATCCCTGGTATCGATAATTACTTTCTCTTTGTGACCAGTTTGCTCATCTGACTCTTCGCGGAAGGTTACACCTTCTACTACAGCTTCAAACTCGATTTTACCGGTAAACTCGGATATAATTACCGCGTTGTATGGATCCCAGCTACAGATCTTATCACCTTTAGATACCTTATCACCTTCTTTAACGAATAGATAAGAACCATAAGGAATATTGTTAGTAACGATTACACGACCACTGTTTGGCTCGATAATACGGAACTCACCTGAACGTCCTAATACTACGTCAACAGGACCTTCTTCAATTTCGTAAGGAACAGTTCTGATGTTTTCGAATTCAATAACACCTTCAAATTTCGCGTTGATGTATGACTCTGCAGCAATGTTAGATGCAGTACCACCCACGTGGAATGTACGAAGCGTTAACTGTGTTCCCGGCTCACCGATCGACTGCGCAGCAATTACACCAACTGCCTCACCTGCCTGAACGCGTTTACCAGTTGCAAGGTTACGTCCGTAACATAGAGCACAAACTCCACGTTGACTTTCGCAAGCCAGAACGGATCGAATTTCAATTCCTTCTAATGGTGAATTTTCAATTCGTGTTGCAATCTCTTCAGTTATATCCTGACCAGCTGAAACCAGCAATTCATTACTAATCGGGTCAAAAACATCGTGTAATGTTGTTCTACCAAGAATTCTGTCAAATAACGGCTCAACAATATCCTCGTTATCTTTCAGTGCTGTTGTGAATATGCCTCTTAACGTACCGCAATCTGTTTCACCCACGATCATATCCTGTGCAACGTCATGTAAACGACGAGTTAAGTAACCAGCATCCGCTGTCTTTAACGCCGTATCCGCAAGACCTTTACGAGCACCGTGAGTAGAGATAAAGTACTCTAATACTGACAAACCTTCTTTAAAGTTTGAAAGAATCGGGTTTTCAATAATCTCACCACCAGAACCTGATTTTTGTGGTTTCGCCATCAATCCACGCATTCCGCATAGCTGACGAATCTGCTCTTTAGAACCACGTGCTCCGGAATCAAGCATCATATACACTGAGTTGAAGCCTTGATTATCTGAAGATAAAATCTCCATTACATTAGCGGTCAACTTGTTATTGATACGAGTCCAGATATCGATAATCTGATTGTAACGCTCGTTATTAGTAATGAAACCCATGTTATAGTTGCTCATTACCTCGGCTACTTCGTTAGAAGCTTGCTCGATCAATTTAACTTTAGAATCAGGAATATTCAAATCCTGTAAGTTAAACGACAAACCACCTCTGAAAGCCATTTGGAAACCTAATTCCTTAATATCATCAAGGAACTGGGCCGCACGAGCCATACCAGTGTTCTTAACAACTTCACCAATAATATCACGAAGTGATTTTTTGGTTAAAAGTTCATTGATATAACCCACTTCTTCCGGAACGTGCTGATTAAACAATACACGTCCTACAGTAGTATCAATTATCTTGCTAACGATAGTTCCGTCTTTCTCTTTCACCTTAGCCTTAACCTTAATGAAAGCATGCAGATCAATCATTTTCTCATTGTAAGCAATAAGAACTTCTTCTGCAGAATAGAAAGTTAAACCTTCTCCTTTAACAACACGTCCGGCATCAGTTTTACGGCCTTTAGTAATATAATAAAGACCCAAAACCATATCCTGTGAAGGAACTGTAATTGGAGTACCGTTTGCAGGGTTCAAAATATTGTGAGATGCAAGCATCAACACTTGTGCTTCAAGGATCGCAGCCTGGCCTAGTGGTACGTGTACCGCCATCTGGTCACCGTCAAAATCCGCGTTGAATGCTGTACACACTAATGGGTGTAACTGGATTGCCTTTCCTTCAATTAATTTGGGCTGGAAAGACTGGATACCTAATCTGTGTAACGTAGGGGCACGATTCAGTAATACCGGGTGTCCTTTCAATACATTTTCCAGAATATCCCAAACAATT
The DNA here is from genome assembly GCA_966210515.1 of uncultured Pedobacter sp. Taxonomy (GTDB): domain Bacteria; phylum Bacteroidota; class Bacteroidia; order Sphingobacteriales; family Sphingobacteriaceae; genus Paradesertivirga. Next base: position 29,191 of record CBIHLM010000044.1, read on the forward strand.
GGGTCTTTACGGTCAACGATTTTCTTAGCCGATTTAACCGTTTTCACTACTCCCCTTTCAATCATCTTACGAATAATGAATGGTTTGAATAGCTCAGCAGCCATATCTTTAGGCAAACCGCACTCATGCAATTTTAAGTTCGGTCCAACAACAATTACCGAACGTGCCGAATAATCAACACGTTTACCTAGTAAGTTTTGACGGAAACGACCTTGTTTACCTTTAAGAATATCTGAAAGAGATTTTAATGCACGGTTACCTTCAGTTTTAACAGCGTTCACTTTACGTGAATTGTCAAATAGTGAATCTACCGCTTCCTGAAGCATACGTTTTTCGTTACGTAAGATTACTTCCGGAGCTTTAATCTCGATAAGTCTTTTCAGACGATTATTACGAATAATTACACGACGGTATAAATCGTTCAAATCCGAAGTAGCGAAACGACCACCCTCCAAAGGAACTAACGGGCGTAATTCTGGTGGAATTACAGGAACGATCTTAACGATCATCCACTCCGGATGATTTTCGATGTTCGCACGAGAACCACGGAACGCTTCAACAACCTGAAGACGCTTTAACGCTTCGTTTTTACGTTGCTGAGAAGTTTCGTTTGCTGCCTGGTGACGTAAGTCGTATGACAACTGATCCAGATCAAGGCGTTTTAACAACTCCTCTAGAGCATCAGCACCCATTTTAGCAACAAATTTCTGAGGATCTTTATCGTCCAAATACTGGTTTTCTTTTGGTAAAGTATCCAGAATATCAAGATATTCCTCCTCTGTTAAGAAATCCATCTTAGCAATTCCATCAGCTTCTTTCAAACCTGGCTGGATAACTACATAACGCTCGTAGTAAATAATAAGATCCAGCTTTTTGGTAGGAAGACCTAACAAATAACCAATCTTATTAGGAAGAGAACGGAAGTACCAGATATGCGCAACCGGAACAACAAGATTAATGTGTCCCATACGCTCACGACGTACTTTTTTCTCAGTTACCTCAACGCCGCAACGGTCACACACGATTCCTTTGTAACGGATACGTTTGTATTTTCCGCAATGGCATTCGAAATCCTTCACCGGACCGAAAATTCTTTCGCAGAATAAACCATCACGCTCAGGTTTGTAGGTCCTGTAGTTGATAGTTTCCGGTTTTAAAACTTCACCGCTCGAACGCTCCAGGATAGACTCAGGAGAAGCCAAACTAATGGTAATACTGGTGAAGTTACTTTTGATTTTATTATCTTTCTTGTAAGACATATCTCTTTGTTTAGAGTATCAAGTATCGGGTATCAAGTATCAAGATCTGGTCTTGCTACTTGATACTTTTTACTTTATACTATTTAGTCTAATGTGATTTCCAATCCTAAACCTCTTAACTCATGAACCAATACGTTGAATGATTCAGGAACTGAAGGCGTTGGCAAGGTCTCACCTTTAACAATCGCTTCGTATGTTTTTGCACGACCAACAACATCATCAGACTTAACCGTTAAGATTTCCTGAAGAATGTTAGCTGCACCGAATGCCTCAAGTGCCCAAACCTCCATCTCACCAAAACGCTGACCACCGAACTGAGCTTTACCACCCAGAGGCTGTTGTGTAATTAATGAATATGGTCCGATTGAACGTGCGTGCATCTTGTCATCAACCATGTGACCCAATTTCAGCATGTAAATAATACCTACTGTCGTTGGTTGGTCGAAACGCTCGCCTGTTAAGCCATTATATAAATATGTTCTTCCAGATGCTGGCACGCCTGCTTTAGCAACCCACTCTTCCACTTCTTCATGGGTAGCCCCGTCAAAGATTGGAGTAGCAAATTTAATACCAAGCTCTTTACCTGCCCAACCTAATACAGTTTCGTAAATCTGTCCAAGGTTCATACGAGAAGGTACACCCAGTGGGTTAAGAACGATATCAACCGGAGTTCCGTCTTCAAGGAATGGCATATCCTCATCACGAACAATACGAGCAACAATACCTTTGTTTCCGTGACGTCCGGCCATTTTATCACCCACTTTCAGCTTACGCTTCTTAGCAATGTATACTTTAGCCATCTGAACAATACCTGATGGAAGCTCATCTCCAACACTGATTGCGAATTTATCACGTTTGTAAGCACCAAGCTCTTCGTTAAGCTTAATGTTATAGTTGTGAAGCAATTGCTTAATCAGCTCGTTTTTGTCCTCATCAGTTGTCCATTTTGTTGGATTAATGTTTGCGAACTCAAGTTCAGCAAGCATTTTCTGAGTAAACTTAGCACCTTTAGGTAAAAGTAACTCTCTGTAAACATTGAAAACACCCTGAGAAGTTTTACCATTCACTATCGTGAAAAGTTTATCAATAAGGCTATCTCTTAATTGTTTAACTGCTCTGAAATGGTTTGCATCCAGTTTCTCTAACGCGGCTTTTTCTTCTGCCTTAGTAGTTTTCTTTGCACGTGAGAATAATTTAGTATCGATAACAACACCGCCTATTGAAGGAGGAGTTTTTAAAGATGCATCCTTAACATCACCTGCTTTATCACCAAAGATCGCACGAAGAAGTTTTTCTTCCGGTGAAGGATCAGATTCTCCTTTCGGAGTGATCTTACCAATTAAAATGTCACCTTCTTTAACTTCAGCACCAACACGGATAATACCGTTTTCATCAAGGTCTTTAGTAGCCTCTTCAGAAACGTTAGGAATATCCGGTGTTAATTCTTCTTCTCCGCGTTTAGTATCACGAACTTCTAATTCAAATTCTTCAATGTGAAGGGAAGTGAAGATATCCTGAGATACAACACGCTCAGATATTACAATCGCATCCTCAAAGTTGAAACCCTGCCAAGGCATGAATGCCACTTTAAGGTTTCTACCCAATGCCAATTCTCCATCCTGAGTCGCATATCCTTCGCAAAGAACTTGTCCTTTTTCAACTTTCTGACCTTTCTTAACAATCGGTTTCAAGTTGATACAAGTGCTCTGGTTAGTTTTCTTAAACTTAGTTAAGCGGTAAGATTTTGTTTCACCCTCGAAAGAAACTAATTTATCATCGTCATTTCTTTCGTAAGTGATACGGATTTCATTCGCATCAACATACTCAACAATACCAGTTCCTTCAGCATTAATCAATGTACGTGAATCACGGGCAACACGACCTTCAAGACCTGTACCTACAACCGGAGCTTCCGGACGTAACAATGGCACAGCCTGACGTTGCATGTTTGATCCCATCAATGCACGGTTAGCATCATCATGCTCCAGGAAAGGAATTAATGAAGCTGCGATAGACGTAATCTGATTCGGAGCAACGTCCATCAAATCCAGTCTGTCTGGCTCAATAATCGGGAAGTCACCCTCAAAACGTGCTTTCACATGTGAAGTCTCGAAATCTCCGTTATCGCTGTATTTAGCGTTCGCCTGTCCAATAGTTTTTCCTTCTTCATCTTCTGCAGAAAGGTAAATTACAGGCTCTTCAACAACTACACGTCCATTGTCTACCTTACGATAAGGTGTTTCGATGAAACCAAGGTTATTGATTTTAGCATGAACACAAAGCGATGAAATCAAACCAATGTTTGGTCCCTCCGGAGTTTCGATAGTACACAACCTACCGTAGTGGGTGTAGTGAACGTCACGAACCTCGAAACCAGCACGCTCTCTTGACAGACCGCCGGGACCTAAAGCTGAAAGACGACGCTTGTGCGTGATCTCCGCAAGAGGATTGGTTTGATCCATAAACTGCGATAACTGGTTAGTTCCGAAGAACGAGTTGATCACAGATGAAAGTGTACGTGCATTAATCAAATCAGTTGGAGTAAACACCTCGTTGTCACGGATGTTCATACGCTCACGGATTGTACGTGCCATACGTGCTAAACCTACACCGAACTGAGCATATAACTGCTCGCCCACTGTACGCACACGACGATTTGACAAGTGATCAATATCATCCACCTCTGCTTTAGAGTTGATTAATTTGATCAGATATTTTACAATCGCAATGATATCCTGTTTAGTTAAAACTTTGGTTTCAACCGGAGTACTTAACTTTAACTTACGATTGATTCTGTAACGACCTACATCACCTAAATCGTAACGTTTGTCTGAGAAGAATAAACGATCGATGATACCACGTGCAGTTTCCTCATCAGGTGGTTCAGCGTTACGTAACTGACGATAGATATGCTCTACCGCTTCTTTTTCAGAGTTAGAAGTATCTTTCTGTAATGTATTATATATAATTGAGTAATCAGCGTTGCTGGACGCATCATCCTTAGAAAGGATAACAGTTTTAACACCAGCATCAATGATCATATCGATATGGTCATCTTCTAAGATGGTTTCACGCTCAAGGATAATTTCGTTACGATCGATAGAAACTACTTCACCTGTATCTTCATCTACGAAATCTTCTACCCATTTCTTCAGAACCCTTGCTGCAAGCTTACGGCCAACGAATTTCTTCAGACCAGATTTGCTAACTTTAACTTCATCAGCAAGTTCGAATAACTCTAAGATATCTTTATCAGAGTCATATCCGATTGCACGAAGAAGCGTGGTAACCGGGAATTTTTTCTTACGATCGATGTAAGCATACATCACGTTATTAACGTCTGTTGCAAACTCAATCCAAGAACCTTTAAAAGGAATTACACGTGCCGAGTATAATTTGGTTCCGTTTGTATGACGGCTTTGGCCGAAGAACACACCTGGAGACCTGTGTAATTGGGATACAATAACACGTTCAGCACCATTAATTACAAATGTTCCTTTTGGAGTCATATAAGGAATAGTCCCTAAATAAACATCCTGAACAATAGTCTCAAAATCCTCATGCTCGGCATCGTTACATGATAAACGCAACTTAGCTTTTAACGGAACACTATGTGTTAAACCACGCTCAATACACTCCTGTATATCGTAACGCGGCGGATCAATAAAGTAATCAAGAAACTCCAAAACGAAGATGTTTCTTGAGTCAGAGATTGGGAAGTTTTCAGCAAACACTTTAAACAAACCTTCTGAATGACGGTTGTCTGAAGTGGTCTCCAATTGAAAAAATTCCCTGAAAGATTGCAATTGCACATCCAGGAAATCGGGATAATCGATCACGTGTTTGCTGGTCGCAAAATTTACTCTTTCGCTTTGATTTTTGTTTGCCAATGGATTAAGATTTTAGTTTAAAAAATAAACTGTGACTTATTTTGGATTATCCCCAATCTTGTAAGTCAAACAAAAATGGGTACAATACAAACAGCAATAGACCCCGGTGAAAACCGGAGTCTAAGGCTATTTTTTTATTGAGTTAAGATTACTTAATCTCAACAACAGCTCCTGCTTCTTCTAATTGTTTTTTCAAAGCTTCAGCTTCGTCTTTAGCAACACCAGCTTTTAATTCTTTAGGAGCGCCATCAACTAAATCTTTAGCTTCTTTCAAACCAAGACCTGTTAAATCTTTTACAAGTTTAACAACTGCTAACTTCTGACCACCAGCCTCTTTAAGGATAACGTCGAAAGAAGTTTTTTCTTCTGCAGCAGCAGCTTCGCCACCAGCAGCAGGTGCAGCAACTGCAACTGCAGCAGCAGCAGGCTCAATACCATACTCGTCTTTAAGGATCTGAGCTAATTCGTTAACTTCTTTTACTGTCAAGTTTACCAATTGATCAGCAAACGCTTTTAAATCTGCCATTATATTTAATTTTTAATTCAATACTTTTTTAAAATTACGGAACTTACAGGCGCCCGTTTTAACCTCTTTCTTGTAATGTTTTCACTAAACCTGCAATAGTATTTCCACCTGATTGTAGTGCAGAAATAACATTTTTAGCAGGCGACTGCAATAATCCAATGATCTCTCCAACAAGCTCTTCTCTCGATTTTAAACTTGCTAATGCTTCCAATTGATTATCGCCAACAAATACTGCTGTGTCAATGTAAGCACCTTTTAAAACTGGTTTATCACCACTTCTTCTAAGTTCTTTTATTAATTTTGCAGGAGCATTTGCTACTGTTGAAAACAGGATAGTTGATGAACCTTTCAATACACCGTCGAATTCTGAAGAATCCACTCCTGCAGCTTCCATCGCCTTACGAATAAGGGTATTTTTAGCTACCTGAAGAGAAATTCCGTTCTCAAAAAACTTACGACGGATATTGGTGATTTTAGCAACAGTTAGGTCTGAAGTGTCAGTAATATAAAAGTTACCGTACTCCTTGATCTGCTCAGTCAAAGCTTGAACAATCTCTTGTTTTTCTTCTTTTCTCATGATTAGATCCCCACTACTGATTTAGTTTCAACTTCGATTCCAGGAGACATAGTAGAAGAGATATGAATACTCTTGAAATACGTTCCTTTTGATGACGAAGGCTTTAATTTTGAAAGCGTTTGAAGAATTTCAACTGCGTTCTCATAAATCTTGTCAGCCGGGAAAGATACTTTCCCTATGGAAGTATGGATGATACCGGTTTTATCAACCTTGAAATCAATCTTACCGCCTTTAACATCCGTTACTGCTTTACCGATATCAGTAGTTACAGTACCAGATTTAGGATTTGGCATAAGGTTACGAGGACCTAAAATACGTCCAAGTCTACCTACTTTTGCCATAACACTAGGCATGGTGATAATGATATCAACATCTGTCCATCCACCTTCAATTTTGGCGATATACTCATCCAGACCCACGTAATCTGCACCCGCAGCTTTAGCTTCTTCTTCCTTGTCAGGAGTTACCAATGCTAAAACGCGAACAGTTTTACCTGTACCATGAGGTAATGTCGCGATACCACGTACCATTTGATTTGCTTTACGCGGATCTACGCCCAAACGAACGTCGATATCCACAGAAGCATCAAATTTTGTAGTGGTAATATCTTTTACAAGTGCAGACGCATCCTGTAAAGTATATGCTTTACCTACCTCAATTTTGGATAGTGCCTTTTTTTGATTTTTTGTTAATCTAGCCACTTTCTTAATTTGAATTAATTAATTCCAGGGAGCGTTACCACTAACGGTAATTCCCATACTGCGCGCTGTACCGGCAACCATTCTCATGGCAGACTCTACAGTAAATGCATTTAAGTCGGTCATTTTATCTTTAGCAATGGTTTCAACCTGTTCCCAGGAAACCTGAGCCACCTTTTTACGGTTAGGCTCTGCCGATCCACTCTTTAAACCTGTAACTTCCATTAACTGGATTGCAACCGGTGGAGTTTTGATAATAAAGTCGAATGACTTATCAGCGTAAACTGTAATTACAACTGGCAATACTTTGCCTGGCTTGTCTTGGGTACGTGCATTAAATTGCTTACAAAACTCCATGATGTTTACACCTTTAGCACCCAATGCAGGTCCTACCGGCGGAGACGGGTTTGCTGCCCCTCCCTTAATCTGTAATTTAATAAGCGCACTAACTTGTTTTGCCATTTTTGTTGATTATTTGATACTCAATGTTAGTTAGTTGGAAGCTGTGTAACATTTAAGGCTTTTGTGTTGTAAGTTGTACGTTATAAGTTGTAAGAACTCGTGCACAGCTTAACTATATATTTTCTGAGCTTCTAGTTGAGTATTGCAGATCCCGCAACTCACAACCTCCAACTCAAAACTTTTCTTACTCTTTCTCTACCTGCATGTAATTCAACTCCAATGGAGTACGGCGACCGAAGATTTTAACCATTACTTTTAGTTTTTTCTTCTCTTCGTTTACCTCTTCAATTACACCAGTAAAACCATTAAACGGACCATCCATTACTTTAACGTTCTCGCCTACGTAATATGGCACATTCATGACTTCTCCCTGCTGAGCCATTTCATCTACTTTTCCAAGTATACGATTTACCTCGGCCGGGCGTAAAGGAACAGCATTACCTTGCTTGTCTCCAAGAAAACCAATAACACTGTTTACATTTTTAATGATGTGTTCGAGCTCTCCGTCAAGATTAGCCTCTATCAGAACATAGCCCGGATAAAAATTCCGCTCTTTCGCGATTTTCTTCCCTTCACGCATCTGATAATACTTCTCCATAGGAATCAGTACCTGTGGTAACAAATGAGAAATTCCAAGACGATTAATCTCGGATTCGATATATTGTTTTACCTTTTTCTCTTTCCCACTTACAGCCCTAACTACATACCACTTCAATTGATCACTCATTGCGTTAACCATTAGCTACTGAATGATAAAATGTTTCTATTATAGTACGCACTCCATTATCCATTGCAAATATTAATAATGCTATGATAATTGAGGCCACCAGTACGATTACCGCAGAATTTTGCAATTCTGCCCATGTAGGCCAGGAGACCTTAGTGGTCATTTCATCGTACGATTCTTTTAAAAATTCTACTACTTTAGCCATTTTAAAGCTTTAGCACGGGAACAAGGATTCGAACCCTGATCAAAGGTTTTGGAGACCTCTATTCTACCATTGAACTATTCCCGTATCTCTATCTCTCCGAAAAGAAATAGATTTTGTTATTCAGTAACAAAGTACTTAGTAAAAAACTAAGTACTTTGAATGTATTTAAACCTATATCCAAAGCCCCTTTAGGGGGTTGGGGTTATGCTACGATTTCAGTTACCTGACCAGCACCTACTGTTCTACCACCTTCGCGGATAGCGAAACGTAAACCTTTTTCCATCGCGATAGCGTTGATAAGTTTTACAGAGATAGTAACGTTATCACCTGGCATAACCATTTCTACACCTTCAGCAAGAGTGATCTCGCCAGTTACGTCTGTTGTACGGAAGTAGAATTGTGGACGGTATTTGTTGAAGAATGGAGTGTGACGACCACCTTCTGCTTTTGATAATACGTAAACCTCAGCTTTGAAATCTGTGTGAGGAGTTACTGAACCTGGTTTACAGATAACCATACCACGACGGATATCAGTTTTCTCAATACCACGTAACAATA
>CBIHLM010000045.1:0-37913 GCA_966210515.1 uncultured Pedobacter sp.
CGATAAATGAGTTTGCCTGCTTCCAGATCTAAATGGACATTTGCTTCTTCGAGAACCCGGTCTAATTGACTAAATATTCGCGCTGTGGGCTTGTTACTAGTCGTCTTTTTCCGAGCCTTTCTTCGGCTAAGAAAAACCAAAAACTCACCCAGATTAATTTGAGGGCTCTTTACATGCCAGTCTAACTCAATCCTTCTCGGATCGGTATAGTATAAATTCAGGAAGTTTATAAGTGAGCCCTCCATTGTAAAAGTACTGTTTGCGCTTTTTGCCTGAAGGTTTTTAAGAAACAGATCCTGACCCTTAAATAGAAATAAACCATTAATTGCCGAAAAATTAATGTCTCTCGGATGATAATTCAATGTGGCGTTAGAAAGTCGTAAAGTTCCGTTTATATAAGGTTGAATGCTATTGCTTTTATTGTAAGGAGCCCGGTATAATATATTCAGCCGGGCTCTTCCCTTATGGAAATGAAAGCTTTCTGAACCAGATAAACTATTTAGTTTCTCGAGCGCAAACTCTGATTGAAACCGCCCTTCGAGTACCGGATTTTTTAAATTGATCACTCTGATGGTGTCAGCATTGAAAGGTATTGCGTAATAGGTGCCTTTTAAGTTCGTAAATCCAATTATGGAATTACTGTCATTAAATCCGCGGCCATTCTTAAATTCATTATCAAAATATCCAGTGAAGCTCGAATTTCGAATCTTTTCACCCAGTACTGTCAACTCATTATTTTTAACTTTCCATGAAACATGGATCTTAGGGTCCCCCTTCTTTTTTAAACTTCCCTGTATTATTGCTTTGACAAAGAATGGGTCTTTAAGTTTGTATCCTGAGAGTTTGGAAGAGATATTCTTCGTCAGCAAAGCTGTAGCATCTGTAAATTTGATTTTTGGTGCGGTTATGGTGAGCTTGAAGTCTGAGGCCTGTTGGGTCGATCTAAACCTTCCGCCTATTTTAAGGTTTTCTTCACCAATCATTACATCCTGTTCGGGGATAGAAAGAATTCCGGATGCATCAATATAATGCATCGTAAGATCGGCGTTAAATACCTTGTTTTTTATAAAACTACCTCTCGATTGGTTAAATGCGAGCGAGTTGACTTTAGTTCTTGTATTAATTTCAGCCTTCCAGCCTGTTCTATTGTAATCGAATTTTGCAGCTAGTGAATGGATATCAAAATTGAAAAGCTTGTTCTTCTGCCGATTATCCTGTATAAAAACCACGTTTTTAAGTTCGATACGTTTTATGTTCTTTTTTTTGCTCTCTTTATCATGACTGCTTCCTCTGCTTAACGCTGTATTGTTACTTTTACCCAGGCTGTCTGTAAAAAGGTAAATCTCGCCATTGTTTATACTTATTTTTTTAATTTCAGGTGTTGATCCCGCTAAGGAAAAGAGGTTTATGGATACAAAAACTTCTTCTGCTTTTAAGAGATCATGGCCATGTTCGTCAAAAAGGCTGTCTTTTAATAGAACATCATGTAGAACAACCGAAACCCCGGGGAAGCCCCGAATAAGGGCAGGATCCATGCTCCCGATGGTCAACTTGCCACTAATGTTGTTGTTTAATTGAGTAGAGACAGTTTTAAGAAAGGCTTTTTTATTATAAGTGAGATACGCTGCAAGACCAAGCCAAACCATAATTAGTATCCCCAGAATGATTCCCATAAATTTAAGGATGATCTTTATTTGTCCTGGCATATAAAAGTTGATGGGATTAAAGAGACTGTTATCAGATGAAAAAACATTTATTCGTCTTCATATACAACAGCTTAATAGCTAACATGTTCCATTAGGACAAAAAAAATAGGCGTTTCTTAAATCTTGTGCTTCATATTAAAAATCCCGGAAGGGCATATGAATTCGCATTGCCGGTGAATTGGATGTTAAAACAATAATATAATCCCTGTTGTCTATGTTAAAAATGGAATTATCAATTCAAATAACGTGGTTGTTTATGCTCGCGATTCCAGTGGCCTGCATCGCGTGGACAGTTACGCATGAAGAAGTGTTCAGAGAACCAAGGGAATACTGTATCCGCCGCTCGCAAGATTGCAGAAGTACGCTTAAAAGAAAGTTCTTTTATTTGTTTACTTGCGAGTATTGCTTTAGTCATTATGTGGTTGCGTTTTTCCTTATCATAACGAAGTTTCATTTTCTTTTTTCGGATTGGAGAGGCTATTTTATTGCAGGTTTCTCTTTGGTTTGGATAGCGAATATTTATATGAGTTTATATGCTCTTATCAGAACTGATCTGAAAAAGGGGAAGATTATAACTCAAGTCGAGCAGCAGAAAATTCTGGATGATGAAGCGGAAGCCCGAAACAATAAGAGATCTCAATAGGGGTATTTCTTTATCAGCCTATCCGAAAAAAAATTAAAGCTGCCAGGATACTCAGCCGTGAAAAACACTTTAAACAAATTTTTCTTATTCAATATATCTGTGACCGAACATTGCAAAGTATGACGAAGAAACATAAAGTTAAGGAGAAGAAACCCCAGGTAGTATTAATTGGTGCGGGAATAATGAGTGCGACGCTCGGCGTTTTACTGAAAGAGCTTGATCCTAATATAACGTTAGAGATTTTTGAACGTATGGACGTTGCTGCGGCAGAAAGTTCGGACGCCTGGAACAACGCCGGCACGGGACACTCTGCTTTTTGTGAATTAAATTATACTCCTGAGCTGGAGGATGGTTCTGTAAATATTGACAAGGCGGTCAAAATTGCTGAGTCTTTCGAAGTGTCGAAGCAATTTTGGGCATACCTTGTTCAAAATAAAAAGATTATGCTTCCCGATACATGGATAAAGCAGATCCCACATATAAGCTTTGTTTGGGGAGGTAAAAATGTCAATTTTTTGCGAAAGCGTTTCGATGCCTTGCAGAGTTGTCATCTATTTCATGGCATGGAGTACTCTGAGGATGAAAGTCGGTTGAGTGAATGGATGCCTCTTATTATGCAGGGGCGAGATGCGTCTGAAAAAATGGCGGCCACTCGTATGGATATTGGTACCGATGTGAATTTTGGTACTCTGACCCGTTGCATGTTTAATTATCTGAAAGCCTTGCCCGGAGTGACCTTGAATTTTAATCATGAAGTTCGTGATTTGAAGCAAAAAGATTCTTATTGGGATGTTAAAGTGAAGGAATTAGAGAGCGGAGAAAAGCGAAAAGTAAAGGCAAGCTTTGTGTTCATAGGGGCCGGGGGAGGGTCTTTGCCATTGTTATTAAAGTCCGGCATCCCGGAAGGGAAAGGATTCGGTGGATTTCCGGTAAGCGGGCAATGGCTGCGATGTACCAATCCGGAAATTGTAGCGAAGCATTATGCTAAAGTGTATGGAAAGGCTCCGATAGGTTCGCCGCCTATGTCTGTTCCACATTTAGACACCCGGATTATCAAAGAAAAACAAGAACTTCTGTTTGGTCCCTATGCTGGATTTACAACCAAGTTCCTGAAAAATGGCTCTGTACTCGATCTGCCTTTATCTATCAAAGTTACCAACCTTGTTCCTATGCTTGCTGCGGGTATGAAGAATATGTCTCTGACAAAGTATTTAATAGATCAGGTACGGCAGTCGCCAGAGGACCGGCTTGAAGCCTTACGTGAATTCGTTCCTCATGCGAGGCTTGAGGATTGGGAACTTGAAATTGCGGGCCAGCGTGTGCAGGTTATTAAAAAAGACCCTGTGGAAGGCGGGATACTCGAGTTCGGAACGGAAGTGGTTAGTGCTAAAGAGGGTTCGATTGCCGCATTATTGGGTGCTTCGCCGGGTGCCTCAACCGCGGTATCGATCATGCTTAATTTGCTGAACTTATGTTTTAAAGAGCGAGTCCAATCGGAAGAATGGCAAAATAAACTCAAATTGATGATTCCATCTTATGGAAGATCTCTTGGACATGAAAAGGAATTGTTAGATGAAATTCGAAGCCGGACTACTGAGGTTCTGGGACTAAGTGCTCCGGAATATGTTCAATAGATTATAAATCAAGGAAAGAGATTTATGAAACGCGAGTAGCCGAAGATCTCTTTTTTTTCAAATGTTTATAATTCTTTTTTCAAAACCTCCCAAACATTCTCGGCTACGATTTTATAACCTTCGCCCGTTGGATGAATTCCGTCCCTTAAGTTTAATTCCGGAATTCCGGCAACACCTTCTAACATAAAAGGTACAAAAGGAATATTATTCTCTTCTGCCACCTGCCTGAAAATTACTCGAAAATCCGATACATACTTTCCGCCCATATTGGGTGGTACTTCCATGCCCAATAATATTCGCTTTGCGTTGGGGTATCGGGCTTTGACAGTGTCTAATATGCTTTGAAGGTTCCGTTTTGTTTGCGATATTTTAAGTCCGCGCAACCCGTCATTTGCTCCCAATTCCAATACGAAAATATCTATTTGCTGTTTTAAAAGCCAATTTATGCGAGTTACCCCGCCAGATGTAGTCTCGCCACTTAATCCAGCATTAATTACTTTATACGGAAGTTTTAATGAGTCAATTTTTTGCTGAATTATGGCCGGGAAAGCTTCTTCAGGATCTTCGAGCCCGTAACCCGCTGTCAAACTGTTTCCAAAAAATAGAATAGTTTTTCTTTTTACAGTCTCCGGTCGGTTTTTGCTGTTACTGTTGCTTTCTGTCTGATTCTCACTGTTGCAACTCGTCATAATTATACTCATTAAAAAGATCGAAAATATATACTTCATTCTATTAGTCTTATATTAAATTAAGGTCTTACTACCATCTGTTTTTACTAATAACGACTATACTAATCTATCTTAGGTATTAAAACTTAATTTTTTGAATTATTAAACATCATGTCTTTGCTTTGGTTAGTCTAATTGCTGTGCTTATGTAATAATTTCAAAGATTTTTAATCAAACTTTTGTGCTGTTGTTAAAGCATTATAACTTACGAATGTGGAGAAAATTTTAAATATTCAAAGTCTTAGTAAAACATATTTAAGCGCCGGGCGTAAATTAACAGTTTTAGAGAACATAAATTTTTCTGTAGAAGCAGGTTCAACAATTTCGATTGTTGGACCTTCTGGTAGCGGAAAGACAACCTTGCTAGGTTTATGCGCGGGCTTAGACCGTTCATCAAGCGGTTCGGTAGAGTTGAATAATATCCGAATAGATCATCTGAGTGAGGATAAAAGGGCACAGCTTCGAAATCAATATGTTGGCTTTATTTTCCAGAACTTTCAATTACTTCCAACGTTAACAGCACTGGAAAATGTAATGGTGCCGCTGGAGTTGCGGGGTGAGAAAAATATTAGACCGAGAGCTCTGGAATTACTCGATAAAGTGGGTTTATCCGATCGTAGTCACCACTACCCATCCCAATTATCAGGAGGCGAGCAACAGCGCGTGTCTCTGGCAAGGGCATTTTCAAATAGTCCGAAAATTTTATTTGCTGACGAACCCACCGGGAATCTGGACGCAGAAACGAGTGAAAAGGTTGTGAAGTTAATTTTTGACCTCAACCGCGAAGCCGGCACCACCCTGGTTGTAGTAACTCATGATATGGAACTAGCATCAAAAACTCAGAGGATTATAAGAATTAAAGGCGGAGTTATAATTGCGGATGATTTAACAGGGAAAAATGGTTGATATTAATAATAAAATGCCTGTTAAAGTTGGATGGCTATTTAAAATGGCATGGCGCGACAGCCGGCGAAGCCGTTCGCGTTTATTTCTTTTCATTTCTTCCATTATTTTAGGCATTGCTGCTTTAGTTGCTATTTATTCGTTTGGCGATAATTTAAGAAAAGACATTGATACCCAGGCTGCAGGCCTGCTCGGTGCAGATCTTGCAATCTCAAGTAATAAACCTATTTCGGTCGAAATGCAAAAGCTCTTGGATTCGATCGGTGACGAGCGATCTCAACAGAGAAGTTTCGCTTCAATGGTTTATTTTCCTAAAAGTAAGGGGACTCGTTTAGTTCAGGTGAAAGCACTGGAAGGTAATTTTCCATACTACGGAAGTCTGGAAACCATTCCAGTTCGGGCGGGAAAGGAATTCAGGGAATCACAGGCCGTTATTGTGGATAAAACGCTGATGTTGCAGTTCAACGCACTTGTAGGCGACTCTCTGAAAATCGGTGAAATTACTTTTGAGATTGTCGGGATTCTGCAGAAAGCTCCCGGGCAAACAGGTATTTCAGCATCTGTTGCACCTGTAGTGTATATGCCTTTCAAATACCTTGAGCCTACGGGTTTGTCGAAAAAGGGGAGCCGGATCAATAGTCAATATTTTTATAAATTTAAAAATGTGGGAGCCGTAGCAAAATTGATAAAAGAAATTGAAGCCCGCTTAGAGAAGGCAGATCTTGATTATCAAACCGTAGAAGGACAAAAACGCGACACCGGCCGTTCATTTGAAGATCTTACCCGCTTTCTTTCACTCGTTGGTTTTGTAGCACTATTACTGGGTTGCATCGGTGTGGCCAGTGCCATCCACATCTATATTCGCGAAAAATTACCCACCATCGCAATTCTCAGATGCATGGGGGTAAAAGCTTCTCAGGCGTTCATGATTTATCTTATTCAGATTGTTGGAATAGGTTTTATCGGTTCTGTTATTGGTGCAATTCTAGGGACGGTAGTTCAGCAGGTTTTGCCCCTCGTTTTAGAAGATATATTGCCGGTAGAAATATCTGTGGTTGTATCCTGGTCTGCAATTTTTCAGGGATTATTACTTGGTGTGATAATCTCAGTTTTATTTGCTCTTTTACCTTTGGTTTCCGTCAGAAATATTTCTCCCTTAAACACTCTGCGCATTACTTACCATGAAACCAGTCTTTTTAAAGATCCGCTGAAATGGCTTGTGTATTTTTTGATTTTACTCTTTGTAATAGGATTTTCTTATTTGCAACTTAACAGCTGGCGCGAAGCATTCTTTTTTACAGGTGGTGTCATTCTGGCCTTTATCGTTTTAACTGCAACTGCAGCATTCTTAGTCTGGCTGGTACGCAGATTTTTTCCAGGTTCATGGAGTTATTTGTGGCGTCAAGGTTTGGCTAATTTATTCAGGCCTCATAATCAAACTCTTATTCTCATTGTTTCAATCGGCTTAGGCACAGCGTTTATCAGTACGCTTTTTTTAGTTCAGGATATTTTAATGAGCCGGGTAACGGTATCAGCAAGCGGAGACCAGCCAAATATGGTTTTGTTCGATATTCAAACCAAGCAAAAGGAAAAAGTCGCCGAGCTTACAAAAGAACATGGATTGCCTGTGATCAGCGAAGTTCCGATTGTTACGATGCGCATCGAGGACGTAAATGGCTTTACTGCTGCGGATGTTAAAAAAGATAGCACGCTGAAAATTTCTCGTCGCGCCTTTAATTCAGAGTTGCGGGTTACCTACCGGGATAGCCTGACGGCTTCAGAGCGCGTTACAAAGGGGAAATGGATTGGAAATGTAACACCAGGCGGTATCGTAAATGTTTCTTTCGAAGAACGGTATGCCCGTCAAATTCATGTAGATGTCGGAGATACAATAACATTCAATGTGCAAGGCGCCCTTATTCCAACTGTAGTCAGCAGCTTTCGGGAGGTAGACTGGAACCGCATTCAAACAAATTTCAGACTGGTGTTTCCTAAAGGTGTTCTCGAAGATGCGCCGCAGTTTCATGTATTAATGACTCGTGTACCGGATAGTAAGGCTTCTGCCGACTTCCAGAAAGATGTGGTTCAGGCCTTCCCAAATATATCCGTAATTGATTTAGCTCTTGTGCTAAGTGTGTTAGACGATATTTTCAATAAAATTGGTTTTATTATCCAGTTTATGGCAGCTTTCAGTATTATAACGGGGTTGATTGTTTTAATTGCTTCGGTTCTTATCAGTAAATATCAAAGAATCCAGGAGAGCGTATTGCTGCGCACTTTGGGTGGGCGTAAGACACAAATCCTTACCATAACTGCGTTGGAATATTTTTTTCTCGGAGCATTTGCCGCAGCAACGGGAATTTTAATTTCATTAGGCGCAAGCTGGGCGCTTGCAATATATACCTTTAAAACATCTTTTAATCCACAATTTGGGCCTTTATTCCTTCTGTTCTTTTTAATATCTGCGTTAACTGTTATTATTGGTTTGATAAATAGCCGTGGTATTTTAAACCGACCGCCTTTAGAGGTTTTAAGAGGAGTTTAGAATAAACATAGTGTCGCTTTAGTCAAGATGGAAGAAGAACCATTAATAGATCAAAACCTGTTATTAGAACGTTTCCCGGGAAAAGGAGGCTGGACATTTGCGCGAATTCCGGAATTACCCGCTGGAAAAAAGACCCATTTTGAAATGCAAAAAGTTCGGGGGTATATCGATGATTATGAAGTGAAGCAATTTCATCTCATGCCTTTGGGTAAAGGTAAGTTATTCATTGCTGTCAAAGCTGAGATCCGTAAAGCAATTAAAAAGAACGCAGGAGATTGGGTGAAAGTAACTTTGTATTCTCTGGAAGCTCCGTTGCCAGTGCCAGATGATTTTATGCTTTGTTTGCAAGATGAACCAGAGGCGTTAAAGTATTTCGAATCACTTCCCGAAAGTTCCCAAAAGGAATGCCTAAACTGGATTTACGCGATAAATTCGGAAGAAATAATAGTAGATCGGATGGCGTCTGCTATTAATAAATTAGCTTTAGGAATTCCTGTATGCTAGATGATAAATAGCGTAGTTTTAAATTGGTAACTAATATGAAAAATACTCTGACTTTTGTGTATGCGACCCTTTTTTTTCTGTCGGTATCGTGTGCAAGATCTGTTAAACCCGAACAGTTATATGGCGAATGGAAATATATTAAAGTGGAGAATCCAAATCAGAATCCGCCTTATGAAATGCCTGATGCAGAAGTGAGGGCGGAAAATCCTTCTATTCAGTTTTCGAAATCCAATGATCTGGTGATTATGTGGGGCGGTAAACGCCTTTCGTATGGTACGTTCAGGATGGAGGATAATATGATTCGCTATAAAGAGGTCCTTGAAGGGGGTACAACCCGTGAATTTCCTTTTCTTATAAA
Source organism: uncultured Pedobacter sp. (assembly GCA_966210515.1). Lineage (GTDB taxonomy): Bacteria > Bacteroidota > Bacteroidia > Sphingobacteriales > Sphingobacteriaceae > Paradesertivirga. The sequence goes on from CBIHLM010000045.1 coordinate 9,022, forward strand.
GGAGATTTCAGAAAGTAGACTGGTTTTCGAAACAATGCAACAGGATGCGACCCGGATAACAGCCGAAAGAATCAGGTAATCATGTTATGATATTCGATATCCGTTTAATTGCAGCGTAATGCGGTGCTGCAAATCTTCATCAATTTGTGCCTCATTATTTTCTATTTTCCATCCGCCGTCTTTTGTAGCTTTAAATGAAGCGATAAGTTTTCCGTCTTCTAAAACCTCATATATATCCGAATCTCTGTCTGTCTTTACTTCATAATCGACAAACGAGCCATCATGTAGCAGCACTTGCAAGTCAAATTTTTCCATGGTGTTTTTTCTTGAGTTTCGACTTAATAACCGTTTATATAGAGTAGAGTTTTAAATAAAACAACTTTATAATACTTATGGATTCGAGCTGATTTTGACATCCATGAGATATAGACTTAAAGCAAAGATCATGGCAGAATTAAATCAAAACGTCAGCAACAGGGGTGAAAATAGAAGAAGCTTAAAGCCATTGCCAAAAGTAGATTTAACAGCTATGGTGGATTTGGCGTTTCTATTGATAACATTTTTTATGCTAACTACAACGCTTTCAAAGCCTTCGGCAATGCATGTTGCCATGCCCGTAGACGAAGGAGCTCTCCCTGTCTCCCAAAACAGAGCTATGACAGTTTGTTTAGGTGCAGATGATCAGGTTTTGTGGTATATCGGCACAACTTATGATCCTCAATTCATTCGAGTTACAGATCTTTCAAAAATCCGATCTGATTTTCAGAATCAGATGAAGGAAGTTTTGGAAAAATCCGGAAAAAGCCTGATGGTCTTAATCAAGCCAAGTGAGAAAGCGAATTTTAAAAACCTGGTGGATCTCTTAGACGAGCTGGAAATTGTGAAAGTTTCGAGCTATGCAATTGTTGATATAACATCCGACGATAAAAAGCTGATGATCCAAGAGAGCGTTTATTAGCTGTGGCAAAAGTAAGTATCTCAGAAACTAGTAATCTTCATACGAGAAGTCGCAACGAGACGTTTTTGATCCTGGATAGAATAAATGCGTTCAAAGCTTTAGGAAAACAAGATTATATTCAGGTAATTTGCAGGCGATGTTTAATCGGAAATATTGATTGATTAATGTTTGGGAAAAACCTTCTGATTTTTTGGGTATTATTGATGTGGAGTTCAGCTCTTTTGGCGCAATCGGACACCGTTTCAAACGCTCCTTCAGTTGTATCCGAACAGCAGTATAAAAGGTCAGTATTCAGAGATTCGGCCTATCTGGCGCGGTTTCAGGCCAGGAAAGATTCTATCCAGCATGTTAAAGATTCCTTGAAAGCCCTTGGCGATTCGTTGAGCATGGTATGGATAAAACCTCCCGATCCCAATCGACCGAACCAATTTCTTGATAGTTTGATAAAATTGTATTCCGTTAAAGATGCTAACTTTCAGGAATGGGCCGGTAAATTCCCAAAAAAGATAGAGCGGTACGACAAGGGCAAACCTCGCCCAAAAGGCGAGTTATGGATTGTAGCATTTGTATTTGTATTGTTATTCTCGTTTGCGATTTTGAAAAACGCTTTCTCAAAAGAGTTGTCTGCAATTATTCAGGCATTCTATAGTAACAGGGTATTGGGGCAAATAAACAAGGAAGAAAAGTTCTTCAATTCCTGGCCTTTCATTTTCCTTTACCTTCTATTCGGTTTTACTATCGGGATGTATCTCTATCAATGTGGCAAGTATTTTCAGTTGTCTTACGGATATACCGGATTCAATTTGTTTATACATCTTTCAGTTATTGTAATAGGTTTATTTACAGCTAAGATCATTATTCTTCGCATACTCGGGTTTTTGCTTGATGCAGGAAAAATTGTGAAAGAATATATTTCAATATTGATTCTAAGCTACTTTAATGCTGCCCTGTTGTTTCTCCCAATTGTAATCGCGTTTTGTCTTACCCCGGCACGATTTGCGCCCATCTATATCTACATGTCGTTGATTTTAATAGGCGCAATTTTCTTCTTTCAATATTTACGGGCTGCTACCAATATTTTATCAAGTTACAGGTTTCCGATAATATATTTTATTTTCTATCTTTGTGCCCTCGAAATTTGCCCATTATTAATTCTAATAAAAGCTCTTAGGTTCTAAAAAAGGTATGGTATCAACAGATGCAAGAAAGAAAAAGGTAAAGAGTATACTGGTTACATTACCTAAGCCAGAAAACGAAAAGTCCCCATATTACGATCTCGCCAAGAAATTCAATGTAAAGGTAGATTTCAGATCATTTATACATGTAGAAGGTGTTTCTGCTAAAGATTTCCGGAAAGACAAGATTAATTTCGCTGATTTTACGGCCGTAATTTTCACAAGTAAGAACGCTGTTGACCATTTTTTTCGTGTATGTGAAGAAATGCGTTATGAGGTGCCCTCCGAGATGAAATACTTTTGTTTATCGGAAACTATCGCTTTATATCTTCAGAAGTATATCCAATACAGAAAGCGGAAAATATTTTTTGGAAAACAAACTGCAAGCGACCTTGCCGAAGTTCTTAAAAAACATACTACTGAGCAATTTCTTTATCCTTGTTCTGATGTCTCTGCAGAAGAAACTCAAAGATTTTTGCAAGAGAATGGATTTACCTTTACTCAAGCCGTTCTTTTCAGGACAGTTTGCAGCGATCTTTCTGATCTTGCGAATGTCTTTTATGATGTAATCGTGTTTTTTAGTCCGTCAAGCGTTCAGTCCCTGTACAAAAACTTTCCTACTTTTGAACAAAATGACACCCGCATCGCGGCATTTGGAGTGAGTACCCAAAAGGCAATTGCCGAGCGAAACCTGATAGTTGATATTCCCGCACCTACGCCAATTGCACCTAGTATGACCATGGCAATTGAGCAATATATCAAACAGGTAAACAAATAAATCCAATCTTCCTGAAAAAAACTTTATTTAGCAGTAACATTTCATCTGTGTTATTCGTAACAAGGCTTCTGAAAGTTTATGAGTTATAGCAATTAACCATGGAAATTTTCATAAGTTTACTGTTTGGATAATGACATATAATAAATAAATTTATTATAGAATAACTTCGAAAGTTTAAAAGCTATGCCTTTAAATACAATGAAAAAAATTTACTTTATCGCTCTCGCAATTGTAACGGCTCTATCAAGCGGATGCGGAAAGGGATCCGGTGGTGAACTTGTAGGTGTTCGTACAAAAAAGGTACCTACCAAAACTATTCCATTCGGAATGGTCTATATACCGGCCGGCTCTTTCGTTATGGGGCAAACTGATCAGGATATAACTTTTGCGCAGATAGCCCAAAATAAACAAGTTACAGTTCAAGCTTTTTATATGGACGAAACGGAGATCACAAATAGTGAATACCGTCAGTTTGTAAACTGGGTGAGAGATTCTATAGCGATTAAAGATTATCTGCAGGATCCAAACTATTTTATAAAGCCTAAAAAGGGTGCAGCGGCAAATGCTGGTGGACCTCAGTATATCGACTGGAAAAAAGCGCGTACTATATGGAGTAATAAAAAGGGAAGCGCAGCTAATGCCTCCAAATTGCAAGCCATGTACTATCAGGGAGACGACAGGATTTTTGATAAAAATGAAATTGACGTTCGTCTTCTTAAATATAACTTAGAGATCATGAAATTCCGCGAGGCGGCAAATTATCGCGGTGATAAAACCAGAACACGGTCTGATAATATTCTGCGCGATACAGTAGCTATTTATCCCGACACCCTCGTATGGTTATCTGATTTTGCTTATGCTCAGAACGAGCCTTTAACGCAAGGCTACTTTTCTCATCCGGCTTTTAAAAACTATCCGGTAGTGGGTGTAACCTGGCGCCAGGCGCGTGCATTCACAGTTTGGCGTACGCGTTTATATGGTTCTTATGCTGCAAGCAAGAAAATGCCTGAATATATCCGTTCTGATTATATGTTACCTACCGAGGCTGAATTTGAGTATGCTGCCAGAGGTGGTAGAATTGGTAACGACTATCCCTGGGGAGGGCCGTACATAAGAAATGCAAAGGGGTGCTTAATGGCCAACTTTAAGCCAGGTCGCGGTAATTATATTGATGACGGCGGTGCTTTCACTGTTAATGTTAAATCCTATTTCCCAAATGATTTTGGCTTGTATAATATGGCTGGGAACGTGGCAGAATGGACCGCTTCTGCCTATGATGAGTCAGCAAATACCTTTACTCATGATTTGAATCCTACATTTAATTATGAGGCAAAAGCAGGTGATGCGGAAGTATTAAAGCGTAAATCAGTACGCGGTGGATCATGGAAAGATATCGGTTATTTTCTTCAGAATTCTACAAGAAGTTTCGAATATCAGGATACTGCAAAATCTTATATCGGTTTCCGTTGTGTCAGTAAGTATCAGGGACGCGATATCAAGGATAAAAACTAAACAAAGCAAAATTAATAACACACTTTTTAATCAACATTCTATTATTTTCTCAAACTTTTATGGCTGGTAAATCATCTTTCAAATTAGAACCACTTCACACAGCAATTTCATGGGGTGCAAGTGTGGTAATCATTGGTGCATTATTTAAAATCCTTCACTTAGGAGGTATCTGGGGGAATTATATGATTGGTGCCGGACTTGGCGTTGAGGCATTCTTGTTTTTCTTAACCGGATTTTTTGCTCCACCTAAAGATCCTGCCTGGCATAAAGTTTATCCGGAATTACATGAAGATTTCGATGGCGAACTTCCAAAATCAAGTTCCCGACCGGTTGCTTCTGTAACCTCGTCCTCTTCATCGACTGCCGCTCTTGATAAAATGCTTGAAGATGCGAAAATTGGTCCTGAGTTAATTGAAAGCTTGGGAACTGGCTTAAGAACGTTTGGAGATAAGGTAGCAACAATATCTAATGTGGCTGATGCCTCAACCGCAACTAATGAATTCACCAATAAGGTGAAAACTGCCAGCGCAAGTTTTGATAATTTAAGTGTTTCTTTTGATAAAGCATCATCAAACCTTCAGGAGATGGCTAATTCAAATGTGGATTCTAAAGCATATCATGATCAGGTAAATAGCCTTGCAAAAAATCTTTCAGCATTAAACGCAGTATATGAACTTGAGTTGCAAGATTCAAGCGCACATCTAAAATCAATGAACAAATTCTATCAGAATCTTTCATTAACCATGCAGAACTTTAACGAGTCTATGGACGATTCTAAACAATTTAAAGAGGAAGTTAACCGTCTGGCTAAAAACCTTTCGTCTTTAAATTCTGTGTACGGTAATATGCTTTCGGCAATGAACCAGCCACGTGTTTAATTCCTAATTGTTTAATTGATTAAAAGAAAATTTAAATAGCGAATGGCTGGAGGTAAAGAATCTGCAAGGCAGAAGATGATCAATATCATGTATTTGGTGTTGCTCGCGATGCTTGCATTGAACGTTTCAGATACAATATTAAACGCCTTTAAGAATATCAACGATAGCTTGGTGGCATCCACAGCAAACGTAGAAGCAAGTGTAACTCAATTAATGACTTCATTTGAAAATACAAAATTAAAGGAACAGCCTGATAGGGCAAGACCCGTTTATGAAAAGGCTAAACAGGCTCTGGCGATAGGAGAGGATCTGAATAAGTATATAGAGAATCTTAAGCAGCAGTTTAGGACTGCCGGACAAGGTATGGATCCTGAAACCGGTGATCTTGTAGAACGCTCGAATCAGGATATCGCTCCGGGGATCATGATAAATCAGAAAAAAGGTGCTGAACTGAAAGCTAAAATCAATGAGACTCATGCCAAACTTGTTGCATTAGTTGATCCAAAGGAGCGTGCCGGCTTAACATTTTCTCTGGAGGCTAAAGACCCTGAAGAAAGAGTTAATGGCGTTAAGAAATCATGGGAGGAAGTTAATTTCGGTGAAGGTACTCCATTAACAGCTGCGATGACAATCCTTAGCAAGATACAGACCGATGTTAAAAATGCTGAATCAGATGTCATTAAGAGACTTTTGGGCAACCTGGATAAAGCGCCTGTAATTTTAGATAAGTTTTCGGCAGTAGCAGTAGCACCTTCTTCATATATTATACAAGGTCAACCCTACACCGCCGAAGTGTTTTTAACTGCCTATGATTCGCAGGCAAGCCCTCAGATTACAATTAACGGATCTAATATATCTGTGAGAGAGGGAAAGGGTATTTATACAGTGGCAACAAATAGAGAAGGGATATTCTCATACAGGGGTTCAATTACGTTAAGACAGGCTGATGGCACGTTTAAATCCTATCCCTTACCAGAGCAAAAATACCAGGTTTCCCGTCCATCCGCTGTAGTGTCACCTACAAAGATGAATGTATTCTATATTGGCGTACCTAATCCTGTTTCAATTTCAGCTCCGGGTATACCTAAGGAGAGTCTCCGTGTCAGTATGTCAGGCGGAAGTATTTCTGGTTCTAATGGAACATACACTGTTAAAGTTAGTTCTGCCGGAAATGCAACTGTTAATGTTTCTGCAGATATCAATGGAAAAACTCAGAGTATAGGAAGCCAGGTGTTTCGTATTAAAAGAATTCCTGATCCTGTGCCACAGTTTGCAGGAAAAACTAATGGTACTTTAAGTTCGGTGGCAATAAAAAGTCAAAGTACTGTGTTTGCTAAATTGATTGGCTTCGATTTTGAGGCAAGCTTTAGCGTTACTGGTTTTAATTTAGTTATTGCTAAACCACGTGCTGATGTCGTTGTTTTAAGAGCGTCTGGTAACGACTTAACTCCGGCAATGCGAACTGCAATGAATATGGTATCTCCGGGTACCCGCGTTATATTCGATAATATTCAAGCTGTAGGTCCCGATGGAAGCAGACGCGACATTGGTTCGATAGTGCTGAATGCAAATTAGAATAATTATGAAAAAGATGTTTTTGGTGGCAATTTCCTTTGTATGTAGTGTAAGTCTGTTTGCACAACAACCAAATTTTGGAAATTCGACAAAGCCTGTTGATAAAGAAAAGCCCTTAGACGGCCATTATCAGAAAGATAATCTTTTAAAGGCAACCGTTACTCCTTATGCGAATCTTCGCGAGGCTGATGTAATGTTTCAAAAGCGTGTTTACAGGGAAATGGATTTGCGAGAGAAAATGAACCGCATTTATGCCTCACCTAAAGCTCGACTTATTGACGTGATTATGGATGCTGTAGCATCTGGCGAGATGACTGCTTACGCGCATCCGACTGGTGGTGATCCAAAGGTTCACGAATTTTCTACAATTTTAAAACCTGAGGAAGCTAAAGGTAAGTTCGCTGACAGCGTATTGGTGCAGCAGTTCGATGCGAACGGCGATCCGGTGGGCAATGGTTCGATGGTTGCCGGTGAATTTAATCCTGACAGTATTGTTAAATTCCAGATAAAGGAAGATTGGATTTTCGATAAGCAACGTTCAATATTCGAACCCAGAATTATTGGTATCGCTCCAATGGTTAAGGTTAAGGCTGCCGGACAAGACTTAGGCGAGCAACCAGCATTTTGGATATATTTTCCGGAAGCCCGTCATATATTTGTAACCAAAGAGGTAATGAGCAGAGCGAATGATGCAACCGGATTAAGTTTCGACGATATGTTTATGAAACGCTTATTTGAAAGTTACATCGTTAAAGAATCGAATCCTGATGACTTGCGTATTAAAGACTACGCTCAGGGCATAGATAAGCTTTACGAGGCTGAAAGAATTAAAAAGGGAATGATAGATTACGAACACGATTTGTGGTCTTATTAGAAAATATCATCCGGAATTGATTTCCGATCTCGGAGATGATGAAAATCCCCTGCTAGTATTCAGCAGGGGATTTTTTATTGACATCGAAGTAGGATAGTAAAGCCGCTGTTTGTTTTGCGTTTAAAACTTTTCGCAATTCTTCTTCTTCCGCCTCCCGGATATTTTTCACGGATTTGAAGTGTTTTAAGAGTTTTTGTGAAGTTGTTTTGCCAATTCCAGGTATGCGTTCAAGTTCTGTAATCAGGGTGCCTTTGTCTCGTTTATTCCGATGGAAAGTGATCCCAAAACGGTGTGCCTCATCTCGGAGCTGCTGAATGATCTTTAGTGTCTCTGATTTCTTATCCAGGTACATTGGATATTGGTCTCCCGGATAAAAAATCTCCTCTAAACGTTTGGCAATTCCTATTATGGTGAGCTGATTTTCTATGCCAAGTTGTTTCAAGCTTTTTATAGCTGATGATAATTGACCCTTACCTCCATCGATAACCACTAACTGGGGCAGTGGTGTTTCCTCTTCGAGCATTCGCCTGTATCGGCGAAAGACCGCTTCTTCCATTGTCGCAAAATCATTTGGTCCTTCTACAGTTTTAACATTAAAATGCCTGTAATCTTTTTTTGAGGGCTTCGCATCTTTAAACACCACAATAGCAGACACCGGGTATTTCCCCTGGAAATTGGAATTATCAAAACACTCTATATGTCTTGGTAGTTGGTTAAGACGCAAATCTTTCATCATTTGCGTAAGCAGGCGCTCTGTTCTGACCTCCGGATTGAGCTTCTCGTACTGGTCCAGTTTTTCGCGTTTAAAAAAGACAACGTTTTTTTGAGACAAATCAAGCAGCTTTTTCTTTTCTCCCAATTTTGGCACAGTAAACTTCAGTTTGGGGTCGTCTATCTCGAGTTCAAACGGAATAATGATTTCTTTAGAGGTGCTCTCAAACCGCGTCCTGAATTCTGAAATTGCTATCGTTAATAGCTCTTCGTCTGTTTCATCCAGACGCTTTTTGATTTCTATCGTTTGCGTTTGGATAACTGTGCCATTCATAACTTTTAAATAGTTTACAAACGCATGTTTTTCATCGGTAGCTATATTGAAGACATCTACATCAGAGATGGATGAGTTAACGATCGTCGATTTGCTTTGATATTTTTCGAGCAGATCAAACTGCTTCTTCAGTCTGTGTGCTTCTTCGAAGTTAAGCTCGGCAATTGCCTGTTCCAGGCGCGATTTTAGCTTTCGGATCACAACGCCTGTTTTGCCACAAAGAATGTCTTTTATGTCTTCGATGCCTTTATTATAATCCTCTTCATCCTGGTAGGCCTGACAGGGTCCTTTGCAATTACCTATCTGATATTCAAGGCATACCTTAAACTTTCCGGCCGAAATGTTTTCAGTGGTTAAAGGAAGATTGCAGGTTCGTAAAGGATACAGTTCTTTTACCAGGTCAAGAATAGTATGCATCATACTCACAGATGCATAGGGTCCTAAATATTTAGAACCATCTTTTACCATATTTCTTGTCCAGTAAATACGGGGAAAACGTTCATTTTTAATAACAATCCAGGGATAGGTTTTGTCATCTTTAAGCAGGACATTATACCTGGGCTGATGTTTTTTTATGAGACTGTTCTCTAATAGCCAGGCATCAATCTCGGTGTCGACGAGGGTAAAGGTGATTTTGGAGATTTTACTAACAAGAACCCTGGTTTTTGCATTTATGCGGTGGTTGTCTTTATTAAAATAAGAGGTTACCCTGTTTTTTAAGTTTTTGGCTTTTCCGATATAGATTAGCTCACCCGAGACGTCCCAGTATTGATAAACCCCCGGTTTGGGAGGTATGTTACGAATAGCTTCACGGTGGTTGAATTTTTCCATAAACAATTCACGGATGATTAGTGAATAGGGGTGCTCAGTGTCGGGAAATCAAATTCTCGCGCTTATTTTTAAAATAATAAATGTTCCTGAACTCATGTCCTGCAGAATCAAACAATACTTACATCGCAGGGGGGGCAGCTGGAATTGGTGGCGTAGCTGTTGAATCTGGTGCCGGCTTTGGGCCATATGCATCGCAGTTCAGAACAGTACTAACGCCCCCCGGCGGGGTTTCAAAATCTCCTTTAGTATATTTTAGTTTTGGATCCGCATAAACTTTCTTCATGTAGAGCGCAAAAACTGGCAATGCGGAGTTTGCACCTTCACCCTGATCCGTAGAGCTGAAATGGATTGCTCTGTCTTCCGCTCCAGTCCACACTCCAGTAACTAATTGAGGCGTAATTCCGATAAACCAACCGTCCGAGTTGTTTTGTGTGGTACCGGTTTTTCCGCCGATGGGGTTGTTTAATTTGTATTTATAACGTAGTCTCACACCTGTTCCGTTTTGTACTACTCCTTTTAACATATCGACCATTACGTAAGCAACCTGAGGGTTTAAAACTTCACGAACCTGTGGCTTCTTTTCATATAAAACGGTTCCATTTTTATCTTCAATACGCAACAGATAAATTGGTTCGGTCCATACTCCCTGGTTGACAAAAGTAGAGTAGGCACCCACCATATCATAAACGCTCGCATCAAAAGTTCCCAGAGCCATTGCGGGTACAATGTCAGCTGTTTTGATGGGGATTCCCAGGTTTCTAATCAGAGTTCCTACAGCAGTTTCTCCCACCTGTTTCATTACATAGGCGGTGATCCAGTTTTCAGAGTGTGCTAATGCGGTTTTGAGCGTTAGATATCCGGGACGTGGATTGTGTGCTCTTGGCGTCCAGCCATTTATAGTTACCGGCTCATTTAATACCTGATAACATGGCGAATAACCTTCATTAATGGCCACCGCATACGTAAATGGCTTTGCCGTAGATCCAACCTGGCGTGTTCCTTTTTTAACCTGATCGTATTTGAAATGTTCAAAATTAATCCCTCCAACCCAGGCACGTACATATCCCGCATTTGGTCCGGTCGACTCCATCGACATCATGGCATTGCGCAATAGTAACTTATAATATTTTACAGAGTCCAGCGGACTCATCACTGTATCTCTGTCGCCCTTCCACGTATATATCGACATTTTGGTAGGCTTTTTAAAATTCTTTAATATATCTCCTTCGGTGAGCCCTTCTTCCCGTAATTGCTGATACCTTTCAGAGCGCTTAATACCTTGTTCAAGCAAATGTTCGGCTTCCTTAAACTTAAAGGGATCGCGACCTCTCCAGGATCTGTTAAATTGATTTTGCAGTTGGGCAATATATTCTCTTTGCGCTTCTTCAGCATAACGCTGCATGCGCGAGTCGATCGTCGTATAGATTTTTAAGCCATCGCGGTCTAAATCGTAAGGAGTGTCATCGGCTTTTTTGATGTTCTGTTTTTCAAAAATTTCCTGAATTTCTTTTTTTAGCACAGCTCTGAAATAGGGGGCTAAGCCAACTGTATGATCTGCCGGGTTAAATTTGAGAACTAACGGTTTTTGCTGCAGTTCTTCAGCATCAGCAGCCGTTAAATAACCAGCTTTTTGCATATTCTCCAATACGGTGTTTCTTCTTGCTAAAGATCGATCCGGATTACGAACAGGGTTATAAAGTGAGGGACCTTTCAGCATCCCAACCACAACTGCCGCCTGTTCCGGAGTAAGTTTATCAGGAGTGGTGTTGAAAAATGTGCGGGCCGCCGATTTTATGCCGTAACTATTGTAAGCAAAATTAACGGTATTGAGATACATGGTGATTATCTCTTCTTTTGTATACTGCCTCTCTAGTTTTATAGCGGTAATCCATTCCTGTAATTTTTGAACAACTCGTTTAAGAAATACTTTGGAACGGCCCTCTTCAGAAAATAGATTCAATGCCAATTGCTGAGTTATAGTACTGGCGCCTTGCTGTTTCCCGATCAGGTTATAAAACAGGATAGTAAACGTTCGCTTGAAATCTATACCCGAATGACTATAAAATCGAATATCTTCGGTTGCAATGAGTGCATTGATCACGTTGGGTGATATCTCGTCATATCTTATAGAAGACCGGTTTTGAGCGAAGTAGTTACCGATAACTACGCCATCATCAGAGATAATATCAGAAGAAAGATTGCTCTTTGGATTTTCAAGGTCCTTAAAAGTAGGCAGGGCTCCAAAAATTCCTAACCCGATACTAAAAAGAAGGATAATCCCAAAAGAAATACACCCGATAACAATTTTCCAAAAAGTAACGGTATAACGGTTTACCTCTTGTTTTGTTAAAACTGTAGTCTTTCTATTCTGCATATGTTAATGGCTGTTCTTATAAAAGTCAATATATGAATTGATAATCTCCCTGTTTATCAATTTCTCAAGGCTTTCTTTTGTAATCACGAAGGTACTATATTGTTCAGCAGGAATCTTCATAATGTCTTTCAGAAGAGGTAAAATTGCGCTTTCATAGGCCTTTACGTCTTCAAATGTTTGAAAAACACCTACATAAATTAATTGATTTTCATTGTTTGCTTCATGCAGCTGATGCTTTATCGGCGATCCGGCGTATTTGGATCTGTTGAACTGCCCGATGCCAAACCTCGAAGAACTTAAATTATAACGCGGGTCGGTGACATTAATTACAAAATAATAGTCAGCTGCACCCGGTAAAGTGAATTGGCTTTTCTTGGGTTCTGCTATCGGTGCCTGCGATGACGATGATTGAACGGTAGCTTGTTGTGGCGTCGTTGATCGGGGTTTTTCCGTGTCTGTAGCAGCGGATTGCGTTTGTGCCGGGTTTTTCTGCGGCGCATCAGATACTACGGGTGCCTGGCTTATGGAAGTCGGTTGAGAATCCAGCTCTGCCGGTTCTTCATCAAAAAAGGGCACTGTATTGTTATAATCCACCAGGGCAGTCGGTCTGGTGGACATTTGTTCCCGATTAGAATCTATGAACTTTAAATGCTGTTTTACAAGTGGTGTAATTAACAAGTCATTAGGGTAAGTGGTTGTCAACTGTTCAAGCATTTTTTCAAAAGGCGTTAATTTCTGGGTGTGTCCCAGAGCTAAACTGTTAAGATAGGCTAACTGTGGCGACAATGTATTTGGGCCATAATTTTGCTCTATCTTTTGAATTCCGGTTAAAACCTCCTGATATTTTTTTTCGGTATAAAGGTCGAATACCTCATTGTATGCCTTCTGTAAAGCTATCTGTCTTTCATCGGTTTCACGCGAATAATTCGGATCCTTGATTGCTTTAGCAAACGGTGAATCGGGGTGTTGAGAAAGGATTAAATTCTTATAGGTGGTGGATTTTTCTGCATCGATCGGCGCATACAATCTATAAAGGTTATAATAAACCGGAAAACTGTATGTGCTTTCGGGTATCCGTTTTAATAGCTCCTCATAAGTTTTAATAGCAATCTCTTCATCTTTTAACTCATCCTTATAAAAGTTTGCAATGTCATAATAAGCTTCCGCGATTCTTTGATTTGATTGCTGAAGTAAAGGCTCTGTCAATGGAAGATTCTTCATGTAATTTTGACGTACCGCATCAGCACTTAAAGCCGTATTAGTTGCTGCCAGTGATGCCCCGATCGGAGCGTCCGGATCTGCAGACATCGAAACCGTGGTTTCTGCTGCCGTTTTACTTATACGTCTCCAATTGTCTTCCAGACGCCTGTTTCCCCATTTGCGCTTAAAGTCCGAAAATCCCTGACTTATAGCTGTCGAGTTATTGAAGTAAAACTTTCCATCCGTTGGCTTGGCAGTCGTTGGTCCGTCAATGCCGGCGATTAATCCATTTGGCGCTTCTTGCTGATTTTCCTGTGCTAGAGAGCGCTCCGCTTGTTGTCGTACCAGTTCCCCGATTCGTTCTTCTCTCTCAGCTTCAGGCAACCTGGCTAAACTTTGCAAAGTATCTTCCCGACTAATTGTGTGATACCTTGTTGCTAATAGCTCTAAGTTATTGCCTTTCTTTTTTATTAGTTCATAACCGGGATACTTTGGAGACAAGGTATTTAAAGTGCTGTCATAGTAGGCTTTCGCCTTCACGTAATCCGCATTATTAAAATAAATATCCGCAAGTTTTAAATAGGTGACACCTTTCTGGTCCAGATTTGTGGTGCTCTTTTTTATGGAAGTATGGTAATTGTTGATCGCCTCAGAAATTTCGTCATTTTCTAAATGAATATTCCCGATATGATAATAGATCTGATCAATAAAATCCTTGTTTTTATCGTCCTTTAACAGTGATTTTAACCGGCTGATCCGGTCCGAGTTAACGCCATTTTGTTCCTCTTCAATCCGTATCCTGTTAAGGTTAGCATTAAAAGCCATATCAAATGATGCATTGCTTTTTACAACAGCCGTAAAATTATCATAGGCATCCTGATATTGTTTATCTTGTTCTTGTAATTGTGCAAGTATATATTTCCATCTGACCTTGTTGCGTTTCGAGTGACTGGAATCGATAGCTTTCTTTAAAACGGAGATCGCTTCGGATTTCCGATTGGCAGTAATTAAAAGCTGAGCATGAGTTGCATACACATCTGACATCGTTTTTTCAGATGTTTCAATGTATTTCAACGCTGTGTCGATTGTATTCGATGCTTCAGCAATATTATCCAACTGCAGGAGCGCTCTGGTTTTCCACGTGAGTGATTCTTGCCTGATATCTTTTTCTAAAGGGTAGTTGTTAAACAGGTAAGTAAAGTATTCTGCGGCATTGAAGAAACTTGACTTTAAGTAATTTGATTTTGCAACCAATAAATAAGCATCATCAACATAATTGCTATGGAGCTTGTCATTAATTATCGCGTTTGCTTTTTGTATGATCGAATCCAGGTTTTTGGTTTCAGATGCAGATGTTGCTTCTGAAGGTTCTTTATAAATCGTCAGCAGCTGACTGTAATTATCGAGATGCGCTTTTTCGATATTTTCGGAGCTCTCGTCTAGTAAGAGATTGGCATTATATATAATATTATACCGGGCGGTAAGGTTCTGCATGCCTCTGCTCGTCACAGAATCCTTCGGACTAATGCAACCCGTAGATAAAAATACTGAACCTATAATCGCAAAAATGGGCAGGGATTGAAAATTAGATTTCAAGACTGAATATGATTTGACTTAATACATTAACAAGCTCTTAGCCAAAATATTTTGTTCCGGTTAGCTTATTTATAAGTTTTTGTGATATTAATAATTCAAAGATAAACTATTGGTTCATTTTTTCAGGTAGTTTCCGATTTTACGAATTTGAATTCTTCACCATCAAAAAGTCCCAGATCACTAAGTTTTAGTGAGGGGATTACAAGCAAGGCCATAAAGGATAAAGTCATAAATGGAGACGACAAACCCGAGCCCATCTTTTTTGCCAGAATATCGAGTTCCGTGTATTGTTCTGCGACCTCATAAGCATCCGCAGAGGTCATAATTCCGCCCACCGGCAGTGCCAAAGTTTTTGAATCGGTAGACGAAACCGCTGAAATACCGCCGTTACAAGAAATAATTTTATTAACGGCCTTCGCTATAAGGTCATCGTTTGTGCCGACTGCTATAATATTATGCGAGTCGTGCGCAATAGACGATGCGATTGCTCCATCTGTTAAGCCAAAGTTTTTTATAAAGGCAATTGCGGGAGGTGCATCTTTATAACGATTTTTTACAATGATTTTTAAAATGTCTTTTTCAGGATTTGATTCGATGAAGCCGTCTTTTATAAATGCTTCAGCCGTAATTCTATTTGTTATTAGCTGTCCATCCAACGCTTCAATTACTGCAATCTTTTCAGTGGTCGCTTTGACTTTAATGTCGGCAATGTTTATCTCCGAGCAATTGAAATTATTTATCGGATCAACATTAACAGATTCAATGTTTGAACGACTTTTTGCAGCAACTAAATTTCCGTTGATGTAGGTTTCTTTTATTTTGAAGTTTGTTAGATTGTCAGTGATGATAAAATCGGCAAAGTCGCCGGCACGAAGTAGTCCCACATCAAGTGAATAATGGGTTACGGGGTTGACGCAAGCTGCTTTAAGTACTTTGAAAACGTCTATATTTTTTTCCACCGCCCGTTTTACCAGTTCGTTAATGTGGCCAAGGAGCAGACTGTCAGGGTGTTTGTCGTCAGAGCAAAACATAATCTGGTCTTCGAAATCATGTAAAAGCTCTATTAATGCGTCAAAATTTTTAGCAGCGCTTCCTTCTCGGATGAGGATTTTCATGCCGAGGTGTAATTTATCCAGAGCTTCTTCTTTGGAAAAGCATTCGTGGTCCGTACTTATGCCCGCCGCTATATATTGCTTAGCTTTTTCACCTGTTAATCCTGGGGCGTGTCCATCCACAGGTTTATTGTATTTTTTTGCGAGCTTGATTTTTTCAAATACCACCGGATCGTTAAACAAGACTCCGGGCCAGTTCATCATCTCCGCTAAGTATTTTATTTTATCTGATTTTAGAAGTTCATCAATTTCCTTTATCGATATGTCTGCTCCAGCAGTTTCAAATACCGTAGCAGGCACACATGATGGTGCTCCGAAATAAAATTTAAATGGGACCTGCTCTCCGTTTTCGATCATAAATTTTACGCCTTCTATACCACAGACGTTAGCAATTTCATGTGGATCAGAAACCGTGGCAACGGTGCCATGGACTACTGCTAAACGTGCAAATTCCGAAGGGACGAGCATCGAGCTTTCAATATGAACATGCGCATCAATGAATCCGGGCATGATATATTGATTATCTGCCTCGGCTGTTTCTTCTATCTTTTGAATACGACCGTTGAGTACGAAAATTTTACCAGGATAAATCCGCCGATTTAAAATGTCGACTATATGGCCGCTGACCGGCAATTTTTCAATCATAAATGTTTGGTTTGTTAACGTAAAACATGGGTGCCTGGATGATAAAAGTAGTACTTTTGCAAATAATTAAATGCATGTTATGCAAGAAGACGAAAGTGAAAAGCCGGCTAAGAAAAGAAAGAACTTGTTAAATAGCTACGCTCAGTACTCGGCTATGGGTTTCCAAATGTTTGTTATAATTGGAGCCTTTACTTATGCCGGATACAAAATTGATGAGAATCGACAAGCTAAAACTCCTTTGGTTACTGCGTTTCTAAGTTTAGCGGGAGTTTTTATTGCTTTATATGTTATCGTTCGTTCCATTAAAAAAATGAAATCTTGAGTTTACGCAAATTCATTCTGATCCTGTTTTTTATTGCTGTAATATTGGGCTTAACAGCGTGGTTAATCGAGGCCAATAATCCCGCAGAAGTAATTTTAGTTCCCAAGTTTTGGGTGATATTTGGATTCCTTTTAGTGATCACTGTTATTGCATATGTGGTATCTATCGCTGGCATTAAAAATGGAGGAGAAAATTCTGTTTTTGTAATCATGGGAGCGATAATTATCAAGTTGCTTTTCTCGATGGGGTTTGTTATTGTTTACTTGCTGAAATTCAAGGTCAATAGCCTGCTTTTTGCGGTGGAATTTTTTTCTTTATATTTCTCATTTACGTCCTTTGAAGTTTATGCATTGTTATGTAACTTGCGCCACCAAAATAAAACGTAAAAAACTTGTAATAAATGTCGTTTACCCACATTTTGAATTCAAAAAAAATTAGATTCAGCGCTGTTTTCGCACTTTTTTTAGTTTTTATTAGTTTGCAGACAGTATCAAAAGCTCAAAATACAGAGCATCATGAATTAGCTGATACTACTTTTTCCTCAGGTGTTGAAAGCGACGCGCAAATTCCAGGAGTAGAGCATACGGAAGGAGAATCTGAGCACGAGAAGTTCGATCCTACTGCTGCTATCATGGAACACATTGCAGATTCCCATTATTGGCATCTTTGGGGGCATACTTCTTTGCCTCTTCCGATAATACTTATTACTGATAAAGGTACAGAGATGTTTTCTTCGTCTAAATTTCATCATGGCGAGGAGATTTATGCGGGTAAATACTACAGCTATAAGCTTATAGAAGACAAAGTATTTGCTGTAAATGCATCTGGTGAGGTTGATCAGGCGGCATCGTCAAATGTGTACGATTTTTCGATTACAAAAAACGTAGCTGCAATTTGGTTAGCTGTTATTTTATTGATCCTGATTTTTACATCTGTTTCAAGAGCGTATAAAAAACGTGAGGGGATGGCTCCTAAAGGTTTTCAGTCTTTAATTGAGCCTGTTATTCTTTTTGTTCGCGATGAAATTGCAAAACCAAATATTGGTTATAAGTATGGTAAATTTATGCCTCTATTGTTAACCATGTTCTTCTTTATCTGGATTAACAATTTGCTCGGACTGTTCCCTTTGTTTCCGGGTGGTGCTAATGTTACCGGAAATATCTTCATGACATTTGTTCTTGCTTTTATTACATTGTTGGTTACCAACTTAAACGGTAACAAATATTACTGGAAGCACATATTATTGCCGGACGTACCATGGTGGTTATATCCGATCATGATTCCGGTAGAGATTATTGGAGTCATATCTAAGCCTTTTGCATTGATGATTCGTTTATACGCCAACATCTCGGCGGGGCACATTATCGTGCTGAGTTTAGTTTCATTGATTTTTATTTTTAAATCTTTGGCAATCGCACCGGTTTCTGTTGCTTTCGTATTGTTCATGGATGTTCTGGAGCTTTTAGTGGCATTTCTTCAGGCGTTTATTTTTACTATGCTTACTGCTTTGTTTATCGGAACGGCGGTTGATGAGCATGCACATCATTAGTATCATTTTTTAACAACTATATAAATTAATCATTATGGTAGGTTCAATCGCTGCAATTGGTGCAGGTTTAGCAGTTATCGGTGCAGGTATCGGTATTGGTCAGGTTGGTGGTAAAGCAATGGAAGGTATTGCTCGTCAGCCAGAGGCTGCTTCAAAAATTCAAACTGCTATGATCATCGCAGCTGCACTTGTAGAGGGTGTTGCGTTGTTCGGTGTGGTAGTAGCATTGTTGGGTAACAACCCTCAATAAGGATTCATAGTTCCGGAGAATTAACGGTTGGTTGTTTTCCGGAGCTTGTTTTGATGAAAAGAAATTGATATAAAAAATGGAAGAATTATTTGAAGGTATATTAAATCATCATCTTGGCTTCGTAGTTTGGTCGACCGTTGCGTTTCTGCTTCTTTTAATTTTATTAAAGAAGTTTGCATGGTCTCCGATTCTTACAGCTATCAACGATCGTGAACGTTCTATTGAGAATGCTCTTGAGTCGGCACATAAAGCTAAAGAGGAGATGGCCCGTTTAACCAGCGAGAACGAATCTTTGTTAAAAGAAGCTCGTGCAGAACGCGACCTCATCTTAAAGGAAGCTAAAGAGCTTAAAGATAAAATTGTGGGTGAGGCAAAATCAAGCGCACAAATTGAAGGTGCAAAAATGCTTGAGAAAGCTCAACACGAAATTGAAACTCAAAAAACAGCCGCTCTTGCAGAAATCAAAGGTCAGGTTGCTGAGCTTTCTATTCAGATCGCAGAAAAGGTTTTGCGCCATCAATTAGAAGATAAAAGCAAACAGGAAGCTTTAGTTTCTGACTTGCTAAAGGAAGTGAAGTTAAATTAGTAATTGAGTTGAGGAGAAGTTAAAAACTTACAACTTATAACCTACAACTTATAACTATATAAAAGATGTCTGAAATACAAGTAGCATCACGGTACGCAAAATCATTAATCGACCTTGCTGAAGAGCAAAATTCATTGGAAGCCATAAAAGCGGATATCGAGTCGTTTGTTAGTGTAATGCATCAAAATTCGCAATTGCAGGCAGTTTTACGCAATCCGATTGTTGGTATAGATAAGAAGACGGCTATACTTAATCAATTGTTTGGAAGCAGCTTTCATAAAGTGATCATGGCTTTCTTTAAGATCGTTGTCGCTAAAGGCCGTTCTGAAGTTCTTTACGCTACAGCAAAAGAATTTCTAAGCGAATACAATCGCCGGAAGGATATAATCCACGCGGTTGTTACTTCTGCTGCCCCGCTTTCTGAAGATCAAAAAAGTAAGATTTCTGCCCTGGTAATTGAGTCTACAAAAGCACAAGTTGTTTTAGAGACGAGAATTGATCCTGATCTGATTGGTGGTTTTGTGTTGAAAGTAGGTGATCGCCAGGTAGATGCAAGTATTTCTAGCAGCTTAAATAAATTAAAAAAGGAGTTTTCGCAAAAGGTGTTTTAATCCTGCGTAAAGTCAATATCAAAAGGGAGACATACCCCGAATTTTAAACCTGATTGAAGAGGAAAGCCCGCAAGCGGCTTGAAACGGAAAGCAGGGCATAATTACAAAAGAGTACAGAAACAAGATTTACAATAAAAACTCATAAATAAAACTATGGTAGAGGTAAGACCAGATGAAGTTTCGGCAATATTGCGTCAGCAGTTGTCAGGCTTTAAATCAGAGGCCGAACTTGAAGAAGTTGGTACCGTTTTACAGGTAGGTGATGGTATCGCTCGTGTTTACGGCCTTACCAAGGTTCAATCAGGTGAGCTGGTTGAATTTGAAACCGGTTTACAAGGGATTGTATTAAACCTTGAAGAGGATAACGTGGGTGTGGTTTTGCTTGGACCTTATAGCGAGGTTAAAGAGGGCGATACGATAAAACGTACTAACCGTATTGGTTCTATTAAAGTTGGCGACGGAATGCTTGGCCGTGTGGTAAACACGCTAGGACAACCGATTGACGGAAAAGGACCTATAACCGGCCAGACGTATGAGATGCCGATAGAGCGTAAAGCTCCGGGTGTAATTTACCGTCAGCCCGTTACCGAGCCATTACAAACTGGTATCAAAGCTATTGACGCGATGATTCCAATTGGCCGTGGTCAGCGTGAGTTGGTTATTGGTGATCGTCAGACTGGTAAAACTGCAGTTTGTATCGATACCATTATAAACCAGAAAGAATTTTACGAAGCTGGTCAGCCGGTATTCTGTATCTATGTTGCTATCGGACAAAAAAGTTCTACAGTAGCACAGATCGTTCGTACGCTTGACGAAAATGGTGCAATGCCATATACCGTTGTTGTTTCTGCCTCTGCGGCAGATCCGGCGCCAATGCAGTTCTTTGCTCCGTTTTCGGGTGCTGCGATAGGTGAGTTCTTCCGTGACACAGGACGTCCTGCTTTGATCATTTATGATGATTTATCTAAGCAAGCTGTTGCTTATCGTGAAGTATCATTATTACTTCGTCGTCCACCGGGCCGTGAGGCTTATCCTGGAGACGTGTTTTACCTTCACAGCCGTTTATTGGAGCGTGCTGCTAAGATCAATGCTTCGGATGAGATTGCTCAGAGCATGAACGATTTACCAGATTCTATCAGACATTTAGTTAAAGGTGGCGGTTCATTAACAGCTCTTCCGATCATCGAAACTCAAGCTGGTGATGTATCAGCATATATCCCAACTAACGTAATTTCGATTACCGACGGTCAGATATTTCTTGAATCTAACTTATTCAATGCGGGGGTTCGTCCGGCGATTAACGTGGGTATTTCTGTATCTCGTGTGGGTGGTAACGCTCAGATTAAGTCGATGAAGAAAGTTGCTGGTACCTTGAAACTTGATCAGGCTCAATACCGCGAGTTAGAGGCTTTCTCTAAATTCGGATCTGACCTTGATGCAGCAACTAAGTCGGTATTAGATAAAGGTGCTCGTAACGTGGAGATCTTAAAGCAAGGACAGTTTTCTCCTGTTTCAGTAGAAAAGCAAGTTGCTATTATCTATATCGGAACTAAGAATTTAATGCGTCAGGTTCCTGTAGAAAGAGTTAGAGAATTTGAAAAAGAATATATTCAACAATTAGAAGTACGTAACCCTGAAGTTTTACAAGCTCTTAAAGCTGGTAAATTAGATGATAGCATAACTTCTGTTCTTGAAACTGTTGCTAAGGAATTAGCGGGAAGATATTAATTGGGTTGAAGGTTGTAGGTTGTGAGTTGAATAAACTTATAACCTACAACCTTCAACTTACAACTTTGAAAAATGGCTAATTTAAAAGAAGTAAGAAATAGAATTACATCGGTAAGTTCGACTCAGCAGATTACCAAGGCCATGAAAATGGTTTCGGCGGCCAAGTTGAAGAGAGCTACCAATGCTATTGTACAGTTACGTCCGTATGCTAACAAGCTGAAGGATATTCTGTCAAACCTCTCTGCAAGTCTTGAAGAATCAACTTCTCCTTTTATACAGGAGCGTGAGCCTGTTCGGGTTCTTGTAGTGGTTGTGGCTTCGAATCGCGGACTGGCCGGAGCTTTTAATGCCAATGTTATCAAGACTGCTAATCAGTTAATCGCTGAAAAGTATTCTGAGCAATTAGCAAACGGCAATGTTAGTATTGTTGCAGTAGGTAAGAAAGCACAGGACTTTTATGAAAAACGCAAATACAATGTTATTGGAAACAATAATGAGTTGTATTCTGCACTCACCTTCGAAAACGCTTCCGTTATTTCAGAAGCTATAATGAAGGGTTTTGCCGATGGCGACTTTGACAGAGTGGAAGTAGTATACAATCAGTTCAAAAATGCTGCGATGCAGATTTTAGTTGCTGAGCAATTGCTTCCAGTGCCACGTATTCAAGTTTCGCAAACAACTGCTACGTCAAAAACTGACTATATTTTAGAGCCTTCGCAGGAAGAGATCGTAAATGAATTGATTCCTAAATCGGTGAAGACCCAGTTATACAAAGCAATTTTAGATTCACATGCATCTGAACATGGAGCCCGTATGACGGCTATGGATAAAGCGACAGAAAACGCCGGTGATTTGTTAAAGGCCTTGAAACTTTCGTATAACCAGGCTCGTCAGGCAGCTATTACAACCGAACTTACAGAAATTGTGAGCGGTGCAGCAGCATTGACAGGAGCTTAACGCAAAAGATAGATGATTTAGAAATCCCGGCTACCACATAGCCGGGATTTTTTATTTTATTAGAACAATGGGCTCGATGGTGCTGCAGTTGGTGCAGATAGTGGTCCCGTTAATTTTTAGACTTGTAATTTTTATAATTTCACAGCATCTTACTTCCTGCAATGCTGTCTCTATTTCTATATTATCTTCCTGCTTGTTAGCTAGTTTTATCCTTAAATTTTGTGAATGGAAAAAGGGAATTAGAACATATCTGTTGCTTTTATCCGTACTGTCTATTCCGAATGATAAATCGGCATTAAAGAGTGAACTCTGGATTTTCAGATCGTTGAGGCTATATGTGGCGTTTGTTGAAAACAAAAGGTCGAAATTGTTTGAATCCCTGAATTTCAGCTTCAATTTCTTTACCGGGGCACTACATTGATATGCTGTACATAAATCCTCTTTAGCGCTACATGCAGACAGGAAAATAAAAATATATCCGGCAAAGAATATTTTGAAATTCATTCTTCAATTACGAAAAGATCAGTTAATATGCTACATCTTCTGCCAGTACCTATCTGACGAAAAAATTAAACTTATAATCATACCGTATGTTCAAGCATAAAAAGCAGTATGGAATATAGAAGACTTGGCGAATCAGATTTGGAACTTTCGGTAATAACGTTTGGTGCCTGGGCTGCGGGGGGCTGGATGTGGGGAGGTACTGAACGGAAAGAGTCGGTAAGCGCAATCAGGGCAGCTTATGAGAATGGGGTTACCTCTATTGATACAGCACCTGTTTATGGGCAGGGCTTAAGTGAGGAAATAGTAGGAGAGGCCATCAAAGATTTGCCGAGAGATAAGGTGCAAATACTCACCAAATATGGTCTGCAATGGAAAGGAAAGAATGGAGAGTTTTATTTTAGGAGTAAAGACAATCAGGGACTCGATATAGACATCTATAAATATGCCGGAAAGAAAAGTGTAATAGCGGAATGCGAAGCCAGTCTGAAGCTTTTAGGTACCGATTATCTTGATCTATATCAAATTCATTGGCCGGATCCAACAACGCCAATCCATGAAACCATGGAGGCTGTAGAAACGCTCATTCAACAAGGAAAAGTTAGGTTTGCCGGCGTATGTAATTATTCTACCGAGCAAATGCAGGAGGCTGAGAAGACGGTTAAGCTGGTTTCTAATCAGGTGCCATATAGTATGGTAAATAGAAAGATAGAGGAAGTGGTCGTTCCGTATTGCCTTGCCAATAAGAAGTCTATATTGGCGTATAGTCCGATGGAAAGGGGCTTGTTAACGGGCAAGATCAAACCAGGATATCAATTTTCGGCGGGTGATCATAGAGCAGGTCTTAAATATTTTTCGCCCGGAAATATTATCCAGGTGAATCTCTTTTTAGATAAGATAAAGCATATCGCGGAAGATAAAGGCATCACCCTGGGCCAGTTGGTGTTAAAATGGACTATTGAGAAGCCTGGGATTACCATCGCGTTGGCTGGAGCCAGAAATGCAGGTCAGGCGGCTCAGAACGCGAAAGCTGCTAACGTGAAGCTACATGCAGAGGAGATGAATTATATAAATATGCAATTGAATGAGCTGGTGATTGTATAGCTTATATTGACAGAGCGTATTTCACGCGAAGCAAAATAAGTAAAAACACGCAAAGAAAGCAAAAAGATATATCTGGATAAGAAGGTGTTGTAATTGTAAAATGCTTGTGCTCCCGCGAGCTTTGCGTGAAATTTTAGATTTATACTCTACTTCTTTTTTGGTACTTTCGCTCCTGCTTCTCTTGCTTCCGACAAGCCTATTGCGACAGCTTGTTTTTTGGAGGTTACTTTTTTACCTGTTCCGGTTTTAAGCTTGCCTTCTTTCATTTCATGCATAGCTTCTTCCACTTTTTCGCCTGCCTTTTTTGAATACTTTGCCATAACCTTTTTTAAAGATTAAAGTCCTCGGGATTGAAAATGGTTTTAAAAGATTAAAAGCTTTTTTGTATAGAATCAGATTTGTAATTTCGCCGGATAAATTATTGAAATGGAGAATCTAGTAGAGACTTATAAAAAAAGCGAAAGTACTGACAATGCCAATAATCCAAGTCATTATATTTTAATGGCTGTGGGTGTTTTTGTGTCTGTTTTGGGTGCCGTATTACGCTTCATTGCCGACTGGGGATTTGTTGATCTGTTATCGAATATTATTTTGGTAATAGGTGTAATCCTTTGTCTTAAATCAGTTATTAATATTCTGAAATAGTATTTGACTTATAGAGCAAAATGCTCTGTAAGTCAAATTATTACAAGATAACTCTCCGCCCGGCGTTATAGAATAATGAAATCTATATTCTTATTTTTTACGCTGATTTTGCCGTATATTTCTATAGGGCAAGTTACATCGAAATCCATTAGGCTTGATAAGTTGATGATAGATTCCAGAAGATCTTATTCTATCACTGAGGGCGACTCTATAACTTCAATTTTTATTGATACACTGATAATGAAGGATAAATCTAAATTGTCGTTTGTAGCCAAGAAAAAAGTGAATCTTGTTGTAAAATATGCCGTTATAGGTAAAGATGTTGTTATCAGTGGCAACGATAGTAAGAATAACGGAACTGATTTAAATCTTTCAATAAATTTTGTTCAGCTAAGAAGCCTTTATATTGATGTTTCCGGAGAGGATGCCAGAGCTTCCAACAGGCATTATGACAATGGAAACGGCGGACATGTTTTGTTGAGCTATTTGTCTGGCGGACAGAGGCCTCAGATTGCAGATAAGAAAAGTGCAAGCTTTGTTTCGATCAGAAATAGAGCCGGAGGATATTCAGTTAATCCACAAACAGATATTGCAATCCTTTTAGGTCAGATACGCACTGGATCGGGCAGGCCTTTAGGACAGCTCCCTAACGGGCGGATTTATTCAGGAGGGATCGGTCGCGACGGTAAAATTACTATTGCGCCAATTGACAGTTTACCCGATTAATCCGGACGATATTTCGATTTGTCTAAGATCTTCTGTAAATCCATATCCTGCATTAAGTCCTGGATTGTGACAGATGGATTGTTCTCCATGTATTTCTTCACAATTTTCCATCCCGTAAAAACTGCAAGCTTTGGTGCCGATTCATTTTTATCTCCTATACCAGGCGTAAATGGTGCTTCTGTGAGGTATTTCTGAATCTTATAGTAATCGGTTTCAAACAAAAGATTTTGTTCTAAAAAATAAGCCCAGATTCCACTTTCATATTCTTCGGCCCATTGTTGTTGTTGGCTTGTATATCCGATTTTCAAAGAATCCGGAACGTCAGGCATTGCGGCATCCATAAAATACAGGATTTTACCGTTGTAAATCATCTTTTGCATTAATGATGTAACCTGGTCTGGTTCCGGAAACATTTCTTCGCGGATAAATGCCTCCATAACTCGGGGTGTTATATTTTCGGGAGTAAAACGCCTTGAAATATAAGCCGGTATGCTGCTTCTTAAGGCTGGGTAAAATTTTGAATCAGATCCCAAAAACATATCCAGACCAATGCCGATGTAATTATTTCCGATGGGAGTTTGTACCGAGAATCCAGAAAAGAAAGAAATAATTCGCGGAATGGGCTGTTTAGGGTAGTAATACTTAACGTGCTTAAATGCGTCGGTCAATTCTTGTTCCTGCTTCTCTAGATCGGGATACTTTTGCTGAACTTCATTTTTCAAAGCATTGTAGTCCGGAGCGGATAACACAGTTTTAAGATTTTGAAAGTACTCCTCAGTGCCTGGGTTTCCCACGCTAAGCATTCCCTCCATAAAATCCATGTAAAAGACACCATATTTTTGTTGAAGCTGACTGGCTTGCTGCCGGTACTCTGAAACGGTTAATGCGCTTAAGTCTTTATCAAATCTTTCAATCTTTATGTCAAGATTTATGTTACTTACATCAACATCTTTCTTATTCTTGCAGCCGAATACAAACAGGCCAATAAAAAAAAACAGGTAGATTTGGAAAATGCTTTTAGTATTCATATGATTTCTAAAGCGAAAATAGCAAAATCAAAGAGAAGAGACAGATTATACCTTTGAAACTTATGAGACACCTATTAGTAATTGCCAGCATTTTCTTAATTCCTTTTTTCGGGCAAAGCCAGGAAATTGAAAAGAATTTCAAATTAGGATTTACATTGTCTCCTAACCTAAGCTGGTCGACGGATGACGCTAACAGATTAGTATCTGATGGAAGTAGGGCTGGATTTTCATACGGGGTGATTGCGGATATCGGCTTTGCAAAAAATTATTATTTTTCAACAGCCTTCACTGTGACATCCTTGCAGAGTAAAGCTGTCAGGACGAATGTTTCCACTGATGAATATAAACTTCAGTATATTGAAATTCCTTTTACTTTAAAGCTTAAAAGTAACCCTTCGGATCAGGGCCGGTTCTACGGACAGTTCGGTTTAGGAACCGGAATTAATATTTCTGCAAAAAAAGATGCAGTAACTTTTGGAACCAATGAAACATTGGAAGATGTTTCGATTTCATCGGAAGTGAACTCGGGAAGATTGGGCCTGATAATGGGTGGAGGAGCCGAATGGAATGTTGGTAGAAACTTAACTGCCCTTACCGGCGTTACTTTTAATAACGGATTTACTAAAACGTTTAAAGATTTTGATTCACGAAATCCTTTTGTGACATTAAATCTGGCATTGTTTTTTTAATAAACTTCTTATACGTAAATGAAGATTGCACTAGCTCAATTAAATTATCACATCGGTAATTTCGAATCAAATTCAACAAAAATTATTAAGGCCATCAATTATGCAAAGCAACAGGGTGCGGACTTGGTTGTATTTGCTGAATTAGCTATTTGTGGCTATCCGCCGAGAGATTTTCTGGAGTTTTCCGAATTTATAGAGTTGTGCGATGAGGCTGTAAAGCAAGTTGCAGCTGCTTGTACAGATATTGCATGTATTTTAGGCGCTCCCACAAAAAACCCAAGAACAGAAGGGAAAGATTTATTCAATTCCGCTTATTTTATTGAGAATGGCAGTGTCCAACATATTGTTAATAAAGCATTGCTGCCCACGTATGATGTTTTTGACGAGTACCGGTATTTTGAACCAGCAACTAATTTCTTTTGCATAGATTTTAAAGGCAAGAAAATCGCTTTAACTATTTGCGAAGATTTATGGAATATCAACGATAATCCTCTATATATATCCGCTCCAATGGATGAATTGATCAAAGATCAGCCGGATTTTATGATCAATATTGCCGCCTCACCTTTTTCTTACAATCATGATGATAATCGCTATAAGGTGTTGAGTGATAATTGTAAGAAATATAAATTGCCGTTGCTGTATGTCAATCAAGTTGGATCACAAACTGAAATAATTTTCGATGGCGGCTCGCTTGTTTTTAATGCAGCAGGCGAATTGCTTGATCAACTGAATTACTTTAAAGAAGATATCCGGACATATGAATTTGATGACAATGTAATCAGGAGCCATCAAAAGATGGATTATAATCCCGCCCCGGATATAGAGCAAATTCATCAGGCGCTACTTTTGGGTATTCGGGATTATTTTTATAAATCAGGTTTTAGTAAAGCAGTCCTTGGCTTGTCAGGCGGAATCGATTCCGCACTTGTTTGCGCCTTAGCTGCCGAAGCTCTTGGTCCCGAAAATGTTATGGCAGTATTGATGCCTTCAAAATATTCTACGGGTCATTCCGTGCAGGATGCTTTAGATCTGGTTAAAAACCTGGGCTGTAAACACGAGCTTATTTCCATTAAGGATGCCGCCGATGCTTTCGATTCTATGCTTGCTCCGGTGTTTAAAGGTTTACCTTTTAATATTGCTGAAGAAAATATACAGGCTCGTTGTCGCGCTGTGATAGTAATGGCCTTCTCAAATAAATTTGGCTACATACTCTTAAATACTTCTAATAAAAGCGAATGCGCGGTTGGCTACGGCACACTATATGGTGATATGGCCGGTGCCATCGCAGTATTGGGAGACGTATATAAAACTCAGGTTTATCAGCTGGCAGAGTACATAAATCGCGAAAGAGAAATAATTCCTTTAAATAGCATTGTAAAGCCGCCATCTGCCGAGTTACGTCCTGGTCAGAAGGATAGCGATTCGCTACCAGACTACGATATTCTCGATAAACTACTATATCAGTATATAGAGTTAAAGAAGAGTTCCCGCGACATAATCGCTCAGGGCTTTGATGAGCAACTCGTTAAAAAAGTTATTGCAATGGTAAATAAAGCTGAGTTTAAACGATATCAAACTCCGCCTATTTTACGCGTATCACCCAAAGCTTTTGGCATGGGGCGAAGGATGCCTATAGTAGG
>CBIHLM010000046.1:0-37711 GCA_966210515.1 uncultured Pedobacter sp.
GCGAAATGATTGTTTACCTGCGGGCCACCGGGAACAAGGTACCCGGAATGTACGGGCCGACGCACGAAGAGAGTACTCAGGGCGGATAGAGTTGCCGTCATAACAGAGAAATCTAAGAGGAATTCGCAGACTATCGAAAGATCAGACGGCCTAGCCGGATCTTTGCCGCTCGCGAGAACTTATTATTACCTGGTACATTGTCTTAGTTCAAGATCTTAGCGAGACGCCAAGACCAGTGGCGTAACTATCAACGTTGTGACAACGCCAGCAAAGCAGTGAGCGGTATGTGGCTTTTATTTTAATAAATCCACTATCTCTCTTTCGAGTTGCGCTGATCCTGGACCACCAGCCTTTGAATTTATTATTCTACCATGTTTATCCACAAGGACGTAATGTGGAATACCACTTATCTGAAACTTTTCTGCTAAAATTTTATATTCAACATCCTTTAAAAGATAATTTTCGCCATTCATGTCAAGTTCTGCAATTACAGCTTTCCAGGTTTTTTCGGGCGAGCTTACACCAAGATAAACAAACACCACATCTTTATCTTTGAGCTTTTCCCGAAGAATTTTTGAATTAGGCATTTCATCTCTGCATGGTCCGCACCATGTTGCCCAGAAATCGATATAAACTACTTTGCCTGGATATTTTGAAACAATTTTATAGAATACGCTATCCGATTCTGTTACCGGAAGAGCCCGAAAGTTAGCGTTAACTGGTAATTCGTAGTCCCTTATTTTACCCAGCGCAGTATAATATTTATGCAGTATCTTATCCTTTAGATAGTTCGTAGCTACCAATTCTTTAAAGTCTTCTATGTAGGGCTCTATTTCTTCTAACTGTCGTGCTTCTATTGTGCTATTAACTAAATTTGAAAGAAGCACATCGCGTAAAAACCCATTAGAATGCACAGCGTAGTAATCTATTAAGGGCTTATATGTTTTATACGACAATTTTTGATTAAGAAATTCTTCGTTATTTTCATTCTTAATCATCTTGCGCAAGAATAGCATATCAAATATGGACAAATTCTTGCTGGTATCTTTTAATGAAATTTTTTCTAGCTTTTGAAGATCTTTTTTAGGAAGTTCGGTATTTTGAAGTAGAATGGCAGCCACTTGTTGTGATGACATATTTAAGGGGGCACTAAGTTCAGCTTTTGAAATAAAATACTTACCATACTCCTCAAGGTAACTACCATAATTAGAGCTGACAGAAGCCTCGGGGTTATCGAGCGGAAATCTGTCAAAAAAATCAAAGTAGTCTGCAGGTAATACATTGTCCTTATTTGTCATCAAATGTACCCAGGTATAACGAAGCAATTCATCAGCACATCCGTACTCTAATTCAGCCAGAGCCCATTTTTTAAAAGTTTCGCTAACACTTCTTCCCTGTATGAAACTTTCGTAAATTTCTTTCTCATCTTTTAGCCTGTTATAAAGAAATGCCTTATAAGCATCTGCCGAGCTATCTTTTTGAGCTGCAGAAAGCTTCTGGAACCATGCGTAATTATCGGGCCGATGTTTTATGATTTCCTGCTTGTAGGCAAGAATATCTTCATTTACATTTGCTGAGGAGCCTTGAAATGTTTTACTGCTATCAGGGTTATCAGCATCAAAATTCACGATAAGATCATCTCCCGGCGACACAAAAATTGTAATCAATCCGCGGTATTCCAGATAAATATCCTGTGGTTGATCCTTAGGGAAAACTATTTTAAAAGTTCCGTCGCTGTTTATCTTGCCGCGGTAAGTCAGCTGGTCGGCAAAGGCAAGATCGTTGACGATTACCTGTACTGAGTTTGCCTTATCTAGATATTTGTTAAAATTCTTGATACGACCGCTTATTGTAACATCGGATTGAGCCTGAAGAGAAGCCGAAAGCAACAAAAAAACGCAGAGGATGGTATATTTCATGATAGGTCGATTTGAAACCAAAGTAACAAAATTTCCTTTTCAGAAGAGTCATTTTTAACATTTGCGAGGAGGATGAAGCGAGAAATTCACCAACCCATTTGTTGCTGCAAAATCTCCGCGCTACTCATCAAAAAATCTTCGCCTCGGTCGTGTGTCCTCACGCATCAATAAAATAAATCTTCTATTTTCGTGAGGACGCGGACCTGTGCCACCGGGAACAAGGTGCCCGGAATGTACGGACCGACTAACGAAGAGAGTACTCCGGCTGGGTAGAGTTGCTATCAAAATAGTGAAAAAGCGGATTTCGTACCCTCAAAAGATACTTGGCTACACAGAGGACGATTGATGTATCGAAAGTTTACTGCCTGATCTTAGGATCTCTAAGACTTATTTAACCCGGTACATTGTCTTCCGGAGGTGAAAGTGATTAAATAACGATATTACCCATCGTACTTATCAGTTCCTGAAAGTTTGCTTACTTTTCAAGGTTTACTATCTTTAAGGATATTATAAATAATCCGGCCAGTGCGTTCTTCATTAATATGCCAACCATGATCAAAATCGCAATTATTTTTATCGGCCTTATTCTTATCATCTTTGGTCTTTTTATGACCTTTAGCCTGGTAATATACTCTGCCAAAGAAAGAGACAATGCTGGCTATATTGGCTTAGTCATATCCTTACCAATTGCAGCGTACGGAGTTTATCTGATGATTAAGGCTTTTAAATACAAAGAAGTGAGTGCTGGTACAGATCAAACCTCTTTAAGTAATGGAATTTTATTCGAAGAAACAGGAAGCTTTCTCAAATGGGGAACTCCGATAGAAAAGTTAAAGAATACCTTCAAGGCAAAAAAGAATCGCCGTGGATACAGAGACACCTTTCATTGGGGTAAACATTCAATTCTTAACGGTCTGGAACTGGATCTCTCAACCACCTACTGGAACTTTGGAGTTGACAGTTATTTTCGAAAATTCAGTTCAATAGAGTTTCGGGCTTATAGTGATGAGGAAGCTGAACGATATCTAAAACTTATTTTATCTCACTTAATCAGAGAATTTGGTGAAGCTCATAACAAAAAAGTTGATAAGTCTGACGAATCATATGATTGGATAGTTGATGGTGTAAGTATCCGTTTGTCCTTATTTGAGCATCATGTCGATAAGTTGCATTTTAAAATAACTAAGAATTAAAACGCTTCTTTTTTGTCATCGCCGGCAGCCTGAATAAAGACATTTAATTATTTAAAACTTCTGTCGTTGACGCTACAAAATTTATATGTCTGCCTTTGTTACTTTCATAAATAAAATCATTTAAGCTCTTGCTTGCATATTTGGAGAAATCACCAACTATAACCAGGCTAACACGATAGTTTGAAAATTTTTGGAGTATTTCTCCTGCAATCCCATTTTTAAGATCAAAAAAATCTGGTGTGATGTTTTCTTCACAAAGTATAATTTTGTCAAAGCCTTGATAATATAGGTTTCCTAATAGGTCTACTCCATCTTCAATGTTGTTTATTATAGTGGTTTCTGATATCACCTCCGCAATCTTTGTGTCGTTTATATTGTGGGTTTCAATTTTCATTTTGTCGGCTTATTAATTGCAATAATAATAATCTTTACATCCATGCAAACGGGTAAATTGATTTATTTTTGATTTTATAATCGTACTCAGGAAACTGCTCAGAATCGGCCCTCCGACACCACAGCTGGTAAAATTACCTCTCTAAACAATCTTGACCGGAACTATTCTTAAATGCCAGTATTTTAGAAAAATCTTTTAATACGGGTTCTAAAGACTTACAGTCAACTTGCTTGCTCTCGACATTTACAGGTTGAGGATTGTCTGAGGAATGAGACCTTTTTACATATCTTTTTTCCAGGCAAAGCAATGCTTTTTCCCGGACTATATACAAACGTCTTTCTAAAATATTGTCTTTGGTAGCTCCCGTAGCAGCGTTTCCAGATTCGAAACTCCAACTTATGCCGGTGAGGTGTGCGAAAAACAACTTATCATCACTTACAAAGTACTGATCTGTCGCTGAAAAATGACTGTATTCGCTATAGCGATGCCTGATCATACTCAATTTTCCATTATCCGAAAAATAAGTAACCGTGCCGGATCTTTCGCCGCTGCAATCATATTTTATTGAAGTTGAATCCAGCTTACCACCTTGCAATTTGCCGTTTATGTCTGCGTAAAGCTGTTTGATATCCTTTAATGAGGCTGGATTTTTGACTACTGTAATCGTATCAGCGTCAGAAGCTGATGAACTGGTACCTAGGGAAGCTTCGTCATTGTTAAGCCGGCCTTGCCCGCACGAAAAGAATATTAAGCAGAGTAAAAAAGGAACGTGGTTTTTCATAGCTAAAAATAGTAACCTCCTGATGAAATGAAAATAAGAAATGCCCATGCAATTACTCGCATGGGCATTTAAATAAACATAGTATACTCTTATTCTTTACTATACGAACTCCACTGGGCGACTCCTTCAGGTTCAGCACTTTTCACTTCTTCGCTTCGTACTTTACTAAGTTCCGCGTTAAGCTTTTCGGTTTCTTTCATCTTC
This sequence comes from uncultured Pedobacter sp., assembly GCA_966210515.1. Lineage (GTDB taxonomy): Bacteria > Bacteroidota > Bacteroidia > Sphingobacteriales > Sphingobacteriaceae > Paradesertivirga. The sequence goes on from CBIHLM010000046.1 coordinate 4,492, forward strand.
TTACTCATTCCTTTTTCCTCTGTCTGCAGACCATTAGTTTCAGAAATATGTGTAACAGGATTTTCAATATAGTCCCATGGCTCGCCTGTTAAAGGCATTGAACCTTCATTCCAGGGCCCTCGCACGCTTTCTCCCTGCGAAAGGTTAAAGTATTTGTTGGTAAAGCGAGGATCTCTTTGCAGTACACCCGGCGGGTAATTTGGCGAAATGGTAGAAAGAGCCGCATCGAACATCTCAAAGTGGGCAATCTCTCTTGTCATAAGAAACGACAACGTTTCCTTAACGTAAGGATCATCCGTAAACTGCATTAAATGCTCATAAACTAATTTCGCTCTCGATTCGGATGCGAGATTTGAACGAAGATCAACCGTTAAATCACCATTTGAATGAATGTATGAGGCACACCAGGGAATTCCCTGACTATTGGTTAACCGTGGACCTCCTGCACTTAACACATAATGCTGCGGGTTTTCGATCGCGCTATGGATAATACTTTCCTTCGCCCCCTTCCCATTTAACACCTGCATAATTTCAGATTCATCCGCTGCATCCTTTAAATCGCCGTTAACACCTTTTAATAGCATTTGAATAGTAGCACCAACTATTTCAAGGTGACTAAATTCTTCCGTTGCTATATCCATCAACATATCGTATTTATCCGGATAAGGCATTTTCGCGGCAAATGCCTGGGTAAAGTACTGCATGGCCGCTGCGAGTTCGCCATTTTCGCCGCCAAACTGCTCCAAAAGCAAGGTGGCAAAACGAGGGTCAGGCTTTGAAACCCGGGCATTAAACTGTAAATCTTTTACGTGATGAAACATATAATCTGTCTTTTTATTTGTAGATGTTAACACAACATCACCTGCTTACAATTGTGTTGCTTTAAATTTTTAATTAATTTTCCCCATCAATGGGCACGAAGCGGACAACAATTCTGCGGAACTCAAAGTTAAGCGGTTGGTGGAGACAACTGCCGGGGCGAAACCCGGCGTTGGTGCCCGAAACAAAGGCGGATTATTGGCTCAACCTTACCCGGAACCGCTACCCCAGTGTAAATTATCTAAACCCCTTGCCGCTATTTGCTACTTAGCACTACCTTTGTCGCAATTGTGAAACAGGTATTGATTGGTATTGTCTTTTCTGCTCTGTGGGCATCGGCTTCTGTAGCTACGAAGTTTGGGGTAGAATCTGCGCCTCCGCTGGTGCTGGCCAATATACGCTTTTTCATTGCCGGATTCGTTCTGCTGGGGTACTCGTACCTCGGAAAAAGAGGAGAAAATTATCGTATGCCAAACAGGGCTGAATGGAAAGAACTCAGCATTTTTGGACTGCTGAATACAAGTCTGTACCTGGGGCTTTATGTATACGCTATGAAAAACACCGCTGCTGGTATTGGAAGCCTGGCCGTTTCTACTAACCCGCTTATCATCGTTATCCTATCCGCATTTTTCCTCAATCGTAAGCCATCAGTAATAGAAATTCTCAGTATTGTACTGGGCATGGCAGGAATTGTAATTGCGGCCTGGCCGCTGCTCCAGAACAGCTATGGCACCATCGGAGGGCTTGTACTTCTCATGCTGAGCATGGTAGCGGTTTCATTTGCCAGTGTTTACTATGCTTCGGTTAACTGGCGATTGCCCAATTTGCTTATCAATGGCTGGCAGGTGTTTCTCGGAGGTATATTTCTACTGCCCCTCACTCTGCTGCTGAGCAATTTCGATCAGGTATCCTGGGATATACGCTTCACTGCTTCCGTTCTCTGGCTAAGTCTTGCTGTGTCCGTAGTGGGATTGATCTGCTGGTTTCACCTTTTACGAATCGACACCGTTAAAGCAGCTCTCTGGTTGTTTCTTTGCCCCTTGTTCGGATTCTTATATGCCTGGTGGATCATGGACGAACCCATAAGCCTCTACACTATAACCGGAACCGCCATGGTGATTGTAGCCTTATATGCAGGTCAGCGAAGCAGGTTTCGTGCGCGAAAAGAGGAGCAAAAATAGGTTTTTACATACTGCAGTTCTCTACGGCGGAAGCCTCACTCTTTTAACCTTGGACGCATCGCTTGAATAGCGAAAGCTCCTTTTTTGACTATTGAAAAAATGATTACGGACAGTAATCCGACAGTCGCTCCCACTAAAAACTCCTTGATGGTGGCAGGAATTGCCGGGAAAAGATGATGAAAGTAGTCGATGTTATGAACGAAGATGCCACCGGCGACCAATAGTAAGGCTATAGTGCCAACTACAGCCAGAATCCTGATAATAACGGGCAGCGACTTAACCAATAAAGAGCCTAGTGCGAATAAAATACCTTTATTATTTGAACGTTTGATAAGCTTTAAACCAGTATCATCCATTCGTACAATAAGGGCAACAATTCCGTAAACCCCTACCGTTGCCAGTATGGCCACAGCAGCAACGGTCGCTATTTGAGTGGTTAAGATTTCTTCAGCTGCACTACCTAAAGCAATAATTACAATTTCGACAGAGAGAATAAAATCTGTTGCTATTGCAGATTTTATTTTTGCCTTCTCGAGGGCACTGTCATCTTGTTCGACCTCCTCAATAACCTCATGTCCGGTTTTTGAGCGATGAAAAAGGTACTCAATTATCTTTTCTACGCCCTCATAGGCCAGGTATATTCCTCCCAGTATCAAAACAATTTTAAGGGCGGCGGGAAAAAAAGCGTTCAGCAGAAGTGCAATCGGAACGATTATCAGCTTATTAATAAACGAGCCTTTTGTAATAGCCCAGAGTACCGGTAATTCTCGCGAGGAGAGAAATCCCGTTGCTTTCTCTGCATTTACAGCCAGATCGTCACCCAGAATACCGGCTGTTTTACGCGTCGCAATTTTCGTTGCTACCGCAACGTCATCCATTAAAGCAGCTATATCGTCCAGAATTGCAAAAAAGCCTGATGCCATGTTATCTATTGTTGTGTTAATTTATAAATCGTACTCCTCTAACGGTTGTAAGACAAAACCGTTTGCCCGATGGCTGTAAACTTGTCCCGATAATAATCAAAGAATCGGAGATTTGAAATTAAATACTTCAAAAAGCTCGCCCTGAGACTTTAAAGGGCGAAAACAAATAAGTTACGGACAGAAAACAAGCCATTTTCTTTAAATGAAATCACAGATTCTTTGAAAGATATGCGCCTTTCTTTATAAACAATTCCCCTTTTGTTAAAGACATGGGCACTTTTCCCGAAAACAACACAACTTGTTTTCGGAACAATTGATCTTTCGTTGAAGACTATTGAGATTTCACTGAGGACAATTGGCATTGTACTGAATACAAATGAAGTTTTATTAAAAACAATTAGAATTGTGTTAACAACAATTGAATTTTCCTTGAAGATAATTGGCGTTGTATTAAACAAAGATGAGATTTCACTAAGACAATTGGCATTGTTTTAACAACAATTGAGCTTTTCATTTAAACAACTCGCGTTGCACTCCATATTCTGACGTTTTCTGTACATCCTTAACCTATCAATTACACGAAACGGGGAAAGGAATCAAACAAAAGTACTCTTCCTATCGCAAAATCGTCTTCGTTTACCACGAGCGAGTCTGTGCAATCGTTCCCGGGCACGATTGCACAGTTTCATTCAAACATCAGCAAGATTTGCATCGTTCTTGTCTATCAGGTTTCCGTTAAGCTCATTAGGAACCTGGCCTTTATAAACCATTTATATAACTAAAATTAAAACCAAAATGACTAGAAATCAAATCCTGTCAGCAGCACTTGGCGTTGTCTTGTGTGCTTCATTGTCTTATTGTTCCAAATCAGAGGTGAACGAAAGCCAGACAGAAGAATTAACCACCGGATCCGGATCAAAAGCTCAAGTATCAGCTTCATTCGGTTTGGTTGGATTTGCAACTCAAAACGGCGGAACCACAGGCGGTTCTGGCGGTACTACAGTTACGGCAACTACCTATGCGCAGCTAAAATCATATCTTGAAAGCTCTACCAGGTACGTCGTAAGGGTAGACAGACGGATTTATAATGGCACAAAGGGGGGCTCCATTAATGTAAATTCTAATAAAACTCTTTTAGGTGTCGGTTCAGCCGGATTTTTAGATGGCATCGGACTGAACATCAGCAGCAAGAGTAATATTATCATTCAAAATGTAAAGATCACCCTAACTTCTATTACAGATCGCACCGATCCTACGGTTTACGACCCTGACGGGGACGAAGGACGCCCTCAGATTATTGTTAATGGCGGTGATTGTATCGGTATCCAGGGAAGCAGTTCAAGAGTTTGGATCGACCATTGTGAAATATACAATGAAAACCCTTCAACTCAAACAAACCAGGATCTTTACGACGGACTGATTGATATAAAACACACCAGTCAGTACATTACTATTTCATGGAATTACTTCCACGACAATCACAAAACTCACCTGGTGGGCTCTTCTGATACCGATAACTCAGACAGAAAACTAACGTTCCACCACAACTGGTACCGGAACATCAAATCGCGTCTTCCGTTAAACCGCTTTGGCCAGGCACACGTTTACAACAACTATTACAACGCTATTGGCTCTTCGGCTATCGACTCCAGAATGGGTGCCTGTGTTAAGATCGAGAATAATGTATTTGAAACTGTAAGAAGCCCGATCATCAGCTCTGGCACCACACCGGGAAAATACCAGATATCAGGCAACTCATTCAGTGGAATTACAGGAACTGCTGCACCAACAAGCTCTACCTGCAGTTTCACGCCCTCATATTCTTACACGATGGATGCAACCAGCAGTGTAAAAACTGAGGTAACCACCAAGGCGGGAATAGGTAAAATTTAAGGATATTAAAGGTGGCCAGAGCTTAGGCCCCTTTATTAGGAACGTCAGTAAAATACATTTACAAATTCCCAAGAGCTGGTCACAGATTCCTAAAAGCGGAGGAAAAGTTTCGCTACGGATTATTAAAAGTCGAATAAATCGTCTAAAAATGATTTCTTCTTTTTATGATGACCATGCTGTCCTTTATGATGATCGCTATCGTGTTCGCCATATCCATATCGTTTATAGTCAGACTCATAATTTTCTCTTTTTGAATAATGATCGGCAGAACGCTCGATAATTTTCTCCAATTCACCCCGGTCTAACCATATACCTCTGCAATCTGGGCAATAGTCAATCTCTATTCCTTTTTTATCGGCCAGCAATAAGGTGGCCTGGCAATTTGGACATTTCATAATACGCTTGTTAGATATATATAAGAAATTAGATTATAAAAGTTTTTAAATCTCTCTCCTGAACACGATTAACCAGATTAGAATGAGAGATCCTTAAATAGATTTTAGGAGCAATGCTACGCGATCTACTTCTTCTTTATCCTGGTTTTTAAATCAGCAATTTGCATAGTGATCATACGTCCGATTGGTTTTCCACCCCGATAGGTAATTACTTTCAATGTTGCAGCATCTTTCGGAACAATCAACGATTCGGTATACTTCGGATAAAAATTATCCGGAAAAGAATTATCAAAGGTATAATGAATATCTAATCCTGGGATTTCTGTACTAAGTTCTACTCGTAAAGTATTGCCAGGTCCGGCGGAAGGAAGAAAAATAGGGTCGTATATACTTGGAGAGTATTTTACCTCTGCAATGTCGAACCGTTTAAAATGATCTTCCACTTTACCATAAAAATTGGTCCAGTTTTTTTTATTAACCGGCGACCATACCGATTCTGCAATAGCCAGAGCACGTGGCCACACCATATATTCTGCATGACGCATATTATAGATATTCTCTGTCCACAGATTAGCCTGCCCGCCTTTTACATACTTTATGTCGGCAATACCCTCTCCCGGATCAAATTGATAGGCCTTGTTTAAACGTAAGGAAGCATATACTTTAGGTTCTATGGCTACATCTCCCTGCATATAATCGAGGTAAGCATAGGTGCTGGGGCTCATCACCACCTCATGACCTAACTGGGCTGCTTTTATACCGCCTTCAACACCGCGCCAACTCATAACAGCTGTGGATTGAGATGGACCGCCTTCCAGTATCTCATCCCATCCAATAAACTTTTTCCCTTTGCCTATCACAATGGCCTCTACCCTTCTGGTAAAATACCCCTGTACTTCTTCCATTGTTTTAAGGCCTTCTTTTAACATCAATTCTTTTATAGCAGGGTTCTTTTCCCAAAAATTGTGCGGCGCTTCATCGCCTCCCATATGTATATATTCAAACGGAAACAGGGCTGCTACTTCAGTTATAACTTTATCCAAAAACTCGTAAACCTTTTCGTTTGCAGGGCATAAAGTATTATCTACTAAAGCAATCGGAGGTGCGCCCCTCGACCAATCCATAATCTGTTCGCCCGAACGGACATTGTATTTTTCTACGCCTGGTGTACAAGACAATTCGGGATAGGATACTACGGCAGCCAGGCTATGTCCCGGTACATCTATTTCCGGCAGAATATTTACGAAACGTTCGGACGCATATTGGATTAGTTCCTTCACATCTTCATGAGTATAAAACCCTCCGTAATCTCTCGGCTCTGTAGGTGTAGGCGGAGAAAAAGTCCCGAACTGCCCTGTTTTATTTACCCTCCAAGCCCCAACCTCAGTAAGTTTAGGTAAACTTTTTATCTGTATCCTCCAGCCTTCATCGTCGGTTAAATGAAGATGTAATAGATTATACTTGTACTTCACCATATTATCGATGAATTTCTTTACCTCTTGTTTGGTGAAGAAATGTCTCGACACGTCGAACATTAATCCGCGCCATCCAAACCTGGGATAATCGGTGATCGTTACACAAGGAAGCTGCCATGCTCCTCTTTTCAAAACCGTTTCGCTTTCAATTTCTTTTGGAAATAGTTGCACTAAGGATTGCACACCATAAAACAAACCTGCCGGTTGATTAGCTTTTACTGTAACGTTTTTCGGATTTATCAGCAAACGATAGCCCTCTTTTCCTAAAGTAGTATCCGCTGTGCTATTTATTTGCAACCTGATTGCGGCATTATCATCTTTAACAGTACTACTGGTATTTACCTTAATTCCGGTGGCTGTAGTAATTCTTTTCCTTAACAGCGCAAGGGTTGTCGCTAGCTCAGAAGAAGCAGGGGATTTTATAGTAATTTCTTCGGGAAGTGTAAAAAAGCCTTCTGTTCTTATAAGTTCAACAGGTTCGGGGATAATAGCAATTTTGCCAGTTCTGTCTTGTGCAAAGGCAGATAAACTTATCAAACAAAAAGATACAAAGGTTATAAATCGGCTCGTGTTCATTAACTTGCTTAAAGTGCGAAAATAGGCATTATGATAATTTGATAAACTCTGGATGTGATTTTTTATTGCTTTTATGTCTGCATCAAGGCCTATCACATTCCGATTTACCCCACCCCATCCAGCGCAGGCATCTCCCCTTGCGCTGATCTATCTTGGATTATACGGATAAAACCGAATCTCTTTTTGAGACCCGGTTTAAAGGTCATATAGTTAAAACTGATAAAGAGTTGATTCTTATTATTTAATGAACTTTTTAACTGGATTAACTAATCGTATCGATATTGTTGCCAAGATTGCGGTAATTGATTTTTTCGTGAGGGTTAGTACCATTAAGGTATTCTTCAACATTTGTATATACATCGCCGTCCGAATCCATAGCGCCATCTTTGGAATTTTTCGGATCAAACTTGTGTTTGATTTCCCACGTGTCAGGCATACCATCTCCGTCGCTGTCAACAGGTACCTGGGCTGGATTGAATGTCAGGTTAGGATAACCCCCAACTTCCGCAACATCTTTAATGATACCGGTTGCAGTCATCGGTTTTCCAGTACGTACCATCTCGGTTACACGTGTATCAACAGCATCACGTTTTGGTAGAGTAGCGCCTGCCTTCGCCAGTACCGACTCGTAAGCGGCACCAGCTGTGTGGTGTGGTGCTACCGGCCAGCCTACAAACGGGGTATTCACGCGGGCAAGCGTCTCTGGTCCGCGCATACCGGCCCAGTTGCTTTTGTTTAGCTCTTCATTACCGTGCATGATGTTACCGGCAACATACCATTTGCCCGGACGGTTAGTTTCCTTTTTGTACCAGTCGCCTTCCTTCCATGCACTGCCGGGAGAATACATGCTGCGTTGTTCGATACGGGCAAACACTGCGCGCATGTTTTCATTAGTAGCCGGACCCGGTTTGAAATAGTTATTGATAAGATTGATCATTGAAGTTTCATCGCCACCATCTACCGAACGGTGCTGCCAATTGAAAACCACATTGTTCCGGAAATCAAAAGGACCTGACATCCCTATGGAAGGATTCCGGGCCGTGTTGCTGGCAAACAGGTTATGATGGAAGGTAGATGGGTTTCCTCCCCAGGTTCCGCCAAAAGCATGCCCTCTGGCATTTAACGCTTCGCTGGAAATAGTCCATTGAACGGTTATATGTTCTGCAGCATCTTTTATTTGTGTGCTTCCGTCTAACGATGGTCGCATGTGGCGGTAGAGCGAAATATTTTCGTCCATACCCCAGCTTGTAGAACAATGGTCGATAATAATGTGATGGTCCGGATTTCCACCTATATTATCATCACCCTGTCCGCCTGTAGGAACGCCTCGGCGTACACGCAGGTGGCGGATAATCACATTGTGTGTGTTGATATTAAGCGTTCCGGCAATACAAATACCATCGCCCGGCGCGGATTGGCCGGCAATTGTGATGTCGGGATGATTGATATTGAGATCTCCGTTAACTTTGAGCGTACCTGCAACACGAAAGACAACAGTACGTGGCCCCTGAGTCTCTAAAGCAGCACGAAAACTTCCCGGACCATTATCGTTAAGATTTGTGACAGCAATAACTTTGCCTCCACGTCCTCCGGTGGTAAACATACCACCTCCCCATGCTCCTGGAAATGCAGGGATAGCACCCTCGGGTAATCGGGTAGGATGTGGAGGTATTTGTCCTGATTCAGGCTGCCCGACAGCATTGTTAATATTTTGTGCATTCGCGCCCTCACCCAGACATAAAAAAGCAAACAAAAGCAAACTCGATGCGAAAACTTGATAGGATCTTTTCATTTTTTTTAAATTCTTATAGAATCTTTTCATTGATTTATAAATTCTACCTGAATATATACGAAAGCCATCTGAATAAGTGTAACATTTACGTTCAACGGGGGATTATGGGGAATCGGTTTGACAGTCTAAAGGCAAGCAGAATTATAAATCTCGTCTGATTTTCTACTTTGTAATGATGAGGCTAAACTCACATTCAGATTGTACAGCTCAAGCGGGACTATCTAAAGAACGCAACTAAAAAACTATGCAGTTAAAAAAAAAGAATGCATAGATATAATGTCAAACAATATTTAAAAGGTTTATGCCTTACTTTGTTGATATTTTCTTTGGATAATTAAAACCATGATAAGATTTATAAAATCCCAAGTTTTGGCATTAGCGCTATGTTTGCTTATTACAAAAAATGTTTCTGCCCAACCCGGCTTCGGCAAAGCGGAGAAAATCAATGCCGATTGGCGTTTTCACCTTGGTGAAACTGACCCTAAAATAACGATAGATGCACGTGACCGATCCTGGAGATCTATACAGTTGCCCCACGACTGGACCATCAAGCAGACCTACAACCCCTCACTTGCCAGTGCTACAGGATTTCTTCCGGGAGGTATAGGCTGGTACAAAAAAAACCTTACTATCTCCAAAGAAGATGAGGGAAAGAAACTTTATCTCTATTTTGAGGGAGTTTATAACCGAAGCGAAGTTTTTGTAAACGATCAATCTTTAGGTAAACGTCCTAACGGTTATATTTCATTTAGCTACGATATTACTCCTCACATCAAATATGGAGCAGAAAACCAAATTACTGTTCGTGTAGACCATAGTCAGGATGCTGATTCCCGCTGGTACACAGGCTCAGGAATCTATCGCGATGTTTACCTTGTTCGTGCAAATCCTGTCCATCTTGAGCAATGGGGAGTATATGCCTTTCCAGAGGTAAAGGGCAGCAAGGGGATCCTTAATGTACAAACAGCGCTAACCAACGAGTCGCCATCGAGTGCCGGCATATCCATCGTTAATGAGCTCCTGGATAAAAGCGGAGCCGTTTTGGATAAAAAAACGAGTAAGCTAACACTTGCCAAAAACAGCAGACGGGAAGTAAAGACTGATCTTTCGGTAAATAATCCAAAATTATGGAGCCTGGATGCACCTAATCTTTACAGGCTGCGCACAACCGTTCTCCAAAACAATAAGATCATCGACAGCACTACAGTTGTTACAGGCTTCCGTACCTATAAGTTTGATCCCGACAAGGGCTTTGCCCTTAATGGTAAAAACATGAAAGTGAAAGGGGTATGTTTACATCACGATTCGGGTGTGCTGGGCGCAGAAGTGTATCCCGAAGTGTGGCGCCGTCGTTTATTAACATTGAAATCACTTGGTGTAAATGCCATCCGAACCAGTCACAATCCCCAGGCTCCGTCGCTTTATAATCTCTGTGACGAACTGGGACTACTAGTGATGAACGAGGCCTTCGACGAATGGGAATTCCCCAAACGCAAATGGCTTCAAGGCTGGAACGTCGGCACTCCCGGGCATCAGGGATCTTTCGATTTCTTCAAAGAATGGGGAGAAAGAGACCTGGCAGATATGGTAAAAAGAGACCGTAACCATATTTCGATATTTGCCTGGAGCATCGGCAATGAGGTAGATTATCCAAACGATCCCTACTCCCACCCAATACTTGCCGGTAACACCGAAGGTGGCTTTACACAGCCAATGTATGGCGGCTATAAAAAAGATGCTCCGGATGCAATGCGTTTGGGCGATATTGCCAAAAGACTTGCCGCAGTAGTTAAAAAGTATGATACAAGCCGTCCGGTAACTGCTGGCTTGGCCGGCGTGGCCATGTCTAACGAAACAGAATACCCTGGCACACTGGACATTGCGGGGTATAATTACACAGAAAGCCGCTATATCTCAGATCATAAAAAATATCCTAAGCGTGTAATATACGGCAGTGAAAACCGCCACGACCTGACCGCATGGAAAGCGGTAACAGATAACGAACATATTTTTGGACAGTTCTTGTGGACCGGGATCGATTATTTGGGTGAGTCTGGTCGTTGGCCGGCCCGCGGATTCTATTCAGGACTATTGGATTTTGCCGGCTTCATCAAACCAAGAGGCTATTTCCGCCAGTCGCTATGGTCAGATAAACCTATGGCCTACCTGGGCACATACGTACTTAGAGGAGGTGGTGCTTCCGCCGATGCATGGTCTATGCTCGAATCAACACAAGTTCCGCAAAGAGCCCAGATTCCTTCAATGGATGCATGGCCAATCTGGAACTACCAAACCGGACAGATGATCCGTGTAGTTGCCTATACCAACGCGGCAAAAGCACGTCTGGAACTGAATGGAACGGTAGTTGGCCCGACTAAAGACTATGACCAAAAAACCGGCATTATCTATTGGGACATTCCCTATGCCGCAGGCAAACTTGAACTGGTAGGCATGGATACTAAAGGAAAGGAAACCATCCGTCACCAGCTACAATCCAGCAAACGTCCGCACGCAATCAAAGTACTCCAAGGCGAACAGCTGCAGGTTAAAGCAGACGGGATAGCTCAGATTGAACTGCAGGTGATTGATGAAGACGGTATTCCGGTAGCAACCGCTGATGATGAGATAACCTGTGAAATTTCCGGAAACGCCCGATTACTCGGTATGGAAGCCGGAGATAATTCGGATGTAAGTGATTATACGGATAACAAGCAGCGTGCTTTCCATGGAAAAATGATTGTCTACATACAAGCAAAGGGTAAAGCCTCCGATGAAGTAATGGTACGTTTCAGCGCACCATGGCTCAAGCCAGCCATCGTTAGGGTTAAATTGCTGTAAAAATGGAACGTAGGTATGGGTAAATCCTAATGCATTTTTACCCATACCTATTGCTTCCACCAGTTTGGGTTGATGCCGTTGTTTAGTTTGATGCACAAGTACTCAGCCCTCCTTCAGCGCTGCATACTGCACCAAAATGAGTGAAAAAAGATCATCGTGTAAGAATGGGAACTGGCGATTTTTTTTGTTAATTAGGCTTAATTAGTGGAATGCCACGACGTACTTGTGGAGCAATGGGGCAATACCCGTACGATATCAGTAAGCACAGAGGGCGATTATACCTGCGAAGTTACAACGCCCTGCGGCTCGATAAGTTCCGATCACATCGTTATCAAAGTGCTTAGCCTGCCTGAAGCACTTAATACGTTCACTCCAAACGGCGACGGAATAAACGATACCTGGATGGTGCAGCACCTGGATACTTACCCTTCTGCATCCTTGGATATCTTCAACTGGTATGGTGCAAGAGTATGCACGGCAAAAGGATTTTTAAGCCCTGGGATGTGAAATCTAATGGCGTCGACTTACCTGTGGGCACCTACTATTATATAATTAACCCCGGCCTTGGAAGAAAAACATCGCCGGACAGATTACGATTCTAAAATAGAAAAATGCCGGCAGCTTAATTGCTGTTGCATTAATCCTTCATTGGCCTAAATTATTCTTGTTTCCTAAATGCTATAAAGTTGATTTTTCATTGCAAAAGCTACAAGCTCGCTGACATTTTTTAATTTAAGCTTCTGCAACAGGTTTTTCCGGTGCTGACTCACTGTATGTATGCTTATGAATAAGCGATCGGCAATTTCGGCACTTGTATAACCTTCTGTAATAAGTGAGATAATCTCGAGTTCTCTGCAAGAAATACTTCCTCCGCCTTCCAACTTAAAGTTTTGTTTTCCCGAAGCACCATCTTTCAGGTCCGGAGAAAATACACATCCTCCATCAGCAATAATTCGCAATTTTTCTAACAACACCTCCGGATCTACTTCTTTATTAAAAAAGCCCTTAACCCCTAGAAGTTTCAATCGAGGTTCTATTCTTTTTCCATTTTCGAAAGTAACAACTACAGTCTTGATTTCTGGATACTTTAAGCCAATCTCTGTACAGCATGTCAGCCCATCCATAAGTGGCATATTTAAATCGGTTATTACGATATCTACCTCTGTATTTTCCAGCACTTTCAATAATTCAATACCGTTAGATACTGTGGCTGCGATATGAAAGCCCGGATACTGTTTTATGATCAAAGAAAGTCCCTGAAGAAACAGAGAATGATCGTCTGCAAGGGCCAGTTTAATTAGTTTATCTGAAGGCATTTTTATGGCTTAAAACTTGGGCCAATATAAACCTAAGATGATTTATAGAACAAGGGGAAATTTCCTGTATTTAGAACAGGGATTTCCCTGTTCTGCCGAATGACAATTATTTATCTATGCTGATAAGTTTTCGTCTTAATCCTTCAAGCACCATTCCAACCCGCGATTTTACATTGAACTTCTGAAAAACCGATTCCCGGTATCCATCAATGGTCTTCTCAGAAAGACACATTTTTGCTGCAAGTTCTTTATAAGTAAGATCGCTGCTGGCAAGTTCCAGAAAGTCTTTTTCCCTGTTAGTAAGTTGTGGCTCCCGACTTTCATCGGCCATTATTAACCTTCTATAATTTCGATGAATAGCATCAGAATTGTAAAAACCTTTACTATAAATTTCTTCTATTGCTTTTTGAAGTTCGGAAGGATGAATGTCTTTTAATAAATAAGCAATTGCGCCCGCTTTCAACATACTTAAAATCGATAAATCATCATCTTTCATAGATAATGCGACTGTTTTTATCCCGGGGTATTGTGCTGTTAATATTTTAAGAGCAGCGGGCCCATCTAAAACAGGCATATTTACATCAATTAGTAAGATATCGGGTTTTATTGTTGTGTTAGCCAGCTTTGCAAGCAGATCGTTTCCGTTATTTGCTTCAATCACTACTTCAACTCCAGCAAAAGTTTGAATAAGGTTAACTAATGATTTTAAAAAAAGTTGCTGATCGTCTGTTACTCCAATCCGTATCATAGCTTATTAAGAACAGGGAACAGTTACAAGGATTGTAGTTCCCTTATTAACATCAGAATCTATTGCCAGCTGTCCGTTTAAAAGTTTAACCCGATCCTGAATATTTGTTATTCCCTGGCCCGTGGAAGAAAGTCTTTTAAGATCTATGCCAATACCATTATCACCTACTTTTAAGCAGAGAGAGTTGTCTATTTCCTTTAATTCCACAAAAATGCTCGAAGCTTGTGCATGTTTTATGATATTATTTATTGTTTCCTTAAATATCCTGAATAACACAAACTGAATTCTAGGATCGAGGCTGTCGTTAACTACTACGGAGGAATACTGCGTTTTATAGGCTCCTGTTCCCGAAATATTAGTTAATTCTGTTTCGATAGATTGAGAGAGGTTAAATTCGGTAATATTATCTTCATATAAACTATGAGAGATATTTCTTAACTCATAAATGGCCTTACCAACCAGATCAACTGTTTCCCTGGCCTTAAGTTTATAGCTATCGTCATTTAACAGGTTTATGAGGTGCAAATTCAATTTAACAACCGATAAGGTATGCCCCACATTGTCGTGTATCTCCTGCGAGATATGATTCAGGGCAGCTTTCTTTTTCTCTTCTGCCAAAAGGATATTATTTGCTGCTAGTTTAGTTAAAGCTGTATTTTTTCCATTTTCGAAAACAAGGGCAGTAAAGAAAATAATTAAAACCAGACCAGAATAGCAATTGGTGCTAAGCATATTGGCCCAGCTCTGATCATAATTATTAGGAAAAGAAAAACCTTGCTTATCAAGCGCTCCTAAAACTATAACAGTTAAGGTATTAAAAACCGCCCAGAAAATACCTGTTGCTCTTCCCGCCATCAGCATGGTTACAATTGGGGTTGTGGCTAACCAGGGCAAAACAGGCGACTTAAACCCTCCCGAATAATAAATAGAAACTAAAATTGTAGCTACGCCAACACATGCATAGAGATTAACTGTTACTAAAAGGTTAAGTCCCCGCTTTATCGCAAAAAGCAGCAATACATTCAAAAATGCAGTAAAGAACAATAATGGAGTTGCCTCATCCAGTCCTATTAGTATAGTTGTACCTCCATAATTTAGATCATAAAGGGCTGTTAACAGGATAATAATTATTACCAGGTTATACTTTCTATATGTCTCAGGTAGCGAGACCTTATCGGCTGGAATAAAATAAGCCGGAATTCTTTTTAGCATGATGCGATTATTTAAGAATTAAGTTTAATAGTGAAGCAAACCATGGCTTGCTTACTTTCCATTCAAGGCCTCTTTCAAACCTTCTTTTATCCACCCATTTATAATAACAAAGCCACCATGGCTCTTTAAATTTCCATATTTTACAGTAAGAAGCATCTACTCCCGAACTATCAATAATATGGTTCACCGCTCTTCTGGCCGCTTCATTTGCCCCTTCCATAGTAGCAAGATCAGTATTGCTTCTAACATAATCTGAGGCAAGAAAGAAATTAGGAATATCTGTTTTTGCGTCGTTCCTTAGGGCCCAGCTGTTAGTGGTATTCACAAGCAGCGGTTCTTCGTTATGGTTTATTCCTTTAGAGCCATATTTTGAAGGCTCATTCATTTGAGAATCCAAAAATCCAGCGTTGTTATGGAGTTCATCTCCAAATAAAATAGCTCCATCCACATATATCAGCTCAAGATTAGCTTCGTCCAGAATTATTTGACCATCTTTATTTAAAGAAGCCTTCATTTGCTCCCATACTTCTTCAATTACTTCTTTTTTTTTACATCTGTTAGCCGGCTTTTTAATGCAAATACCATCGTTCTCCCAATTAGAAACATCAACGGATATTATTCCTTCTACTTTTCTGTTACCATACTCCTTCAAATCAATGGTCCAGTATTGCGCCTGCGAAATAGCTGTCAGGGCCCATGGCGTATCTGCCATAATAATGTGGCCCTTATTAATTGAAACATCTTTTTTTAAATAGAACTGTATACCATTCATCCAGGCTACATCATCCTTAAGACGAAGAATATTTTCTAAACTTTTATCCAGATTGAATATTTCTTTATTTTTAGAAAGCAATTCCGCTGTACGCTCTACAGGAAGGGCGCACAGGTAATAATCGGCGGTATATTTTACTTTTTTCTCATCTGTCTCGACCCATACCCCATTTATCTCCCGTTCATCAAAGGATAACTCAACAACCTCACTGTTAAAAAAATATTCTACACCTCTTTCTTTTAAATACTTTAACCATGGGAAAAGCCATACATCATTTGTTGGCCCGTTAAGAATGCGGTCATTCTGTTTAAACGGATTGAGCAAATCGAATATCATTTGAAGCAGAATATTACCGTTCGTCTTTGTATTGCAAGTTTCGGCTTTTGCAGCTACCAGCGTTCTGGTTAATCCGTTTACAAAAAGACTCTGATACTCTTCGCTATAAGCCGAAGCTTCTGTAAACTCCCACCATCCAAGGCGTTCATAATCGTGTATTCGCCTAAGTTCGCAGCTTGTCATTAACTGCCACACTTTATTACCTATCAGATCCAGCTCGCCCGGCTTAAGCACACTCTTTAAAATTTTTATCGAATCAGAGATCATTTTTAGATCTCTGCCTGACCGAGGAAAGTGACTTGGGAGATAGATGGTTTTTTGTTTGATGCGGGCCATCATAATATCCTCGCACTCTACAAGGTTGTTGTAAACGCTGCCCTTCCATTCTGTGGTATGGTAAGGAATTCGTTTTAGTGTATCAATTATATGCTTATAGAAACCAGGAAAGAACCTGAAGCCGTGTTCGCCGGGCAGCGCCCTGGTTTGTTCAGTTTTGGTTTTTGGTACGTCAACTGATCTTGCTTTTCCACCTGGGATACAAGCTTGCTTTTCAAAAACGGTTACTCTAAAACCCCTTTCAATTAGCTCGTGGGCGGCGCTCATACCAGCTACACCACCTCCTAAAATAATAACGTGCTTACTCAAACAAAAACAATTAGATGAAGACCCCTAAACTCAAATTGAGCCTTTAAATATAAAAAATTATCGAATTAGTAAAGAATCAATCTGAAGGCCTATCGGGTCGGGAGACTCTTGTTCATTTAATAATCTGTAGAGTTTGTCTTAATTGTCTCGACGGGAGCAACAAAATGAGCCAGTGAGGGTACTATCTGCTTCAGACAATAACTTCATCAAAAAAGCCGTCGTTTCTGGATCTGCCTCACTTTTAATCTTGGTCTCCAGGTTTCCGAAAATATCTTTAGAATTCTTTATTGAAATAATCTCGCGTCCATCCTTCGTAACGCTTCTATTGTCGTTACCAGATAGGATAATTGGATCTATGGTCTTCCGCAATAAGCGCCGTTCTTTCCCAAAAATATGGCCTTCATTCTGCATTAGAATATTGTGGGAATATTGATTACGGTTGATTTACAAAATTCTTTTATTGACAAAGCTTGAGTTCCAAAGCTAATGAACTATCGTTTAGGCAGTGCAAAAGTAATTGAAACACCAATGGCATTAGCCGAATACTTCTTATCAGCCTGGTCCTTATAAGTCATAGCTGTATAGGTCAATCCTATTACGCTATAAGCTAACTCGACTGTGGGCCCCAGGGCGTTGCGGAAAGTTATGTCTTCTCCGATACCGTCCGCTTTAAAACGAATGGCCTGATGAGAAGCTACTCCCGCGCCGAAACGTAGTTTTTTAGTCGCCATCCAGTTCGCGGTAACCTGAACAGGCACTCTGCTCAAACTAATGTTCGCATTATCAGCCTTAGTCGTTACAAACTTGTATCCCGCCGTAGCATGAAACAATAAATTTTTTAAAGTAGGAACTTGAAATTCAGCTCCAATTCCGATAGAGGCCCCCTGCCCCGCTTTGACAGATTGCTTGCTTCCGTCAACAAAATAAACTTCTGCCACATCATCGCCACCATATTCAAGGCCACCCCGAATTAAAAAACGAAAAGGTGAACCTTTCTTTTCGGCTTGTTGGCCAAATGAATCACAAAAGGTTGCGGAGAAAAAAAAGGAAAGCAGTAATAGTTTCTGGATAGTCGTCATATTCGCGCTCGATACGTGAGATCTGAAATCAGGTTTCGTAAACTACTGCCGGAATTTTTAACTGTCTGAGAGTATGCAAGATTGTTTTTTTGTGTAGCCAAAAGAACTGAAAGTATCTGTCTCCCTGAATGCAGGCTGATGAGGACTAAAATACAATATAAGGGCAGGAAAAAGCGAAGAATTTGCAGACCTCGCTGAATCCTAGTTACCAACGAGGACGATTGGGACTACGAATACACTGCCCAAACGCTGCATACCTCGCGCCAAACTAGGAGGTAATATTGCCAACAGAGCACTAGTTAAATGATTGCACAAAAAGCAGCAGTCTGGTCAAATCATTCTCATTTCCAAAATTGACATTCGTACTGCTTATATAAGTTTTAACTTCTTTTTTATTACGAGGATACGCTAGTAAAAAACCCTTTTCACTTGCTTCAATAAGTTTTTTTGAAGAGGTAAGAAGGTAATATGTATCTGTTAAAGTAAACGATAGATTCTCATCTACACTCACTCTTTCACCCGTTCCGTCAACGCCAGGCAGCGTAACGACAGGCTTAGCTCCAGAAGCTTTTGAATAGCTGCCAAAAGCTCCTTTGGCCTCCCGATCGATCAGTTTCAATCTTGATGTTTTTACCAATGAAACCGCTGGATACGCAATAATTTGTTTAACAAAACCGCCTGCCGGCGAAACAAAAAAGGTATCTTTTGCTATAATAACCTTTTCGACTGTTTCAAGTTTGTTTAAGGCCAGTACGTTATTGCCATCTTTAAAAAGGATTTCTCCATTTACTCTGCTGTAATTGAGTTTTGCCGGCGTAATACCTTTATTAACAAAAAAGACGCGGCCATCTATGAAATGTGGATAAGCGTATTGAATAGAGGCAATTGAATCTGCATCGTTAATAGAGTTCAGTTTAATCAATTTGCTCTGAGCAGATGTTGTTTCTCTATGTATCAGAATTAACAACAAAAAACAGAAAAGACCTTTTTTCATAAGATGAATATATTATACCAAAGATAATCAGAATGTTTAATCCCCACAATTCAGACATATCATCGTCCTCGTTTGCAACGAGGATGGATCGCGAGCAGCGATTGTATCGCTCATTATATTGTAATGATCCGCTATTCCTGTTCTTCTGTTCAATGATTTACAACGATTTGTTTGTAAACGGGACAAATAAACAGGTCTACCCAAACTTAAGTTCAGAATAAATCTGTATCATATGGTCTCGAATCAGGAACTTGCGCTTTACTCTAACCAACAAGCCTTTGTTTTTTAAAGATGAAGATAAACTTCTGAAACCTTTTGGTTAATCTACAAACCCAGATACATTTTTATCATCGCCAACCTCTGACTGATCTTCGCTTATTACTACAAAATTTTCCATAACAATTATTTAGATTCCTACAAATTACGCTCGCTCGGCGCGTTTAAAGAATGATGCAGGTCACCATGATTTATGATATGGGGGACATTTTAATATAAGCGGGAATGAAAAGTAAATAATAGTCTATAATTTCGACCGGAACATCAGTTCAAAAGCATTTTCTTCCGCTCGAGTACAGCCATAGCCAAACGAATTTTATGATACGGTATTTGTTCCTGCAAGTAATCAAACAAAGGCTTTAACGCTTTACTTTCACCAGTAATCTCAATTGCTTGCTTAACAATTCTTACCTCTTCATCAGAGACTAAAGAAGAAATGCTGCCTATTTTGTTATTGATGTACAGGTAGGCAATGTGTGAGTATATTGTAGTTTCATGAAGTCCCCTTTTTTCGGCGGCTTGTGCCGGAGTCAGACCGGCTTTTAATAGTTCAAGAGTATCCTGGTAGGTATCCACCTTCGTTTTTTTGGAATTGCTTCCATCCATGAAATTGCTGATCGTATCCAAGCAAGCCTGACCATATTTCCACATCTTATGTTCTCCGATTCCCGGAATCTGTATCATTTCCTCCGATGTCAGAGGCTTTTCCTTAACCATTTCCTGCAATACAGCGTCACTAAAAATGATGTAAGCCGGTACATCTTCCTGCGTTGCAAAACGCATGCGAACCTGTTTTAAACGACTAAATAAATCTTCCTCCGGTCTAACCGAAACCCTGGTACGTTTTCTCTCTGCCGGTTTTTCAACTTGTACCAAAGGTTGAAGTACGGTCAACTCTATTGTTTTTCTTCCGAAAAGGATGTCCTGGCCCAAAGGAGTAATCTTTAAAGCGAAATTTTCATCGTAGGCCATTTCAATGACCCCCAGATTCAGCATCTGCATCAGGTAGCGTTGCCAGTCGACCGCTCCAATCTCTGCACCCGCTCCGTGCGTCTTTAAAGTATCGTAGCCGGCCTGCATTATCTCTGCTTTACGCGAGCCGCGCAAAACATCGATCACCATGTTGGCTCCCTCTTTCTCTCCCATCCGGTAAATAGCCGACAATGCTTTTTGCACCAAAATGGTTCCGTCAAAGTGCTTTCGCGGATTTTTACATACATCACAGTTTCTGCAGTTCTCGTCGAGGTTTTCAGAAAAGTAGTTCAGCAGAATTTTACGCCGGCAAAAATCAGCCTCAGCATAATGCTGAATACGTTTTAGCTTTTCTAAGTTAATTTCCGATTGGGCACTTTGAGCTGCAAACTTATTCAGCATCGTTAGATCTGCGTAGTTATAATACAGGATAGTTTCGGATGGGAGACCATCGCGGCCGGCCCGTCCGATCTCCTGGTAATAACCCTCCATATTTTTCGGCAGATTATAGTGGATCACCCATCGAACATTCGATTTATCGATTCCCATTCCGAAAGCAATGGTTGCGCAAACCACCTGCAATTTATCATTTATAAAATCCTCCTGAACTTTTGCTCTGGCATCTCCGCTCATTCCGGCGTGATAGTAAGCGGCATTGATGCCATAGTTTCTCAAGGCTTCGGCCACATCCTGACAATTATTGCGGCTCAGGCAATAGATGATTCCGCTTTGGTCTTCTCGCCTATCAATAAAGGCGGCTATTTCCTGAAGCTTTTCCTTTGTTTTTACCCCGATACGCACATCAAGACTTAAATTTTTCCTGTCGAACGACGAGATAAATACACTGGGCGATTTTAATTTGAGCTGTTTAAGAATATCTTTCCGGGTGACTTTATCTGCCGTTGCTGTTAAAGCGATAAAAGGAACATGGCTGAATTTTTTTCTCAGTAAGCCTAACTGTGTGTATTCCGGTCTGAAATCATGGCCCCAGGAAGAAATACAATGCGCTTCATCAATGGCAAACATCGAAGGTTGAGCCATCTGGGTGATCATCTGCAGGTCTGAAATTAACTTTTCCGGCGACACGTACAGCAATCCTATTTCCTTTTTATAACAGGATTCCAAAATAGACTGCTGTTCTTCCTGCGATTGCGAACTATTTAAAAATGCTGCCGCGATGCCGTTTGCCTTTAAAGCATCAACCTGATCTTTCATTAATGATATCAGCGGAGAAACTACGATACAAATGCCATCCAGCATCAAAGCCGGGATTTGGTAACACACAGATTTGCCTCCGCCAGTGGGCATCAAAACCAATACATCGCGACCAGCAACAACCTGTTCTATAATTTCTTCCTGCTGCGCGCGGAAAGTATCATACCCAAAATATTTTTTTAAAATCTGATTTGCAGATGATGGCATTTTATGAAGATAGGCTCAAAAATAGGAAATCCTTTGGTATGTCTCCTTATTTAAACCTATCTGAAATCCCCCTCATCCCTAACCCTTCTCCCTCTGGAGAAGGGAACCAAAGGCGTGTGGATCAACATTTCTGAATTTAAACTACCATCCTCTTAAAAGCGTTATCCAAGTTAAAGCGATATACACCCTCTCCTTGAGGAGAGGAATTAAGGGTGATTACCTACATTTGGGCCGCACCAAGCTTAATTACTATAATTTTTAGCATTAAACCGAAAAAGCTAGCATCTTTGCAATCACCGGCAAAAATTTGTCTGGTGTTGTGCGAATGAAGAAAACAAATCCGGAGATGCAATTAGCCTACGATTATCTGGAAACTACCAATACGGTGGTTTTTTTAACAGGAAAAGCGGGCACAGGCAAAACCACATTTCTACAAAATCTGCGGCAAACTTCAAAAAAGAAGCTGGCTATTGTGGCACCTACAGGCGTGGCCGCGCTTAATGCAGGCGGCATGACCATCCATTCCTTTTTTCAATTGTCTTTCGGTCCTATCATCCCTTCAGGCAAGGTAAAACAAGAAGTGTATTATAGCGACGAGAAAAAAGAGCTGCTCGCCAGCCTGGAATTATTAATTATCGACGAGGTAAGTATGGTACGGCCGGATGTATTAGACCAGATTGATCTGATATTGCGTACTATTAAAGACACCTCCTACCCTTTTGGAGGTGTACAACTTTTACTAATCGGGGACTTGTCGCAGTTGAGCCCAATTATTCGTGATGATGAATGGGCCATGCTAAGGCAGTATTATTCAAGTCCTTATTTTTTTAGCAGCCTGGTGATGCAAAAAACGCCTTATGTCAGGATAGAGCTCAGCCAGGTGTTTCGTCAGAAAGAACAAGATTTTGTTGATATCCTGAACGAGGTTCGTAACCAGGTGATCAGTACATCCAGCCTTGAATTGCTCAATGCCAGATACCAGCCGGATTTCCGGCCAAGTTCTGACGACCCATATATTACCTTAACCACCCACAATAGTATTGCTCAGCAAATCAACAATGAATATATTGAAGCCTTAGCCGGACAAGAATATGAATTCACAGCTACGATTAGCGGCGATTTCCCAAAAGATGCTTATCCCACCGAAACCACTCTGAAACTGAAGGTTGGAGCGCAGGTGATGTTTGTTAAAAATGACAGCTCGGCCGAAAAGCTTTACTATAACGGCAAAATTGGTACAGTTATTAAAGTTGAAGACAGAACTGTATATGTAAAATGTGACTCTGCGGATAGGGTAATAGCAGTTGAGGCATTACAATGGACGAATATAAAGTATCAGATGGATGGCGATTCCATTAATGAAACAAATGCCGGAAGCTTCAGTCAGATACCCTTAAAGCTAGCCTGGGCCATTACTATACATAAGAGCCAGGGATTATCTTTTGATAAAGCAATAATAGATGTTTCTGAAGCTTTTACGCATGGACAGGCGTATGTGGCCGTAAGCCGTTGCCGCAGTTTGTCGGGCATGGTATTGCGTAATCCGATATCTGTTCACAACATTATCGGTGATCCGGCAGTCGCCCGTTTCAACCAAATGGCAACAACTCTTGAACCGGATCGAGGCAGGCTCGAAAACAATCAGGAACAATACCGTTTATTCTTACTCAGCGAATTATTCAATTTTCAGCCGCTTCAATCGAGGTTGCAGGGCTTCGAAAGCCTGCTTCCCAATTTTGAAAAAGAGATTTTAGACGTAGCCGAGAAATTCAGTAAACAGCTTAATGCCGAACGAAGTCAGCCAGCGGCGGCGTATTTTCTTGATAAACTTACAGTCATAACCGAAAGCTTACACAAGCAGCTACCGCTTTTTATAGAACAATCAAAAGACAAAGCATTAAAGGCAGATCAATTAATAAGCTGGTTAATGCAGCGCATCCGGGTTTTAGAGTATTTCTCTCTTAATCCATTTACAACGTCTGCCTATTTATCCCTTACAAAAGATAAAATCAACAATCAGGATCGCTCCTATCTTAAAGCACTGAATGCAAAGCCAAATGAAAAACTATTCGAGCAATTATTAAGCTGGCGAGATAATATAGCTGAAAATGAAAAGCTTATGCCCGGTATGATTTTCTCGGAAAAAACTCTTGCTGCCATCGCAGAGAAACTACCGGCAACTATTAAAGCTTTGAGCAGTATTAAAGGGGTTGGCCCACCGAAGGCAACACAATACGGGCCTGACTTAATCATGCTGATACGGGCTTATGAACAGGAACTAAAGGGGCCGGCGGCGGAGCAGAGCAGCTTGTTTTAGGGCATGGTTTGAATAATTCTATGAATTTCTTGAAGCGGGAACAGCTATTGTATCGCTCTTTAAGCAATCTAAATTGGCACTAAACTTGAATAGTCATCGTTACAAACGATTAGGGAAGATTATGCAGGGCCGTGTAAAACATATATGATATCTTTGTTGAACTAAAAATTATGGCAAAATCATCAGAGACTTTCAATAAAAAAGAAAAAGAGAAAAAAAGGCTAAAGAAGGCTAAGGATAAGCTGGAAAAGGCGCAAGATCGCAAGGCTAATGTTACCAAAGGTAAAAGTTTGGAAGAAATGTTCGCTTATGTGGATGAAAACGGAAATATTACCTCAACTCCTCCGGATGCAACTAAGAAAAAGAAAGAAATCAATTCTGAAGACATCCAAATCGGCATAGCAAGACAAGAAGCTATACCTCACGATACAGTGAGAAAAGGTATAGTTACTATGTTTAACGAGTCTAAGGGCTTTGGTTTTATTAAGGACTCAGAAACTCAGGAAGGCATCTTTTTCCACATCAATGGCTTAATTGACCCTGTTAAAGAAGGCAATAGCGTAAGTTTTGAAACAGAGCAGGGACAAAAAGGGCTTAATGCGATTAAGGTAAAAAAAGCCTAGACGGTTCGCTTCCACAGGGAGTACTAATAATATATCCTTGAATCGTCCTCGTTTGCAACGAGGACGAAGCGAATACGCGATTGTACGCTCTTTAAACAATCTCAATTGTTAAAAGCCCGACTCTCCGGAATAGTTTTTTGCGCTGATCATCAGGCATTTTCGGCTCTTTCCACAATGCCTGCACAACAGGGGTGCTACAAATGTGACGACTCGATTCAAAGATTCTTGTATAATCCAGCATTTCAACGCAATTCCTTTTCATCCCCTAGCCTTTTAAATCCCTACATTAAATCAACATAGGTTATGAAGATTCTTTTAACAGGCACAACCGGTTACATCGCCCAGCGACTTTTACCACTATTACTGGAAGGAGGGCATGAACTGTTCTGCTGTCTCAGAGATAAAAGCCGGTTTGACCTGGAAAAATATAAAGATTTCAAAATCACTTTACTGGAGGTTGATTTTTTAAATACTGATTCTCTGAACATTATCCCGAATGATATTGATGCCGCCTATTACCTCATGCATTCCATGTCGTCGGCTTCCGGCGACTTCTCAGAAATGGAAGGACAAACGGCCATCAACTTTAAGCACCGGCTTGAGCAAACTAATGCCCGGCAAGTGATCTTTCTCAGCGGAATTATAAACGATACACAACTTTCCAAACACCTCAATTCAAGAAAAAACGTAGAAGAAATTCTTTCCTCCGGCAGCTATAGCCTCACCACGCTAAGAGCCGGAATAATAGTGGGTTCGGGCAGCGCAAGCTTTGAAATTATGCGCGACCTGGTTGAAAAGCTGCCGGTGATGGTTGCTCCGAAATGGCTCGAAACAAAGTGCCAGCCCATCGCTATCAGAAATGTGCTGGAATACCTATACGGTGTTTTACTGTCTGAACCTGACTTTAACCAAACGTATGATATTGCCGGTCCAGAAATAATCTCTTATAAAGACATGCTGTTACGATTTGCCGAAGTGAGGAAATTAAAACGCCGCATCCTGGTGGTGCCTGTCATGACTCCGCGTCTGTCTTCCTACTGGTTATATTTTGTAACCTCGGTATCTTATAGTCTTGCAAAGAATCTGGTAGAAAGCATGAAAGTAGAGATCATTGGGCAACCCAACACGCTCGGGCAACGACTTAACATTCAACTTATTCCGTATAATGATGCTATTGAACTCGCTTTTGATAAGATTGAACAGAACCAGGTAATTTCCAGCTGGCGCGATGCCATGAACAGCAGGGCCTACCAGTCGGGATTTGCCAGCCTGGTAGAAGTTCCGGTTGATGGTTGTTTTACTGATAAACGCCGGATGAATGTCAGCAATCCTGAAAAAGTGATGACTAATATCTGGTCTATAGGTGGACAGACCGGCTGGTACTATGCAGATTTCTTATGGTCGCTTCGGGGCATTCTGGATAAAATGGTGGGTGGCGTTGGTCTGAAAAGGGGGCGAACAAATCTGAATGAAATACTCCCGGGACATGTTATCGACTTCTGGAGAGTTATTCTGGCAGATAAAAAAGACCGGAGGCTGCTATTGTATGCCGAAATGAAGCTCCCGGGCGAAGCCTGGCTTGAATTTCGATTGGACAAGGATAATGTCCTCCATCAAACGGCTACTTTCCGGCCCCTGGGCCTACTTGGGCGACTTTACTGGTATTCGGTTCTACCTTTCCATTCCTTTATTTTTAAAGGGATGTTGAGGAAGATAGTTGCGGAATAGATTTAAGGCGAAGGCTTCGTTGGATTTGTGCGTTGAAACCGTGGCAATCTGTTTGCTACGAAGTTGGGATCTAAAACATACTGCAAACATTTCTATCAACAGAATTCCTTTAATAGCATAACTTGCTATTGCTCTGGCATGAGCTCAGTGCCATGACTGTAAAGTGGGTCTAGCTTAATGCCGATTGCAGAAAGAAGGCTGTACGTCCAGAGTAGACGGATTTACAAACCTCCTTTCATAGCAACCCTTATTTATCCGGGCTCAGGCAGCGCCTTAAACTCAAACCAAAACTCCATCTACTTAGGCATCCATATAATAGTCATATCTTCGAGTAGCCCGAAAATGTCGCCTACCGATTAATTGCAGATTTGGCCGTTAAGAAGCGATTAACCTCAAGCCAATGCATAAAGGCATCAAACCAACGATTACTTGTTCTGTCCGGATTGCCTAGTCCAAAGCCGTGACCGCCGTTTTGGTAAAGATGAAACTCTACTGGGATACCGGCTTTATACCAGGAATCAACCACGCCAAACTGTCCGCGGAAAAGGAAATCATCCGTAGCAATTACGTTGAACATAGGCGGAGCATTCTTTGGCACCTGCACCGGACCCATACCTCCGTAGATTGGACCGATGAAAGCGAGTTTCATAGTTTTAGAATTAAGTGTTGAGTGCATGGTTAGGCCTGCCCCGGCCGAGAACCCAATCATCCCTATTCTTGCAGTGTCAACACCCCACTCTTTGGCACGCTTAATAATCATGGCGTATGCGGCCTCTGCGTCGGCGAGTTGGTTAGACAGATCAGGTTGTGCGGGTCTGGCTGGTGCCGTACCCGGTGTATTATTAGCAGAGGCGGCAGCTGCAGGGCGCGGAGCATTCATCGATTGCTTAAAATCTTCAAGCGATACGGGAGTAGGTTGCAGCCTGTATTTAAGCACAAAAGCGGCGATTCCTTTGTCCGCAAGTGCCTTTGCAACTTCCCAGCCCTCGTTGTCTAACGATAGCCACCTGTAACCTCCGCCGGGCGCTACAATCACCGCGGTGCCATTTGCTTTGCCGGCCTTAGGCAGAAAAGGGGTTAAAGTCGCTTTGGTGATATTCCTTGCCATTGGATCACCCCATTGGCGGAACCAGGTTTCTTGTGCCGGCTGATTATTGACACCGCCGGTGCCGAGTGGAATTGCATTCGGCTCTGCAGGCGCATTTAGTGGATAGATAGTGCCGTCCTGTGCCATGGCAGACGCTGAAATTGTCATTAAGATCGCTAAGGCGGACCTTTTAGCAAGATTTATTGGCTTTTGAATCATGGTGGTTGATATGTGTTAGTTATTTAATTTTTTTTACGCAAATCCTCTGCCTTGGTGAATTCTCAGGAATTAATTAAACCCTTGTCTGCGTGAGCGCATGAACCAGGCAGAAAGGAATTCAGTTTTTTTCATGTTTTATTAAAGATAAAGCACAGTCTAATCCAGCCGATAGTTCGAGGTTTATAGAGAATCCGGTATTCAAAAGTAGAGCAGCACACTTAGAACGACTGTTACATTTGATCAAGGTGATAGCAAAAATGTGTAAACTTAAATCATTGTGATGCCCAATTACAAAACGGTAATGCTTAGTTACAAGGCTGTAATGCCTGGTTACAAAGCCGTAATACCGGATTACAGGGCTGTAATGCATGATTACAATGCCGTAATGCGTGGTTATAATGCCGTAATGTTCGATTACACTGCCGTAGTGGCCGATTACACGAGCTAATACTCATTTACAGTGCATGGATATCCATTTACCTGCCTGTTAAGTGGCCTTGGATTCGTCGGACTTTTGGCTTTTTGGTGGGAGGCTTGGGCGGAATAACGGATTGAAAAACGGGCGAAAAATTCGGAGATTTAGCTGCATTCTTGCGCCAAAAACCAGCATCCGATTATCTAAAACATTCAATAGAATCAGGCACAAGTACCCAGCCCGCAGTCAGCGTTGCATACTTGCGCCAAACCAGGGCGAACACTAAAAAATAGTGGCCCGAACCAACGATCCTTAATTTGGTCTTCTGAAATGATGATTGTAGTTTTTGTATGCAGGACCTTTTAATTTCTGCTGCTCATTGCCACCAGTGGTCACTATGGTCTGTTCTACATTTGACGTAACTCTCCCCGGCTGACGGTTCTTATATGCTGGCCCTTGGACTGTTTCTACAGAGGTGGCCGACTGTAATTTTGTTGGCACCGCTTTGTGCATCCAATGTTTAAAATTTTTATATTCCGGACCTTTCAGATCACTTTGTTTTACTTCGCTTTTGTCTTGTGCCAACGCACCAAATGAAATGACAAACAATCCTAAAATTAATGTTGCCTTTTTCATGACTGTTTTTTTATTGTTCATAAATCAAATCTACAGTCGATGACAGGGCTTTGGTAATATGTGAATTTACTCTATTTGTATCCGTATTTATACGGATGGTGTTGAATTAGTGAGTTAGATTAAGTTTATTTCAGTGGCTTTTTTAATGAGCTCGGCAGTGTTTTTCACTTCAAGCTTTTTAAGAATATTAGTGCGATGGGTTTCTATTGTGCGTGAACTCACAAACAACTTGGCAGCGATCTCTTTTGTGGTCAAGCCCTTAGAAATCAGTCCCAAAACCTCGGTCTCTTTCTTTGATAAAACATTTTCGCTGACGCTTTGGGCAGACATAAAGTTTATCATTTTTTCAGAAATTTCAGCGCTAAAATATTTCTTTCCTTTGTATACAGTTCTAATTGCAAA
Source organism: uncultured Pedobacter sp. (assembly GCA_966210515.1). Taxonomy (GTDB): domain Bacteria; phylum Bacteroidota; class Bacteroidia; order Sphingobacteriales; family Sphingobacteriaceae; genus Paradesertivirga. Next base: position 33,583 of record CBIHLM010000046.1, read on the forward strand.
GATCAGTTCAGATTCATCGGTATTCTTTAACAGGTAACCGTAAGCGCCCATCCTGGCACATTTTGCTATATAGTTACCGGCACTGTGCATGGAAATCACAATAGGTCTTATTTTAGCGTTTAAGTTTTTTAATTCTTTTAAAACCTGAAAACCGTCCATTTCTGGCATAGTAAGATCGAGCAAAACAATATCCGCATCAAACTCCTCTTTTATTACGTTCATAAACTCAAAGCCATCAGCAACACTTTTAACAATCTTAATGTCGTCATGCTTTTTAAGTAACTCCACAAGCCCATTTCTAAAAAGCTCATGGTCATCAGCAATTATTAACTTGATCTCATTCATAGTTCAACGGGTAGTTCAATTTCGAAAGTTGTATTTCCGGGTAAAGCATTGATCGTAATTTTACCATTGCAAATGTCTACCCGCTCTTTAATGTTTGTGATTCCAGATCCCAGTTTAACAGTGTTAATATCAAAACCAGAACCATCATCAAAATAGAAAAGTGAAATAAACTCATCAAATTCTGAAAGTGTAATTCGGATATTTTTCGCTTTAGAGTGTTTTAATGAGTTATTTATTAGCTCCTGGCTTATTCTAAAAAGGTTGATCGCTTGATGATCAGTTATTTTAGAGTTCTCTTGCTTAGTCAGATCTTCATATTCAATGTTTATACTGGTTGATTTATTTAAGTTTTCGATGTAGTTTGTTAGTGTTACGCCAATTCCAAAATCGTCTATTGATGCAGGCATTAATGCGTTCGACATTGACCTGATCTCGGAAATGGTCTCATCCACTATTTTTTTCATTTCAGTTTTCTTCAACTCATTTTCGACGTTATTTTCGATATAATACTTCAAAGAAGTTAAATAAGGGCCCAAACCATCATGAAGCTCTCTCGAAAGTCGACGCCTTTCGTTTTCCAAACCACTCACCAACAGCCGCTTTGCCATTATTCTAGTATTATCTTCTTTGTTTTTAAAATCGATGAGCTTATTTCTCATCGTTAGAAGACTTTTTCCAAGGACGTCATTGGCACTGCTAGGTTCATAATTTGTTTTTAGATCCATATTGCCGATTGCCTCAGAAAATTTTACAGCACCTTGTAAAGAAGCTTTCAGGTTCGATAGCGCATCGAACATTTCTTTTATTTCACTTGAACTTCTTTTGTATTCGATGCTTTGATTGTAGTCGCCTTTAGCCATAACTCTCAGGCTATTTCGCATATTCTTTATCGGATCAATAATAATTCGTGTTAGGAAAAGTGACAGAGTAACAGCAACTAAAAAAATGATAAGAGTTAAGGTCATAAGCCTTAACTTCAATTTTTCTAAGGGCTTCGTAACCTCACTTACATCAATTTCAGAGAGAATGACCAACTTTAGATTTGAAATTTGAATAAGACTGTAGACACTATAAACCGGAACACCTCTGTAATCCTTAAAAATATCTCTTCCATTGATCCCTTTTAACGCACTGATTACCCCCTGCGTTTTTACAATAATATCATAAGGTTTTTTATTCGAAAAAAAACGAGATTCAGAACGCATTCGAAAATCTTCGCCAACAAGATAGGTCTCTCCACTCTCGCCCATACCGGTTCGTTCCAAAAGAATGTTTTGAATATTGCTGTAATCTATTACTTTGATCTTTCTGCCTTTTTTGGTATTTAAAATAAAACCTATTGTTGGTTTTTTATCCTTATGATAAGGAGTGAAATCATGGATGCCACTGATCATTTTTATACTGTCCGGAAGCGCGAAAGTAGTACTATCAATATTTTCGCTATACCCGTCAGATGATTCAAGACTTTCCCATTCTGCCTTTATAAGATTTTCTATCTGAATACTTTCAAGGGTTTCGATTGAATTTAACTGCATTAAAATACGATCGTTCAAAACACTTGAAAACTGTTCATAAAACGAAAAAGACAACAAAGCGATCACCAATACGATCAAACTATTGATCATAATTAGTATTAGTGTTTTTATGTTCATTAAAATCTTATTAAAAACAGGTGGTCTAATAAACCTATTACTGATCGAGCTACTATAATGAGCTTTTCGAACGCGTAATTATACGGATTTGCAATGTGTAAAACGACATCGTTAACTGGATATTCCGGACTAAGCTGACCCTTTGATCGTCCTCGTTTGCAAGGAGGATGAAGCGAGAACAGCGATTGCATCGCTCTTTGATACAATCTCAATAGGCACCAAGCCAGGCCCTCCTGAATAATCTCACGCGCTGCTCATCAGATAAACTTCGGCTCTTTCCACAATACCTGCCCGAACCGGATTGTCGTGCATATACGAAAGCTTTTTTCTTATGTCCAAACCAGATAGATCAATTGCATGATTATCATCCCGCCAGATTTTGTATCGGTCTGCCCGACTGCTCCTTCTTGCTCCAAAAACAAACTTATCCATAAGCCACTCCCTCCTGCTTTCTGGTATCCTGAGCACAGCGTTCGCTAAAGTTTTTGATGTATGCTTTTTAAAATCCCACAGGAAATCTGACATTCGATGCGGTTCTTCGCATCTTCCAGCGAAATGAAGATGCTGACGGTCTCCAAATTTAGAAATTCGTTTTAGATGAGAATAAAACGGGCGAAAAATTCGCAGACTTCGTTACATCCTCGTTGCATCCGCGTTACAAACGAGGACGATATTTCTGTTATTCTTTTTATCGGCTAATAGCAGATATGGTTTATATTAGCAGTACTTAAACTTAAATCCTATGATTTTTGCATTCTTAAACATCGGTACACCAGAATTAATTATTCTATTTATTGCTTTGGTGCTTGTGACGGCTATCACAGCGATAGTGTTTCGTTTTATCCTTTCTATTTCACAAAGAAACAAACTGATGAAGCAGCAAGTGCAGCTATTAGAAGAGATAGCGAAAGCTAATAATGTACCCGCAGACAGAATATCTGGTATTCAGAATGAAAACAGGTAAGATGAATCTTTCAAGTCAAAAAAAGCCAACTTACATACCCCATCCTTAAATCGTCCTCGTTTGCAACGAGGATGAAGCGAGAACAGCGATTGCATCGCTCTTTAAACAATTTCAATAAGTATACTGGACGGGGTAAACTTTATCTAAGATTTCACAGTGCTTTTACCACGTAATAAATTAAAAAGGGAAACCAAATCAAGTGCACCACTACTACCGGGGGTATAAATGTCCTTGTAGCCAGGTTCGTTAGCTAATTCTGCTTCAGAAACAATTCTGAAGCTCATTGACCAGCCCGGAAATAATCGTTTATCCGCCGGTCCATCTTTCAACATAGTCACATGCCTGTGTCTGTCGTCGGCACAAATTGCTTTATAAAGCAATTTTACCTGCTCTTCGTCTCCCTCGAGCAATTGCAGGAATTTATTGTCGAAATACAGGAGCATGCCTGTAATATCCAGGCTGTTGTTTCGATGACGCGATTGAGTCAAAAGAGACTTCAGGTCTGATTCGCTCATTGGATTTATTGCTTCACTGCGGTATATAAGAAAATACATAAAACAAAGAATGATACCTCTATGGATAAACCCTTTAGCTATATTAAAGACATTAGATCCGCTAATTGAATATAAATTTTCGTCAAAATGTTTTGGCCAGGTCTATTTGTTTAAATCTGAATAGAAAAGAGCCTGGAGTATCTGTTAAAATCTGGGCAAATAAACGACCAAACCCCTTGGGTCGTCCTCGTTTGCAACGAGGATGATGCGAGAATAGCAATTGCCAACGTGTACAGGTGAATTGTGATAAAATAGATTCCCTGAGATTCGTAGATTGTTCTTCTAACAGGCATAGTGGTTTAAAGGTACAAGAAAGTTTTTTCTACCGCGGAGTGCCTGAAAGTAGGAGACTCTGCGGGGAAGGAAAAAAATCACTTAAGATATCCGCACGTCTTGTTAATATGAGGCACAGGTACTCAGTCCACAATTGGCAATGCATACTTGCGCTAAATAGAAGGTTTAATACATAACTTACCTATACGATTGTATTTTACACATAGACTATTGTATTTAATACAAGAGCCTTTGTATTAAATACATTGACCGTTGTATTTAATACAAGAGCCTTTGTAGTCATTACATTAACCATTGTATTTCATACAAGAGCCTTTGTA
>CBIHLM010000047.1:0-36604 GCA_966210515.1 uncultured Pedobacter sp.
GGATAGCGCTGATGTTATTGCTTCCTGTGATATTGCTCCAATATTCCCATACAATATTTCCGGTACCTGAACATGCCAGCACAGGATTATTAATTGTGATTGATACAGCCGCCGATGCTGTGCTTAAGCCGGTGTTATCAGTTGCTTTTGCAGTAATGGAATACGTTCCGGCTGCGATATTGCTCCATGCAAAGCTGTATGGACTTGTTAGGTCTTCACCCAATTTGGTTGTTCCTGCAAAGAATTCTACTTTGGCAATAGTTCCATCCTGATCTGTTGCATTGGCAGTGATAGTTGCAGGGGCAGTAATCATACTTCCTCCAACCGGAGCAGTAATTGCAACCACAGGAGCCACCGTTAGCGCCGGCTGAGTGGTTATTGTTTCGAAAGGAATTAGATTCGATCCTGCAATTGGTCTCTGTAAAGTTCCGTCAGGAAGTTTCCATCCAACAGATACATGGTCCTGAGAACCACCGCCTTCTTTATGTAAGGCTTCGATGTAATAGCGCTGACCTGCTTCTAAAGCGATAACTACAGATTGCTGAGAAGGATAACGGTCATACCATCCCGGAGTGGTCCAGTCATTCACGGAAGCGATTTTCCTTTTGTTCGCAGGATCGCTGTTTGTGCTTAACCACAACTCTCCGTTGTCATCACTGGCGATGTAAAAAACGTAGTTCCCGCTCACCGGAGGACAGATATAGCCTCGGATACGAGAGCCATAATCATCACCAAACTCAACAGGAGAGGCAAAGCTTGTTAAGGTTCTTGTTCCTGATGGTGCAGACGTTACCGGGATAGCGCTGATGTTATTGCTTCCTGTGATATTGCTCCAATATTCCCATACAATGCTGCCCTTGTCAGAACATGAGCTTAGCACAGGCTTACTAATTGTTAGTTGTAAAGTATCTGAAGTAGTACTAAGTCCTGAGTTATCGGTTGCTTTAGCAGTGACAGCATACGTTCCTGCTGCGATATTGCTCCAGTCGAAAGAATATGGACTTGTCAATGCTTCACCTAATTTTGTTGTTCCTGCGAAGAACTCAACCTTTGCAATCGTTCCGTCCTGATCTGTTGCATTCGCCGATATGGTAAAAGCAGCCGGCGCGGTGAGAATGTTCTTCGAAGCAGAAGTTGTCAGGGAAACTACTGGCGCGACAGTCGCAATAACCGGAGTAGAAACTGAAATTTCGATTGGTGCGGATACTGTGCTAAGGCCGGAATTATCGGTAGCCTTTGCCGTTAATGAAAATGTTCCTGCGGGTGCATTCGCCCAGCTAAATGTAAAGGGACTTGATAATGTTTCACCTAATTTGGTTGTTCCGTTAAAGAACTCAACTTTACTAACTGTGCCATCAGTATCACTTGATTCTGCGGTGATAACTATAGCGGACGAACTAATGAATTTGCTGTTAGAAGCAGGAGAGGTGATGGCAACTTTAGGCGGAGTTGAAGCGGTAACTTCGAATAGTATGGTATACTTTTTAGTTATAGTGCCAGCTACTACCGTAATATTTGCGGTATGATTTCCTATTGACAGAGCAGACGCATCGGCCTTTAAAGAAAGATTGCTGCTTGCACGTTCATCGCTTATCACGCCAACTGTGTCAGAAAGTTTTAGCCATGTGGCATTACTTGAAGCTTTCCAGTTCATTTCGGCTGTGCCAGAGTTCCATATACTAAATGGTGTTTCAGCTACATTTCCCACAGTTCCCGCCATTTCAATTACGTGTAAAGGTCCGCCGATTGCCGGTCCCTGTAAGGTTCCTGAATAAGGGATTGCAAATCCTGAAAAAGTATTTTCTCTTAAAGAAATTTTTTGTGTAATTGTAATTCCCGAAAGATTAGCGCTCGAACCAAAATTGTTCTTATAAAGAAACTGATTGGCGATGCCATCTCCACTTGAAGGAAAACCGTTTGGTAAACCTAAATCGCCTCCTGTAGAAAATGCACTTCTTACATTTAAAAACTCATTGTGTTCATAAATAAAGTTTTCCAGCACCGGAGTAACAGTTGGCATTATCGTATTTATAATACCCGACTGTAAAGTGGTGCCAATTTTATTTTTTCTAAATGTGGTGGCCAATAAGGCGGTTTCGGCAGGCCTGTACATGTCCAGACCATTTTGGATGGCCCATCTGCAATCAACAATCTTATTATTCGTATATAAACTAAAATAGTTTGGATCAACTCCGGTTGAGTGTTGTGTTGACCAGTTGGCTATCGCTGCCCTCACTTCCGAAATAGTGTTCTTATCAGCGATAAAATTGAATACTCCGCCATAAGGCTCTATTCCTGCAGATGCACTTGGGTTTGGACTGGTTACGGCATATGCTTTACCGTCGATAAAGTTATTGTACATTACAATCTTATCAGCAAAATGACCAACCGCGACAACGCTGCTTGCATCAGGTTGTAAATTCCAGGGCTTCTCCAGGTTGATTGTCGAACCACTTGCAGAAATTACAGCTCTGGATTGACCTAGACCTCTTCCTTTGATAATAACTGCGATTTTGGGCTTGTCAAGCGATAAGGAAAATCCGTTTAACGTTGTAGTTGCTCCTGATGATGAAGCTACCGAACCTGACCAATTTGCAGAGAAGCCTTCCCATAAGAATTGTTCGCCGGAATTTTGGTCTACATCGGCGCTTTCACGCACGGTTAAATCAAAAGTGCTGGTATTTCCAATGTAAGTAGTTCCGCCGCTTCCGAAGTTTCCTGTTGCACAAAAAAAGCGTCCTTTTCCCCATCCGGCACCATTGGCAGGGTCAGTATTGTTATAATCCTGGCAGGTAGAATGGGTTATGCTAATATTTGAACCACCCCATGAATGCAGAGCGTTTTCAGTATCGTTAGTCAAATAAAAATTGCATCGGTCAATAAATAATTGCGAGGCTTTTCCAAGAAAAGATATTTTTCCGATGAATTTGCAATTAGATAAAAATACACCACGTGTGTTATCAAGCTGCAATACATCATAATTTTGAAAAGACAGAGTTACGTTATTCACTTTCACGTTAGAGCTTCCCCGTAAGAAAAATGGGGAGGAGTGAATCGCCCGGTAATTTTTATTAGTATCAAATGTTATGTCGCTTACCTGAAACGTATTTACAATCCCGTAAACCATCGCGTCGGATTGTGAACTGAAGCTTGAATTACATTTAATGAAGGTTTTATCCTGGCCATCACCTTTCCACTGAGTGTTATGTGAAGGGTTAAGCATTCTGCTTATCATGTAGGTTCCCTGTGGGAAATAAACGGTAGAGCCGGTAGAGTTTTTCGCAGCAGCTAAAGCCTTGTAAATGGCATCTGTATCGTCAGCCTGGCCGTTACCTTTAGCACCATAATCTTTTACATTAAACGTAGTTTGTGTCCATGTAACACCACTGTTAATTGTAAGTTTTAATGGTCCGCTCCAGCCATATTCGCCCCCATGTCCATTATGTGTCCACACTTCATACTCGCCATTGGCCAAACTTGCCGGTAAGATAAAATCAACTTTATAAGGGTTTACCTTGGTAACAGTTAACCATTGCCCGCTTCCGGTTGGCGATTTAAGATAAACATTAGAAGAGGTAGAGTCATTGTACTGAGAAAGGTTGCGCCCGTAAACGGATACGTTACTGCCTTGCGTTGCTTTTTCTGGTCCAACCCACCATGCATCAGTTTTGTTAATTGCAATAGGCTGGCCGTAGCCTGCTTCATTTCCAGGCCAGATAAGATACATTGACCATGCAGGTATTGATTTATCAAGGGTGATTACTGCTTTATTTTTTTCTAAACGCTGTATGCTGGCATCTTTATAGCGACCGCTGGCACCGTAAACGGTAAATCGTGAATCTTTTCCTTCATCTGGACCGCTAAATTTGGTGAAATCCATTCCCGTTATAACCAGAGACTCATCCGGGCCGGCCGTCCGTGTCCACTCGGCGCAAACCGGGGTGCCCGCAGCTGCGCTACCAGTCATTGGCGCACTAAAGGATTCTCCGGGAGCTGCCGGTAGAGGCGACAGAGCGATAGAATTCGAATATTTTGGAAGATTTTGGGCTTTTAAGGTTATTGTTGTGCTAAAAACTGAAAGCCCTGTTACAAATAAAAAAATCTGAAGCGTTCTTGGAGCGTAAATTTTATTAATCACCGTATCTATTTTACTTTTTCAATTCCCATCCCCTCAATACGGCTCGAAAACATAATTTTCAAAACCTTTATTGTTTAGATAATGTATTTCCTAATCTGGATTTCCGGTTTTTACGGTATCTCTCTTCAAAAGGTTATCGGGGATTTCTTTTTTTTCTTGCGTTCAATCTTGGGGTTAGGTCAAACCTTATCGAATTGTATGCGTTGGTTTAGAAAGTTAATGGGCTTCCCTATAGCTATTTAAGGGTTATCCATATGTTTAGTGCCGTGAATGCAGCATTGCGAACACATAATTCAATTATTTCAGTGAGGATGAACAAAATAGTTTTATTAATTAGTTATAATTTTAAGCCTGAGCCTACCGGTATTGGTAAATATAATGGTGAAATGATCGACTGGATGGCTAAAAATGGGTATGATTGCTCGGTTATTACTACGTATCCATATTATCCCTATTGGAAAGTTCAGGAGCCTTATCAAAATAGCAGATTCAGTTTTAAAACTGAGAATTTTGCTCCCCAGAACCTGAATTCTGGAGTTACTGTGTATCGGTGCCCGCAGTTTGTCCCCTCTGCACCTTCAGGAATAAAAAGGATTTTACAAGAAATCTCATTCTTTTTTTCAGCATCACTGCGGTTATTTCCTCTGCTTTTTAATAAGAAATATGATTTGGTGATTACAGTTGCGCCTTCTTTTTTGCTGGGATTGTTGGGAGTGGTCACTAAAAAATTTACTAATGCTAAGTTTATCTATCACATACAGGATCTTCAAATCGAAGCTGCAAGAGACCTGAAAATGATAAAATCAGAAGCTTTGCTGACTGCCCTTTTTAAGGTTGAGAAATATATTTTTAACAATGCAGATTTTATCAGCAGTATTTCTGAAGGAATGGTTAGCAAAATTCAGGCGAAAGCCCAAAAGGAGGTGCTTTTTTTTCCAAACTGGTCAGACACAAGCTTATTTCATCCTATTGAAAACAAGCAGCAATTAAAAAAGGTGTTCGGTTTTTCAGAGTCAGCAAAAGTTATTTTGTACTCAGGCGGGATAGGGGAGAAACAAGGGTTGGAATCTATACTCTATGCAGCCCGGGATCTGAGAAACCATACCGATCTGAAATTTGTGATTTGCGGTTCTGGTCCTTATAAATCCATTTTACAGGGGATGGCCCAAAACTTGCATCTTGATAATGTTATTTTCTATCCGCTGCAGCCAATCGAAAAGTTCAATCAGTTTTTAAATATGGCCGATGTTCATTTGGTGATTCAAAAAGCTACAGCAAGCGACCTGGTGATGCCTTCAAAGCTAACAACTATACTGGCGGTTGGCGGCTTAGCCCTGATTACCGCGAATGAGGGCTCAAGCTTGCATTCGTTGGTAAAGAATAATAATCTGGCAATAGTTGTTGATGCAGAAGATCAACAGGCCCTGAATCAGGGTTTACTCGAAGCGGTAATGAGTGATACAGATGAAATAACCAAAAACGCACGTTTGTACGCCGAGAAATATCTTTCTATTGATAATGTAATGCGCGATTTTGAAGAAACTGTTTTAAGTGAATATACCGGAAATCCAAACCCTGCATTTTCTGTTTAATCGAATTTATTGCCTTCGAGTGCCTTCGTACATAAAATTGAAAAGAGATTTTGATGTTGATTTTAAATCGGTGACTAAATACCATGTCCCATTTATGATTTTTCCTTTGCTTTCAAAATGTTGAGGGAACCTTCTCTCTTCAATGGTTCTGATATTATTCATGAAAACACTGCTTCCTAATGTTAAAAGCTGAAAACGTGGGATGCTTGTCTCAACATAAGGAAGTATTTTGGAAACAACCTTCGGATATTCGGTTATTCCTGCGCTTTTTAATTTTTGGAGAAGAAGACTTAAAACTGTTCTCTGTCTTTGTGTTCTTTCATAATCATCTCCTACATATCTGATCCGCGTATACGCCACTGCCTGTCTGCCGTTTAGCGTTTGAGGCCCTGGTTTGCTTACGTAAGGAGGTTTCACCCTGGAATCCCTGTTATTTTCGTCTAAGTAAGCGTTTATCCAGCGCACTTCTTCTTTTTTAACATCGATTGTCACTCCGTCCAATCCATCAATTACCTGTGCCATCCCGTTAAAATCAACACTCACAAAGTTTTCTAAATGGAGATTGAAATTTTCATTCAGGGTTTTCAGCGCCAATTGAGGACCCCCTATTCGGTATGCAGCATTAATCTTACCCATGCCCAGTGAATCAATTTTAACGTAGGTGTCTCTCATGATAGACGAGAGCTTAATTTTATTAGTCGCTTTGCTAATGCTTACGATCATTATTACATCCGAGTTTCCATATTTGTCATCAGGACGCTTATCCAGCCCAAATAGGGCGATGTTAACCGGCGGCTCCTCTAACGAATCTTCTCTTGCTACAACTTGTGGCGAAATACCCAAAGCTTTCGGAGTTTGAATAATGTTAACCGGGGTAATAGAACTCAATTGGCTGCGGACATACATTGCCAGAGCCAGGCCGCTTAGCAGAAAGAGTCCGAGGGCAATAAGTAGTGCAAATTTAAAACGTCTTTTTCTGGTTGTTGTGTGTAAATCTTTAGCCATAGGCATTACTGCGTTTATGAAGAAAATGGGTTTGGAAATTTTTATTTATAAAAAATTTGATAAAATTGGCGTTCTCTGCGATAATCTAAATCAATGCAGGCAATTATTTAAATAACCGAAATAGAGTAAAATTGTTCCGGTTCCTGATCAGAATCAGGAGATTATTAAATTGTCTCGTTTAAAAGTGGATAGTCTGTAAGTAATTTATACACGTAGGGTGATTGCAATGCTTGTTTTAAGCCTAAGGCATGTTTCGTGTGATGCATATCGCTCCCAATAAAATTTACGAGCATATTATCTACAAGTTCTTCGGCAGCTTTTTGAACGGGTTTTCCATAGTAACCTGCTAATGAAATAGTATTTAGCTGGAAAAAGCAGCCGGCATCTCTCAGGCGGTGGTAATTGTTTATTGATGCGTGTAAATAGGAATATCTTTCGGGGTGGGCAAGTAAGGGGATGTAACCTTTGCCGATTATTTTTTCAATCGTTTCGAACAGGTTAAGAGGATAGGTGCTAAACGGTATTTCGAATAAAAGATAATTAGTGCCGAGCGTTAAAATGTCACCATTTTCTATTTTATTTTCAAAATCCTCATCAAAATAATATTCAGCAGCGGCTTCAATGATGATATCAAGTCCCTGATTTTCAAGTTCCTGATTTAATATCTTCAAGCCTGTATTAATGGTTTGCTGTGTATTACGGTAGTAATCTACCATCACGTGGGGTGTGGTTATTATTTTACGGAATCCTAACTCTAACAAATTTCGCACTAATTCCACAGATTGAGCCACATTTTGAGCCCCGTCATCAATCCCTGGGATAAGATGTGAATGAATATCTGTTCCAAGGTTCGAAAAATCAATTTCCGGTACGGCAGGTTTCGATTTGAAAAAAGATAGCATGAATAATCAGTGTCCGTTTAAGATCAGCCTTTAAAAAATCAACATTAAAGCTTTTTTAAGCTGAGTCTGTAGTATTTCAAACTGGTAATTGAAAAATCAGTTTGATCTAAATTCAATATAAACAAAAAATCTACAATTGTGGGTGATATATATCCCGGCGGAAAGTATTAAACAATTCAAAAGCAGTAGCTAACATCAAGCTAGTTTAGCAAATCCAACCCTTCTTGTGATGCAATTATTTGCCACTGTTGGCAGAAAATCCACTTCCCGGTTTGCCTATTGATTTATACGAGCCGTTCCCTTGTAAAATAGATGTTAAAAGACTGGCATTACCCAGAACATTAAACGCTTTTTTTAAATCTTCATCATAGCTAAAACCGACCTCAAGTCTGCCCTTTTGAAAATAATACCTGCTCGCAATTTCACTTTCAAGCAGGTGACGAATTTCTTCTTTAAACTGGGTAAGGTCGTTTTTTTTGCTTACAGATACCTTGTTTTTAAGAGCTTCGTACTCCGGTTTTATTTCAGCCATCTTTTGCTCTTTTTCTGCCTCGGCCTTTAAATCGTTTAATAATCGTTCTGTACGTGTGTTGTAGTTATAATCTTTATCGGCGAGATAACTTATAAAATCAGCATATTCCGCGTCGCTTAATCTGAAAGTTTTCGGATTGGCTATGCTGGCTTTTTGTTTTCTGTAAAGAGTAGCGTAGTCAAAAATGTAGAACCTTTTCAATAAGGTCTGACTGATCGGGCTAAGTTTCTCAGCAGGTACTAATACATCCGGATAAATTCCGCTGCCATCGTAAACGGAGCGGTTTGCCTTTGTTTTATATTCAGTTATTAAACTGTCCGATACCTTTTCTACAGTGCCGTCAGCATTTCGGTGGGTGTAATCTAAAGCCTGAATGCACCTGCCGGATGGTGTATAATATTTAGCCACGGTAACTTTAACAAGAGTGTTATACGGCAAATTGAAGGTTTGTTGGACCAGTCCTTTTCCGTAGCTGCGTTGCCCGACAATAACTGCACGATCGAGATCCTGTAACGAGCCGGCAACTATTTCTGAAGCGGATGCCGCCCTATTGTTAATTAATACTACCAAGGGAATTGTAGGTGCCAGCGGCGGAGAAAATGTTTTGTATGGAATGGTTTTATCCCTGTTTCTCCCTTTCTGCGTTACTACCGTTATATTGGGGTCGATAAATAGATTGACAATCTTTACAGCCTCCTGTAATATTCCGCCCCCGTTAGATCGTAAATCCAGAATAATCCCAGAAGGATTGTTTTTTTGCAATTGAACAAGAGCATCCTGAACTTCTTTGGCCGAGCCTTCCAGAAATTTGTCCAATTTGATGTATCCTATGTTGTTATTAATCATTGCCGAATAACTTACATTCGGCTGTGTTATCTCTTCTCTATTCAGGTTTTTAGTTATGTTTTGCCCATACCGTTTAATCACCAGCTTCAATGCCGTACTTTTAGGGCCTTTAAGTAATTGGCTAACCTGTTCGTAATCTTTGCCTTTTAAAGAGATTCCATTAATTTCAAGAATTTCATCTCCCGCTCTGATATCTGTCTTTTCTGCGGGAAATCCCTCCAGCGTTTCTGAAATAATAAATTTTCCGTCACGTGAAAAAGTAAGAGTGCCAATACCTCCGTATTGAGTACTTACGTATTTCATTTTATAATCTTCGATTTCGGATTCTGGAACGAACTCGGTGTACGGGTCCAGGCTGCTTAGCATTGCACCGATGCCGGTTTTCATCAATTGCGACGAATTTATATCGTCTACGTAACTAATGTTTAGCTCTTTATATAAAGCGGAGAAAATGTCTAAATTTTTAGAGGCTTGAAAAAGATCTTCGCGAAAAGAGAACGAAAAGACACCTGTAAAAATTAAAGCGGGCAGGATAAGTTTTTTTAGTCTGTTTTTCAACCGGTGCATGTGCTTTAAATTAAATAGTATATAACGCAATATCTTGTAAAAAAGGTATACGTCGTACTAGATGGATAGGTTTTTCAAAAGAAGGAAAATATCCAATTGTGTATTTCGGAATAAACCTGAAACTCAGGTTCAACTAAAGATTAAATTCCGGTCTTTTTATTACAGCCTGTTATTGTCGATATTAATCAATCCCTTTTTTAAGGTAAATACAACATAATCTCTGTTACGCTTCAAGCGGGTCATTAACCTTTCAATTAGCTTATCTTCCTCACCTGGCTCGTAAGCTAAATCATTTTCACTTAATTCCCTGTATTTACGTTGTACCTTCAGTTTAAGCCTTTCCCAATCTTCTTTACTGATACTTAGTTCTGCCATAATTTTCTTTGTTACAAAAGTATGAATTTATACGTCTACTGTAAACACGATAAAACAGCAACATTTTAAAAAGTTCGCTGTTAATCGTTAAACACACCTTAATTATAATAATATGAAAAAAATCACTTTGACAAGTTTCTTGCTGCTGATAGCAGTGACAACTTTTGCCCAGCTGCCTTCTTTTAATCTTGGGTTAAAAACCGGAATAAATCTGGCGAGCCTTAAAGGAAATGTTGGAGAAGAAAGCAATCGTTTAGGCTACCAGGCAGGCGTATGGGCCCGGGTAGGCGGTGCCGGATTTTATGTTCAGCCAGAGGTTTATCTTGGAAGTAAAGGGGGCGAATTCGGCTCTATTCAACAAGACGGAACAACCTATGAAGGGGATGCCAAAATAAATTTTACAACACTTGATATCCCGGTGTTACTTGGCAATAAATTTGGATTCGATAAGCTGAATTTCAGAATTATGGCTGGCCCTGTTATTTCTTTTGTTTTGAATAAAGATGCTAAAGAAAATTATGAAGTAGCTACAGATTTCAACAACTATAAAAACCAGACGATTGGCCTACAAACCGGTGCCGGGGTTGATTTAGGTAACTTATCTTTTGATTTACGTTATGAAAAAGGCTTGTCGAATATTGATAAAAGCGGCCAGTACGATCAAAAGCAAAACTTATGGCATTTGAGTTTAGGATATAGGATTTTTTAGTTTCGAAACGCGGGGATGCCTGAATTTCCGTATGGCAAGGCCACAAAGTTTTCGGCATCCTCGTGTTCTTAATCTGGTAAAGATATTTTCCCCATCATAATCCTTGGTCCGGCGTTTGTCTCCGTCGCCGATCCGCATAAGGTTTCATTTGCCAACAAGGCGAATAGAAGTGCTTCTTTAGCATCAGCGGCTATTCCGAGGTCTTCTGTTAACAGTACTTTATTTTCCGGAAGTTTAAGTGCTATCTGCTCTTTCAAAAAAAGATTGTTTGCCCCGCCACCACTTAGGTATAAAGAAAATCCAGATGTTTTATGAACCTTTTTAATGGTCAGCATTATCGCTTCTACCGTTAGTTGTGATACGGTTGCTATTAAATCTTCAGGACTTATATTTTTGGCGCCAGTATCAGCCAACGCTTGCTCGACGAAATTTAGATTAAATAGTTCAGGGCCGGTAGTTTTAGGAAGGTCTTCCCTGAAAAAGGGGTGCTCGAGTAGCTCATCGAGTACGGCCTGATTAACTTTTCCTTTTCTAGCGATATCCCCACTACTATCATAGGATACGTTAAAGTGTTTTTTACAGAGCGCGTCAATTAAGGTATTGCCCGGACCGCAATCAGTACATACAATCTGGTTCGGAGTGCCAAGCTTTGGTAAATAGGTAAAATTTGAGATTCCGCCAATATTAAGTAAGATCCTGTTTTCTATATTCGAAGAGAATAAAATATAATCCCCATACAAGGCTAAGGGCGCACCTTCTCCACCAGCTGCTACATGTTTCTGCCTGAAGTCACTGATGGTTGCGATGCCGGTTTTAACCGCAATATGGTCAGCGTCGCCAATTTGAAATGTAGCATTGGGGTAGTCTTTTAATTGGTGCATACGTTTCGGTGCATGGTAAATAGTTTGCCCATGACTGGCAATGCAATCAATTTCTTTAGCAGATATTCCGTGTTTCGTTAAAAAATGATTGATCATTTCGGCATGTAGCGTACCGATTTTAGCATTGAGCAGCGTTACCTTCTCCAGGTCGGTTTGCCGTTTAGAGAATATGTTTTTTATGTCGTCTTTAAATTCATCCGAATAGTGGACCGTTTCGAAATGAAGGATTTCTGCTTTGCTGTTCAAACCATTCCCGCTAATTTTGCATAAAGCAATGTCTAGTCCATCTAACGATGTTCCCGACATCAGGCCGATAATTAATCGGGATTCCTTCTTAAATAAATTTGCTAAGCGGGATAAGGATTCGTTCATTTTCGTAAATTGAGACGATCAACAGATTGAATTGTTGCTAATATCTTACATTTATAATTCATTTATCTCATGAAAGAAAACATTGCCATGCAAAGTTCAAGACTAGTATCTCTGGATGTATTCAGAGGAATCACAGTGGCTGCAATGATTCTTGTAAATAATCCTGGCGATTGGGGTAATATCTATGCTCCCTTAAAACATGCCGAATGGCATGGATGTACACCAACAGATCTTATTTTCCCTTTTTTTTTATTTATAGTGGGTGTATCTATAGCCTTTGCTTTAGGAACAAAAAAAGCTAAGAATCTTCCCGACAAGGATGTGTTTATCAGTGTGTTAAAGCGCTCGTTAATTTTGTTCGGTTTAGGGATTATTCTGGCACTTTTTCCTGATGTGTTTTTAGATCCGGTTACAAGTTTTAAAAACTTAAGAATACCCGGAGTTTTACAGCGGATTGGCGTGGTATTTATGTTTTGTGCTGTTCTGTTCTACAAAACAAATGCAAAAGTACAGTTAGGCGTTTTTTTCGCCATTCTTATTATCTACTGGGCATTACTTAACATTGTTCAGGTGCCGGGAGGCATACCACCGAATCTTGAAAAAGAAACCAGCCTGGCCGCCTGGCTCGACAGAGCGGTGTTTTCCGAAAAACATCTATGGAAGTTGTCCAAAACCTGGGATCCGGAAGGCTTATTAAGCACATTGCCTGCTATTGCCAGCGGAATGTCCGGAACCCTTGTCGGGATTTGGTTGAGACGTACAGATATTTTACCTGATAAGAAGGTGTTATGGATGATTGGAGCTGGGATTCTTTCGGTAATAGCCGGACTTATATGGGATTTTTCTTTCCCAATGAATAAAGCCTTATGGACCAGTTCATATGTGCTTTTTACGAGTGGATTAGCCATGCTTTTTCTTGCTGTATTTTACTGGATAATTGATATAAAAAGCAATAGAGTCTTTACCAAACCTTTTGTTGTTTATGGTGTAAATGCAATCACAGTTTATTTTATGTCGACCATAATGGCCAAGTTGTTTAATTTTATAACAGTCTCGAAGTCCGACGGAACCGAAGTTAGTTTGAAAACATGGTTATTTCAGTCATATCTTGCTCCAAATTTTTCTCCTTTAAATGCATCTCTGAGCTGGGCGCTCTCTTTTGTTTTGTTTTGGCTGATAATATTGTGGTGGATGTATAATCGAAAAATTATTATAAAAGTTTAACGTTAAGAAACTATTCAGTGAAACTAATACCTCACCGCACTATCTGATTAATATGAAAAAAGTTATCGTTTTATTATTAACCGCCTGTACTTTTTATTTTGGTGAGTATACTCATGCTCAAACCAAGCCCAAGGCGGTATCCCAATCGGTAAAAGCAGAAATCCTGCCGCTTGATACTGCTATAAAGACGGGCAAACTTGCAAACGGATTTAGTTATTATATCCGCAGAAATACCGAACCCAAAAACCGGGCTCAATTATATCTTGCAGTAAAGGTTGGCTCGATCCTGGAAAATGATGACCAGCGTGGGCTTGCTCATTTTATGGAGCATATGAGCTTTAACGGCACAAAAAATTTTCCGAAAAATGAGCTGGTAGATTACCTCCAGAAATCCGGTATTCGGTTTGGTGCCGACTTAAACGCCTATACTAGTTTTGATGAAACTGTGTACCAGTTACCTATTCCTACCGATGATCCGGAATTGTTTAAAAATGGCATGCAGATTATGCGCGACTGGGCCCAGGATGCGAGCTTGGATCCTGCCGAAATAGAAAAAGAACGTGGTGTTGTTTTAGAAGAAAAGCGTTTAGGAAAAGGAGCCGGAGAGCGCATGCAAAATAAATACCTGCCTATGCTGCTCAATAATTCTCGATACTCAAACAGGTTGCCAATTGGTACTGAAGATGTACTGCAAAACTTCAAGCGTGAAACTTTGAGTCAATTTTATAAAGATTGGTACCGCCCTGATTTGCAGGCATTGATTGTTGTTGGCGATATAAATGTTAAAGAAGTTGAGCAGATGATCAGAGAAAAGTTTTCGGATCTTAAGAAACCCTCTAAACCGCGGCCTCGCACGGAGTATAGTATTCCATTGTTAAATAAAAACCAGTTTATCGCAGTTACTGATAAAGAGTTTCCGTACACCCTGGTTCAGATTTTGATCAAACATCCGGAAACGAAGCTTAAGACTACTGTCGACCTTAGAAATTCCAATATCCGCTCCTTATATAATCAGATGATGGGAGCTCGTTTTTCTGAATTAATGAAACAAGCAAATCCTCCTTTCTTACAAGCTGGAAGTAGTATTGGGGGATTCCTTGCTGGACTGGATGTTGCATCTGCAGTGATGTATGCTAAGCCAGGCGAGCTGGAAAAAGGCCTAAAGGCGGTGCTTGCGGAGATGGAGCGTGTCAAGTTATTTGGTTTTACTCAAACAGAGTTAGACCGGGCCAAGAAATCTTATCTTACTTCTATGGAAGCGTCATTTAAGGAAAAAGACAAAACCTCGTCTGAAACCTACGTGCAAGAATACGTTCGGCTTTTCCTTGACGGAGAAGCGAGTCCGGGTATCAATTACGAATACAATTTTGCTAAAGAAGTAATGCCCGGAATTAAGCTGACCGAAGTAAATGAAATGGCTAAAAGGTATTTGGTTGATAAGAATCGTGATGTTTTAATTATGGCTCCGGAAAAGGAAGCTGCAACGCTGCCATCAGAGACCACAGTTAACAAGTGGATAACTGAGGCTAAAAATGAAAAGCTAACGGTTTATATTGATCAGGTATCCGACAAACCTTTGCTGGCAGTTAAGCCCGCGCCCGGTAAAGTGGTTGAAGAAAAAAAGGTGACGGAAATTGATATTACTGAATTAACATTAAGCAACGGCGTTAAAGTGATATTAAAACCTACCGACTTTAAGAACGATGAGATTAACTTTAATGCATTTAGTCCGGGTGGAACCTCGTTATATCCCGATGCCGATTTTCAATCTGCCTTCTATGCTTCAACAATAGTTGCACAAGGCGGTGTTGGCGAGTTTAACTCAATCCAGTTACCTAAGTTGTTGTCTGGAAAGCGGGCATCTGTGAGTCCTTATATCAGCGAAAGAACAGAAGGGATTAATGGTTTTGCCGCGCCTAAGGATTTGGAAACAGCGCTTCAGTTAACTTATTTGTACTTCACCGCGCCAAGAAAGGATGAAGAAATGTTTCAAGCATTAATGGCACAACAAAAAGGTGTTTTAGCGAACAGAAGTTCTGACCCGAATAGTGTTTTTGCCGATACTGTTTCTGCGGTGCTTGGGAATTATAATATCCGCCGAACAGGCCCGACCTTGCAAAAGTTAGAGCAAGTAAACCTTGACCGCGCTTTCGAGATTTATAAGGATCGCTTTGAAGATGCAAGTGATTTTACTTTCACATTTGTCGGAAGCTTTACAGTAGATGAGATTAAGCCTTTGTTGGAACAGTATCTGGGAGCTCTGCCCTCTAAAAATAGAAAAGAGGCAGCTAAGGATTTAGGAATCGTTACCCCTTCGGGCGTAATCTCCAAATTTGTTTACAAAGGCCAGGAACCTAAAGCTACCGTAAGGTTGGTATTTAGTGGTGATTACACCTATAATGAGGAAACAAATAATGAATTAAGCGCTCTAGGTGAAGTATTGCAAATAAAGTTAATCGAGCGACTGAGAGAAGAAGAAAGCGGGGTTTACAGTCCCGGCGCCCGCATGAGCTATTCAAAGTCTCCTAGAAACAGGTATTCATTTGCCGTTTCGTTTGGCTCGTCGCCCGAAAATGTCGACAAATTGATAGCCGCTACTCTTGATGAGATTAATAAAGTTAAAGCGAATGGGGCACAAGCTAAAGATATTGAGAAGTTTTTGGCGGAAGAGAGAAGAAGTACCGAGACTCAGTTAAAGCAAAATGGCTTCTGGCTGGGATATTTATCAGGGCAATATCAAAATAATGAGTCACCAACAAAGATTTTAACCTATCTGGATTCCCTGAAGAAAATTACACCCGAAGGCTTAAAGCGAACCGCGAACAAATATTTAAGCGGGGATAATTTGATAAAATTAGTGTTGTTGCCAGAGAAAAAATAACATAAGAGAGCTATAAAACGGGTAAAGGGGCTTTTTGCCCCTTATTTGTATGTTCCCCGCTGGCGAAAAGTGTTGAAACTTCTTTTAATACTTTACAGTAAAAAAGAAAGACTAATTATTCACTCCTTGAAGTATTTAGCTTAAGCTAAAGTATGTTTATCCAAAATAGATTCAATTTTTCTTTGTGTAGGGTTGTGTTAGCAGCCTCTTACATCTTTATATTTTCTTCAAGCGTTTTTGCCCAGCAAAGAAATGTTCAGTTTTCGCACTTAACTAACCTAGACGGGCTTTCTCAAAGTACAGTTCAGGCCATTGTTAAAGATAAGCACGGCTTCATGTGGTTTGGAACTCAGGATGGGCTGAATAAGTTCGACGGATATAAATTCACTGTATACCGGCATCAGCCTAATAACCCGAAGAGTCTGCGTAAAAATCACATCTTGTCGCTTTATGAAGACAGAAAAGGGAATTTATGGGTAGGAACTTTGAATGGTGGGATAAGTTTATACGACCGGAAAAACGATTCTTTTATTAATTACATCGAAGAACCAGAAAATCCCGATAAGTTAAGTCATTCGGTAATTACCTCTATTTATGAAGACCGTAAGGGAAATTTCTGGATTGGCACTTATTGGAATTTAAATCTTTTTGATAGGAAAACAGGTAAAGTAACCAGGTTTATTTCAGATGATAAAGACAATAAATCAATAAGCAGCAATGGGATTACAGCTATTTTTGAAGATAATAGGGGGAATCTTTGGATTGGGACTCAAAATGGCCTGAATATACTTGACAGGAGAACTAAGCAATTTAAAAGATATTTTCATAGGGAGAATGATCCCCAAAGTATAAGCGGTAACTTTATATCGAAAATCTTCCAGAGTTCTAATGGTGATCTGTGGGTTGGGACCGTCGGGGCCGGACTGAATTTATTTGATTATAAAGACCAAACATTTACTCCCTTCAAACAAGACCAAGAAAATCCTGCAAGCATCAGTAACAATAATATCAGAGATATTGCTGATGCTGATAATGGAAATCTCTGGGTCGGTACTCACGGAGCTTTTGAGCTGTTTAATCCACGGTCAAAAGTTTTTATTCACTACAAGAGTGACGTGTTTGATAAAAGAAGTCTAAACAGGAACAGCTCTGTATCCTCTCTATTCAATGATAAAACTGGAGTTTTATGGGTAGGTACCGATGATGGAGGTATTAACAAGTACGATCAAAATTTATCTGTTTTTGATAAGTACCAAAACAATCCTTTCGACGCTAATTCACTAAGTTTCAATACGGTCATGTCATTCTCTGAGAATAAAAATGGCGACATTTGGGTTGGCACGAGTGGTGGCGCACTCAACTTGTGGAAACCAGGCGAGAATCGGTTTGTACGTATTGAACCCAACCCGAATAATTCGAATTCTCTGGCTTCATACAGTATTTTGTCTTTATATCCGAGTAAAGTAGACGATGCTCTGTGGATTGGAACCTACGGCGCTGGCCTGGACAGGTATAATCCTGGCACAAAAACGTTTAAACACTATTCTGTTGGATCGTCTTTTAATCAGCTTAATAACGATGCTGTTTATGGTTTACTTGAAGACAGCAAGGGTAACGTGTGGATAGCTACCAACGGAGGTGGGGTAAACGTTTTAAATCCGAAAACCGGCTTCATTACTAAGTATACTTCCCGCTATGATGATCTGGCTACAATTTCTTCGAACTATGTGCGGTCATTTTGTGAAGATCGGGATGGCAATATTTGGATAGGTACCACATCTGGCTTGTCTGTATTTAATTCCCGAACCAAGACAATTACACGTTGCGATCAAAATTTTGAAAAGCTTGAAAGTGGAAATATCAACTGTTTATATGCTGATAATAAAAATAATATTTGGATAGGAACGATCGGCGGCGGTCTAAGTAGGCTGAACATTAAGACCGGGAAGTTTAATACCTATACAATACAACATGGCCTGCCAGATAATAATATTAAGAGCATTGTTCCCGATAAGCTCGGAAACTTATGGTTAAGCACTAATAATGGCATTTGCCGACTTAATTTAAAAACCGGAAAATGCAAGAATTATACCCTTTCAAATGAACTTCAAAGTATGGAGTTTTCGCCAGGTGCGGGCCTTCTGACAAGAAGGGGCGAGATATTATTTGGAGGTATAAATGGATTTAACCATTTCAATCCAGCTTTATTAAAAGAAAACCATAACCCACCGCGTGTGCAGATAACCGGATTCCAGCTTTTTAATAAACCTGTGATTATCGGCGCCAAGGATTCTCCATTAAAGCAGCACATTGCCGAAACCCGCGAACTAGTATTGTCCTATGATCAATCGGTCATTACATTTGAATTTACGGCACTTGATTTTACAATCAGCTCTCAGAACCAGTATGCATATATGCTCGAAGGTTTTGATAACGACTGGAATTACATAGGCTCTGAGAGAAAGGCTATATACACTAATTTAAATCCTGGCGAGTATATATTGAGAGTAAAGGCGAGTAATAATGATGGGGTGTGGAATGAGACGGGAACAAGCCTTAAAATGATTATAACTCCACCTTTTTATATGACATGGTGGTTTAGAGTACTCTCGATTATATTGTTTTTTGGAGTAATATACATGATTTATCTTCTAAGGGTAAGGTCTATTGAAGCCAAAAAAGTTGAGCTTGAAAAACAAGTTGCTGAACGTACCGAAGAAATACTGGAACAATCAAAAAGCCTGCAGATATTAAATGATGAACTTCAGGAACAATCAGAGGAACTTCAATCACAATCAGAGGAGCTTCAAATACAGGCTGAAGAGTTATTAAGTAAATCCGAAGAGCTGCAATTTCAAAAAGAACAGGAGCAGAAGGCACGGGAGGAAGCAGACCGGGCTAATCAGGCAAAAAGTACTTTTTTGGCTACAATGAGCCATGAGATAAGAACACCTATGAATGGTGTGCTTGGAATGTCATCCTTACTATGCGAGACCGATCTTAACCCAGAACAACGGGAATATGCAGAAATAATCAAGACAAGCGGCGAAGCTTTGTTGAATGTTATTAATGACATTCTGGATTTCTCAAAAATTGAGTCGGGGAGTATGGAACTCGACCTGCACGATTTTGATCTGAGAAAATGTATTGAAGAGGTCTTAGATATATTTACCACTAAAGCGTCGCAGTTCGGACTTGATCTGATATATCAAATCGATCATCGCATACCTGTACAGGTCATCTCTGATAGTTTAAGATTGAAGCAGATACTTCTAAACCTTGTGGGGAATGCAATAAAGTTTACTAAAAGCGGTGAGATCTTTGTAGCTGTTCGACTTCTAAATCAGATTTCTGAAAATGAGATCGAACTTGGATTTGAGGTGAGAGATTCAGGAATAGGTATTTCTGAAGATAAATTGCCAAAATTGTTCAAAGCTTTTTCTCAGGTAGATTCTTCCACAACTCGTAAATATGGAGGAAGTGGTTTAGGGCTGGTAATAACCGAACGACTTGTTGATCTTCTGGGCGGAAAAATAGAGGTCGAAAGTAAGTTTGGTTCAGGCTCCTCCTTTAATTTTAACATCAAATGTCAAATCCACGATAACTCCTCCCGAAAATATACGCAATTAGATTTAGGCGGATGTGAAGGTAAAAAGGTGTTGGTGGTAGATGATAACAAAACCAATTTAAAAATTATAAAAATTCAACTAGAGCAGTGGAAGTTGGTTCCTTACGCGGTTTTATCGGCTAAAGAGGCTTTGGATGTTTTATGCGAAACGGAATTTGACCTGGTTATATCCGACATGCAAATGCCGCAAATGGATGGGGTGGAGTTAAGTCAAAGGATAAAAGAGTTAAAGCCCTCATTGCCTATTGTATTGTTAAGCTCAATTGGCGATGAAACCAAGAAAAAATACGGGCATATATTTTCTGCAATTTTAACCAAGCCGGTAAAACAGAGTAGTTTATTTTTAATGCTTCAACAGGTTTTAAAAAATGGAGTAACTGCAACGGTCGACACGCCGCATGCTAAAACCTTATCGGATGATTTTGCTGCGAAGTTCCCTTTTTCGATATTAGTCGTTGAGGATAATATAATAAATCAGAAGCTTATTCTAAAAGTGCTAACTAAATTGGGATATAACCCCGCGCTTGCTAACAATGGAAGGGAGGCGCTTCAAATGCTCGACAAAAAATACTTTGAATTGATTTTTATGGACATCCAAATGCCCGAGATGGATGGGTTTGAGGCTACGAAAGCCATCAGGCAAACGTATGCTGTACAGCCCCTGATTATCGCTATGACGGCTAATGCCATGGAGGAAGACCGATCAGCATGCTTAGCGGCGGGGATGGATGATTATATTTCTAAACCCGTGAATCTGAATGAATTAATGCAGCTGTTACAGAAGTCGGTAGAGCGGCCTGTAAGTTAGTAGAATTACACAGGTAAAAGCTGATAGCCTCCGGGGATATTGACACTTGTCGAACTATCCCGCTTTAGAGTTTATAACAATGTCATTTGAATCGTCGGAAACTTGCCGTTCAAAGAAATATCGGTCTAAAGCATGATTTATTTCGGGCATTAGAAGTCCCTTTTCGCTTCCCAGTACGCTGTAAACAGGCCTTTTCGCAGCGTAATTGAATTCTGAAAGTGGGGCAGGGTTAATTAGTTTCATATCGAAACCACCTCTTTTTGCAACCTGCATTGCCAAAGAGGCCCATGTTATTTCGCCTTTATTAGCGAGGTGCCAGATTCCGTATTCATCGTCTAATAACAGATCAAGGCTTGTATTTACAAGATCTGGTATATAAGTAGGAGAAATTAAGACGTCGTTAGCAACTTTTACAAATTGTTGGTTTTTCAATGAGGATAACACACTCGTCACAAAATTATAATTATCCCAGGGGCCGAAAAAAGCGCTTGTTCTGATGATCAAAGCCGAAGGGTCCTGTTTTAAAACATAGTCTTCCGCTCTGGCTTTGCTCTTGCCGTAAATATTCAACGGAGATTTGGGATCACTCTCGATATACGATTTGCCCTTCGAACCGTCAAATACCAGGTCGGATGAAAATGTTAATAGCTTAAAATTATATTTTGATGAAATATTGGCAAGATTTGCCGGCCCTTGTGTATTGGCGGCATAACAATTAGCATATTCTGTTTCTGCATCGTCGACACGTACAAATCCTGCCGCATTTACAATTGCCCATGGCCGCTTTTCGGCTATTACGGTTTCAATATGAGCGGGATCGGCAAGATTGAGATCGTTTCTGTCTAATAATTGATAATAGATTCCCCGATGCTCACATACCTTTGCAAAGGCATTTCCTAAAGTTCCGGTCTTGCCGAGAATTAATAACGGCTGAGATGTTTTTATTTCCGAGCTTATCTTGCGAATATTGTTTCTGAAGTATAAAACGCGGATATCCTTTTTCCACCATCCTTTGCTTTCTAACACCGGGTGTTTAAACTCTTCCCCTTTCGAAAGAGATTTAATCATCCGTGCTAAAGCAGTAGGGCGAGGCTGCCCGTTACTTAAGTCAAATACCCCCGTCTCATATTTGCCGTTCGGTTTTGTAAGCAGTTCGCTCCATCCATACGACCCCATTACAGCCCAGGCTGTAATGGCCTTTATTTCTACACCCTCTGATTTTAGTTTGAGGCTTGTTTCCCAGATTTCTTTTACCCAGCGCAATTGCTCATCACGGGTACAGCCTAAATGCACTTCAGTTATTGCTATCGGTATCTTAAAATAATCCCAGGCTTCTTTTAAAAGCTTATGAGGCCCGGTTTTGGTTTCTAAGTCTACTCTAACGGCTTCTACGTCTGCATAGTTATGTTTGGCGTTTCCACCACGGGTATGCGATGGATATTTAAATACATTTTCGTCAATAAACCTTTCCGAGGTTATGTAGTAATTAAATCCCAGTAAATCAGGCGGACATGGATTATCTAAAAAGAATCGAAGCTCTTCCTCGCTTATGTTGCCTTTATTAATAAGGTAGCTCCATAAGGGATGTTTTTTGTTAACTCTTCCCAGTAGCAAATCAAAGCTAAGCCAACGACGTTTATTTTCAAAGTCTGCCTGGTACTTCAGTAAGGGTGTACTATAAGTCTTGCCAAGATCTTCAGTTTGAATTAGTTGCGCCTCAGGGTTTATTTCCCGGATGGCTCGCATAGACAGAATAGTAGCCTTCGTTTCGTTAAGCAGCAAACGTATAAACGATTGGTCCGATTTTAAATGCGGATACCAAAAGCCGTATAGACCACAAAACCTGGCCGTTGTTAACGGTTCGTTTATTGGCGTGTAATATTTCAACCATGGAAACTTTCGGGCAACTTTTGATGCGTATTTAGCAAGGCTTGTTGCAAATATATCACTATCGATCGGAGCATAGCCCGGACCGCTGCCATGATGCACCAATCCTGCGATGGGTTCGATGCCGAGTTCCTTTAGTCGCTTGAATGAAGTTTCAGTTCCAGACCAGTCAATCTCAGTATCTGCCTTCGGCTGGTGTTTTTCCCAAAGTACCGGATATCTTAGTTTCTTTATTCCTAGATCTGCAATAAGATCAATATCAGTTTTGCGGTTATAATGCCCGGCAAATTTAAGTTGATCAAAATATGAGTCTTTAACACGGTTGATAGTACATTCAATACCTGCCCAGATCTCAACATCTGTAATCGTACGCATAGATTGTTTGTTTAAGCACTGAGCGGCACAGAAACTTTTCTGCCCATCGCTTTACGTATCAAATCCATCATATCCGATGCTGTTTGGTCCCAGGATTTTTTTGCAAGGAACACATCAACTTCTGCCAGCCATTCTTTTGTAGGTGCTGATAGGGTAATTTCCGCTGCTTTTACGAACTCTTCTGCATTTGATACTATGCTAACCAAATTCTTTTTACCATAAGGGTTTACTACGTCACGTATGGGTGTTGAAATCACCGGAATACCAGCAGACAGGTACTCAGGTGTTTTTGTCGGACTTATATACCGGGTTGATTCATTAAGTAAAAATGGAATCATTGCTATGTCCCATCCCGCTAAATAGGCCGGAAGTTCGTCATATGACTTTCCGCCCAGGTAATGAATATTCTTGTTTTTCGGTAGTATTGTAGGGTCGATTTTTACAGTAGGTCCAATTAAGATGAACTGCCAATCCGGACGCAAGGTAGCTGCATTGCCAATTAATTCATAATCAAAGCGCTCGTCAATTACACCATAAAAGCCAAACTTTGTTCCGGTGATGTTTTTTTGGTCCGCCGGTTGTTTAAGATTTTTACGGGCTTTTCCGAAATGAGCCTTATCAATGCTGCTTGGAAAAGGGTAGATATTTTGATGCTGGTGTTTTTTTGCCTCATATAAGGAATGGCCACCTGTAAATACTACATCTGCCCGGGTTAACAGCTCTTTTTCAAGGTGTACTAATTCGGACGGAGCATATTTAAATGCAGAAAGTTCGTCCATACAGTCGTAAATAATTATATCAGGATTATAGTCTCCGGAAAACTCCAAGGCCATTGGTGTATAGTACCAGAAAATGAAATCCGATAGTGATTTATTAGCAAGAAACGATTTAAGGGTTTCTTTTTGAATTTTTAAGCTTTCTTTTTTGTTTATCCCCATTGGCAGATGCGGAACTAGTACCCATAATTTATCAGAGCGCTTGCTGATGGAAAGGTAGCTATCTTCGCTTTCCGGAACATCATGAATCGGCTCTTCAAGAAAATATACGTTAAACTCTTTGGAGAATCTGGTCAATAGGTGTTGAGGGCGCTGGAATACAAAATCCCATCTGAGATGGGAAAACACAAGTAGATTTTCAGGTACACGTTTCATTGATTCATTTGTTTTTGTACAATATTTAACACGAATCGTATGAAAACGTTTTTGTTTTCAATTAAATAGGATTAAAATAAATTATAATTTTATCCTATTTAACTATGGCTGAAAATAATTCCGAATAAAGAGAGGGGGTCTTTCGTATGGGGAAATAAATCTATGGAATATAGGCATGCGCCGTATTTGAAGGAAGACTTTCATTTTTTAATCTGTCGATCGCAGTGACGAAATAATTGTATTGAACTCCTTTTTGTGCGGTCTTGTCGATGTATATTCGGGTGGTATTGTCAAAGCTAATTTTTATGATTTTAGAAGCATCCTGGAAGTTGAGATCTTCGCCTGCTTTAAATCGATAAACCACATAACCGTAAGCAGTGTCTCCATCACGCGCTGTTAAAGGCTCATCCCATTTTAACTGTACCGTATTAGGATATAGCACAAATGCTGTAAGTAACAAGGGCGATTGAGGAGCAATATCATCGATCCATAGCATTGCCGGTTGCAAGGCCGGATATTTATATAAATCAGTTCGCAGCGAGTCACGAAATCCAGCAAGGTTACTTGTCAACGATTTTGAGCTAAAATAGACACTTCCCTGAACGCGGCTATTGTTTCTGAGGGCTCTAACCTGATTCGGAAGTTCTCCGCGGTTATTAAAACCCTGCACTTTTTCCGCTGCGCGATAAGCAGCCTGGCCTATATATAGGTGCCTCCCATAAGCATTATTGCTCCACCATTCGAGCAGATTTTCAAACGGAGCAAGGCGATGCTGATTGGGCCAGTAAATCTGAGGATTTATATAGTCGATCCATCCTTGTTGCAGCCACTTTCTTGTGTCTGCATATAATTCGATGTATGAAGAACCGCCATTTGTAAGCGACCCTTCAGGGTCCTGACTTTTGTTCTTCCAAATTCCAAACGGACTTATTCCAAACTTTACATATTTTTTCGCAGCGTGGATGCTGTCATTTAATTTGTAGATAAGAGAATCAACGTTGCTTCTTCTCCACTCTGTTATATTTTTAAAGTCTCTTCCGTACTTTATGTAAGCCTCGGTATCCGGTAATGATCGTCCGCTTTCAGGGTAAGGGTAAAAATAATCGTCAAAATGAACTCCGTCTATGTCGTAGTTCCTAACTACGTCCATAATCACCTGCACAATGTACGCACGGACTTCGGGAAGACCCGGATTAAAAAGCTTTTTTCCACCGTAATTAAAAAACCAGTGAGGCTTTTGCCTTGTAATATGCTGAGGGTTTACTTCCTTTTCTGATAAACTGAATGCTGCACGATAAGGATTAAACCATGCATGCAATTCCATACCTCTTTTATGCGCTTCTTTAATGGCAAACTCAAGTGGATCGTAAAATGGAAATGGCGCCAAGCCTTGCTCTCCTGTTAACCACTTGCTCCAGAGCTCTCTTCCCTTAAAATAAAAAGCATCCGTAGTTGGACGTATCTGAAACATAATGGCATTTATTCCCGACCTTTCGTGCTCGTCAAAAATT
Source organism: uncultured Pedobacter sp. (assembly GCA_966210515.1). Classification (GTDB taxonomy): domain Bacteria; phylum Bacteroidota; class Bacteroidia; order Sphingobacteriales; family Sphingobacteriaceae; genus Paradesertivirga. The sequence goes on from CBIHLM010000047.1 coordinate 25,385, forward strand.
CGCAGTAACTCTTGTTGTTGAATCCCCGAATGCAAGCCCGGTTTACTGGGCCAGTCTATATTGGTTACAGTTGCTACCCAAACGCCTCTGAATTCTCTCTTTTTTGGGATTTCGTCTGCAGCGGCTTTTATCGCAATTGAACATAAAAAACCAAACAAAAGGGAGGTAAATATAATTTTATTAGACATAGTGCTTTATAAGTGCAAAGATACTTAAGTAACAACACGACGCGAGTTTTATTATCTTAAAATTGATTTTTTAAAATCATCTGACGTTGAAATGGGCGTTTCGCTTATCGATAAAATATTATATTTGCTTTAAATGTGGCCCCGGTTTGTAATTTAAATGCAATAATTTATCCGTTTAAAAGTTATACAAAGCATAAGAGCATTTTTAAAAACTTTTTACTAACCCTTTCATTAATTCATTCCGTAACATGGAAAATACTTATCCTGATCAAGCCCCAAAAAGAGATTCCAATAAAATTTATTTTCTAATAGTTGTAATTGTCGCTCTGCTGGGTACTAACGCGTACCTTTTTTTTAGAGATAAAAAAGCGAACGAGCGCATTGTAACTATTACAGACGAAAAATCCCGGATGGAAGTCGAAATTGATAAGATCGAAGCCGAACTGGATAAGGCCACCAATGCTAATGTGCAGCTTACCGCAAACATGCAGGAGGAGCAGGATTTAGCCAGACAGAAAATTTCTGAACTGCGAGAGCAGCTTCAAAAAGGCCAGTTGACACAAGGCCAGTTAGCTAAAGCTCAGGAAGAAGTAAAGCGATTGAAATATTTTGTAAATAAGTATACAGCAGATATCGATGTCTTGAAGAGAGAGAACAAAGCTCTGTCAGTCGAGCGCGACAGTTTGAAAACGACTGTGGGAAACGTAACGGCAAAAGCAACAGAGCTGGAACAAAAGAATACCGAGCTCAGTTCTAAGGTACAGGTGGCTTCTGCCTTGAAAGTTGCAAACATTGCAGTTACATCATTAAAAGTAAAAAACAGTGGCAAAGAAACTGATGTAAACCGTGCCAATTCTGCAAAGAAATTACGGGTGAGTTTTACAGCTGCCGATAACCCGATCGCAGCAAAAGGTATGCATGATGTTTATATGAGGATTATAGACCCTAGTGGAAATCTTATTGTCTCCGATAATAGCAGTCTTTTTGCATCTGATGGCGAGGAGTTGCAGTACACTTATAAAACTGCGATTGAATTTGCTAACGATGGTAAGGTTTACAACATCGACTGGACGAATCCTTCTAGTTTCCAGAAAGGGAACTACACTATTGTGCTGTACGCTGATGGGTACACGATGGGGAAAAGCTCTATTACGCTAAAATAAAATCTTTTATGCCTCTGGTGTTAAGATCCTGATCACTAAACGGCACCGTTTTTTTGCTGCGCATGTTTTTATCTTCTCCACCTTTTTTCTCAGCACCTATTTAGGTAGCCAGGGGTAGTGTAATATAAAAAGTTGTTCCCTTGTTCGGCTCTGTTTCAAATTCTATAGAGCCATACATATTTTCAACTGCTTGTTTTACAAAAGCCAGCCCCAGTCCTGTTCCTGAGCTTTTGGTAGTAAAGTTGTGGTTGAATATGCTTTCCTGCAGTTTCTCGGGTATTCCTTTGCCGTTATCTGAAATTTTCACTAAAACGTTATTGCCCTTTTCTTCCAGAGTAATTTGAATCTTTCCTTTTCTAAAATCAGGTATCGCTTCAATCGCATTCTTTACCAGATTGTTAAAAATCCTTAACAGATGGTCTTTCCCTCCCCGTACAATTATATCCTTTTCGGTGTTTACGGTATAAACTATCTCCAGATCCTCGGTTTGATCAAAAACGTTAATTGTTTTTTCGATCAGTTTAACAAGGTCCACGTTTTCGAATGGGGTGTCTGGCATTTTAGCGAAATTCGAAAATTCCGAAGCGATAAGGCTCAAGCTATCTATCTGCTCGATAAAAGACTTACTAAACTTTTCAAACTTTTTCTCAAAATTTGGGTCTTTCTCTCTCCATGATTTATCGAGGAGTTGTACACCTAATTTTAGCGGTGTTAGTGGGTTTTTAATTTCATGAGCCACTTGTTTCGCCATCTCTCTCCATGCACTTTCACGTTCAGATCTGGCCAATTTTTGAGCACTTTCTTCTAATGCTCCTATCATCTTATTATATTCCTGAATTAATGAACCAATCTCATCATTACTTTTCCAGTAAATAGGCTCGTGCTTATGTCCGATAGAAATTTCGCTCAGATTTTTTGCTACCAGGGAAAGCGGATGAGTAATTTGATTGGCCAGGAAGATTCCGAATAATGCAATAACTAATAAAACCAGAGCATAAACATTAATTAATGCATTTAAAAACGATCCGATTCTTAGTTCGTATTCTTTTTCGTTAGAAAAGTGGGGAAGACTTAGATACGCAATAGCTTCATTATTTTTGTTTCGCAGAGGCTTGTAGGCAGCGATATATTTCATCTTGCCGATCTTTTCATGGGATAAAATTTCGGAGCGTAAATATTTACTTAAATAGATGAACGCAACCTTAGTCATTCTTGGTTCTATTAAACCCAGATCGTAAATTTTGGGTTGAGTAGAGAAGATTAGCCTGCCACTTAAATCATATAAATTCAAATCAGTTGCATTTAAATCTGCAAACGAGTTTAGCAGTGATTCATTAGTGGTTAATTGTGTGGAATTATAATTATCGTTATTTTCAAGGGCTTCACTAATTCTCGTTGCACGAGCAAGCAAATCCTCTTCTTGCTGCGTTCTGAACTGATTGCCAATGCTGAAATAAGTTATACCACCTACAACAATTAGTGTGAAAATAATTGCAAGCACCATTGATGCCTGAATTCTTGTTTTATATAATATTCTATTTCGTGATAATAAATAATCCCAGCTATAATTATGGAGACGGAAATTATCGTCGTGAAAAACAACCCATAATTGATGTATTATTACCAGAATTACAGAAAAAGTAATGAGCACCAGGAACAGAAATGAAACTGATGACAACTGCATGACGGGGGTTGTGCTCGGCCGACTAACAACAACTAGTTTACTTTCATTGGGCTGATAAACCAGGTGGTTGTAACCTTGGCGCTCGACAAATAGGAATTCCTTTTTTTTGCCTTTGAAGTCTTTATTTACAAGGCCGTAATTGTAATCTCCCTTTTGATTCAGAAGTTTGCCGTTTCGATAAAACGCAAACGAATAATCGTTTAACTCAGGATTTGCGCTTATTTTACCATCAACAAGTATCTCAGGAAAAGACGCGGGATCTTCAAACGTCTTAGCTTTGAGTTGAATAACCAGGGTGCCAAGTTGTCTATCCTTTTCCCATATGGGTAAAAGCGCAAAATAATTTTGATATCCGAACGTATTATTTACCCGGTAAAAATATTCAGAAACCTTAATAGAACCTTTTAGAACGAGGTTTTTAAAACTGTCTAAACTAGTGCTGTCCCCGAAGAAAGATTTCTGTTCTGTCGTAAATGGCAGCGCATTGATTTCATATCTTGACAGATAGCCATCGAAGTATGAGTGGCGTAACTTATGTTGAATAATTGATTTTTTATTCGGCTGAGCTTTGAAGAACTGAATCAAAAATTCATCGTTCAATAATGCTTGTTCAACCGAAAAAAATAATAGAACAGCATTTGGATCGTCAGCGGTCTGAATTTTTTCTGCCAGAACTTTTCTATCTTCTCTTTCCTTAATGAATTGAAACGCCGAAAGTTTTATTGATGCTATGATAGAATACAGCAATAAGCTGAACAGGAAAATCGCGAGCTTATAGTTATGATTTTTGTAATAAAAGGACCAGCCTCTTAGGTAAATAATTATCGCAAAAAATATCAGAAAAATATTGAATCCGCTAAATATTGCAGTGACTATAAAAATGAGTGATATTCCTAAAGTGAAAATTCTGAAGCGTTCTTTGTTCGTTAGAGGCAATTGCTCTCCAAGTACAAGTACAGTTTCTAATAGCAGATAAATATTAAAAATTGCAATACACATCAAAAGGATGCCAAGCCAGCTATATCGATTAAGATTAAGAATATTGGTGACATCAAAATTTATATCCGAAAGAGTAATTAGCTGATAAAAAATCTCATTGTGTTGGTAAGCAATTAAATAAATTATTACACCCAGTAAAACGAAAATCAAAGCTCCGCCGATTTTTGATATCGGCTTTTCAGAAAGTTGAATCTCGTAACGATAACTGTATATGAAGGCCAAAAACCAGCTTACCATAATGGCATTCAATAAAAAGTCTCCCAGAGAGGGGAAAAAATATCCGGCGCTGAAATGCCTGGTGTCAAAAAGTGGAAGGTTGAAATAGGTATCTATCCACGCATATTCCAGCGTAAGCAGACGCAAGGCCAGAAAATACAGAAAAAAGATAAGCACCGCAGATTTGACAAATCCGTGGTTGGCTATCGATATGCACAGATAATTGATAAATACAGTGCCCAAAACCACAGAAATAATCCAGAGCCATAATTCTAATTCTGAATAGAATGAATTAGTAATGGCCGATTTTAATTTCACAGAAAACAAGTATTTGCTATCTATATTCCGGATATTATAGGTGTCCCGGTCGTTAATAGAGGCTATTTCGATGTTGTTTTCTTTGATTAAATCTGGCGAGAAGTCATTTTTTAAATGCCGGTTTTGATAATTATATTCAGCTTTTAGCGGAATAATTGCTAAAGCAGAGAAGCTTCCCGAAGTTCGCTTAATAGCCTCGTAATAACCATTCTCTGTAATAAGTAAATTGCTACCTTCTTTTAATCCTGCGTCAGTTACCGGAGCTATCCTTGTAGAACCCCAAAGATTTAGTTGATGATTAAAATAAGTGTACAGGAAAATATTGCGGTCTTCACTGAAGTTTGTTAATAGGTTTATTGCCTTATTGGGATAATTATGAATGGTGCGTAGGGAGTCGAAGTTTGGTCCGTTTAAAAACTGTTTGATGAACCTTTCTTTCCGGTGAAGATTTTCTTCAACGGTTTTCCCGTCAAACTCTAATACTTCTTCTTTATCAAAAGTAAAGTTCACAGTAATGGCTGTTACGGCGAAACTCACCGTAAGCATAAAAAGTAAAAGCCTTATTTTGAAGGTAGCACTCACAAATAAAAAGCGTTTTTTAAAATGTAGAGGGATGGCTTAACAGCTCATCCTTATGTAACAGCTAACTAAGAGTAGCGCTTTTAGTTTCAACCGCTCTGTCAACTTTTTTTACTAAACCTTGTAATACATTTCCTGGGCCTACCTCTGTAAACGAAGTCGCACCGTCTTCAAGCATTTTTTGCACGGTTTGTGTCCATCTAACAGCTCCCGTCAACTGCGCACTTAAATTATGCTTAATGCTCGCAGGATCTGTATATGGCTTTGCATCTATATTTTGATAAACGGGACAAACCGGTGTCTTAATATCTGTCGAATCAATAGCAGATTCCAATGCGGCTCTTGCGGCCTCCATTAAAGGCGAATGGAAAGCCCCACCCACGTTCAGCTTTAAAGCTCTTTTTGCGCCACGCTCAGTTAATAAAGCGCAGGCTTTATCTATTCCCTCAATGCTTCCCGATATAACTAATTGTCCGGGACAGTTGTAATTTGCGGGAACCACAATCTCACTAACCATCTGGCAAACGTCTTCCACCGTAAAATCATCCAAACCTAAAATTGCAGCCATGGTCGAGGGTTGAATTTCACAGGCCTTTTGCATTGCATTCGCACGCGCAGCAACTAATTTTAACCCATCTTCAAATGATAAAGCGCCTGCAGCAACTAAAGCTGAAAATTCTCCCAAAGAGTGACCTGCAACCATATCCGGTTTAAAATCTTTACCAAGAGAATCGGCTAAAATCACCGAATGAAGAAAAATTGCCGGTTGGGTAACATTGGTTTGTTTAAGGTCCTCTTCAGTTCCATTAAACATAATGTCAGTAATTCTGAATCCTAATATCTCATTTGCTTTCTCGAAAAGCTCTTTTGCTCTGTCAGAGTGCTCGTAAAGATCTTTACCCATGCCTGGGAATTGTGCTCCTTGTCCCGGAAATATATATGCTTTCATTTTTTAAGCTAAGGTTTGTTGCAATAAAACGCTGTGGTTTACTTATAGCCGCAGCGTTTTGTGGTTTTATTAAATTTTGTGGTAAATCTATAACACTTAGTGGAAAATTAATCTAAGCTAGCCGTTATTAATCGTAAAAACTCTGCCCTGGTTTTTTCATTCTCAAAAGCGCCGGTAAAAGCAGAAGTGGTTGTTACCGAGTTTTGCTTTTGTATCCCACGCATAGACATACAAAGATGTTTACACTCAATTACAACCGCAACCCCCATTGGCTCTAAGGTACTTTGTATACAATCTCTGATTTCATTGGTTAAGCGCTCTTGTACCTGAAGTCTTCTTGAATATGCATCAACAACCCTCGGGATTTTACTTAAGCCCACAATGTGGCCATTAGGTATATATGCAACATGGGCTTTCCCAAAAAATGGCAGCATATGATGTTCGCACATTGAATAAACCTCAATGTCTTTTACAACCACCATCTGACTGTATTCTTCCTTAAACATTGCACTTTTTAATATCTGCTCAGGTTTCAGGTCATAACCATGAGTTAGAAATTGCAGTGCTTTAGCAACACGTTCGGGAGTTTTTACCAGCCCTTCACGGGATGGGTCCTCGCCTATATCGCTTAATATTTGGCTGTAATGGCTGCCGATGCGGTCAAGCTTTTCCTGATTGTAGCGATCGATTTTATGATAACCATCGAGTTCATTGCCTTCAGCAGTTTGATTTATCTGGTCTTCTTTCATTTTTAAATGCTATTCGCCAAAGTACTCCACAAAGTTGTTTTCTGTTTCGCAGAGTTTAATTTTATGCATTCGCGCTCCTAAAGCTTCGATATGGGGTTTTAACTGGTTGAAAATTTCTATAGCCAGTACTTCTGTTGAAGCCATTTTGCCTTTCATGAAATCCACATCCAGGTTGACGTTTTTATGATCAAGCTTGTCGGTAACATAGTTGAGGATAATTTGCTTGAGCACTTTCAGATCTATTACGAACCCTGTTGTGGGGTCTACTTGCCCTTTTACGGTTACGTAAAGTTCATAATTATGGCCATGCCAATTTGGATTCGAGCACTTGCCAAAAACCTCCATGTTTTCTTCGTTGCTCCATTCCTCTCTGAATAATTTATGCGCAGCATTAAATCGTTCTCTGCGTGTAATGTATATCATTTTTTGTACTTAAAGTGACAAATATACTTAAACTGTACCCAAGCATGGCAATTCAAATATCTGCATTTTGTAAATTGCGACATGAAAATACTGCTCGTTGCAGCCACCGAATCAGAAATTGAGCCAACATTTTCTTATATAAACAGCTTAGAAAATGCCGGATCTTCGAATGGAAACGTCATTCATGTGCTTATTACAGGCGTTGGAATGACTGCGACTTCTTTTGCTTTAGGGAGTGCATTAGCTCTGACGGAATACGATTTGGCGATTAATGGCGGCATCGCGGGAGCGTTCGATCGATCTTTAAAAATCGGAGAGGTAGTTTGGGTTTCGTTAGACTGTTTTTCAGAGCTGGGAGCGGAGGATGGAGAGGATTTTTTATCCATAGATGAACTCGGTTTTGGAAAATCAAGTATAAAACCACTCCATCTTTATAAAGGCAGCCTTGTATCTGTTAAACAAGTTCGATCAATTACGGTAAATAAAATTCACGGTAACGATGAAAGTATTTACAAAATAGTCGAGCGTTTAAATCCTCAAACAGAGAGTATGGAGGGGGCTGCATTTTTCTATGCCTGTAATGAAGTAAATTTGCCTTGTCTCCAGATCCGGGCCATTTCTAATTATGTTGAGCGACGCAATCGGGGCAACTGGAACATTGATCTTGCCATAAAGAATTTGAACGTTACATTAATAGACGTATTAAAAAATCTGAAATGAAATTAACATTAGGGTTTTCTCCCTGTCCAAACGATACATTCATATTTGACGCCTTAATCCATAAAAAAGTTGATACTGAAGGGCTGGACTTCGAAGTTTTTTATGATGATGTAGAAACTCTAAACCAGAAGGCCCTAAATAGCGAACTTGATATTTCAAAACTTAGTTTTCATGCATTTGCTTATGTTGCCGATAATTATGCATTATTAGATACAGGAAGTGCATTAGGCTTTGGAGTAGGGCCGATATTAATTTCTAAATCAGAGTTTAACCCCACGCAGCTTCCCGCGGATGTGCGGGTTGGAATTCCGGGAAAATATACAACAGCCAACTTTCTTCTGAGTTTGGCATATCCGACACTTACTAATAAAGTTGAGATGCTTTTCTCTGAGATAGAGAATGCTTTGATGAATGATGAAATTGACCTCGGGCTGATTATTCACGAAAACCGCTTCACTTACGAGGAAAAAGGCTTGCATAAGGTTATGGATTTGGGTGAATACTGGGAGGCGGAAACAGGAGGTGCAATCCCTTTAGGTGGTATAGTTATAAAACGCGAATTGCCGGAGGAAGCAAAATTAAAAGTAAATCGTGTATTACAGCGCAGCGTAGAGTTTGCTTTTGCTAATCCGAAGTCGGCTAAAGATTTTATCCGTTCTCATGCTCAGGAAATGGATGAAGCCGTAATGTATAAACATATCGGCCTCTATGTGAATAAATATTCCATAGATTTGGGGCAGGAAGGACGCAAAGCAATAGAACATCTTTTTGAAAAAGCCCGGAGTTTAGGTGTAATTCCGGAAGTTAAAAAGGACTTATTTTTAAATCATTCTCCTTTCAAAGGATTATTGAACTTATGATAATTATTACAGGCGCAGCTGGCTTTATAGGAAGTTGTTTAGTAGAAAAGTTAAATAGCGAAGGCTATTTTGATTTGGTTTTGGTCGACGATTTTTCGGATGATCAACAAAACAAGAATTTTGAAGGGAAGCGATTCTCAAAACAAGTGGAGCGGGGTGAATTTTTTGAGTGGTTGAAAGAGAATCATCTTCATGTGCAATTTGTATTTCATTTAGGAGCCCGAACCGACACGACAGAATTTGATTACGAGTTGTTAAACAGACTAAACCTGGAGTATACAAAAGAGGTTTGGAATACCTGTAATGAGTTTGGATTACCTTTGGTTTACGCTTCCTCTGCAGCCACATACGGTTTGGGCGAACATGGGTATGATGATGATGAATCTACACTTGAGAAATTAAAGCCGCTTAACCCTTACGGCGATTCAAAAAACGATTTTGACATTTGGGCGGTTAAGCAGCCACGTAAACCTTTCTTTTGGGCGGGTCTGAAATTTTTTAATGTATACGGTCCGAATGAATATCATAAAGGCCGAATGGCTTCAGTGATATTTCATACCTACAACCAGATAATGAAATCGGGAGAAATGAAATTGTTTCAGTCTCACAATCCGGATTTTAAAGACGGGGAGCAAATGCGTGATTTCGTATACGTAAAGGACGTGATCGACGTGATGTATTTTTTAATGCATCATCGCAAAGATTCAGGGATTTACAATCTTGGCTCAGGTAAGGCAAGAACCTTTCTGGATTTGGCAAAAAATACGTTTAAAGCGCTGGGAAAAGAACCGAATATCACGTTCATTCCCACGCCCGAGGACATACGGGATAAATATCAGTATTTTACTGAAGCGAAAATGGATAAATTAGCCTCCATCGGCTACCACAAGCCTTTTTTAAGTTTAGAAGCAGGCGTTGAAGACTACGTAAAAAATTATCTTTCAAAAGGCGCATATTTTTAATGGGGAAATAATCCTCCCAAACAGAATAGCCTATTCAAAGAAAAGGGGAAAATGAATTAACATTTTCCCCTTTTTAAGGTATTATCAATTTTTCTATCTGATCTTCTTAGGTGCTTTTGAAGCCGGTTGAGAGAACTGAGGTTTTCCTTTAGAGCTAATCTCTGCCGAACCAACCATACTCATTGCGCAACGGAAACCTATTTCTGCACTGGTTTCATCCTGTTGCATAAAGCGGCGGGTGCCTGGATTCAACCAGTACGCCCTGTCGTTCCATGAACCTCCCTTATAAACTTTCGAACGATCATTCACAAGAGTCGTAACACCATAAAGATCTTGATTTACAGTGTCAACATGACCCCTAAAGTCAGGATTGTAAGCTTTTCCTGCAATGGATGAATTCAGAGCAGCGCTATCTACCGTTCCGTTTAATTCTGCCCACGTTTGTTTCTTTCTGGATGGTGCAGGATCTTTTATCGGTCGACCGTATTTATCTTTAGCATAAATGCCTTTAGATTTATCTTCCAGACGTTTATCGACATACTGATTACCTCTGAAGGGGTTGAAATCATCAACATCTTCAAATGATAACTTTCTGTACGTGTCGAAAGTCCATTCGGCAACATTTCCAGCCATATTATATAATCCAAAGTCATTCGGCATAAATGCCGTAACTGGTCCGGTAATTTCGAATTTATCATTCAAATAACCACCCGTACCCATGTTATCACCATTACCACGTTTAAAGTTGGCTAAAATCAAACCTTGAGTTTTCTTTTTATTAGACCTGACACCAAGACCGTTCCAGGGATAAATCTTGCCGTCTTCAATGTTTTCAAATTCTGTGTTACCTGCAAGTGATAAAGCGGCATATTCCCACTCTGCTTCTGTTGGTAAGCGATAAGGCTGTTTTAATATCCCGTCTTCAAGTCTGACAGGCCTGCGTGCTCCTCCTTTACCTTCTGCAGCAGCAGACGGGTTTAGATCTTTGGGCATTTTTTTACCATCTATGCCTTCACCACGATACTGTCCGTTTAGATATATATCCGAGTTAAACGGCTCGCTGGAAGCTGAAGCTGTTCCCGCAGATTTTCCTTTTCCGCCGCCAGCCAAAGTTTTGTAATCTACCAGTATGCCTCTTTCGCGTAAAATGTTTTCGTTAACACGATCTGTGCGCCATTCGGCATAAGCATTCGCTTGTTCCCAACTCACACCCACCACCGGATAGTCCTGGAAAGCAGGGTGGCGCATATAATTATTTACATAAGGCTCATTATACGAAAGCGGTCGACGCCAAACTAAGCTGTCAGGTAAGGCATTGTAATAATATTCTTGATCCTCGGGAAAAGTTCTTTTGATCCAATACAGGTATTCCAGCCAGTCTACATTCGCTACCTCAGTTTCATCCATATA
>CBIHLM010000048.1:0-36550 GCA_966210515.1 uncultured Pedobacter sp.
ATTTTATTTTTTTTAAAAATAATCAGAAAATAAAATCCAAGTCCATAAGTCTCCTCGTAGGTTATTGAAACAGTTTTAACCAAAAATAGATTTTATGGAAAATTCAATTATTCAAAACGAAGAAACTTCCTTGCCAGAAGGGGAGTTCTTAGCGAGGAAAGTACAGCGCCGCTCTTTTTTGAAGTATGCCGGAGCAGGTGCAGCCGGAATAGCATTGATAGCCGCCGGCTGTAAGCAAAGTAACTATAATCCGGATGATCCTGAAAACGGCTTTGGCCCAGGTATATCTTTAGGAGCCGGTGATGTAGCAATTTTAAATTATGCTTATGCGCTTGAACAATTAGAAGCCGCCTTTTATACTCAGGTGATAGCGACTCCCTATTCAGGGATGACAGCTGCCGAGACATCTTTGTTGACGGATATTCGAGATCATGAAATCGCACACCGCGAATTTTTCAAGGCAGCTATTGCGGCCAACGGTGCTACTCCGATAAAGAACCTTACAGTGGATTTCAGCAGTATTAATTTTTCAAGTCGCGCCAGCGTTCTTGGAACAGCCAAGGCTTTCGAAGATCTGGGTGTCTCTGCGTACGACGGTGCCGGCTATCTGTTGAAGAACGCTGATTTTTTATTGTTAGCCGGAAAAATTGTGTCTGTTGAGGCTCGTCATGCGGCCTTAATCCGCGAGCTTCTTGAACCAAATAGCTTTTTAGGAGATGCAGTTGACGCAAATTCTGTAGATAAGGCCCGAACCCCCGGACAGGTACTTGCTATCGCAGGAGCATACATAAAAACGAAAATTGATCCATCCACAATACCCGCTTAAACTAAAAGATCATGAACATTGTAAATATTTTAGAAGAAATAGAAAAAGTAGACGGCGAGATTTACGAACGCTTGAGTCCCCGCAGAAATGCGATGAAGGAATTTTTGAACATGGGTTCAAAAATTGCTTTATCAGCGATGCCGCTGGCATTGGGTTCTATGTTTACTAAAGCATATGGCCAGGCAACTCCTTCGGCGATTGTTGATGTGCTTCAATATGCCTTAACGCTCGAACATTTCGAGTATAATTTTTACCTGAGAGGAAATGCTTCCATGACTTTGGCAATACCTGCGGGCGAGCAACGAAATGCTATCGTGATGATTCGTGATAGTGAAAAGAAACATGTAGACTTTTTAAAATCGGTCTTGACCTCACTGAATCAAACTCCGGTATCTGAGAAATCAAATTACGATTTTACCGCAGGAGGGACTTTCCCTGATGTTTTTAATAACTATGCGACCTTCCTTGCAGTGGCGCAGGCTTTGGAGGATACAGGTGTGAGAGCTTATAAAGGTCAGGCTGGTGCGCTTAAAGGCGAAAAAGTTGTATTAACAGCTGCTCTGGGTATTCATGCTGTGGAAGCACGCCACGCAGCGAAAATTCGTTATATGCGCAGAATGAATGGTGTTCCGAGTTTAAAGCCATGGATTGCAGCAACAACAACAAGCTCGAATGATAGTGGCGTTCCGGCTGCAAACGGAAATTACGGCGGTGCATCACCAGAAAATAATGTCAATCAGGCGGGTGTAATGATTACAAGTTTGCCGGGCGTTGGCGGAAACATCTCGTTCAGTGCCGCGGCAGAAGCGTTTGATGAGCCTTTAACAAAAGCTGAAGTACTGGCTTTAGTTGCTCCTTTCGGGGTATCTTGATTTGTTGGTATAATTTAAATAAAAAAGGGCACTCGCGGTGCCCTTTTTTATTGTTCATAACAGCTTAAATATATCTGTTGATTACGTTTTCAAGATACTCTTGTTTTCCACTGATTGTAGCCGGCTCGCCGTTTTCAATAGCGAAGGCTCTTAAATCTTCAAGGGTCAGCTTTCCTTCTTCAAATTCTTTTCCTTTTCCTGAGTCAAAAGAAGCATAACGCTCTGTACGAATCTTTTTGTAATCCGATTTCTGAAGAATGTTATCCGCAGTGATTAATGCTCTTGCAAAGGTGTCCATTCCACCAACGTGAGCATAAAACAAATCGTTTATGTCAGTCGAATTTCTTCTGATCTTAGCATCAAAGTTTACACCGCCACCTTGCAATCCACCTGCTTCAAGGAAAATTAGCATCGCCTCGGTAATTTCATTTAAATTGTTCGGGAACTGGTCAGTGTCCCAACCGTTTTGATAATCTCCGCGATTAGCATCCACCGAACCTAACATTCCCGCATCTGCCGCAACTTGCAGCTCGTGTTGAAACGTGTGACCAGCAAGTGTGGCATGGTTTACTTCAATATTAATCTTAAAGTCTTTCTCTAAACCAAACTGGTTCAGGAATCCGATAACGGTTGCACAATCAAAATCATATTGGTGTTTTGATGGTTCAGCTGGTTTAGGTTCGATAAAGAATGTTCCTTTAAAACCATTTTTACGTGCATAATCTTTTGCAGCATGAAGAAACTTAGCAAAATGTTCCTGCTCGCGCTTCATGTCTGTGTTAAGCAAAGTCATATAACCTTCACGTCCACCCCAGAATACATAATTTTCGCCATCTAAAGCTATAGTTGCATCCAACGCAGCTTTAACCTGTGCTGCGCCATGAGCTAAAACATGGAAGTCGGGATTTGTCGACGCACCATTCATGTAGCGTGGGTTCGAAAACAGGTTGGCAGTTCCCCATAAAAGTTTAACGCCGCTCGCTGCTTGTTTTTGCTTTGCATAATCAACTAAAGCCTGCAATCTGCGCTCATTTTCAACAATATCATTTCCGTAGTCTACCACGTCCACATCGTGGAAGCAATAGAAAGGAAGGTTCATTTTTGTTAGAAATTCAAAGGCGGCGTCCATCTTATCTTTTGCTCTTTCAACCGCGTCACTTTTTTTATCCCATGGATGAATATGAGTAGGAGAGCCAAACGGATCACCTCCATTACCCACAAAAGAATGCCAGTACGCTCCCGCAAAACGGAAATGATCTTTCAATGTTTTGCCCGCTACTACGCGGTTTTCGTCGTACCATCTAAATGCCAGTGGATTGTCCGATTCTAATCCCTCGAATTTAATTTGACCTATACCTTTAAAAAATTCGGTATCTCCGGTGATTACATTTCCCATGTTAATTATGATTTTTTATATGTTTATCTAATATCAATTTCCAATCCTGATAAATTGGCTCATATTTCTCTGCCTGCGATGGCTCTATTAGCGAAAGTGGCTTAGAGTTTTGGAAGGCTTCTTTCTCCGACGAGAATATTTTGCTTCCGATTCCGGCTCCTAATGCTGCACCAACACTTCCATCATTTTCGTACAGTTCTACAGGTACGTTAGTTACGTTTACAAAAGCTTCTGTAAATACCTTACTTAAAAATAAATTTGCCCTTCCGGCTCTGATCACCGACGGATTCATGCCAATTTCGCGCATAATATCCAAACCATATCTGAAAGAGAAAGCTATACCTTCCTGTACAGCGCGGAAAATATGCGATTGAGTGTGTAGGTTAAAGTCAATATTGCTGAAATGTGCACCGATTATTTTGTTGCCCAGCATTCTCTCAGCACCATTCCCGAAGGGGAGAACTTTTAATCCATCGCTACCTACCGGGATGCTGGCGCTCAGATTATTCATAACATCGTAATCTACACCCGAGCCAACATTCTTTTTGGTCCAGCTATTTAATATTCCTGTTCCGTTGATGCATAAAAGTACGCCCAGACGTGTGTTGTTGCCCGTATGGTTTACATGCGCAAATGTGTTTACTCTTGATTGCTTGTCGTAGGTGATCGAGTCGCTGACACCGTAAATAACACCCGAAGTTCCGGCAGTTGCAGCAACTTCGCCCGGGTTAAGCACATTTAATGATAAGGCATTATTTGGCTGATCTCCCGATTTATAGCTTACAGGAATCCCTGCTTTTAATGATAACTTTTCCGCCATTTCTCTGGTCAGGTGACCGTGATCGGCGAAAACATTCATAACATCGGCGATTAAGCTTTTATCGAAGCCGAAGCAATTTAATATATCTTCAGAAATTGAGTTATTTTGAAAGTCCCAGAAAATTCCTTCGGAAAGTGCGGAATTGCTGGTTGTTATTTTGCTGGTAAGCTTCATCGATATAAAATCACCAGGAAGCATAATTTTATCTATCTTCTCATAAACAGCGGGTTCGTTTTCTTTCACCCATGCTAATTTTGATGCCGTAAAATTCCCCGGAGAATTAAGTAAATGTGATAAGCTTTGTTTTTCGCCGATTTGGTCAAACGCACGATTGCCGATTTCTACCGCTCTGCTGTCGCACCAGATAATCGAATCACGAAGAACTTGCTGATTCTTGTCCACTACAACCAAACCATGCATTTGATATGCGATGCCAATTGCCTCTATATCCTGTGGATTATATGATTTAGTGGCATTTGCTTTCAGTATCGCCAGCTGTACATGCTCCCACCACATCTCTGGCGACTGTTCTGCCCAGCCTGGTTTTAGAGAGGTTATCGGCGATTCGGTGTCAGGGTATTGTACTGAAACTATGGTTGTTTGTGTCTCGGATTCAACTACCGAAACTTTAATAGATGATGTACCAACATCAAGTCCGAGTAAAAGCATGTTTACAGGTTTATATGAGTTATTGCCAACGTTGGCACGAAGGTATATAATTTATTTTTTTAAAGTATTATTTTTTAGCTTTATGGATTAAAAAAAAACAAAAAAATTGAAGAAGCCGACTATACTCGACATCGCTAAAGAATTAAATATCACTTTTTCTACCGTTGCTCGGGCTTTAAATGATCATCCGGCAATAAGCATTGCTACCAAAAAGGCGGTAAGAGAAACAGCCGACCGTTTAAATTACCGTCAGAATAAAATCGCATCTTCTTTGCGTTCGGGACGCAGTAATATAATCGGGGTTATTGTGCCTAATCTGCACGTTAGCTTTTTCAGCTCTGTAGTATCGGGTATTGAAAATATAATGAATGCCAACGGATATAATATTCTTTTATATCAATCGAAAGAATCCAGCAAGCGCGAAGCGAAAGGTATCGAAACTTTTCTGCAATCCAGAGTCGACGGAATCATATCATCGGTAACCACAGAAACAGTCGAAAAGGTTTACAGCGAGATTAAAACCCGCAATATTCCTCTTATATTTTTCGACAGGGAGTTAAGTACCCTCAATGTTCCCTCTGTTGTTATCGACGACTACAAAGGCGGTTTTATAGCCACCGAGCATTTGATTAAACAGGGATATAAAAATATTTTACATATTACGGCCCATCAGGATATCGCCATCTTTAAAGAGCGCTTGCGCGGATACATAGACGCATTAAAGCATTATAATCTTCCTGTCAGCGAAGAGCTCATTATAAAAGGAGATTTTTCGCTTCAATTCGGAAAAGATGTGGTACGCGAGACAAAGTCGCAGGGTATTCAGTACGATGCTATTTTTGCTTTGGAAGATTATACGGCAATGGGAGCGATGCAAGCCTTAAAGGAAGCCAATATCAAAATTCCTGATGAGATTGGCGTAATCGGTTTTGCGAATGAAGCCTTTGGAAGTTTAGTAAGCCCTGCTCTTTCTACAATAGATCAGCAGACATCTAAAATGGGAGAAGAAACCGCCCGTATTTTTCTTAAGCTTTTAAAAAATGAAAACCCGGGAGCAAAACCCGAAAAGTTGGTCCTTGAGCCAAGGCTCATTGTAAGAGAATCATCACGCAGGATGAATACCTAATGCAAACCTTTGCATAAAAGCATAATTCTCATTAACCTTGCAGTTCTTGTCATGTTTAACCAATTATATGAAAAGGACTTTCTTAAAATTGCTATTTGTTTTGACGTGTGCTATTTCAGTAAACGGCCAAACATCAGGTCATCCCTCCTCTTTAACTGTTTCCCAGGATGGAAGCGGCGACTATAAAACGATCCAGGAAGCGATAAACGCCGTTCGCGATCTCTCAGGAAAAGTTGTTAAAGTTACTATCAAAAATGGTGTTTACCATGAAAAGCTGGTGATACCTTCCTGGAAGACAAAGATTTATTTACTTGGCGAAAGCAAAGAAAATACCATTATTACCGGAAACGATTACTCTGGAAAAGCCTTCCCCGGCGGTAGAGATCCCTATGGGAAAGACAAATTTTCTACATTTAACTCTTATACGGTTTTAGTTCAGGGAGCTGATTTCAGGGCAGAGAATTTAACTATCCAAAATACCGCCGGACGGGTGGGCCAGGCAGTTGCTTTACATGTGGAGGGCGACAGAGCCCTGATTGTAAATTGCAGAATACTAGGTAATCAGGATACATTATACACAGCAAGCGGAAGCAGCAGGCAGTATTACAAAGACTGCTATATTGAAGGCACAACCGATTTTATTTTTGGAGAGGCGACGGTTGTATTTCAAAGCTGTACAATTAAAAGCCTTTCGAATTCGTATATCACCGCGGCCGCTACCACACCCGAGCAGGCCTTTGGCTATGTGTTTTTCGACTGTAAGTTAGTCGCTGATCCTGTCGCCGAAAAGGTTTACCTCGGTCGTCCGTGGAGACCTTATGCAAAAACGGTCTTCATCCGTACAGAAATGGCAAACCATATCCTGCCTATAGGCTGGGATCCCTGGAAAGGCGACAAAATGTTTCCTGACAAAGAAAAAACTGCTTATTATGCAGAATTTGGATCGTTTGGCCCCGGGGGCCATCACGATAAGCGGATAGGTTGGTCGAAGCAAATGTCTAAAAGAGATATCAGGAAATACACGTTAAAAAATATCTTCTCGGGACCCAAACCATGGGTGCCAGCATCCTAATAAGTTTAAATTATGAAAAAAAGTTCCTTGCTAAATCAGCTGGTCTGTGCCGGCTTACTTTCAATTGCATCTCTGCCGGTTTATTCCCAAACCAAGAACATCTCTAAAGTTTGGGTAGCTGATCAGGGAAATGGCACTTATAAGAATCCGGTTCTGAACGCCGATTATTCAGATCCTGATGCGGTGCGTGTCGGCAGCGATTTCTATATGACTTCTTCATCTTTTGAAGATGTGCCGGGCTTACCCATCCTTCATTCAAAAGATCTTGTTAACTGGACATTGATCGGTCATGCATTAAAACGCCAGATTCCCACAGAGTATTTTTCGGCTACCCGCCACGGTCAGGGAGTTTGGGCACCAGCGATTCGTCACCATAAGGGAGAGTTTTATATCTATTATCCTGATCCTGATTTCGGAATTTATGTTACAAAAGCTAAAAACGCAGCCGGCCCCTGGTCAGAGCCGATTTTAGTGATTGGGGGAAAAGGTTTAATAGATCCTTGCCCCTTATGGGACGATAACGGAAAGGTTTATATGGTTCATGCCTATGCCGGAAGCCGGGCAGGAATTAAAAGTATTATGGTTGTCAGGGAATTAAATCTGCAGGGTACCAAAACCTTAGACGAAGGTGTAATCGTGTATGACGGACACGAGACGGACCCAACTATTGAAGGGCCAAAGTTCTACAAGAGAAATGGCTACTATTATATTTTTGCTCCCGCCGGTGGAGTATCTACAGGCTGGCAACTGGTGTTGCGCTCAAAGAATTTATACGGTCCGTACGAAAGAAAAATTGTAATGCACCAGGGAAGCACCACCGTAAACGGCCCGCATCAGGGTGCCTGGGTAAATACTTCAACAGGTGAAGACTGGTTTTTGCATTTTCAGGATAAAGGTCCTTATGGAAGGGTTGTACACTTGAATCCAATGAAATGGGTAAACGACTGGCCTGTAATCGGTGTGGATAAAGACGGCGATGGAACCGGCGAGCCGGTATTGACTTATAAAAAGCCAAATGTTGGAAAGAAACAATTTCCAATTGCTACTCCGCCCGAAAGCGACGAGTTTAATGATACAAAACTTGGTTTGCAGTGGCAGTGGATGGCCAATCCTAAACCGACATGGGCTTTTTCCAATGCAGCAAATGGTTCGCTCAGATTGTTTACCGATAAGCTTCCGGATTCTCTTAAAAACCTTTGGCAAGCGCCCAACGTATTGCTTCAGAAATTCCCTGCTGATGAATTTATGGTTACCACAAAACTCAAGTTTACCCCAAATACGAAGCTTGAAAACGAAAAGGTTGGTTTAACTGTAATGGGTTTCAGCTATGCCGGTCTGGCATTAAAGAGCAAAAAAGATGGTATTTACCTGGTTTATACTCTGTGCAAAAATGCTGAAGGCGGAAAGGCTGAAGAAGAAAAAATCATCTCTAAAGTATCCAATCAACCGGTATATTTTAGAGTTAAGGTAACCCAGGGCGCCAAATGCAAATTTAGCTATAGCATGGACGGACAAGTATTTACAGATGCAGGTGCTGAATTCCAGGCTGAAGTTGGCCGTTGGAAAGGTGCCAAAGTGGGATTGTTCGCTACCAGAGAAACACAGATCAACGATTCCGGCTTCGCCGATTTCGACTGGTTTAGAGTTGAGCCCGTTAAATAGATTAGTAAACTTCGCTATTGAATCTCCCGTACCACAGTGCGGGAGATTTTTAATGAAAAAGGTTTTTTCATCCGATAGAGCTTTAACATTTTCATTTACCTTTGGAATTAGAAAGTATTTTCGTTTCTAATACATACACTTTTGGCAATACATTCTTTAAGCACACCGGTTGAATATCTGAAAGGCGTTGGTCCCCAACGTGCTGATGTGCTTAAAAAAGAGCTGTCTGTTTTTACTTATCAGGATTTAATAAATCATTATCCCTTCCGGTATGTCGACCGGACTAAATTCTATAAGATCAATCAGTTAGGTCCGGACCTCCCATTGGTGCAATTCATTGGTCGTTTAATCTCGAAGGAGATTGTGGGCGAAAAACAATCAAGGCGATTAGTGGCGAAACTAAGAGATGATACAGGGATCGTTGAACTTGTTTGGTTTCAGGGAATAGGGTGGGTTGAAAAAATATTGCGGCCTAACTCGGCATTTATAGTTTTTGGTAAGCCTAATGAGTTCAATGGTAAAATTTCTTTCTCACATCCAGAAATTGAGTTATACAATCCCCACCTGAAAAAACAAGGTAATTTAACCCTACAGCCGGTATATAATTCAACCGAGAAGCTCAAGCAATTTTCTCTGGATACAAAAGGCATTCAACGGATCCAGGCTGCAGCTCTTGAGACTGTACTCTATGAGATAGAAGAAACGCTACCCGGATATTTGTTACTTCGGTATAAGTTAATCGGAAAAAAGGAAGCGATTCAATACATTCATTTCCCTCCTGATGCTTCGGCATTGCAAACTGCAATCAGACGGTTAAAATTCGAAGAATTGTTTTTTATCCAGCTTAAGCTGCTTAAAAATAAGCTTCTGCGTACACAGAAGTTCAAAGGGGCGATATTTGATAAGGTAGGAGAGAAGTTCACTACTTTTTACAACGAAAAACTTCCTTTCGATTTAACCAACGCACAAAAGAGGGTATTGAAAGAGATCCGTCTGGATACTCAGCGAGGTATTCAAATGAACCGGTTATTGCAAGGAGATGTTGGCAGCGGGAAAACGATAGTAGCTCTGATGTGCATGCTGCTTGCGATAGACAATGGTTGCCAGGCGTGTATTATGGCTCCTACAGAGATACTCGCCCAGCAGCATTTCCAGTCTATTCACAAAATGGTTAATGATGATTTCATTAGTGTTTCCATCTTAACCGGATCTACTCCTAAAAAAGAGCGAAAAATTATTCATGAAAGACTCGCCGCAGGAAAACTGGATATCCTTGTCGGTACGCACGCCCTGATCGAAGATGCAGTGCAGTTTGCAAACCTCGGGCTGGCAGTTGTCGATGAACAACATCGTTTTGGTGTGGAACAGAGAGCAAAACTCTGGCGAAAAAATTCGGTGCCTCCGCATGTTTTGGTGATGACAGCCACGCCGATTCCGCGTACGCTCTCGATGACTCTGTATGGTGATTTGGATGTTTCCGTAATTGATGAATTGCCTGCGGGCAGGAAACCAATCAAAACTATTCACCTGTTCGAAAGTCAGCGCCTGCGTATGTTCGGCTTTATGAAACAGGAAATCGCTTTAGGCCGCCAGGTTTACATCGTTTATCCTTTAATAAAAGAAAGTGAAAAGCTCGACCTGTTGTATTTGGAGGCTGGTATCGAAACAATTTCCCGGGAGTTTCCATTGCCCGATTACCGCATAAGTATAGTTCACGGAAAGCTGAAGCCCGCTGAAAAGGACTTTGAAATGCAGCGCTTTATTAAAGGCGAAACCCAGATTATGGTTGCCACCACGGTTATCGAAGTTGGAGTAAACGTGCCGAACGCCAGTGTTATGATCATAGAGAATGCCGAACGGTTCGGCTTGTCTCAACTGCACCAGCTGCGTGGCCGGGTGGGCCGTGGAGCGGAACAGTCGTATTGTATTCTAATGAGTGGAAATAAGCTAAGCAAAGAAGCAAAAGTGCGTCTGGAGACAATGGTTAAAACCAATGATGGATTTGAAATCTCCGAAATCGATCTGCAATTACGTGGTCCGGGGGATATCGAAGGAACCCGCCAAAGCGGTGTTTTAGATTTAAAACTTGCGGATTTGATGCAGGATCAACACATATTACAAGAAGCACGAAATGAAGTGATCCGGATTTTTGATGAAGATCCAAATCTTGCACTTGAAAAAAATCAGCTTCTGAAAAAATACTTTAATAAAAAAGCAAGAGGAATCGCACTCCACAACATCTCATAGAAGCTGAAAAACTGTAATTTCGCGTCTCAATTAAAATAAAAATTGATTTAGTGGACAGGTTAGATTCAGATCCGGAGAAGAAAGATCCTTATGCCTCCTTGCGTTACCCCGAGTTTCGCTCGTTTTTAATAATACGCTTCTTCCTCACCTTCGCATATCAAATTCAGGCAGTAATAATTGGATGGTATATTTATCAGCTTACCAAAGATCCCTTTTCTTTAGGTCTGATAGGTTTAGCCGAGGCAATCCCCGCTTTAGGAATTGCGCTCTACGGCGGTTACGTTGCCGATAAATCCGAAAAGACTAAGTTATTAAAACTAATTCTGGTCGGAATGTTTGTATGTTCCCTCGTCTTATTTTTGATAACCCTGCCCGCATTTTCTTCAGAGCTAAGTCAGTCTAACATCGTACTAATAATTTATTTCATGATTTTCGGGATCGGCATAGCCCGAGGATTTATGGGCCCTGTAATATTTTCCCTGATGGCTCAGATCATTCCCCGCGAACATTATCCTAATTCATCCACTTGGAACAGTGCCGGCTGGCAGGTAGCCTCCATTGCTGGTCCCGCATTCGGTGGTTTAGTATATGCATATGGCGGGATATCAGTTACATTCTTTTTAATACTGGTGTTTTTAGTTATATCGTTTGGCTGTATATTTTTTCTGCAAAAACGACCTCCACAATTCGTGCCTCAGGAGAATATGATGGAGAGTTTGAAAGAAGGAATCAGCTTCGTATTTCGCAGCCGGATGCTTTTAGGAGCAATGAGTCTGGATCTGTTCTCAGTATTTTTTGGAGGCGCTGTAGCCCTGATACCTGTGGTTGCCAGCGAAGTATTACATGTAGGTGCCGAGCAATTTGGAATGATGAGAGCTGCGCCCGCAATTGGTGCGGTATTAACCATGCTTTTTATGGCTCGCCATTCGCCTATGAACAAACCCTGGAGAAATCTTTTGTTTGCCGTTACCGGATTTGGTTTGTCAATAATTGGCTACGGACTTTCAACGAGCTTTTATTTAACCCTGGTTTTCCTGTTTTTAGAAGGGGTTTTTGATAGCGTGAGTGTG
This sequence comes from uncultured Pedobacter sp., assembly GCA_966210515.1. Classification (GTDB taxonomy): domain Bacteria; phylum Bacteroidota; class Bacteroidia; order Sphingobacteriales; family Sphingobacteriaceae; genus Paradesertivirga. Next base: position 11,761 of record CBIHLM010000048.1, read on the forward strand.
GTTATCCGCTCAACAATTATGCAACTTTTAACCCCGGATAAGATGCGGGGCAGAGTCTCCGCAGTTAACTCGATGTTTATTGGCTCATCAAATGAAATCGGAGCATTTGAATCAGGTTTAACCGCTCGATTAATGGGCACCGTGCCAGCAATTATTTTCGGTGGTAGCATGACACTTTTAATCGTTTCAATAACCTATCTCAAAACTAAAAAGTTGATTCCTTTGGGTTTGAAAGAAATTCATCAGCCCGAAAGCTAGATTGCTCCTTGTTGAGAGTTTGTTGTCTTCTGTTTTTTGCCAAAGAAAATATAAATCAGCGAACCTATAACTGGTGCCACAAGGACAATTAATATCCAGATTAACTTAGTCGTTGTGTCTTTAAAGTCCGATCTCAGAATATCAATCAGGCAAATCAGAGCTAATATCAGGGGCAAAACGCCAATAAAAAGAATCAGGATTATTTCAGGTGTTCCAAGGTTTAGAAATAGCAGATTTTTCATTTAAATTTTTTTCATGAAGGTACAAATTTAATTAATTCGCAGCCATGCAGTTATATTATAGGTTCAGGCAAGAGTTATAAAAGTACCTGTCTTCTCCGCAGTAATTGTTGTCCCCCGTCTTCTTCATACTACGCAAGGGCATTAGCCACAATGGCTGGTATCCATTACAGCGTGGTTTAGACTGAGATTATAGGACTCTGTTGGATTAACAAAAAAAAGCAATTCTTATAATGTGGGCTCTTTAGAACGCACTCGAACATGAATATTAAATCGGCTTTGTCATATCGGCATAGGAGATCTCTCTTGAGTATGTGCTTTTGCCTTAGCGCTGAGACATTACCTCAGCTTAAGCTGATATGAGTTGCTACAAGCCGGGTTGAAATAAAAGCGGCCTGCTGTTTCCAGCAAGCCGCCTTTTTTGTAGTTTCTTACTTGCAAGAATATTCGTAATTCATTATTTCAGTATGAGTTTGAGACGATTGACCTGGGAATGAATCAACTTCAACCCGCGTGCTTTTAGTGATCAATTTATCGGAATTTACTACATAAGTATAATTCGTAACAGAGGTGCTTCCCGTTTGGCCTTGATATACAGTGCTGCGAGTCGCCTTTTTTACAGCATTTTTGTTGGGTTTACTTATTAATAAATTATCATCAAGCACAAGTGTGTTTTTAATATCTGCATAGTACTCATAAGTGGTGGTTGACACATCTCCAGAACCGTAAGACTCTACTTCAGAAACCAGATTCCCATTGGAATAGGTGAAGGTTGTTTCATATGTGTAGGTATTCGTAATAGATCCGGGTTCGGTACTTGACTGTGTTGAAACCTGTTTAGATTTAGTTAAATACCCTTCGCTATTATGTTCAAAGGTATAGGTGGACGCGTATGTTTCTACAAAGCCGCCTGTGTTGGTATAGGTTTCAGTCTCAGTGTAGCCGGTCACCATACCATTAGAAACGTTGTAAGTGGTTGTTTCATCAGCTTGAGTTGCAGTGCCCTCGAAATCTTTTACAACAATCTGGCTACTTCCGTAACTGATTGTAGTATAATCGTCAAGAACATTGCCATCATATTCCTTTACTTTTACGACTCTGTTTTGGCTGTCGTATTCATAGGTTTCGTAATAGGTTCCACCTTCTTCGCTCTGTTTTGTCAGCGTGCAGGTTTTACCTCCGGGCGTAGTAATACCGCCTCCAGCTTCAACCTCTACCTCGGGATCACCGTCGCCTTTTTTACAGCCATTAAATGCGAGCGAACCTGCCACACATAACAGTACTAATAGTCTGAGTTTCTTCATGTTTTGTTTGTTAATTTGATCGTGAATAAGTTGATTTTTATCCTGCCAAGATATTAAACCACTTTAGGGCGTGAAATACCTAAAAAAGGGTATTCTTTAATAGCAAGCTTCCTGGAATTTTTAAAGTGATAAGCAAAGATTGGTTTGGGTGGATAGATGGAAGAAGGGACAATAAAAATATGCCGTGGTTAACGCCAATATTTCTGAATTAAGAGTTGGATCTGGTTTCTAAATTATTATCGTTTTTGTCGAAAGGAAATTTCATCTATTGCTTTTTGCACCCTCAAAGAAAAAGACTTCCACGCAGTTACACTCGTCATATTAGCACCCGCGGTTATCATGCAATGATCTGCAAACAATATATCCATCCTCAAATTCGAATAGCCTTTAGAAGTCCCTGAACTCGTGCAATTTCTGTTAACAGAGTGCATTTTAATCATAGACATTTAAGCAAAAAGCCCGGCAATTAGCCAGGCTCTATAAAAGATTATTAGAACACAAAAAATTAACTGAGTTCCAAAATTTGTTTCTCTCCAATCTGTTGTCTCCACATCGCATAGTACAAACCTTTTTCCTCCAGCAATTCAGCATGCTTACCAGATTCAATAATTTGTCCGCGTTCAAGTACAAATATTTTATCGGCATGCATTATAGTGGAGAGGCGGTGTGCAATCAGAATGGTGATATGATTCTCCATATTCGAAACATCGCGAATTGTGCGGGTGATTTCTTCTTCTGTAATAGAATCCAGTGCTGATGTAGCTTCGTCAAATATCAGGATATTCGGTCGTCTCAGCAAGGCTCTTGCAATCGATAGACGTTGCTTTTCGCCGCCCGAAACTTTTACCCCACCCTCGCCTATAACAGTGTCTAATCCTTTTTCGGCACGCGCCAAGAGCGATTGGCAAGCTGCTTTCTGCAACACGTCCATGCATTCCTCATCCGTAGCGTCGGGACGTACAAATAATAGATTTTCTCGAATAGAACCAGAAAACAGCTGAGTGTCTTGAGTAACAAATCCTATACGCTCACGCAATTGGTCTAAATCGATATCATGATATGACGATGTATTATACAATACGTCGCCTTCAAGCGGCTGGTATAAGCCAACAAGTAACTTTACTAAGGTTGTCTTTCCGGATCCCGAAGGACCTACAAACGCTATAGTTTCGCCAATCTTGGTATCGAAAGAGATATTGTTTAAGGCATTTCTGTTTGCCGACTGATGTTTAAAACTGACACTGTTAAACTTTAAATGCGTAATACGGCTGATAATCTTAGGATTGTCAGGCTTCTTCTCTTTCGGAGTATTTAAAATCTTATTAAAGTTTTCCAGAGATACTTCCGTTTCGCGATAAATATTGATGATATTTCCGAGCTCCTGTAAAGGTCCGAAAATGAAGAAGGAATATATAAATAAGGAGAAGAACTCGCCAACGGTGATTCGTCCCGCATAGATAAGGTATAGCATCAGTAATAATATTCCATTTCTGAGCAGGTTTACCAGGGTGCCTTGTACAAAGCTGAGGCTCCTCACGTATTTTACTTTCTTAAGCTCAAGCAGAAGAATTTTATCCGTTGTGTTTTTAAGACGTTTGATTTCCTGGGAAGACAATCCCAGACTTTTTACAAGCTCTATGTTACGCAATGATTCAGTGGTCGAGCCTGCAAGAGCAGTGGTTTCATGCACGATCTTTTTTTGTACTACCTTAATTTTTTTGCTTAGAACAGAGCTAATAAATCCCAGAATCGGAATAACTGACAGGTAGACAACCGCGATAGACCAATGAATGTTAATTGCATAAATAAATACAAATGTTATCCCGATCACTGAAGTAAAAAGGATGTTTATAAAGGCGACAATTAGCTTTTCGGTATCTGTACGCACTTTTTGCAAAACACCCAGGGTTTCTCCGCTACGCTGGTCTTCAAATACCGAATACGGCAGATCCAGCGAATGCGCCAGACCATCAGAATATATTTTAGCACCAAGTCTCTGAGTAATAACATTTACATAGTAATCCTGGAAATTTTTAGCAATTCTGGACACCATAGCAACTCCCATTGCAGCGAGAATAAGCAGACCAGCCCCCTTAAAGAACTCGCCCGTGGTATATTCTTTATAGTGAGTTACATACTTGTCAATAATTATGCGGAAGACCCATGGATCAAGCAATGAAAAGGTTTGGTTGATTGCTGCGAGAAATAACGCCAAGAGCAATAGCCCTTTATACCCCTTTAGGTATTCAAATAATATCTTCATGGTATCACAAAAATGAAAAAAGGAATGAGCTATTCAACCCATTCCTTTTATTTTGACTTTTAGATTAAATTCTAAACCGTCATGATATCTTTTTCTTTAGCTTCAACAAGTTTGTCAACTTTAACAATAAAGCCGTCAGTTAATTTTTGAACTTCAGCCTCGCCACCTTTAATTTCATCCTCAGAAATACCTTCAGATTTCAATCGCTGAATCTTTCCGTTGATGTCCTTGCGGATGTTGCGAATGGCGATACGACCTTTTTCAGCCTCTTCTTTCGCTTTCTTAAAAAGGTCTTTACGGCGCTCTTCAGTTAGAGGAGGTACATTTAAACGAATCATTACTCCATCATTCTGCGGATTCAATCCCACGTTTGAATCAATAATAGCTCTTTCGATCGGGCTCAACAACGATTTCTCCCAGGGCTGAACTACAAGTGTGCGGGCATCGGGAGTGGTAACGCTTCCTACTTGTTGAAGCGGAGTAGGGTTGCCATAATAATCAACCATAATTCCATCAAGCATATTAGGCGAAGCTTTTCCTGCACGGATTTTAAGTAATTCGGCATCGCAGTGTTCTACAGCTTTTTCCATGGTGATTTTGGCATCATTGAGCTGCTTCTTTATAAGTTCATTCATCGTTGAATATATGAGATTTATAAAACTATAATTATCCTTTAACTAATGTTCCAATAGAATCGCCATTAGCAATACGCATGAAATTGCCGGCTTTATTCATGTCAAATACTATGATCGGAAGCTTGTTTTCCTGACACAAAGTAAACGCAGTCATATCCATAACGTTTAAATTATTGTCATAAACTTCCTGGAAAGTGATGTTTTCATATTTAACTGCTGTCACATCCTTTTCCGGATCTGCGGTATAGATACCATCGACACGAGTACCTTTTAATACAGCATCGGCTTGGATTTCTATCGCACGCAGAGATGCTGCAGTATCAGTCGTAAAGTAAGGGTTACCTGTACCGGCGCCAAATATTACGATTCTTCTTTTTTCAAGATGCCTCACAGCCCTTCTGCGGATAAATGGTTCGCAGATCTGCTCCATTTTTATAGCTGTCATCAACCGGGTTTTTACTCCCTCTTTTTCCAGAGCATCCTGAAGGGCCATGCTGTTGATTACTGTTGCAAGCATTCCCATGTAATCGGCCTGTACTCTGTCCATTCCGGCTTGTTCGGCACTTAAACCTCTAAAAATGTTTCCACCTCCAATTACTATGGCTATTTCCAATCCCGTGTCGTGAACTGCTTTTATATCTTTAGCATATTGTAAAACACGGTCGCTGTCAATACCATATTGTTTATCACCCATTAAAGATTCTCCGCTTAATTTCAGGAGGATGCGCTTATACTTCATTTACGACAATATTTTGGCGAATTTAACAAATTAGTGGATTAGTTGAAGGGTCATTAGTTAATTAGTCAATAGTTAATTGGTAAATCAGGTAATAGTTAAATAGTCATTGGTTAATTAGTAATATGCTAAATCAAGGGGCAGGAGATTGATTAGCACATCGTTATAAGCAAAATATCCCTGCCACTTTGGGCAAGGATTTTTATATTGATCGGACTAATAAACCAATTACTAACGACTATTTTACTATTCTAAGCTCCTAACAAAAAATCCCTGCCACTTTGGGCAAGGATTTTTATATCAATTGGATTAATAAACCAGTCACTAATGACTGATTTACTATTCTAAGCTCCTAACTGCACACGTTTGAACGCGGTAACAGTTAAGCCGCTCTGTACTCCGTTCAAAAACTGAGCAACAGTTTTAGAAGAATCTTTAACGAACTCCTGATTTAATAAAGTAGAGTCTTTGTAGAATTTGTTAAGTTTACCGGCAGCAATCTTTTCAACCATTTCTTCTGGTTTTCCTTCTGCACGGATTTGCTCTTTTGCAATTTCTAATTCACGCTCGATAGTGTTAGCGTCAACATCACCTTTATCTAAAGCTACAGGATTCATGGCCGCAATTTGCATTGCAACGTCTTTACCAGCTTCGTTTGCGTTAGCTGCATCAGCACTTAAAGCAACCAATACACCTAAACGGTAGTTACCGTGGATGTAAGCAATAACTTTCTCTCCTGCTATTGTCTCGAATTTAGAAATACCAATTTTCTCACCGATTTTTCCAGTCTGATCGATTAAAGCATCAGCAACTTTAGTTCCGTTAAGATCAAGTTCTCTAAGTTCGTCTGCAGAAGAAACATTTTTGTCAATTGCAAGTTCAGCAATGCTGTTAGCAAAAGCAATAAAGTCAGCGTTTTTAGCAACGAAATCTGTTTCGCAGTTAACTTCAACAATAATTCCGCGTTTTCCATCGGCAGTAGTTTTAGAAATAACTACACCTTCGTTAGATTCGCGATCCTGACGGCTTGCAGCAACTTTAGCACCTTTTTTACGAAGGTAATCTATAGCAGCTTCGAAATCGCCGTTAGATTCTGTTAAAGCTTTCTTACAATCCATCATTCCTGCGCCTGTTTGTTGGCGCAGTTTATTTACGTCTGAGGCAGAGATTTGTACTGTAGACATTTTTTTATGTTTTAAAGGGGTTGAAAGTTGTAAGTGGGAGGTTGAAAGTCAACCGAACTATACAACTTCTTATATATAAATTTCATTTAAAAATTGAGGGTTGTAAGTTCCATGCTCAGGGAAACCCTTCAACATACAACCCACAACCCACAACCAATATTATTCAGCGCTTTCAGCCGGAGCGTCAGTTCCTGCTTCTGCAGTAGCTTCAGCTTTACGCTCGCGACGAGCAGGAGCTTCTTCTTTAGCTTCCGGAGCATCAGCTTTCGCTTTTGCTACAGCTGCTTCTTTTTCAGCTTCGTCTTCTTTTTCGCGTTTACGCTCATCTAAACCTTCTTGAATTGCTTTTATGATAATGTCAGTAATCAATTGGATTGATTTTGTAGCATCATCATTTGAAGGAATAGGGAAGTCGATGTTTGATGGATCTGAGTTCGTATCTACCATTGCAAAAGTAGGTACATTCAGTTTCAATGCTTCAGAAACAGCGATGTGCTCTTTCTTAACATCAATTAAGAATAATGCAGCAGGCAAACGGTTTAGGTCAGCAATACCTCCTAAAAGGTTCTCTAACTTGATACGCTCACGCTGAATCATTAATTTCTCTTTTTTAGAAAGTACATCGTAAGTTCCGTCTTTAGTCATCTTGTCGATGTTAGACATCTTTTTGATCGACTTACGTACTGTTGCGAAGTTTGTTAACATACCACCTAACCAACGCTCGGTTACGAAAGGCATGTTTACAGATTTAGCTTGCTCTGCAACGATATCCTTAGCTTGTTTTTTGGTAGCTACGAATAATACTTTACGGCCAGATTTAACGATTTGTTTAATCGCGGCAGCAGCTTCTTCTAATTTTGTTAAAGTTTTATTTAAATCTATAATGTGGATGCCGTTACGCTCCATGAAAATGTACTGAGACATTTTTGGATCCCATTTGCGGGTAAGGTGACCAAAGTGTACACCTGCATCCAATAAATCCTGATATGTTGTTCTTGCCATTGTCTGATCCTCCTGAGATTAACGTTTACTAAATTGAAATTTCTTACGGGCTTTCTTACGACCTGGTTTTTTACGCTCAACCATACGGTTATCACGAGTCATAATACCTTTAGCTCTCAAAGAAGGTTTAGTCTCCGGATCAAGTTCTACAATAGCTTTAGCAATTGCTAAACGTACCGCTTCCGCTTGTCCTTTAACACCGCCACCAGCAACGTTAACAGTAACATCAAACTTTCCGGTAGAACCAGAAACGTCTGTAGATTGTGTAACGATGAATTGTAATGGTAAGGTAGGGAAGTACTCTTTGTAATCTTTACCGTTTACGGTAATGCCGCCGTTACCATCTTTAAGATAGATACGGGCAACTGCTGTTTTTCTTCTGCCTGAAGTGTTTGTTGTTGACATTTCTTTTCTCTTTGATTAAAGTTTAACTTCTTTTGGACTTTGTGCCGCATGAGGATGAGTAGTTCCCGCATACACATGTAAATTTTTGTACAACGCACGTCCCAAACGATTTTTAGGTAACATACCACGTACAGCTTTTTCAACTATACGCTCAGGATGTTTAGCCAATAACTCTTTCGGAGAAATGAAACGCTGACCGCCTGGATAGCCTGTGTAACGTACATAGGTTTTGTCGCCCATTTTGTTACCGGTCAGTTTAACTTTGTCTGCATTAATAACAATTACGTTATCGCCGCAGTCTACGTGTGGGGTGTACGATGGCTTGTTCTTTCCTCTGATCACCATAGCGATTTTAGAAGATAAGCGCCCCAAAATCTCGCCTTCAGCGTCAACAACTATCCATTGTTTGTCGACAGTCTGTTTGTTAGCAGAGACAGTTTTGTAACTTAACGTATTCACTTGCTTGATATTAAATTAATTAAAAAATATATTATACCCCTCAAAAAGGGATTGCAAAGATAGGGTGAAATAAGTTAAGGGCAAAACAAAAAGATAAAAAACCTTGAGCCGCCTTTGCGATTGCTTAGGCGTATAACCGATTAAGTAGTTAGATATATTAAGCCAAGCCTCAACTCATTAAAAGTTCCCTCTTTCAGAAGATGTTTTAGGTGAGGAAAAGCATCTTTCGTCTCCGTGGTAAATGCAGTCCCGCTTTCTGTTCCAAACCCTCATTACGCCACTTGAAGGGGTGGCTTCATTCCGGGTTTTCCACGTCAATCGGGTTTAGATTCGTCAATTCAAACGCAGGCAGCGTTCCAAACGCAGGCTACGTTAATTGGCAGTTGTGGGTATTTGATATGTTCTTAAAGTCATTAATTGCAAATTTTAGGTTTTAATAAACCACAATTCATACTTTTGCGTTTTATAATCGAGCTGCAAAAATTGTAACCTCTTATATACATATCGTTTAAATTAGTATTTGTGATTATTCTAATCTTTTTTCTCTGCCATTGGTTTTTGTCTTTATTCTTTCAAACCTTTTTTCTTCATCGTTACGCATCGCATAAAATGTTCACGACCAGCAAGTTCTGGGAACGCACTTTTTATGTTATGACCTGGATCTTTCAGGGGGCATCCTTTTTAAATCCGAGGGCATATGCAATTCTGCATAGAATGCACCATGCCTACAGTGATACCGAAAAAGATCCTCACTCTCCGCACTTCTTCAGAGATGTATTTCAAATGATGTGGGCGACAAAGGTTATTTTCCAGGATTATGTAAAGTTCAATAAAGAACCAGAAACACGCTTCAAGGGCAATTACCCTGAATGGAGAACAGTAGATTTGATGGCTTCATCTGTCGTATCACGCCTTGGTTTCGTCGCTTTTTATATCGCGTTTTATGTGGTGTTTGCAACGCATTGGTGGATGTTTTTGTTGTTGCCTATCCATTTTGTAATGGGTCCATTACACGGAGCATTAGTTAATTGGTGCGGTCACAAGTACGGCTATTCAAACTATGATAACGGTGATCATTCCAAAAATACAACACCGTTTGACTTTTTTATGCTCGGAGAGTTATTTCAAAATAACCACCACATGCACCCAAACAGTCCGAACTTCGCAAAACGCTGGTTTGAGTTTGACCCGGTATATCCCGTGTTAAAATTTATGCATTGGGCAAAAATTATCAAGCTAAGGAAAGCTCTATAAGAATCAAAACCTCCGAAATGGAGGTTTTTTTTGTGTTATGTTGCTTGGGAATTAAATGTTTATATTGTCCTAGAAACGTATATTCATTAATTCCTTTTTTTATGGCCATTTTTAAAGAATTTAGAGAATTTGCTATGCGCGGTAATGTTATGGACCTCGCGGTCGGTGTAATTATTGGCGCAGCATTTGGTAAAATTGTAACCTCTCTGGTGGATGATGTTATCATGCCGCCCATTGGTTACGCAACCGGCGGTGTTGATTTCGCTGATAAGAAAATAATTTTAAAGCCTGAGGACGTGGTTAATAAAGTGGCTGAGGTTTCTATTAAATATGGAAACTTTCTAAATGCCCTTGTTCAATTTATGATTGTGGCTTTTTGTATATTTCTAATTGTGAAATTCCTCAACTCTTTGAAAAGAAAAGACGAAGTTATTGAAGTTGCTGTAGTGCCAGGCAAAGAAGAAGTATTACTGGCTGAGATCAGAGACATCTTGAGAAATCAAAAAGCTTAATCGCAGCTAAACGATTTCATTAAATGAAAAAAACCTCCTGGTCGAGGAGGTTTTACCGTTTTCTTATAATCATCGGATAAATATCGCTTGCGCAGCACGTTTTCCGGGGGCGCCTAAACTGTCGTTTTTATACTCAATTCCTTCAGTTGCTCATCCGAGATAGTAGAAGGCGAATCAATCATCACATCTTTACCGGAGTTATTTTTCGGGAAAGCGATAACATCTCTGATAGAATCCAGTCCTGCAAATATTGAAACTAAGCGATCGAAGCCAAAGGCAATACCGCCGTGTGGTGGAGCTCCAAATTCAAATGCCTCCATCAGAAACCCAAATTGTTTCTGAGCTTCTTCCTGACTAAACCCTAAGTGTTTAAACATCAAGCTTTGTAGTGCTCTGTCGTGTATACGAATAGATCCACCGCCAATTTCCGTTCCGTTGATCACTAAATCGTATGCATTTGCTCTTACTTCTCCCGGTTTAGTATCAAGTAACGCAATATCCTCAGGCTTTGGTGAAGTGAAGGGGTGATGCATCGCATGATAACGCGCATGCTCTTCATCCCATTCCAACAATGGAAAATCAACAACCCAAAGTGGAGAAAATTTATTTTTATCCCGCAGACCCAAACGACTGCCCATTTCAAGGCGAAGTTCATTTAACTGTTTACGGACTTTATCAGTTGTTCCCGCCATTACCAAAACCAAATCGCCGGGCTCTGTTTTAAAAGCCGCAGACCATTGCTTTAAAGCATCCTCATTATAGAATTTATCTACAGATGATTTTAAGCTGCCATCGGCATTGTGGCGCATATAAATAAGTCCCGTAGCTCCGATTTGAGGACGCTTAATGAAATCGGTAAGTTCATCTAATTGCTTCCGGGTGTACTCGGCACAACCTTTTGCATTTATCCCGACAACAAGTTCAGCATTTTCGAAAACAGGGAAACCTACGCCTTTTACAATGTCGTTTACTTCAACAAATTGCATGTCAAAGCGTGTATCTGGTTTGTCTGATCCGTATAAGCGCATTGCATCAGCATAATCCATGCGGGGTACACTACCGATATCAATACCCTTTACTTTTTTGAACATGTGATTGATTAAGCCTTCGAAGAGATTTAAAATATCCTCTTGTTCAATAAATGCCATTTCGCAATCTATTTGCGTAAACTCTGGTTGGCGATCTGCACGTAAGTCTTCATCGCGGAAGCATTTTACTATTTGAAAATACCGGTCGAAACCAGATACCATTAATAGCTGCTTGAAAGTTTGAGGCGACTGAGGAAGCGCATAAAACTCGCCGGGATTCATCCTGCTTGGCACCACGAAGTCCCGCGCACCTTCAGGTGTTGATTTTATAAGAACCGGCGTTTCAACTTCAAGGAAGTTTTGATCGTCCAGATATTTTCTAATTTCCTGGGCCATTTTGTGGCGTAGGATCAAGTTGTTTCTAACAGGCGCACGACGCAGATCAAGGTAACGATATTTCATTCTTAAATCTTCGCCACCATCGGTTTCATCCTCAATTAAGAAAGGAGGAAGTTTCGCTTCATTTAATATTTCAATAGAAGAAACCTTAATCTCAATATCTCCGGTAGGGATTTTCGGATTCTTGCTGGTTCGCTCAATTACTTTACCGGTAACTTTAATAACATACTCCCGCGAAAGTCCGCGAGCCTGCTCACTCAGAGCCGGATCCTCATCCATATTTATAAGGAGTTGGGTAATGCCGTATCTGTCCCGAACATCGATAAAGGTCATTCCTCCTAAATCGCGCGACTTTTGTACCCATCCTGCAAGGGTTACTTCTTTGCCTAAATCGTTTATCGTTAATTCACCGCAAGTATGAGTTCTATGCATAATATTATGTTAGGGATGCAAAAGTAGGTTTTTTGGTGTTAATATGACAAATTAGAATATCCATTGAACGGTTATCGAGGATTTACTCATCTTTAAGAGCATTTCTTCGCAATCGTAAAAGGCCTTTAAACGGTCACATATCCTTCAAATACAAACTTTGCAGGACCTTCGAGAAAGATATCACTGTATTTTGAACCGTCATAGTCGAAACGAATATTTAGTTCGCCGCCGAGAACTTTAATAGGAGTAGTAATCTTTCCTGTTTGATTTTTATGCCTTGCCATAGCTAAGGCCACTGCGGTAACACCTGTTCCACAGGCATAGGTTTCATCCTCAACTCCGCGTTCATAAGTCCTTACAAAATAGCGATCACCTAAATCTTCTACAAAATTTATGTTGATACCCTCGGTTTTATACGTGTCATTATATCTTATCGCCCTGCCTTCTGAGTAAACATCTTTAGCTGATAAATTACTGCTGCATTGCACAAAATGAGGAGAGCCAGTGTTGAGTACATAAGCATCACCATCTCGGTTAACAGTATCTACATCAATCATTTGCAAACTTACCCAGTCTTCAGAATCCGAAATTTTGGCATAATGCGGTCCGTCGACTGCCAAAAAGTTAGTTTCCGCATCAAAAATATTCAGGTGTTTTGCGAACGCTACTATGCACCTTCCGCCATTGCCGCACATGCTGCTCGGGTTACCGTCCGCATTGTAATAGACCATTTCAAAATCATACCCTTCAATCTTTTGAAGGAACATAATTCCATCAGCCCCGATGCCGAATCGTCTGTCGCATAATTGTGCTAATAATGCTGGTTGGCGATGATCGAAGCCCGTTTCTCTATTATCCACGAGGATGAAATCGTTTCCCGCACCCTGATATTTAAAAAAGTGTAATTTCATTAATACAAGATTACAAAATTGTGGAAGGATATTTGTTCTACAAAAAACATAATCCTGTAAATTCGTTCGGTCTGAAAGTTTTTGAATTTGTATTTAACAATATTTAACAGTATTGGAAGTATGCAACTTTTGGATTTCACGTTAAACTGGTATTAAATTTGACAGACGAGAAAAAAATCAAGGTATATATATGAAGAAGATAGGAATAACTCTTTTAACTGCATTTATAGGCGGTGCAGTTGCGGTTGGTGGTTATAAACTAATCGAAAACAAATACGCTGATACGATGGGTCTTGAAGAGAGACAGAAAGTTTATTTCACTAATAATCCGGTTAACGTTTCATCGGCTGGCGATGTAGACTTTGTGCAGGCAGCCGGAGTCGTTACACCTGCGGTGGTACATATACAAACTACCTACGATGCATCAAGTATGGATCGGGGAGGCGGTGATCCTATGGAAGATATGTTCAGAGATTTCTTCGGAACGCCCAGAGGTAACCGAGGACAGCGGGTTCCGCAAAGGGCTTCAGGATCAGGAGTTATTGTGACCCCCGACGGATATATCATCACAAATAATCACGTGGTAGAGAAGGCCAGCAAGATTGAAATTATATTGACCGATAATCGGTCGTATGAAGCGAAAGTTATAGGTACCGATCCGAATACAGATCTTGCATTGGTGAAGGTAGATGCTAAAAACCTGCCGGTTGTTAAATTAGGAAATTCGGACAACGTTCAGGTTGGCGAATGGGTGCTTGCAGTGGGATATCCTTTTACTTTGCAAAGTACCGTAACAGCAGGGATTGTTAGTGCCAAAGGACGCAGCATTGGTATTTTAGGCGAGAATAATAATCCCCGGGATTTCCGTAACCGCGGACAATCGGAAGAGCCAAGAGTTAATTCGGCAATAGAATCTTTTATTCAAACCGATGCAGCGATTAATCGCGGAAACAGCGGCGGTGCCCTTGTGAATACTCAAGGTGAATTAATCGGTATCAATGCGGCTATTGCTTCTCAGAGTGGAAATTATGAGGGTTACGGTTTCGCAATACCAGTGAATCTTGCCAAAAAAATCATGGACGACTTTATTAAGTTCGGAGCTGTGAAAAGAGGATTTGTGGGAGTGACATTCAATGAGCTTAATGCCAGCAGAGCAAAGGAGCTGGGAGTGTCGCAAATCAGCGGATTGTATGTTAATGAGGTTGTAGATGGTGGTGGAGCACAGGCTGCAGGTTTGAAAAAAGGAGACATCATCACGAAAGTGGACGGTATCAGAATTCTAAACTCTTCTGATCTGCAGGAGAAAGTTGGAAGACTTCGCCCTGGCGACAAAGTTCAGCTAAGCTATGTTAGAGATGGCAACGAGCGGACAGCTTCGGTTACATTGAAAGGCGAAAACTCTGTGAAGATTGCTTCAAATAACAACAATGCAGAGGCCAATGCGATCCTGTCATCCTTAGGCGGTAATTTTGCATCGCTAACCCCAGCTCAAAAACAACGCCTGAAAGTAAACTCAGGAATATTGGTAGCAGGAGCCCGTCCGGGTGGTTTACTTTACGAGAATTCTATCACGAAGGGAACTATAATTACACATATAAATGGTAAGCCAGTAAATAAGGTAGAGGATGTGGAAGCTGCCGTTATCGCATCTAAAAATAATATGATGCGAATTGATGGTGTTACTACAGATGGAGCCAGGTTTATGGTGACTTTTCCGGTAATGCAATAGTTGAGTATAGAAAATGATTTTTAAAGCCTTTCGTAAAAACGAAAGGCTTTTTTATTTTTACAGCATGAGTTTGGTCGGGTTGAGGTGGGTTTTCTTGAGTCAGAATTTAATATTGCATTCCAAGAAAGCTATTTTTTGGGAAGAGGAGCGAGCTCTGATAATTTCTGATTTACACATCGGCAAGGTTGGGCATTTTAGAAAAGCCGGAATCGCTATTCCCAAGCTAATGGAACAGGAAGAACTTGCTTTACTTTCAGACCTGATTCATGAATTCAAGCCATCGAAGCTGATTTTTCTGGGCGACCTTTTCCATAGCGATATAAATAACGACTGGAACTGGCTTCAGTTATGGAGGGATTTGTATCCCAAAATACAGATGATACTTGTGCAGGGAAATCATGATATCCTGCATCCGGATTATTACGAACAGGCCGGCTTCGAAATCTATGATACATTGTTAATCGGCCCATTTTTGTTTGTTCATGACAAAAAAGACTATGAATCTCCTCCTGAAGGGGTGTATGTTTTGAGTGGCCACATTCACCCTGCAATCCGCTTAAGAGGCAAAGGCCGGCAAAGTTTATTGCTATCGTGTTTTTCCTTTGGAAAACAGGCGGCCATCTTACCTGCTTTCGGAAAATTTACTGGCAAGTGCTGTCTGAAAGAAAACGATGACGATACTGTTTTTGGCGTTTTAAACGACAAGGTTATTTTGTTGAAGTCTGCCTTAGGAAGTCATTAAAATATATTCTAATACTCTCTACAGGGACATCGAAATCCACAATCTTAAGATCCGGGCCAATTATTATATAGGTAGGGAGCTTATTGGTATTGTATATTTCGAAATTTTCGGAGTAAGCCCCTTTAAAGTCTGAGACATGCAACCAGTTTAACTGATTATCTGCAATTGTTTTTTTCCAGCGGTCTTCGTGTTTATCGATAGCTACCCCTACAATTTCCAGTCCTTTGGTATGCAGATCGTTATAGAGTGTTTTTAATAGGTAGAAATCATCAATTCCAGGCTGGTACCAGCTTGCCCAAAAGGCAATTACAGTGAGTTTTCCTTTGAGTATGTTTTTATTGAATGACGTCCCGCCCGGTGTCAGTCCTTTAAGATCGGGCATCTCTGCTCCAATCATAGTTCGTAAACTGCCGTCAATTCGGTGTTTGGCGTTTTTAGCATAAGCGGACTTCTTAACTTCAGAATCCAGCATTGTGTAAAGTGTATCGTAATGACTTGGCTTTTCCAGAATGCCCCTGGTCTCCTGATCCAGAAAATAGGCGGAAACCAGGGACGAGGGATGAGACTTTATAAATATTTTAAGATGCTCTGTATTTTTCAGCGATTTCTCCTTATAATACGTATTAAGCTCGTTTTGAATCTTTACATCGGTAACAACTTTTGGGTAGGATTTTAAGTTCGATGAATCAATCGTAATGTCGTATTGCCCTTCATCCAAATAGAGTCCATGTTCAATTGGTCTAGCGTGGCCGTTAAGCAGAATCCTTAGCTTATAGAAATCCGCTTTTTCGATTTTTGGATTAATTTTAAACGTTCCAGCAACAATATTGGCATCCCATAACTGATTATGCCCGCTTATTTCTACCACAGCGTTATTGAAGCCAAGGGCTTTGCCATTTATCTGTGAATCTTTATAGAAACACCCGGAGAGAGAATATAGGCCGAAAATTAAGATGAAATACTTCATGAGCAATAGGCACGATTCAAATAATTGGTAATCATTTATTTTCTAATCAGAGTGTATTCGGCGTCTTTGAGCATGAGAACGAGCGCAAAAAAATGCCAAAATGATAAAAGAAAAGTATTTTAATCTCATAGGTTTATTTATGAATCTAATATAAAAATTTATTCTAGCTTATTTATTAGGAAGACACTACTGGTAGCATTGACTCGATAGACAGAACTGGGTTTTTACAAAAGTCCTGCGATTTTATAAAAACCTACATGGTTTTTGAGTTATTGTAATCTTTAGTAGCTGCGTTCTGTGGTTTTGAATATTCGACTTCTTGTTAGTGTAGGTTATTCTATGTAAGTAAATTATAGATTCTTTTAATTTTGCTGTTTTTACGCGTTATTGTTTTCTTTTTTATCGTCGAATTGTCTGATTTGACAGAAAATATCTCATATTCGTTAGAAATATTACTGCTTTTTATTTATTTTATAAAAACAAAATGAGCATTTAACTATTTTAGAACGTTTCTAAATAAATTAAATCTCTTTCAGATGCTAAAATCCATTGTATATGTAAGCTCATTTTAAATACTTTTGCACTTCTAAATATAAATCAAACAAAAAATAATGAGCAGTTTCACAAAAACTTTCTCCTCCACACTGGGAAAGAAATTGATTATGAGCTTAACAGGATTGTTTCTGGCCCTGTTTCTCGTCGTCCATCTTATCGGAAACTTACAGCTGTTTAAGGATGATGCAGGTAAGGCTTTTAATGAGTATTCTTATTTTATGACTCATTTTCTGCCAATTAAGATCGTTTCGTATCTTCTTTATGCCTCAATTGTTCTGCATGCGGTTTATGCTTTGTTAATTACATGGTATAACAAAAAAGCAAGACCTGTAGGTTATGCGCAGTATAACGGAGCTGCGAACAGTTCATGGAGTTCCAGAAATATGGGAATTTTAGGTACTATCCTTTTGATCTTTATCGTAGTTCACATGAGCAATTTCTGGGCCCAATATCATTGGGGCGGACTTCCGTATACCCAATACGAAACAGCACTCCAAAATCCGGATGCAGTTCGGGTTACAGAGTTGCCAGTTTCTGCGGTAGAGCTAATGCACTCATCGTATATCGATGCTCAGGCCGGAACACAGATAGTAGTTGCAAAAGATCTTTACAAAGTGGTTACTGAATCATTCAGTCAATTATGGTATGTAATTCTTTATGTAATTTCTATGATTGCAATGGGTTTCCACCTTTATCATGGCTTTCAGAGTGGTTTTCAAACACTGGGATTTGATCATAATAAATACTTCCCGACCATTAAGTTTCTTGGCCTGTGGGTTTTCAGTATTATTATACCGGCTATGTTTGCCGCAATGCCGATTTACATATATTTAACACGATAGATTGATCCTCCCTTATCGGGATACAAATAAATTCTGTGATGATTTTAGATTCTAAAATACCAGAGGGACCTTTAGCTGAAAAGTGGTCCAAGCATAAATTTAACTTAAAGCTTGTTAACCCTGCTAATAAGAGAAAATATACTGTTATCATAATTGGTAGCGGTCTGGCGGGTGCTTCGGCGGCTGCGTCTCTTGCCGAACTTGGTTATAACGTAAAAGTTTTCTGTTTTCAGGATAGCCCCCGCCGTGCACACTCCATTGCTGCACAAGGTGGTATCAATGCTGCAAAAAATTACCGTAATGATGGCGATAGTGTTTATCGTTTATTTTACGACACCATTAAAGGTGGTGATTACCGGGCCCGTGAAGCAAACGTTCATCGTTTAGCCGAAGAGTCGGTTAATATTATCGACCAATGTGTCGCTCAAGGAGTTCCATTTGCACGTGAGTACGGTGGTTTACTTGATAACCGCTCATTCGGTGGTTCGCAAGTATCCCGTACTTTTTATGCTCGTGGTCAAACCGGACAACAACTTTTACTTGGAGCTTATTCCGCTTTAAACCGTCAGATTCATGAAGGTAAAGTGAAAATGTATAACCGCCACGAAATGCTCGACGTAGTTGTTGTGGATGGTAAAGCACAGGGCGTGGTAACCCGTGATTTGATTTCAGGTAAACTGGAAACTCATGCAGGACATGCGGTTCTTTTAGCGTCAGGAGGGTACGGAAACGTATTTTACCTTTCTACAAACGCAATGGGTAGCAATACAACGGCAATCTGGAGAGCTCACAAACGTGGGGCTTTCTTCGGTAATCCTTGCTATACTCAAATTCACCCGACTTGTATTCCTGTAAGTGGCGATCATCAGTCGAAACTTACCCTGATGTCTGAGTCATTGCGTAACGACGGACGTGTTTGGGTTCCTAAAACTCAGGCCATGGCCGAGCAGATCCGTAAAGGACAGTTAAAAGCAAGCGATGTAAAGGAAGACGACAGAGATTACTTCTTGGAGCGTAAATATCCATCTTTCGGAAATTTAGTGCCGCGTGATGTTGCATCACGGAACGCTAAAGAAGCAGTGGATGACGGACGTGGGGTAGGAGGTTCTGGAAAGGCCGTTTATCTTGATTTCTCTGATGCAATTAACCGTTTAGGAAAAAGCGCTATTGAGGCGAAATATGGTAACCTGTTTGATATGTATTATCAAATTACTGATGAAAATCCATACGAGTTGCCAATGCGTATTTATCCGGCTGTTCACTATACAATGGGTGGACTATGGGTAGATTATAACTTGCAAACTACTATCCCGGGCTTATATGCCTTAGGAGAATGTAACTTCTCGGATCACGGAGCTAACCGTCTGGGTGCTTCAGCTCTGATGCAGGGATTAGCCGATGGTTACTTTGTAATTCCGTATACTCTGGGTGATTATTTAGCCGGAATTGGTCCAAAGCCGGTCGATACCTCACATCCTGCTTTTGCAGAAACTCAAAAAGCTGTAGAAGACAGATTGAACAAGCTTTTATCTCTTAAGGGAACTAAAACTGTTGATGAGTATCACCGTGAATTAGGAATTATTATGTGGGAATACTGCGGTATGGCACGTAATGAGGCTGGTTTAATTAAAGCTAAAGGTCTAATCAAAGAGCTTAAGGCCGATTTCTGGAAAAACGCCATCGTTCTTGGAAAGAATGAAGAATTGAATATGTCTTTGGAAAAAGCCGGACGTGTTGCAGATTTCATCGAATTAGGTGAGTTAATGGTTGATGACGCATTACACCGCAAAGAATCATGTGGTGGTCACTTCCGCGAAGAAAGCCAGACAGAAGAAGGTGAAGCTTTACGTAACGATGATGAATTTGCATACGTTGCAGCGTGGCAGTTCACTGGCGAAGATATGCCGGAGCAATTGAACAAAGAGCCTTTGGTATATGAGAACGTTAAATTAACACAAAGAAGCTATAAATAATATTTAGTATCAAGTATCTGGTATCAAGTATCAGGATGCATAATCTCAGTACTTGGTACTTGATACTAAAATCTCAAAATAATGAGCGGAAACATGAATTTAACCCTGAAAGTCTGGAGACAAACAAATGCCAGCGATAAGGGAGGATTTGTTACTTACAAAGCAGAAAATATTTCTCCGGATATGTCTTTCCTGGAGATGCTTGATGTGGTAAACGAAGATTTAGTTAAAAAGGGAACAGACCCGATCCATTTTGATCACGATTGTCGTGAAGGGATTTGCGGAATGTGTTCTTTATATATCAATGGTCGTCCGCATGGTCCGAAACGTGCCATTACCACTTGTCAGCTGCATATGCGTAGCTTTAAAGATGGTGAGACGATCACAATCGAGCCATGGCGTGCAACGTCGTTCCCGGTTATTAAAGACTTAGCTGTTGACCGTTCTGCATTTGATAGAATTCAGCAGGCCGGTGGTTACGTTTCTGTGAATACAGGAGGTGTACCTGACGCCAATGATATAGCTATTCCTAAAGTAATTGCTGACGAAGCCTTTAACTCGGCAACTTGTATTCAGTGTGGTGCTTGCGTAGCAGCGTGTAAGAATGCATCCGCAATGCTTTTTGTATCTGCGAAAGTTTCACAGTTAGCTTTATTACCGCAGGGACAGCCTGAGCGTTATCGTCGTGTTCAGTCTATGGTAGCACAAATGGATGCTGAAGGATTCGGAAGTTGTACGAATACTGGTGCTTGTGAAATTGAATGTCCGAAAGAAATTTCTATGACTAATATTAATAGAATGAGAAGGGACTTTTTCGATGCCAAACTTTTTAAAGAAGAAGAAATTTAAGTAGTTTTGTAGCACGAGGCAAGGAGGAAATTGAAAGAGCCCTGATGTGAAAATGTCAGGGCTCTTTTTTGTATGTAATAGTAATTATTTCTTTTTTAGAGTAATTATCACTACTCCATTTTTGCCTTTTTCACCGTATTTATCTGTGGCAGTTTGGTCTTTTAGTACCTCTACGCTCAGAATGTCAGCCGGCTTGATTTGTTTTATTTGTTCAGCAGTTATTTCTTTCCCATCTAAGATAAATAGCGGTGGATTTGGCGAATCCAAAATATTACCCTTATCCGTTCTGATTAACAAGCTATCCGCGGAATTAACACTCTTTTTAGGAGATCTTAGCATGAGAGGAAGGGTATATTGAACTCTTACCGGTTTTCCGTTCTGAATTCCTGGCTTCCATTTTACAGAGTTGGCTAATAGCTCTTTCGCAGCTTCTCCCGTTCCAAAACCCAAATCTCTTGGAACTTTAATGTCGGTCAATGTACCGTCCTTTTCAACAACAAATTGTACAATCATTCTTCCTGAAATTTCTGCTTCTGAGGCTGCTTTTGGAAATTTGTAATTGCTGCCAACCCACTGCAAAAATTTGTTAATGCCACCAGGATACTCTGGCATTACTTCGACTGAGGCTTGGTTATAAACGCCGGAGGTATCTCTTGGGTTTTGCTCTTCCGGAGTCGATGAAATTAGTAGTTTCATTGATTCTTCAATCTGTCTATGGAGGCTAGCAAAAGCCGCATCATTTGATTTTACAGCAGAAGTGTCGGCTGTCATACCTTTGGTCGACTCTGCGTTTAATTGATCGGCCATTGCTTCTTTAACCTCATTCAGGAATATTACTGGTGAAGTGTTAGTTGTACGGATCGACTGCAGAGTTCCTGACCGGGTAACAATCTTCGCAGATTCTAATTTATCGACATTTTCCTTTATGACCGTTGCGGATGAGAATACAAGCATTGCGGCAAACAGAGGTGCTGTTAAGCCATACTTTAGCAATGCAGTTCTTCTTGATTTAGTTTTGTGTAGCATGATGATTCGTTTTTTAAGGAGTGATTGGTTATAAAAATTATTAGTTAGCTGTTCGTTTTGAACTCCGAACGCATTGCTTACCAATAGCAGCGCATATTCGGATTTTCCGGTATCGATAGATGCTGCTTCATCCGCAATAAATTCGTGGATATATTTTACCGATTTTTTATAGGCATAAACAACCGGGTTAAACCAATTTATTATGCTGATAAGTTCGAAGATTATTACATCGGCCGAATGGAGCTGCGATGCATGCACTTCTTCATGTTTTATAATAGATTCTCGTGATGGAAGGCGTTCGGATACTTTAATTTTGTTGAAGAATGACTGAGCCTGACTTCCCTCGTGGAAACTTTTAGACACTTTACTTAGCTGCCATAAAAATTTGCTTAAAAAGAGGAGAACCCCCAGTAAATAGAGCAGAGCAATCCATTCTCCTGTTGTTAATCCTTCATTTCTATTAACAGAAATCTGCACTTCATTTAACATGAGTGGATTTAAAGCCGTTCCTGAAAACTGTTCGATCGTTTTGGTAACAAACAAACTTTTTACCCATTCGGATTGCATCAGGGGTATCAGAAACGATAATCCGCCAGAGCTTACCAGAAATATCCTGTTCCACTTAAAGAAAGTTTCATTCTGTAATACCAATACATAAAAGGCATAAAATAAGGTCAGGTAAATATTAACCTGGATGAGGTAGGATGGCCAGTTCATATCATTTATTTTTAAGATTGTTCAATAGTTTCAATATCTCATCAGCTTCTTTCAAGTCAATCTTTTCTTTTTTCACAAAAAATGAAAACATGTTTTCAACTGAATTGCCAAAGTATCCGCTTAATAGCTTTTCTGTTGCAAAGCTTTTGTATTGTTCTTTGCTGACAACCGGAAAATAGCGATGGCTTTTTCCGAATGCTTCGTGTTCAACAAAATTCTTGGTTTCTAAAATTCGGATTATTGTTGAAACTGTATTGTATGCAGGCTTCGGTTCGGGAAGCTCTTCCAGGATTTCTTTAACAAATGCTTTCTCCAAACTCCATAGTATCTGCATTATCTGTTCTTCGGCTTTTGTTAATTCTTTAAGTTCCATATCTCTGTTCTACTGATTTATATAAAGATATAACTAATTTTTTAGTTTTACAACTAATATTTTAGTTTTTATTGGGTGATCTAGCTCTGCCTGGTAAATATTATGATTTAACCCTCTGGCACGAACTTCTGTTGGTATTTCCTGTTACCTTTAAAAATCACCATACAACAACACATGACGATAACATTCCACGGAGCCGCTCAAACTGTAACCGGCAGTAAACATTTAATTAAACTTGATAATGGAACTCAGATACTGCTGGACTGTGGTATGTTCCAGGGAATGGGAGAGAGCACCGACGACTTAAACGAGTACTTTGGTTTCAGACCTGATAAGGTGGATTACCTTATTTTATCTCATGCGCATATTGATCATTGCGGATTAATTCCGAGACTTGTGTCCGAAGGTTTTAATGGCATAATATTTTGTACAGCGCCAACTATGGATCTGGCTTCTATTCTCCTTAGCGACTCTGCCCGGATACAGGAGCAGGATGCGGAATACAGCAATAAGAACCGGAGAAGAAATGGCTTAGAGCTTTTGAAACCACTCTATACCGAAAACGATGTGATGGAGGCTTTACGCCTGTTTAAAATAGTTGACTATAATGTAGATTTTGAAATTGAACCACGGATAAGCGTTCGATTTACCGATGCCGGGCATATTTTGGGAAGTGCAGCTGTGAATCTGAGTATATTAGAAGAAGGGAAGTATCATAGAATTACGTTTAGCGGCGACGTCGGTCAGTATGGTGATCCACTGCTGAAAAGCCCTCAGAGCTTCCCCCAGGCCGATTACATTCTTCTTGAATCTACCTACGGCGATTCTCTTCATAGAGATTTGGAAGCTTTGGAAGAGCAGCTTCAGGAGGTGATTCATCAGACCTGTAAGTTAAAGGGAGGCAAAGTAATTATTCCAGCTTTCAGTGTCGGCCGTACACAAGAACTGTTATATGCCTTAAATGCTCTGGATTTGAAAGGAAGTTTGCCGGATGTACGATATTATGTGGATAGTCCTTTATCCGAAAAGGCCACCAATGTGCTTAAAGAGCATACTGACGTTTTCAACAAAAGAGTACAAGAGACGATGAGAGATGATGATGATGTTTTTCATTTTGAAGGTTTGAAATTCATCCAGTCGGTTGAAGAATCTAAAAGTCTTAATGATGATCCGCGCCCGTGTGTGATTATTTCTTCGTCAGGTATGGCAGAGGCAGGAAGGGTAAAACATCATATAAAAAATAACCTTGGTAACCAGAAACACACTATTTTAATTGTGGGTTATTGCGAGCCTGGATCCCTTGGAGGGAGACTGGTAGCTGGAGATAAGGTAGTCAGAATATTTGGCGAAGAGTATGATGTGAGAGCTGAGGTACGGGAAATAAAATCAATGAGCGCACATGGTGATTACGAAGATTTATTACGTTTCCTTTCCTGTCAGGATCCTTCGGAGGTTAAGAAAGTTTTTCTTGTCCATGGAGAATATGAGGTGCAAACTAAATTCAAACAGCGATTAAAGGATGTTGGATTTGCTAATGTATTGATTCCAAAACAACACCAGACGGAACAGTTATAAGTTAAAATATAGCCTTTATCATTCCTTTTAACGAGGGGATCTGAAATTTGATGCTAGCCTGCTGTTTTTCGGGTTCAATCTCTGTTGTGCTTGTATTTTTATATCCCAAAACTAAAAGAGCCGGAATTAATAATATTAAAAATGGTGATACAGGATTGGATGATTTCTTCATGATGTTTGAATGAATGAAATCAAATAAACTATATGTTTTTCGAGCCTTAAAATTAATTAGACTAAAAGGGGATAGTTATAGATGAACGGGTAATTCTGAGGTGTGAACGATTAGGTTCATAAAAACATTTGAGCTTTGTCTCTTTCCCGGATCAATTACACCTGCTCTGGATTTTGGCTGGAGAGATCAACCATATCTTCTAATTGTATTTATTTAAAAAATATTAATATACAATAGATAAGGTATCTT
>CBIHLM010000049.1:0-36294 GCA_966210515.1 uncultured Pedobacter sp.
CTACTGATGACATAGTTTGTTTTTTAAAATGAACTACAAAAATACGGCATCGACCAATGAATATCAAACATTTATACATTTATCACACCTGGATAACTAAATGTGACAAAGCGTTGATGTCGTAATTTTTACATTTGCAGGGATAGCATTAATTTTGCACATGCATAACGACGCAAATTGTAATTCAAAAAGTAAAATATAAAAGTATGTACCCAGAATATTTAGTTGCCCCAATGAGGGAAGATTTAACCAAAGTTGGATTTGAAGACCTAAAAACAGCGGAAGAAGTTGATGCTGCAATTTCAGGTGAAGGAACTGTTTTTGTTGTAGTAAACTCGGTATGCGGATGCGCAGCAGCTAATGCACGCCCTGCCGCCAAAATTGCATCGCAACATGCTAAACATCCTGATAAATTAGTAACCGTATTCGCAGGAGTAGAAAAAGCAGCTGTGGATAAGGCCAGAAGCTACATGATGCCTTATCCTCCTTCTTCTCCATCTATGGCATTATTTAAAGACGGGAAATTGGTTCACATCATTGAACGTCACCAGATAGAAGGCCGTCCTGCACAGATGATCGCGGATAACCTGATTGGCGCTTTTGAGCAGTATTGTTAAGAAAGGATTGCACTTATTGGTGAGATTTCACCAATTAATTAGCAAGAGCTTGGTTATATGAATCAAGCTCTTGCTTTATTGTAAATGATTCGTCGGACCTTTCACCTTTCTCCTAAATATCTTTGTTCAGTAATCTCTCTAAATCCACAAGCGAAACATTCATTCTCACTCTCCCCTGCTTAGCGTAAGAGATCTCTCCTGTTTCTTCCGAAATGATTACCGCGACAGCGTCACTCATTTCCGAAATTCCTATTCCCGCTCTATGCCGCAAACCAAATTGTGCGGGTAACTTTTCATTGTCTGTCAAAGGAAGAATCGAGCTGGCGGATTTTATGCGTCCCTCCGAAATAACAACCGCGCCATCATGCAATGGACTATACTTCTGGAATATACTTTCCAACAAACGTTTCGAAATAGCTGAATTTAATGTTTCGCCGCTGTTTTGAAAATATTGTTCATCAAAATATTTCGCAAAGACAATCAGAGCACCCGTCTTACTATTCTGCATACTTTTGCATGCCTCAATAATGGGCCTGATAAAAATGAAGTTTGCTTTCTCAAGCTCTTTTTTCCCAAGAAAGAAATTCTTCCAGATTTTGGTTTGTTGGAGTGAGGCATTTTTACCAATAAGCAATAAAAACCGCCTTATTTCCTGTTGAAAAACTATTATTAATGCCAGCACCCCTACACTTACAAATCCACCGAGTATTTGAGTAAGCAACCTCATTTCCAATTGCTTAACCAGAATAAAAGCCAGGTAGATAATTACCAATCCCAGCAGTATATTTAAAGCGATTGTGCCGCGTAAAAGATTATAGATATAATAAATAATTATAGCTACGCATAGGATATCGATTAAATCCCAGAACCTTAAATGCAGGAAACTAATATCAAAACCCTCCATGCGTTGAAAATACTAATTTATAGTGGAAACTGTTCGAAAACCTTGTCATACCAGCGAATTCATTTTTTGCAATAAAGTTACAGCCTCAACTGCCGGCTTCACGTCATGTACCCTCAAAATATCGGCACCTTTCATCAAAGCGATCGTATTTAAAACCGTTGTCCCGTTCAGGGCGTCTTTATTTTCTATTCCCAAAACTTTCCAAATCATCGACTTTCGCGACAGACCAGCCAACACTGGTGCTCCAAGAGATTTGAACAGTTCAAATTGGTTTAACAGCTCATAATTATGCTCGATCGTTTTGGCAAATCCAAATCCGGGATCCAGGATAAAATCAGTAACGCCAGCCACCTTTAGTTGATCAATCTTCTTCAAAAGATACTTCATTACGTCTGTAACAACATTATCATATTGCGCCAATCCCTTCATTGTCTGCGGCGTTCCCTTCATGTGCATGAAAACGTAAGGCACTTTTAAACGACCCACTGTTTCAAACATCTTAGGATCCAGATCGCCGGCGGAGATATCGTTGATCATGCTCGCACCCTCTAAAATGCCAGCCGCTGCAACATTCGATCTAAAAGTATCAACAGAAATTAATGCTTGCGGAAATTCTTTAACCAAAGCCTTTACTATGGGAATTAAACGTTGTATCTCTTCATTCTCAGAAACATCCGCCGCCCCTGGTCTTGACGAATAAGCTCCCACATCAACAAAACCAGCTCCCTCGCCGAGCATTTTCTCTGTTGCCAGGAGAGCTTGCTGAACAGAACTGATACGGCTGCCTTCGAAAAAAGAATCGGGAGTGATGTTTAAAATCCCCATTACTTTGGGAGTTTCAAAGTCAATGAGCCTTCCGCAAACATTCAGAGTTTTCTTTTCAAGAGCCGCTGAAGTATCAATTCTAAAAGACGATTTATTCTGATGAAATTCTGTATTTTTATCCGCCATTTAAAGGCAAAATACAGCTTTATTCATCGTACAATCAAATAATTTAAGCTTTGATAAATAATACAGCAGAAGAATACGACGCGGTTATTACAATTTGCAAGGATCTGTTTATAAAAAAAACCAAAGACTATGGCACGGCATGGCGCATTCTCCGTCCAAGTTCGATAACCGATCAGATTTTTATTAAAGCACAGCGAATACGCACCCTCGAAGAAAAAAAAATATCGAAAGTTGGGGAGGATATCATACCGGAATATATTGGAATTATCAATTATTGCATCATAGCAATGATGCAGTTAGAACTTAACGCCAATGCACCCTTCGAACTTCCATCAGAGCAAGTGGAGATTGAGTTCAATAAAAAGGCAAATGAAACTAAGGAACTAATGTTTGCTAAAAACCACGATTACGGTGAAGCATGGCGTGATATGCGAATCAGCTCCTTAACTGATCTGATCTTAATGAAAATTCTTCGCGTAAAGCAAATTGAAGACAATCAGGGTCAGACTCTGGCTTCTGAAGGAGTTAAAGCGAATTATCAGGACATGCTGAATTATTCTGTTTTTGCACTGATTAAACTTGGAGTTAAATGAAAAAATTTCCTGTGATCTTTTCAAGATTCTTTGTCGGCATTATCTTCATCTTTTCGGGGTTAATAAAAGCGAATGATCCGCTTGGCTTTGGCTATAAACTGGAAGAGTATTTTGAAGTATTCCACATAGATTTTTTAAACAGCTTCGCGGTTGCCATTGCAATTATCATCTGTGCCTTAGAAATAATTTTGGGAGTTGCTTTATTGCTGGGGATACGAGCCAGACAAACCAGCATCGGATTACTTGCACTGGTAGTTTTTTTTACTTTTCTAACATTTTACTCTGCAGCATTTGATGTTGTCAGAAGTTGCGGATGCTTCGGAGATGCCATTCCATTAACTCCATGGCAGTCGTTTACAAAGGATTTAATACTCTTATTTTTTATCGTTATAATTTATTTAAACAGAGATAAAATACAGCCGGTTCTTAAGTCGGAAAAAGCCGAAACCAGAGCCTTGATTATTACTTCGGTGCTTTCATTCGGATTTGCCTTATACACATACAACTTTCTTCCGGTAAAAGATTTTCTTCCTTACCATAAGGGCGCTAATCTGCCCGAATACATGAAAATTCCCGAGGGTGCTCCGCTTGATATTTACGAGATCAGGTATTCATTAAAAAATAAAAAATCGGGCGAAACAAAAAAGATGACCGACAAGGAGTATCTGGAAACCGAAATATGGAAAGATGCAAACTGGGAAATCATTGGAACGCCCGAAAGTAAACTGGTTAAAAAAGGATTTGAGCCAAAAATCAGAGATTTAAAGATTGCGGATAGTCAGGGCACGGATTACACTTCAGAAATAATCGAGAATCCGTATTACAATCTGGTGATTGTAGCCGAGCAGCTAAACAAAGCTAATATAAATGCCATAGGTGATTTAAATGCATTGGCCATTAACAGCGCTGAAAATTACAACATCCGCACCGTTCTGCTCACGTCGGCATCTCCAGATAGCATGGAAGTTTTCAGAAAGCGCAACAAACTGGTGATGGAGGTTTTCAATGCAGATGGTGTACCACTGAAAAGTATGGTCAGATCCAATCCGGGTTTACTTTTACTTAAAGATGGGATTGTGATTGACAAATGGCATTTTCATATGCTTCCTTCATATGAGAAACTGGAAAAAGAATATTTTAGTAAAAAATAGACGGAATGTTTGAAGAACTCGTACGCTATACAGAAATAGCAGATTCTAAAATTATAGCCACTTTCTTAAGCTCAGAGAAAACCATATCTGAAGCTGAATACTTATTCAGCCATGTTCTGAACAGCCAACATATCTGGATAAGCCGAATTAAAGGAGTGAGCTCGTCGTTTCAACGCTTTCAGATACATCCGAAAAGCGCCTTTGAGTCACTGTTTGCCGAGAATATGTCGAATCTATAT
The DNA here is from genome assembly GCA_966210515.1 of uncultured Pedobacter sp. GTDB lineage: Bacteria > Bacteroidota > Bacteroidia > Sphingobacteriales > Sphingobacteriaceae > Paradesertivirga. Next base: position 4,456 of record CBIHLM010000049.1, read on the forward strand.
GCGATCGTAAAAACAGATCTGAATAGCATTGTTAAATATGCAAACCCCGAGGGCGGCTTTTTTGAAAATAAAACTTCAGACATTTTATTTCAGATTATTAATCATTCAACTTATCATCGGGCTCAAATTGCTATGCAATTCCGCTTAAATGAGATAGCGCCTCCTGTAACTGATTTTATTGCTTACAAACGCGAGGGGCTGTTATGAAGATATTTTTAATCGGGTTTATGGGTTGCGGCAAAAGCACTTTAGGCAAAAAGCTAGCTTTAAAGCTGGGTTACACGTTTGTGGACATCGACAAAGAAATTGAGCGCATGGTAAACATGTCTATCAGCGAATATTTTCAGAAACACGGCGAAGAGGCTTTTAGAGAACTTGAAAGTTCCGCGTTAAAAACTATCAACCTACCGGAAAATAGCGTTATTGCGACCGGCGGAGGGGCTCCCTGTTTCTTCGATAATTTGCAATGGATGAACGAAAACGGTACGACTATTTATCTTTCTTTATCACCGAAAGCACTAGCCAAAAGATTAGAGAACGGCACAGAACAGCGCCCTGTGCTACAAAATTTGAAAGGTGAGCAACTGGAACAATTTATTGCAGAAAGACTAGAGTTACGCGAAAAATTTTATAAACAAGCAGAGCTCGTTGTTAAAGGAATGGATCAAAATCCGGAAAAAATTATTGAAATTTTAAAAACCGCAGATCATCTTAAATAGACAGCATCCTCTTCAGACTCGTTTAAAAGCACGTCGACATGCTCTTTAATAACGGTAGCCAGATCTAATCCTGTAAAGTCGGGCGAAACAGGAAATATCCTATGACTTCGATTTACCAAAACTGCGGTGCGAAGCTTCTTCAAAGGAATGTTTAAAAACACGCCCAAGCCATAGGCCAATGTTCTGCCGCTGTTTAACACATCGTCTGTCAGGATCACAACTTTGTTTTTGCAACTTTCGATAGACACATCCGTATCGGCCTGTAAATGTGAGATTTCTTTATCTAAAGAAATCTTCATCAAAACCACCTTAATGCCCGATATTCTTTCCAACTCTTTTTGCAAACGCTCTGCCAGCGTATAACCACAATTGATTATTCCGGCAATTACCAGTTCCGATTCACCCAGATTATCCTCCCATATCTGGTAAGCCATGCGGGTAATCTTCTGTTGAATTTGCTTTTTGTCGAGAATAAGAATTTTTTTATCTGGCATTCTTTTGAAGTTTAGCGCTTAAAAATGGATTTTTAAATATAAGGATAAAACACAAAATTCGCTCCTTCAGGCACAACTACGAATAAGCACATAAACTCGTTAGGATTTTTATACTGCTTAATAAAACGCTCCCTTTTATCTTTATGAATAACTCCCTTTTCTACAAATTCTTCAAGCATTGATGCCTGAATGGACCATGAAGTATTGAGTTCATTTTTATCCAAAATAAGTTCACCTAAAGCAACCTCATGTTGATGGGCAACAAAGATGGGGTACTCAGACAAGCCTTCGTTTAAAATTTCGCCAGCTATCTCTTTAATCGATTCACTGTAAAGCTTTAAATCTGATTCCAAACTTTTAAGCGGACTTGACTTTTGAGGTTCGGCTCCCTCTCCGTCGGGCTGATTAATTAAATCTCTGATTTCCATTACCTAGAATTTTGCTGGATTTACTAATTCCAATAAAACGACATTTTCAACGTGTTGTGTATGCGGAAACATATCCACCGGACGAATTCTGGTTACAGAATACTTCTCCTTCAATAAAGCTACATCCCGGGCCTGTGTAGCAGCATTACAACTCACATAAACAATTTTCGGCGCTTCAATTTCAAGAATTCTTGCCACCACATCAGCATGCATTCCCGCTCTTGGAGGGTCGGTAATAATTACATCTGGTTTTCCGTGTTCCAGTACAAACTCAGGAGTCAGAACATCTTTCATATCGCCGGCATAGAATTTTGTATTCCGAATATTATTAAGTTCAGAATTAATCACTGCATCTTCTATCGCAGTGGGGACATATTCTACCCCAACTACTTCACGCACATGCCTGGCCACAAAATTTGCAATGGTGCCGGCCCCTGTATATAAATCGTACACCAGCTCGTCACCCTTAAAGCCAGCGAACTGGCGGGTAATCAGATACAGTTCATAAGCCTGCAATGAATTGGTTTGGTAAAAAGATTTCGGACCAATTTTAAATTTAAGATCCTCTTTTCCAATCTCGTCTTTCATTTGTTCAAAGATGAAATCCCGTCCGCTGAATAAGTGGATATCCTGATCGAAAATGGTATCGTTTTTTTTCTGATTAATGATATACAGTAAAGAAGTTATCTGAGAGAAACGATCTTTTACAAACGCCATCGTCTTTTGAACCTCATCTTCTGACACATAAGCAAAAACGACAATTACCATCAGTTCACCGGTGGTTGAAGTTCTGATTATAAGATTTCTTAAAGCACCTTCATGATTTCTAAGGTCATAAAAGCTAATACTTTCCTGGAGCGCAAAATTCTTTATAGCATTCCTGATCTCATTGGAGGGATCAGTCTGCAGGTAACAAACATCAATATCTAAAATCTTATCAAAACGCAAAGGCACATGAAAACCTAAAGCATTCATTTCTCTGTCTTCCCGCTGATCTGCCATATCACCATCAGTGAGCCAGCGCTTATTAGAAAAAGTAAACTCCAGTTTGTTGCGGTAATAACGGGTCTCAAACGATGCCAAGATAGGTTCTGCATTAGAAACATCCACTTTTGCAAGGCGCTCGAGAGCATCAAAGACGCTTTTTTGTTTGAACTGAAGTTGGGCTTCATACGTCATATGCTGCCATTTACACCCTCCGCAAACTCCGAAATGCGGACAGAACGGTTCGGTCCTGTGTTCGGAGGGTTTTATCAAGACTGTTACTTTCGCTTCAGCAAAATTCTTTTTCTTTTTATACAGCTCAACATCAACCACATCGCCGGGAACGGCTTTTTCAATAAAAAGAACTAGATCATCCGATTTACCAACACCTCTACCACCTTCCGCAATATCTGTTACCAGGATGTTTTCTATGCGCTTTTTCTCTGCAGGAATTCTTTTCATGTGCGGCAAAAATAATATTTTTTGTACGAGAACTATTAGAAGTGTATAATTTGAGATGAGGGAATGCCGACCTATTACCTCGCAACGATCTTTTCTAAAAAAATTAAATGGCTGCTTTTACCAGGTAAGGCAAAATTTCTTTTTGAAAACTAACAAAATGCTTACGAACATCCGAGTCGGTGACAGAAGTAAATGCAAATGAAAAAACGATGGCTTTGCTTGACTTGATCAGAAAGCGCAATTTTTCAGCATAATGCTCATCGCCTTTAAACAGATGAGTTTCGCGATAAGATTGTATTAGAAAAACTTCCAAATCATCAGACAAAAGTTTTAAAAAACCCTGAGCATTGGTTGATTCGCGGATAAAATCCCAGCCAATAAATTCGTTGCAGATTGTATATGAAAGCCGGCTGGTTTCAAGAATCAAATTACTGAGATATGCCTCCTTATCTGTTTCCTCGGCCCCTTTTTCAATAATTTCATTTACGCTGATTCGAATGAAATCCATCAAAATATAATGGAGCAAAACTTCCTTGCTTTCAAAATATTTGTAAAGCGTAGCCTTAGCTATTTTAGCTTTCTTTGCAATTTCATTTACACTGGTTTTATGATAACCGTATTTTCGGAAAAGATCCTGGGCAGCCTTTAAAATACTTTCCTTTATCTTATCAATTTCCATAATCATTGGATATCAGTATTTGAAAAGATGTAGTAAGTACCCGGTACTCTTTCAATGATCTTACGGCTGGCGCCTTTGCAGGAGAACCATCCATTAGAAAAAACTTTGCCCCGCTACAGGGATCGGTCACGGTAAAACTCTCATCAGGAGCAACTGCGCATTTTTTTGCAGGCTCCACCGAACTGCATCTATCATACGCTTTGTAAGTATTATTGGATGTCTTATAAATTATCAGACCTGCAACTCCATGTCCGTTCACCAGTAAAACTCCATTTATATCATTCTGGTCGAATTCAATCTTGCTAATATCATATCTGACATATACTTCCGGAATACGATCGCCATCGTCCTTTTTACAAGAAAACAACGAAATCAAAAACAAACTCACTAAAAAGCCGCCTATTTTCATTTATCAGATTAATTCAGACTGAAATTGCTTAAGAAAACGAATGTCGTTTTCAGAGAATAAACGTAAATCCTTTATCTGATATTTCAAGTTGGTAATACGTTCTATTCCCATACCGAACGCAAAACCAGTAAACTTTGTTCCGTCGATGCCGCAATTTTCAAGCACGTTAGGATCTACCATCCCGCAGCCCAGAATTTCCACCCAGCCACTTTGTTTGCACATCTGGCAACCACTTCCTTTACAAATGGTGCATGAAATATCCATTTCTGCAGACGGCTCGGTAAAGGGGAAATATGACGGCCTGAAACGCACTTTGGTTCCTTCTCCAAGCAACTCCTGTACAAAGTAAAAAAGAGTTTGCTTTAGATCTGCAAACGAAACATTTTCGTCGACATACAAACCTTCGATCTGGTGAAAAAAACAATGAGCGCGGGCAGAAATAGCTTCGTTACGATAAACTCTCCCCGGCATTAAAGCACGAAACGGCGGTTTCCCGTTCTCCATCATTCTAACCTGCACAGACGATGTGTGTGTACGTAAAGCGATATCGCCTTTTTCAGCATCTTTTTTAATGAAAAAAGTATCCTGCATATCTCTGGCTGGATGTTCGGGCGGGAAGTTTAAGGCAGAAAAATTATGCCAGTCGTCTTCAATTTCTGGTCCCTCGGCAACTGTAAAACCGAGTTTTTTAAATATTTCAATAATCTCTTTCCGTACCAACGACAAAGGATGACGAGATCCGATCTCAAAGCCTTCACCCGGAAGCGATGCATCTATAGTTGAACCTTTACTGGTTTCCTGAGAATCTAAGCTTTCTTTAAAAGACTGATATGTTTGCTCTGCAAGAACCTTAAATTCATTCAGCACCTTCCCTAAAACTCGCTTCTCTTCAGGAGAAACAGCTTTAAACTCATCAAAAATATCCTTTATAATACCCTTCGACCCTAAAAACTTTATCCTGAAGGCCTCGAGCTCATCAGAATTATTCGGTCGAAAGCCTTTAATCTCCTCTGTATATAAATTTATTTTTTCTTGCATTGTAGTAATTGATACACCGATTATTCAGAGCCGTGGTTGATAAAACGCGTCATTTGCATGAATTATGGCGCAAAACCGTCGAATGTGCGAAAATAATAAAAATAACGTATAGGCTGCATTCCTTTAAGGTTCAGAGAACAATTACTCCGCATTTTTCTTAACTATTCGTCAACACCAATTTGATTTATCTTATATATACTTGTTTTGGCATTAAATTCGTTATAGTATACTTACAAACAATTCAATTTAGACCTGAGTTTTTATACTGTTCTGTTTCCCGTACATGTTTAGAAAAGCCTTATTAATTTTTTCACTTTTACTATCAAAAGCGTTTTCCCAGGAGCCAATTTTGGTAACAGGGAAAATTATTGATACAGAAGGCTCTCCAATCGCTTTTACCTCCATTTTTGTTAAGAATGAGAGCAATAGTAGCATGGCAAATCAGAATGGAGAATATAAAATAGCGCTCATGCCCGGTAAGCATACCATCATTTTCAGGTTTGTGGGATATAAACAGGAACAGATTCAAATCGAGGCTAGAAAAGGAATTAAAGTAAATGCTGTTTTGGAAAAAGAGCGATTTGTACTGGGTGAAGTAAAAATTTCGAGTAAAAAAATGGAAGATCCAGCTAATGGTCTGATAAGAAAAGTCATATCCAAGCGAATAATCCTAAGATCGACCCCCTCATACATTTGCGATGTGTATACCAAAGGAATCCAGAAACTTGTAGGTGCTCCTAAAAAAATTCTAGGGCAGAATGTCGCGCAGGCGCTTAATCTCGACTCCAACAGGCAGGGCGTTCTTTATTTGTCCGAAACCAAGTCAAAGTTCTATTTCAACTACCCGAATGTAAAAGAGGTGATGGAAGCGTCGAAAATTGCCGGCGATAAGGAAGGATTTAGTTTTAACCGGGCCTTAGATTTACAAATAAACCTGTACGATAACCTTCTCCAGTGGGGGCCCTTGGGTAATCAGAGTTACGTATCTCCCGTTGCAGATAATGCATTTGATTATTATAATTATAAGCTCGAAGGGTCCAGTCAGCAAAGCGGGCATACTATTTATAAAATAAAAATAAGTCCCAAAAATCGTTTCGACCCGGTTTTCAGCGGACATATCTATCTGGTTGAAGGCGACTGGCGGTTGTACAGCGTTGATTTGATGATTACCGAAGAATCGCGCATTAATTTCGTTGACACTTTAAGAATAAGTCAGAATTTCATTGAGGTCGGAAAAACCTATTGGCTCCCCTCAGACATAACTTTTACATTTAAGGGAAACGTATTAGGATTTAAGTTTGCCGGATATTTCACTGGTTTGTACAGTAATTACTATATAAATCCGTCTTTTCCGGATAATTTTTTCAAAGACGAAATAATGAAAGTGCCGGCCGATGTAAATAAAAAGGACGATGACTATTGGGTTAAAAACCGGCCAATTCCATTAACACAGGAAGAGGATATCAATTACAGAATCAAAGATACCGCTGCCTCAAGAGTTTCAACACCGGCGGTTATGGATTCACTCCAGAAAGTCAGAAATAAATTTAAGCCGGTGAAATTCCTGTTTAGCGGTTATACATTGCACAACTATGCAAAAAACAGCTATTGGCACTTTAATTCTATAAACAGAACAGTTTTTTATAATACTGTAGAAGGTTGGGCAGTAGATTTAAAGCCGCACTATAGAAAAGACTTCTCGCTACAGCGTTCAATTGATATAAAACCGAGATTCCGATATGGATTCGGGAGTAAAACATTAAATACTAATCTCGAAATAAACTATTTAAGAGATACTCTCCATCATGAGAATTTCACTCTGAATGTTGGAACCGATTACTTGGACCTGAATAATCGGGGGACAATCAATCTATTTTATAATACCTTAACGACACTATTTGACGGGAAAAACTTTCTCAAACTCTACAAATCAAACTTTTTCGCTTTGAGTGCCCAGCGTGAAATTACTGATGGTTTATTGGTAACCGGTGGAACAGAAATTTCGAGGAGATATCCTTTGAGAAATGCATCCCACAGACCAATTTTCGATAATGCAGCTAAAATATTGACGTCTAACAATCCGCTTAGCCCAACAAATGACGAGAACCTTTTTCCCATCAATAATTCATTTAGTATTGAAGCCAAGCTGTCGTATACGTATGGACAGCGGTATACCACGCGTCCGGATGGTAAAATTTATGAAAACGCCCGATATCCCACTATAAAGCTAAATTATAGAAAAGGCATCCCTAACATTTTTAATTCTGCGGTAGATTATGACTTCATTTCTGCAGATTTATTTCAGGACAAAGTTAAAACCGGATTAATTGGATATAGCTCTTTCTATCTTTCGGCAGGAAAGTTTATAAATACCAGATCCTTGTTTTATCCAGACATTAAACATTTTACCGGGAATCAAACAGCGGTTTACAACCCCCTATTCCCGAACTTTCATTTTTTGGATTATTACGCATACGCCACAAACGACAAATATTTTGAAGCACACTATGAACATAACTTTTTAGGATTTTTCCTGCAAAAAATCCCCTTGATCAGAAAACTGAAACTCGAAGAAATAATTGGCGGAGCTTATTTATCACAGCCTATGAATAATTACCGGGAAGTATACTTTGGAGTCCAAAGACTGATTGTTCGAGCCGACTTTGGATGGTCGTGCACACGGGATGGCAAACCATACAAGGCTTTTCGTTTATTTTATGGCTTTTGATTTACCAAAGCACGAGGGTTAAATCGTCAAAAATCATATCTTTGCACCGCATTTCACGCTGTTTGCAGCAGTATTAATGAAATATGAAAAGATACCAGACATTACTTTACTATTGTTACACGACAATAGAAAACGCGGAACAATTCGCCGCAGATCACCTAAACTTTTGTAAGTCTTTAGACCTTGTCGGACGTATAATTGTAGCCGATGAAGGTTTAAACGGAACAGTTTCAGGAACGGTTGAATCATGCAGAACCTACATGAATTTCATCGAAAACGATCCTCGTTTTGCAGCAACAGAATTTAAAATCGACGATGTTGACGAACCATCGTTTATCAAAATGCACTGTCGCTACAAATCAGAAATTGTTTATTCTGGTTTGCGCGATCCAAACATCATCGACCCTAAAAAGAAAACTGGCGTTCATTTAGAGCCAAAGGACTTCTTAGAGATGAAAGACAGAGACGATGTGGTTATTCTGGACGTTCGATCCAACTACGAACATTCATTAGGTAAGTTTAAAAATGCAGTAACCCTTGACATTGAAAACTTCCGTGATTTTCCCGCAAAGATCAATGAACTGGCACAATACAAGGACAAAAAAATTCTTACCTATTGCACAGGCGGAATTAAATGCGAAAAAGCTTCTGCCCTGCTTTTACACGAAGGCTTTAAAGAAGTTTACCAGTTACACGGCGGAATAATTAAATACGGCAAAGAAGCCGAAGGAAAAGACTTTGAAGGCCAGTGCTATGTATTTGATAACCGAGTAGCCGTTGAAGTGAATAAAGTGAATCCTAAAGTTATTGCCACCTGCTATAATTGCGGAAAAACAACAGCTAAAATGATCAACTGCGCAAATCCTGAGTGCAATGAACATTTCACTCAATGCGATGACTGTGGTTGGGAATTGGACGGAGCTTGTTCTACGACATGCAAGGAACATCCGCGTAAGCGCCAGTATGATGGAACAGGCTATTATGTTAAAGTACCCCAACCGGTAAACAATAAGAAGAGAGTTCATTAGTCATTGGTGAATCAAAAGAATTCACTAGTCAGTGGTAAAAAAGTTCATTAGTCTTAATTATTAGCAAAAGGATGGCTATTCGCCTTACCATCTTAAGCTTATTAATTTTAGCTATAGGCTACCCAAACTATCGAGTAATGACTAATGATTATTAACTATGACTAATTCCTAATTAACTATTGCCCAATGACCAAACTATCCGTAAACATCAATAAAATAGCAACCCTGAGAAATTCGAGGGGAGGCAACAATCCTGATTTAGTGCAAACAGCACTTGACTGCGAAAGATTTGGTGCACAGGGTATCACTGTTCATCCAAGACCCGATGAGCGGCATATCCGCTACCATGATGTTTATGATTTAAAGTCGGTTATTAAAACAGAATTTAACATTGAAGGTAATTGTCGGGAACAAGCATTTGTAAATTTGGTATTAGCGAATAAACCAGCACAGGTAACCCTCGTTCCAGATGCTTTAAATCAAATCACATCTAACCATGGCTGGGATACTATTGCCAACCAGCAGTATTTAAAAGACGTTATTGCCCCGTTTAAAGAAGCTGGAATTCGCGTGTCAATTTTTGTTGATCCGGACCCGAAAATGGTTGAAGCTGCTGCAACAACGGGCGCAGACCGGATCGAGCTATATACTGAAGCTTACGCACATCAATATCATCAGAATCGAGAAACAGCTATAAAACCCTATCAGGAGGCAGCTAAAGTTGCAAAACAAACGGGTTTAGGCCTAAATGCAGGCCATGATCTGGATTTACACAACCTAAAATACTTTGCTCAAAACATCCCTAATCTTCTTGAAGTCAGTATCGGACATGCATTAATTTGCGATGCACTTTATTATGGCCTGGAACACACAATACAGCTGTATTTAAGACAGTTAGCGGAGGTCGTTTAAGAAAACTACTTGTAATTAGAATCTCTTTCCGAAGCCAAACCCAATATAAGGTAGCAAATCAGAGTGTGAAAGGACAGGAGTAATATACAATCGCCAGGCAAAGTTCTTGCTTGTACAAGCTTTTAAGCCAACACTGGGTATAAGATAAAATGATTGCTCTTTTTGAACAACCCCCGGTTCGAGTTTTTCAACTGTGTATAATTGAACATTGTAGTCGGTATAAGTTACACCCAAGCCTACGTCGATGAATGACCGGGACTGAAAAAAGCGGAAAAGATAATTTATCCCGACGGGAATAGTGAGGTGAGGATCAGTTCCATATACACCGGCTCCCACCCTGAAACCAATTCCCGGTTTCTTAAAAAATTGACGCTCATAGTTCAAAGAAGCTAAAAGTCCGTTACCCCCAAGTTCTATAAAGACTTCGTTCTGCCTAAACTCGTCTTCTCTGTTAATTTCCTGACTGAAACCAGAAAGGGCAGCGAAACATAGCAAAAACATAAAAAGAAACTTGTTCATAGTTTATAATTGTAATCCAAATATAGTTTTTTCCACATATCCGCTCCGTCCTTCGGCAAAAGCTCTTATTTTCTTACCTTTGCGGCACAATTCTTTCAATTTCATGATTTTAAATATCGATTTCCAGGAGAAATTTGCAGACCGACATATTGCCCCTGACAACGCTGAAACGGCTAAAATGCTAAGTACGGTGAATGCGACTTCGCTGGATGAATTAATTGAACAAACGGTACCTCAGCAAATCCGCTTAAAACAACCCCTTAATTTACCTTCTCCTAAAAGCGAAATTGATTATTTAACGGGACTGAAAATTCTTGCCTCAAAAAACAAAGTTTTCAAATCCTATATTGGCCAGGGATATTACGACACTATTGTACCCCCTGTAATCCTGCGAAATATTTTCGAAAATCCAGGATGGTATACTCAATATACTCCTTATCAAGCCGAAATATCTCAGGGACGTTTACAGGCTTTATTGAATTTCCAAACTATGGTTATTGACTTGACTGGAATGGAAATAGCCAATGCGTCCTTACTTGACGAAGGAACTGCTGCTGCCGAAGCTATGTTTATGCAGTATAGTTTACGTAAAAATCACCAAGCAAAAACATTCTTCGTATCAGAAGAGCTTTTCCCTCAAACTATTGATATTTTAAAAACCCGTTCTGCTCCATACGGGATAGACCTTCAAATCGGCAACCATCAAACAGTTGAATTAACCGACAATATGTTTGGTGCCATTGTTCAGTATCCGGCAGGAAACGGAAGTGTTTACAACTATGCTGACTTTGCTAACAAAGCGCATGAAAACGGAATAAAACTTACCGTTGTTGCTGATATTTTAAGTCTAACCATCTTAACCCCTCCCGGAGAATGGGGAGCAGATATTGTAGTTGGAACTACTCAGCGCTTCGGTGTTCCGATGGGATTTGGCGGACCACATGCTGCTTACTTTGCTACAAAAGAAGAATATAAACGCAGTATGCCGGGAAGAATCATCGGTGTAAGTATCGATTCTGCCGGCAACTACGCACTAAGAATGGCGCTGCAAACCCGCGAACAGCACATTCGCCGGGATAAGGCAACATCGAATATCTGTACGGCACAAGCTTTACTGGCAATTATGGCTGGAATGTATGCCGCTTATCATGGTAAAGATGGATTAAAAGCAATTGCAAGTCGTGTGCACGGATTAGCAGTATTACTTTCAGACGCACTAGAAACACTGGGTTATAAACAGGAAAACCAGACATTTTTTGACACCATCAAATTAAATATTGGCGATTTAGCGAACTCGATTCACGGACTGGCGATTAACAACGAAATGAATTTTCATTATTCGGGATCGACAGTCACCATCTCCCTGGATGAAACTACCAATCTGGAAGGTGTAATAAGCATTATCAGAGTCTTCGCAAAAGTTAAAGCGAAAAGCATTGATGACGTAAACTTAGATAATTTAAAATCGAAGCTCGAAGCGCGGATTTCTCCCGACCTACAGAGAACCTCCGAATTTTTGACTCATCCGGTATTCAACACGCACCACTCTGAGCATGAAATGCTCCGCTATATCAAATCATTAGAAAACAAAGATTTATCACTTTGTCATTCAATGATTCCACTCGGATCATGCACCATGAAGCTCAATGCTACCACAGAAATGATCCCGGTTACATGGCCAGAATTCAGTAAAATGCACCCTTTTGCTCCCTTGGATCAAACCGGAGGATATATGCAGCTTTTTGATGAATTGAACAGATGGCTTAGTGAGATTACCGGGTTCGCCGCCATGAGTCTTCAGCCTAATTCTGGTGCTCAAGGCGAATATGCCGGATTAATGGTAATACGCGCTTATCATCAAAGCAGAGGCGAAGGCAAACGTAATATCGCTTTAATTCCAGCTTCAGCACATGGCACAAATCCTGCTTCAGCGGCTATGGCAGGCATGAAAGTTATTGTTGTTAAATGCGATGCAAACGGCAATATTGATATTGCCGACCTAAGAGTCCGGGCCGAAGAACATAAAGACGATTTATCATGCTTAATGGTGACCTATCCTTCTACACACGGGGTATTCGAGGAATCGATTATTGAAGTGTGTAATATCGTCCATGAAAACGGCGGCCAGGTTTACATGGATGGCGCCAATATGAATGCACAGGTTGGACTAACAAGTCCGGCTAATATTGGAGCTGATGTTTGCCATTTAAATCTTCATAAAACATTCTGTATCCCTCACGGCGGTGGCGGCCCGGGTATGGGCCCAATTGGCGTTGCAAAACACCTCGTTCCGTTTTTACCTGGTCATCCGGTAGTGGACATGGGCAATGAACAATCCATACATGCAGTGTCTGCGGCACCATGGGGCTCGGCCTCAATTCTGATTATATCCCATGCTTATATCGCAATGATGGGGGCAGAAGGCTTAACTAACGCAACTAAATACGCTATTCTGAATGCGAATTATATTAAATCACGCTTAGAAAGTCATTATCCAATTCTATACGCCGGAAGTAACGGACGTTGTGCTCACGAGATGATTTTGGATTGTCGTGCATTCAAAAACTTCGGAATAGAAGTGACAGATATTGCAAAACGACTGATGGATTACGGTTTCCATGCGCCAACTGTTTCTTTCCCAGTTCCAGGAACTTTGATGATTGAACCTACAGAATCAGAGCCCAAACATGAACTGGATCGCTTTTGCGATGCTATGATTGCCATTCGTGCCGAAATTTCTGATGTCGAAAATGGCAGCAGTGACAAACTCAATAATCCATTAAAAAACGCACCTCATACAGCTGCTGTAATCGTTAGCAATGAGTGGAACAAAGGTTATAGCCGCGAGCAAGCTGCATTTCCACTACCGTATGTTTCAGAGCGCAAATTCTGGCCTTCGGTAGGCAGGGTAAATGATACGCATGGCGATAGAACACTTGTTTGTTCTTGTCCGCCGATAGAAGCTTACCAGGAAGAAGCTTTCGTGTAAATTTTCAAACCCATAAGGTTTAGTAGTAAACTATACAATAAACAAAAAGCCCTTTGATTAATATCCGAAGGGCTTTTTGTTTATTGTAATTTATTATTTAATCAAGGGCAAACACCTTATCCAGATTATCAGCATTTCGGCAGCTAATACCTAGATCTTTGACAAATCCTGTACGAATATCAATTACCCAGCCGTGAACTTCAAGATCGTCTCGATCTCTCCAAGCATTTTGAACAATAGTGGTTTTGCAAAGATTATAAACCTGTTCGTTAACGTTCAGCTCAACTAATCTGTCTACACGGGATTGTTCATCAGAAATCGAATCCAGCTCATTAGCATGTAAACGGTAAACATCTTTTATATGACGTAACCAATTATCAATCACCCCATGTTGTTTATTACCCATCGCTGCAGCCACTCCCCCGCAACCGTAATGCCCGGCAACAACAACATGCTTTACTTTTAAAACGTTCACAGCATAATCCAACACACTTAACATGTTCATATCTGTATGAACACAAACATTGGCAATATTCCTGTGAACAAAAACCTCGCCCGGCTTTGTATTTGTAATTTGATTTGCCGGCACGCGACTATCAGAACAGCCAATCCATAAAATCTCAGGATTCTGTCCTTCAGCAAGTTTCTTAAAATATTCAGGATCTGTGCTTAATGTAGCCTCAACAAAATCTCTGTTGCCTTGAAGTAACTGATCGTAAGTCCGCATCTGCTTATCTCTTCTTTCCCCGGCAGTCGGATCAATATATTCTTTATTGTTGTTTGGGGCCATTTTTATTTAGAAGTTTCTGGTTTATAAATTAATTCATTCAGTTTAGGTATTTCATACCGGTCTTTAATATTTACCAACTCCACAATAATAGCTTTTGTAAAAGCGCTGTGTTTAAAGTTATGAATTACTTCTAATACATCAGGATCTATATAGCGGCAATTTGAGCCATCAATTTTAACGTTAGTTTCTTGAGGGAGGTGTGTTAGGGTATATTGAATAGCCGCCTTATTTAAAAATGACACCTCTTCGGCAAGCTTAATCTCAATAACTTTCTTCTCTCCATCCGAACCAATTCTATAAAAATATGGATTGCGGAGGTTGTTTCTAAGAATGAAATACACAGAAACCAACATACCAATTGCAACACCCTTTAAAAGATCAGTAAATACAACAGCTAATACCGTAACCACAAAAGGAACAAACTGGCTGTATCCGCTCTTCCACATCTTAGCAAATAAACCAATTTTTGCCAACTTATATCCGGTGATTAAAAGTATCGCCGCGAGGCATGATAGTGGAATCAGGTTTATAACCATCGGAATAACCAGCAAGGCTACTAACAACCAAAGGCCGTGAAATATAGCACTCATTTTAGTTCGTGCACCTGAATTTACGTTAGCAGATGAGCGAACAATTACCGCAGTCATTGGCATGCCGCCCAAAAATCCGCTGGTCATGTTCCCAATTCCCTGGGCCAGCAATTCTTTATTCGTCGGCGAAACACGCTTTATTGGATCAATCTTATCCACGGCTTCCAGACTTAACAGGGTTTCAATACTCGCAACAATTGCAATTGTTACAGCAACAATCCAAATATCCTTGTTTCCAATTTGAGAGAAATCGGGGAATATAAAAAGGTTTGTAAACTCGGTGAATGAGCTTACAATTGGAATTTTTACCAAATGTTCATCTTTAATTGCAAAGGCCGAACCTTTGAAGAATTGATTAAGGACGATTCCAGCGACCACCACAATTAACGCAGCCGGTACTACACTCAACTTTTTTACCTTAGGCCAGTAAATCAAAATCAATAAAGATACCGCACTGATAATAACAGCCCCATAACTTACTCTGCTCAAAGAGGCTATTAATGACGAAAAAGTATTTTGACTGTCAGCCTGTCTAAAGCTTTCACTACCCTCAAAATCAGCATCATAACCTACAGCATGAGGTATTTGTTTAAGTATAAGGATAATCCCTATAGCTGCCAGCATTCCCTCAATAACCGACGAAGGGAAGTAGTTAGCTATTGTTCCAGCTTTTATAAGTCCCAAAATTATCTGAAAAACTCCTGCAAGAACCAGTGCAAGAAGAAAAGCCGGGTAAGATCCGAGTTGGGTTATTGCAGAGAAAACTATTACAGTTAAACCCGCTGCAGGCCCGCTAACGCTTAGCTGAGATCCGCTTACCGAGGCGACCACGATCCCACCAATTATTCCGGTTAATAACCCGGCAAACAATGGTGCACCTGATGCTAAAGCAATACCTAAACACAAGGGCAATGCAACCAAAAATACTACAATACTGGAAGGTAAATCCCTTTTTAAATTTTTCTTTAAAAAATATTTATTGATACCAGAAGACGCAGAGACATAATTCGCTGCCATAAATACAAACGTTAATATAAATAATCAATTAATAACACTAAAAAACAACCCAAAATCAAATAAAACGATCTGGGAAACAGGAAATTAACGATTAAACGTTGGGCGGAGGTGTAGGTACGGGAGGATAAAAAGCCTGAACGTGCTTATCGTGGTCAATGCTGATCATTGAAGTTAACACCAGCTGAATTGGATGCAATAAAGTAAAACCAAAACTGCCTAAAGTAAAGTATTCCTTTACGGAAGTTTCCTTTACATCACTTTTAGCATTGTTCTCTATCTCCAATTGCATAATGACGGCGTTAACTGCTTTCTTATCAAAGTGAGAAATAATTAACGGCGCAACAGAAATCACCATCTTAACCATGAAGATGGACAAAAAAAGAATACTGAAAAAAAACTTACCGACCTCTTTTTTCATACTGTTGAAAGCAAATTTAACAAACTTGGAAGATAATCAAGGCAATAACATCATTTTTACAAAAAAGTTAGATTTAGAAAGCATTTAAAAATGTTTCTTAAATGCAAAATACGACATCAATAAATATTCTGTACTTTGCTTATTCTATTTTTAAAACGTGAAAAATAAACTAAGCCAATTAGCCCAAAAACGAAAACAAGCCTTTCAAGGGGGTGGCGAAAGCCGAATTGAGAGCCAGCATAAAAAAGGAAAACTTACCGCTCGCGAACGTTTACATTTTCTTTTAGATGAAAATTCATTTGAAGAAATCGGAATGTTTGTGACACACCGGTCGACCGATTTTGGAATGGAAAAGGAAAAATATCCCGGCGATGGGGTTGTTACAGGCTACGGGACTATAAACGGCCGTTTGGTATATGTTTTTTCGCAGGACTTCACCGTTTTTGGTGGCTCCCTGTCTGAAACACACGCAGAAAAGATCTGCAAAATCATGGATCTTGCCCTCAAAAATGGCGCTCCGGTTATTGGATTGAACGATTCTGGCGGGGCAAGAATTCAGGAAGGTGTAGTATCTCTGGGCGGTTACGCAGATATTTTTTATCGTAATACCTTGGCCTCGGGAGTAATCCCTCAAATATCTGCAATCATGGGACCGTGTGCTGGCGGAGCAGTATATTCTCCTGCAATCACCGACTTTATCCTGATGGTTGAACATACTTCGTATATGTTTGTAACCGGACCAAACGTAGTAAAAACAGTTACTCACGAAGAAGTAAGTTCAGAAGAATTGGGGGGTGCGTCTGCCCACGCAATAAAATCCGGTGTAACACATTTCGCCTGCGAGAATGAAATTGAAGCAATTGAAAATATTAAAAAACTTTTAAGTTATTTGCCTCAAAATTGCGAAGAACCGGCCCCTTCCCTGCCTTATCAGGATGTGCCGAGTAACAGACAGAATAATTTAGACAACATACTTCCCGAAAACAGCAATCAACCTTATGACATCAGAGATATTATTCAAAACGTCATTGATGAAGATACTTTTTTTGAGGTGCATAAAGATTTTGCTGAGAATATTGTAGTAGGCTTTGGCAGGATCGCCGGGAGAAGTATCGGGATCGTAGCTAATCAACCCGCATTCTTAGCAGGAGTGCTTGACATAAAAGCATCCACCAAAGGCGCCCGCTTTGTTCGCTTTTGCGATTGTTTCAACATTCCCTTATTGGTTTTTGAAGATGTACCCGGTTTTTTGCCGGGAACCGACCAGGAATGGAACGGAATTATTGTTAACGGAGCCAAATTATTGTATGCTTTCTGTGAAGCTACAGTTCCGCGTATTACAGTGATAACACGTAAAGCTTATGGGGGCGCTTATGACGTAATGAATTCTAAACACATTGGCGCGGATATGAATTATGCCTGGCCAAGCGCAGAAATTGCAGTTATGGGCGCTAAAGGTGCAGCTGAAATCATCTTTAAAAAAGAAATTGCGTCAGCGGAAGATCATAATGCCCGCTGGCTTGAGAAAGAAAAAGAATATTCAGATATTTTTGCCAACCCTTACCGGGCAGCAGAAAGAGGCTTTATTGATGAGGTGATTGAACCCGCAGAAACACGTATTAAGCTGATTAAAGCTTTTAGCATGCTTCAAAATAAAGTGGTCAATCATCCAAGAAAAAAACACGGAAACATCCCTCTTTAATTATCCCATTTCTATGGCAAAAGTTGCAGGCAAAGCATACGATATAAGTTTACTTAAGCGCATTTTCAATTATGTAAAACCATATAAAGGCATCTTTATATGGTCGGTAATCCTGACCATTGCGCTCGCTATCGTAGCTCCATTGCGCCCGCTGCTTATACAATATGCACTTGATAAGTACATCTTCACGAACAACTATCAGGGCTTACTGAACATCACCCTGCTGATGCTGTTCCTCTTACTTGTTCAAACCGTAATTCAATATTTTCACACCTTTTTAACAAATACATTGGGGCAGTCGACAATAAGAGATTTGCGTATTAATGTGTTTAACCATATCAATAAACTCAAGTTAAGCTTTTTTGACCGCACTCCTCTCGGGCAATTAATTACAAGAACCGTTTCCGACTTAGAAACTATTGCCGAGATATTTTCAGAAGGTTTGATTGTGATAATAGGAGACATCCTGCAACTAGTGGTTATACTCGGATTTATGCTCTATACCGACTGGAAATTAACGCTGGTGGTGCTTGCGCCGATGCCCTTACTTATTCTTGCAAGCTTCATTTTCAAAGAAGCCATAAAATCTGCTTTTCAGGATGTAAGAGCCCAGGTTGGCCACCTGAATACGTTTCTCCAGGAACATATTTCAGGAATGAGTATTATAAAATACTTCGCCCGGGAGAATCAGGAGATGCGTAAGTTCAAACAAATTAATGCAAAGCATCGCGATGCGAACATCCGCTCAAACTGGTACTATTCCATCTTTTTCCCGGTAGTAGAAATTATATCCGCACTTTCCATGGGACTCCTGGTATGGTATGGCTCCAAACAAATTATTCAACACGACATCTCGCCCGGAGTTGTGGTTTCGTTCATCATGTATATCAATATGATGTTCCGACCTATCCGGGAGCTTGCCGATAAATTTAATACACTGCAAATGGGAATGGTAGGCGCAGACAGGGTTTTCAGTATTTTAGATAATACAGATGTTGAAGAAAATGATGGAAAACTTATTCCGGAAAAAATGAAGGGGGAGATTTCCTTTGAGAATGTATGGTTTACATATAATCCTGACAGTCAAGAAAAAGAAGATAACTGGATATTAAAGAATATAAACTTTACGATCAAAGCAGGTGAAACGCTGGCGTTGGTGGGTGCAACCGGAGCCGGAAAATCCTCTGTGATTAACATTCTGAATAGATTCTACCAAATCAGTAAGGGAAGTGTTAAAATAGACGGTATTGATATTAGAGAATACGAATTGAATTATTTAAGAAATCAGATTGCAACGGTTATACAAGATGTATTCCTATTTTCCGACTCTATTTCTAGTAACATAACCCTCAACAATAAACAGATAACTACAGAGCAGCTGGTTGCCGCTGCCAAAGAAGCAGGAGCACACGAGTTTATAGAACGCTTACCGGGTGGCTACAATTATAATGTAATGGAGCGCGGATCAACACTTTCATCTGGCCAGGCGCAGCTAATTTCCTTCATCAGGGCAATGGTTTACAATCCTAAAATCCTTGTGTTGGATGAAGCTACCTCATCTGTTGATACCGAAACTGAATATTTAATTCAACAAACCATCGAAAAACTGATGAAGGGACGGACTTCGATTGTTATTGCACATCGCCTATCCACCATTCAAAATGCCGATAAAATTATTGTACTTGACCATGGAGAGATAAAAGAAGCGGGCTCACATCAAGAGCTTCTAAAATTGAATGGTTACTACAAACGGCTTTACGATCTGCAGTTTAATTCGATGGGAATAGCGAAAAGTATTTAAAAGCGGAAAAAACTTTGCCGATTCTGATAAAAATTCAGCTTTTGGCACAAAAAGATCTAAAAATTCTGTATTTGTAAAAATATATTGCAAAAATTTTATCTAAGTTTGCAAAACTTTAGAAAAAACGACAAATGAGTGTATTAGTAAATAAAGATTCAAAAGTTATAGTTCAAGGCTTTACAGGTAACGAAGGCACCTATCATGCTTCGCAAATGATCGAGTACGGAACTCAGGTTGTAGGAGGAGTAACTCCAGGAAAAGGTGGTCAAACACACTTGGACAAACCTGTTTTTAATACCGTAAAAGATGCTGTAGAAAAGACTGGGGCTGATGTTTCTATCATATTTGTACCTCCTGCGTTTGCTGCTGATGCAATTATGGAAGCTGCAGAAGCAGGAATTAAAGTTATCGTTTGTATTACCGAAGGCATTCCTACTAAGGATATGATCCTGGTTAAAGAATATATTTCAGACAGAGATTGTCGTCTTATCGGCCCTAACTGTCCGGGGATTATAACTGCAGATGAATCAAAAATTGGTATTATGCCAGGATTCATTTTCAAAAAAGGCAATGTTGGTGTAGTTTCTAAATCAGGAACTTTAACATACGAAGCAGTTGATCAGGTTGTTAAAGCAGGCTTAGGAATCACAACCGCTATCGGTATCGGTGGTGACCCGATCATCGGAACTCCAACTGTAGAGGCTGTTAAATTGTTAATGAATGATCCTGAAACTCACGGAATTATAATGATCGGAGAAATTGGTGGAGGCATGGAAGCTGAAGCTGCTTATTGGATCAAAGCAAATGGCACAAAGCCTGTTGTAGGGTTTATTGCTGGCCAAACGGCTCCTGCAGGTCGTCGCATGGGTCACGCCGGCGCGATTGTTGGTGGTGCTGATGATACCGCTGCTGCTAAAATGAGAATTATGACAGAGTGCGGAATCCGTGTTGTAGAATCTCCTGCTGAAATCGGAGCGGCGATGGCTGAAGAGTTAAGCAAAATTCCTGCTTAGTTTTTTAAACACTTATAAAATATTGAAATCCTGGCTTATGGCCGGGATTTTTTGTTTTAACAGACGCCTGGAATGCTTGCCTGAGAAAAAAGCATCATTATTCATTAGCAACTAGCCCGATTAAACTATCACAAAAATTAAGACCTTTGAGAATATATGAAACCAATCTCTAGCTACTTTTTCACTTCTCTACTTGTTATTATTTCGGCATGTAATCAATCCGAAAAAACGAATACAACCGCTCCGCTTCCTAAACGTATAGGATCTGTGAACGACTTTGAGAACATCTTCTCAGACAAAGAAGAAAAAGCTCTTGATTCTTTGATTACAGCCGTCGAGAAACAAACCTCAATTGAAATTGCTCTGGTGACCCTTGATACATCTATGACCACTTTAGAGACTTTTAATTCTTATACATTAAGATTATTGAGGGACTGGAATATAGGCAAGAAAGATAAAAACGACGGCATTCTGATCGGAATTTCACGATCATTGCAAAGAGTTAGAATAAGCAATGGTCTTGGGATAGAAAAATCATTAAGCGATATAGAAACTAAAAGAGTGTTGGATGATTTCATGTTTCCGGAATTTCGAAGAGGGAACTTTTTTGAAGGAACGAAGAAAGGAATAAACGAGTTGGCGACGACTTTGGAATAGATTTATTTTAGTCTGTAAAACAACTTTAGCTCTGCGGACATAATTTTCAACGGTGGTTCAAGATTACCGTAAAAACCTATCGCATCAAATAATCCATCTCTATAGCTGCACCAAGATTCTGGAGATCCTCGTCAGAAAAATGTATTTTACTTGGCTCAGAAAGGCTCCAATAGCCATTGACGTCCTGGGTGATGATTCCATCCGTTTCCTGGTCGGCCGGTGTAATTTCTCCACCTTCGAAAGTATCAAAGAGATGTATAAAGATGCCAAACTTTTTCGCTCCCAATACATGGACGGTCACATCCACTTTTACGCCACCCATATCAAATTGTGTCATGAACTTTTCCATACTTTCTTAATGTCACATTTCAGGTATGGTTTTAAAAAAATCAAATGATATTTTGATTTAACGCCACATAAAAAAACCCCAATCATTTCTGATTGAGGTCATCTATTTTATAGCTAAACTACCGGCTTAAGCCTGTTGCTTCATTCTGATAATATTCAATGCTGCACCGGCTTTAAACCATTCGATTTGCTGCTCATTATACGTGTGATTCACATGGAAAGAATCTTTACTCCCATCTGCATGGTGTAAAACTACTTTAAGCTGTTTACCTGGAGCAAAAGTTGTTAATCCTTCGATATCAATCACATCATCTTCATAAATCTTATCGTAATCAGCAGGATTTGCAAAGGTTATACCAAGCATACCCTGTTTCTTAAGATTAGTTTCGTGAATACGGGCAAAAGATTTTACCAATATCACCCTTACACCTAAATGACGAGGCTCCATAGCAGCATGCTCACGCGATGAACCCTCACCATAATTCTCATCACCGACAACGATAGTCCCTATTCCGGCTGCTTTGTAGGCCCGTTGGGTTGCAGGAACCGGACCATATTCACCTGTTATCTGGTTCTTAACTAAGTCTGTTTTATCGTTAAAATAGTTAACCGCACCGATTAACATATTGTTCGAAATATTGTCGATGTGACCACGGAATTTCAACCATGGACCAGCCATAGAGATATGATCTGTTGTACATTTGCCCCTGGCTTTAATTAACAACCGTAAGCCATGAAGGTCTGTTCCTTCCCATGCCGGGAATGGCTCGAGCAATTGCAAGCGGCTTGATTTTTCATCAACCAAAACCTGAACGCTGCTTCCGTCCTCAGCCGGAGCCTGGTAACCCGCATCTTCTACTGCGTATCCTTTGATAGGCATTTCCAACCCTTGAGGCTCATCTAATCTTACCTGCTCGCCGTTTTCATTGGTTAGCGTGTCAGTCATCGGGTTGAAAGTAAGATCACCGGCAATAGCCAAAGCTGTTACAATTTCGGGAGAAGCTACGAAAGCATGGGTGTTGGGATTTCCATCGTTACGTTTCGCAAAATTTCTGTTAAAAGAAGTGATAATAGAGTTTTTACGAGTTGGATCTGTAGAATGACGAGCCCATTGTCCGATACAAGGTCCGCAAGCATTCGCTAAAACAACACCACCAATTTTAGTAAATGTATCTAAATAACCATCCCGCTCTACTGTGTAACGAACAAGTTCAGAACCCGGAGTTACAGTATACTCAGCTTTAGCTTTTAAATTTTTATCAACCGCTTGCTGAGCAAGAGAAGCTGCACGGGTGATATCTTCGTAAGATGAGTTAGTGCAAGAACCAATTAATCCAACTTCTAATTTAGCTGGCCAGTCATGAGTTCTAACCGCCTCAGCAAATTTTGAAAGCGGCCATGCCAAATCCGGAGTGAACGGACCGTTAATGTGAGGTTCAAGTTCCGAAAGATTAATTTCGATAACCTGATCGAAGTACTGCTCAGGATTGGCGTAAACCTCGTCATCACCTGTTAAGTGCTGTTTAACCTGATTCGCCAAATCAGCGATATCACCTCGTTCAGTGCCTCGTAAATAAACTTCAGCTTTTTCATCGTATCCAAAGATTGATGTGGTTGCACCAATCTCAGCACCCATATTACAAATCGTTGCCTTCCCTGTTGCAGATAGAGAACGAGCGCCATCTCCGAAATATTCTACAATTGCCCCGGTACCACCTTTTACAGTAAGGATACCGGCGACTTTAAGGATAATATCTTTTGCAGCGGTCCAGCCCGAAAGCTTTCCGGTTAATTTAACTCCAATAAGTTTCGGAAATTTCAGCTCCCATGCAAAGCCGGCCATTACATCACAGGCGTCAGCACCTCCAACTCCGATCGCAATCA
Source organism: uncultured Pedobacter sp. (assembly GCA_966210515.1). Classification (GTDB taxonomy): domain Bacteria; phylum Bacteroidota; class Bacteroidia; order Sphingobacteriales; family Sphingobacteriaceae; genus Paradesertivirga. Next base: position 28,065 of record CBIHLM010000049.1, read on the forward strand.
TCCCTAAGCCACCTGCATTAGGTGTGTGAGAATCAGTGCCAATCATCATTCCACCTGGAAAAGCATAATTTTCAAGAACAACCTGATGTATAATCCCTGCACCTGCTTTCCAGAAACCTATACCATATTTATCAGATACAGAAGCCAGAAAATCATATACTTCTTTATTGGTATCATTAGCTATTTGTAAATCTTCAGCAGCTCCAACTTTTGCCTGGATTAAGTGATCACAATGCACAGTTGAAGGAACAGCTACCTGCGGTCGTCCCGCCTGCATAAATTGCAATAGGGCCATTTGTGCCGTAGCATCCTGCATCGCAACTCTGTCTGGCGCAAAATCCACATACGATGCGCCGCGGGCATAAGCTTGCTCTGCATTTCCTTCCCATAAATGGGAATAAAGGATTTTTTCAGTTAAAGTAAGTGGTTTACCAACTGCTTTCTTAGCTGCCGCTACTCTATCGTCGAAACGAGAATAAACAGCTTTAATCATTTCTAAATCAAAAGCCATAATGTACTTCAATATAAACAAAAGTATTAACCATTGAACACAAAAAAAGTTGCAGACGAAAAACATGCGATAAAAAATGACACTGTTTTCGCAATAAGAAAAAACACAAACAAAAAAAACCATTCTGTTTTGCAGAATGGTTTTGTAATTATTACACTCAGATTTTCACCTGATGTGATACCAAAGATTAGTTTACTAAAGCTTTGTGAGAAGGTGCGAACTTAGTTAGGTTGATACCTTCTACCGCTGTTTTATATTCATCAATTGTAGGAGTTCTGCCAAGGATTGTAGATAGAACCACAACCGGTGTAGACGAAAGCAAAGATTCTCCTTTTTTACCTTCAGTATCTTCCACAACTCTTCCCTGGAAAAGACGTGTAGAAGTGGCCATTACAGTATCTCCTTTAGCTGCTTTTTCCTGGTTGCCCATGCAAAGATTACATCCCGGACGTTCAAGATATAACATCTTTTCGTATTCTGTACGTGCTGCGGATTTTGGCGCATTATCGTCAAATTCGAAACCAGCGTATTTCTGCAACACATCCCAGTCACCTTCAGCTTTAAGCTCATCAACGATGTTATAAGTAGGAGGTGCTACTACAAGCGGAGCCTGAAACACAACCTTACCCTGTTGCTCTTCAATGTTTTTAAGCATTTGAGCAAGAATCTTCATATCTCCCTTGTGAACCATACAAGAACCAATAAATCCAAGGTCCACTTTTTTCTCTCCGCCATAAAAAGACAAAGGTCTGATAGTATCGTGAGTGTATCGCTTAGAAACGTCTGCGTTATTTACGTCCGGATCAGCGATCATCGGTTCAGCAATCAGATCAAGATCAACAACCACCTCAGCATAATACTTAGCATTTTCATCTGGAGTTAACACAGGCTTTTCGCCTGATTTAATTTCCGCGATCCGCTTATCAGCTTTATTAATCAAACCTTGAAGAACTTGTTTATGATTGTCCATGCCCTTGTCGATCATGATCTGGATCCTACCTTTCGCAATCTCTAAAGATTCAATCAAGGTGTCATCTTCTGAAATACAGATCGAAGCTTTTGCCTTCATTTCCGCAGTCCAGTCGGTAAACGTAAATGCCTGATCAGCGGTAAGAGTTCCGATGTGAACCTCGATGATTCTTCCTTGAAACACGTTTTCGCCACCAAACTTCTGAAGCATTTGTGCTTGAGTAGCATGAACCACATCACGGAAATCCATGTAATCCTTCATCTCACCTTTGAAGGTCACCTTTACAGATTCAGGAATTGGCATTGAAGCTTCACCGGTAGCAAGCGCAAGTGCAACCGTCCCCGAGTCAGCACCAAAAGCCACACCTTTAGACATTCTGGTATGAGAGTCGCCGCCGATGATGATAGCCCACTCGTCTACAACGATATCGTTGAGCACCTTGTGAATTACATCCGTCATGGAGTGATAAGCGCCTTTCGGGTCACGTGCAGTAATCAAACCGAAATCGTTCATAAACTTCATCAGCTTCGGAATATTGGCCTGGGCCTTTTTATCCCATACTGAAGCTGTGTGACAACCTGATTGATATGCACCGTCAACTATCGGCGATATGGTTGTAGCAGCCATAGACTCCAATTCCTGAGCAGTCATAAGACCGGTCGTATCCTGTGAACCTACTATGTTAACCTGTACTCTAACATCCGAACCAGCGTGCAGAACTTTCCCCGAAATAGTACCAACTGCGTTTCTGTTGAAGATTTTTTCTGCTGCTGTAAGACCTTGTCCCTCGTGAGAAATCTCCTTTGATGGAGCGTACACAAGAGGAGTATCAATCTCCAGAAGCTTCGCTGCAAATGTTTGAAGCTTTTTACCGAATACTATAGCGTATGATCCACCAGCCTTGATAAATTCCATCTTCTGAGGCGTGAATGCCTTAGAAAGGTCAATCAATTCCTGGTCGCCATTATAAAGCTTCTTAGTTTTTGTATTTATAGTCAGAACCGTTCCTGTCGCAACAGAGTATACTTGCTCTAAAACAGGCTCACCTTTTTCATTACGAACGATGTTACCATTAGCATCCTGCTTTTTTACCCAGTTTTGAAGGTCGATACCAATACCACCAGTAACGTCAACCGTGGTGAGGAAAATCGGAGAAATACCATTTGTGCCGCCGACAATTGGAGCAATATTGACGAATGGAATGTATGGACTTGCTGGTTTACCTGTCCACAAAGCCACGTTGTTTACGCCCGACATTCTTGATGAACCCACGCCCATGGTGCCTTTTTCAGCAATCAACATCACGCGTTTATCTGGATGTTTTGTTTGAAGTGCCCTGATTTCAGCTTGCGCCTGAAGAGAAATCATGCATTTACCATGCAATTCACGGTCTGAACGGGAGTGTGCCTGATTACCCGGAGAAAGCAAATCAGTCGAAATATCACCTTCGCCGGCAATGAAAGTAACAACCTTAATTTCTTCAGGTACGTCAGGCAGTTTAGTAAAGAACTCAGCTTGTGCGTAACTTTCAATAAGTTCTTTAGCTATTTCATTACCGCTTTTGAATGCCTCCTTTAAACGATCCGTGTCGGCGTCATAGAGATAAACCTGCGTCTTAAGCACGTTTGCGGCTTCTTTCGCAATAGAGGCATCATCACCTAAGGCCAAATCTAACAGAACTTCAATAGAAGGTCCGCCTTTCATGTGAGATAATAACTCAAATGCGAAAGCAGGTGTAATTTCGTTTACTACCGACTGACCAAGAATGATTTCCTTTAAAAATTTAGCTTTCACACCCGCAGCACTCGTAGTACCTGGTAAAGTATTGTAAATGAAAAATTTAAGAGAATCTTCGCGATAGGCGTTACCTGAATCCTTAATTTGCGTGATAATTTCGCTTAATAATTCAGCACCATCAATTGGCTTTGGATGAAGCCCCTGGCTTGCTCGTTCTTCGATCTCGTTTATGTAATCCTTATAAGTGTTCATATATAATTATAGAAAGGCTTTCAATGTTAAAAAACAGCATTTATAGACAGCCGCAGGTACAGCTAATTTTCCTTAGTCTGCATAAAGCAAAAGACTTGTGTATACTGCATTGCGAAACGGTCAGGAGCAAAACCATCCTAAAGCGCCTTATTTGGTATAGCTTGTCCAGCATTTCCATCCCACAACTGGGAATAAAGGTTTTTTCAGTTAATGTTAGTACTTTGCCTACAGTTTTTGGTTCCGCTTCTACGCGAAAACATGATTACTGTAAACTTTCTGACCCTTTTCTATATCAAATCCCTTTTGTAGCTTAATTTAATAAATAAAAAATGAGCTACAAGGCTATATTTTGGCGAAAATACAAAAAATGGCCGATAGATATTGTCTAAATGATATCAAATTTTATTTAGATAAGTTCTAAGGTGTGACTGTACGTTAATTTAAATTCTTAAACACAAAACCTTTATCACTCCAGTAATCTAAGGCTTTAGGCAAAACATATTTCAACCTGTCGAATGCTTTTAAACTATCGTGAAAAACAATTATAGAACCCGGAGCTGTTGTTCTCAATACGTTCTCTAAACAATTTTCCGGTGATAAATTCTGGTCAAAGTCGCCACTCAAAACATCCCACATAATAACTTTAATGTCGGGATGCCGAGTTTTCAGCTTCCTAATTTGCGATTTTTTAATTTTCCCGTAAGGCGGCCTAAATAAATCAGACTTTACATATTCCGCACATTCACCAATATTTTCCAGATATTTTTCATCATCAGTATTCCAGCCATTTAAATGGTTAAAAGTATGATTCCCTATCGAATGGCCTGCTTTAATAACTTCCTGGTAAATTTCAGGGTACTTTCTTACATTATCTCCTATGCAAAAAAAAGTAGCTTTTGCGTCGTAGTCGGCCAGGGCGTTAAGTACAAAAGGTGTTACTTCGGGTATAGGGCCGTCGTCAAAAGTAATATATATGGTATTTGCAGATGGCTTTTTCCAAACCAAGTCAGGATATAACCAACGCAATAAGAAGGGAGTTTTAACTAAATACATGTCATTACTAGGAAATCAAAACGCAAAAGTAAAGAAGTTTAAAACGGATGTTTTGTTAATAATTCTTAAACTTGTTCCGCTGTTAATCATTACTTGTTAGGTATTACATGAACGAAGCTACAAAAATAGCAGTTATAGGTGGAGGAAGCTGGGCAACGGCGAATATAAAAATGCTGGCTGATAACACCTCGCAAAAGGAAATTTATTGGTGGATGCGCAATGAAGCCAGCATTGAGCATTTAAAAAAATATAAGCATAATCCCAATTATTTGAGCTCGGTAGAGATCAGAGTGGCGGAGGATAATATAAGCAATGATATTATCGAAATAGTAAGAGATGCTGATATGATCTTACTGAACATACCTGCAGCCTTTTTAAAAGCGACTCTTCAGGACATCACTCCCCAAATGTTAAAAGGCAAAAAAATAATCTCGGCAATAAAAGGCATCGTACCTGATGACAACATGATTATTGCAGAGTATATGCATCACACATATGAAATTCCGTTAAACGATATTGTCGTTATCAGCGGACCCTGCCACGCAGAAGAAGTGGCATTGGAAAAACTCTCTTATCTCACCATCGCATCACTGGATATTGAACTCGCCACCCGCTTTGCGGATATGATATCAACCCGCTATATTAAAACTAATATATCAGATGATATCTGGGGAACCGAATATGCGGCTGTCCTGAAAAACATTTATGCAGTAGCAAGTGGCATTTGCAATGGAATTGGCTATGGCGATAATTTCCAGGCTGTATTAATTTCAAACGCTATCCGTGAGATAAAAAACTTTGTTGACACAGTACATCCTATCGATCGAGACATTAAAGAATCTGCTTACTTAGGCGACCTTTTAGTTACGGCATACTCACAATTTAGCCGCAATCGAATGTTCGGAAATATGATTGGTAAAGGATATACTGTTAAATCCGCACAATTAGAAATGAACATGGTAGCCGAAGGCTATTATGCAGTAAATTCACTTCACCAGATTAATAGAACATACAAGGTTTCAATGCCGATATGCCGGGCTGTCTACGCTATTCTCTACGAAAAACATTCGCCGGCCATTGAGATGAGGCTACTGTCAGAACAACTATCCTGATTTTTTACAAACCTACAGCTCCCAATATTGTTGTTCATACAAACACTATTAATATGAAGAATACGACTTTATGGGGTATTGTTGCCGGAGCAGCTGCGGCAACTGCTATACTTTACTACAAGCGAAACGAAGTTTCCCGGGTGAGTGGAAACGTTATGGATTCTGCCCGCGGCTGGGGAGACAAATTAGCAGAGTATGGCTCTCAAATTAAAGACAGGCTCTTAAATAACACGAAAGGCCCAAATGGCGAACCCGTTTACCTGGATATGTACGACAGGCAATTTTATGAAAATGAAATGGGACAACGAGTGTATTTAGACACCCATTAAATAAAAACGAAAAAAGCCCTGCCGAAAATCCGGCAGGGCTTTTTAATATTAATTCTTTAAGAACGTCTTCTGCGTTCTCCGCCTTCCCTTCGTCCGGCGCCACCGCTATAACCACCGCTGCGTTCCTCACGTTTTTTACCAGAGAAATCACGGAAACCACTGCCTCCACTGCGTTCACGACTGCCGCCATCACGACGACCGCCACCTGAGTAACCACCGCTACGTTCGCGTCCGCCGCCACTTTCACGTTCGCCTGCAAGTTCAATTCGTACAGCACGACCGTTGAATTCAACGCCTTTAAAGTTTTGTTGAATGGCTTCAGCCTGATTATTCTCAACTTCGAAAAATGTAAAAACACCTTTTAAGTCGATTTTACCCACCGATTTTCCACTTATTTTACCATTATTACAGATAAAACCAAGCATATCACCCCGGGTAAAATCATCAACCGAACCTAAGTTTATAAAGAAGCGTGTATAATCACCTCTACTTTCAGAACGACCGCTACGTTCTCCTCTTTCACCTCGCTCACCTCTTTCGAAACGATCGCCACGATCATCCGCCGGAGCGTTCAAATCAGGTGCATTTTTGTAATAATCCAGGAAACGATTGAATTCAAGAGAAGCAAAACGGGTTATAACTTCTTCTTTGCTCAGATCCTTGAATTCATCCATAATACGTGGAATATATTGTTCGATCTGCTCGCTGTTAACTTCCACATTATGCACTTTATGTACTAATGCAAAAAGCTGCTTTTCGCACACATCAAATCCACCGGGAATTTCAACTTTAGTAAATTTCTTACCGATAATGCGCTCAATCTGTCTGATCTTGCCTAACTCCTTAGAGTTAATAATTGAAATTGAAACACCTGATTTACCGGCACGAGCTGTACGACCGCTTCGGTGAGTATAATTTTCAACTTCATCAGGCAAAGAGTAATTAATTACGTGCGTTACGTCATTTACATCAATACCTCTTGCTGCAACATCTGTAGCAATAAGCAGTTGTAAACTACGCTCGCGGTAACGCTTCATCACCTTATCGCGCTGTTGCTGAGATAAATCTCCGTGAAGAGCATCAGCATTATAACCATCTTTTATTAATGATTCTGCGATATCCTGAGTTTCGATTTTTGTGCGACAAAATACGATACCAAAAATTTCAGGGTTAAAGTCAACAATACGTTTAAATGCCGCGTATTTATCGCGGGCACGCACCACATAGTATTCGTGATCAATATTCACGTTACCTGTGTTCTTGGTTCCCATTGTAAGCTCGAATGGATTGTCCATGTATTTTTTGGCAATCCTTCTAACTTCTGTAGGCATAGTTGCCGAAAACAACCATGTTTTTTTATCTTCGGGGGTGGTAGATAATATCTGATCGATATCTTCCTGAAAGCCCATATTGAGCATTTCATCCGCTTCGTCCAATACAACATAGCGTACTTCAGAAAAATCAATCGCTTTGCGGTTGATAATATCTAACATACGGCCCGGAGTTGCCACTACAATCTGCACACCACGTCTGATTTGACGTAACTGATCAGAAATGTTAGCACCACCGTAAACAGCTACTACATTAACATTTTTAACATTTTTTGCGTAATTGTTTATGTCGTTAGTGATCTGTAAACAAAGTTCGCGGGTTGGGCACAGAATAAGTGCCTGAGGGTGATTCTTTTCAAAGTCCAGTAATTCTAATAGAGGCAGGCCAAATGCTGCCGTCTTACCGGTTCCTGTTTGAGCTAATCCGACAAAATCGTTGCTGCCTGAAAGTAATACCGGGATTGCTTGCTCCTGGATTGGTGTGGGATTTTCGAATCCCAATTCAGCTATGGCATTAACAATATCATGACGGATACCCAAGGTACTAAATGGGTTCATGATAATAATAAATCATCCGGCTTTATTGCCGGAAGCCGCAAAGGTACGGTTTATTTCTTTATACAAATTTTCTAAATCGAAAAAGCCCGAATAAGAAAAGAAATTTAAGCTTTCATAGCGGCAGCAGCCCTGCCATTTTCTCATACTCCACGAGCCTTAGCCACAGGCCGGTATCCGCTCCTGTCAGGTTTAGAAAATGACATTCAGACCATCTTGCGGATTTTTAAAGGAACAACCTCACACATCAGAATCCCGCGATCTGAAGAACGGAAGCTATTAACCTCTCAACCGCTCCGTAGATCTGATCAACTTCTCATCTTTCCTGATCCCTTTTATCGCAAAAATCAGAAACAGAATCGTAATTGAAGGAAGAAAAA
>CBIHLM010000050.1:0-36245 GCA_966210515.1 uncultured Pedobacter sp.
TCCAATACAGGTATTCCAGCCAGTCTACATTCGCTACCTCAGTTTCATCCATATAAAAGGATGCAACGGTTACACGACGACGTAAGTTATCATATTCGTAAGCCAGATCCTGGTTTAGACTTCCGCCCATCACAAACGTACCACCTTCAATTGCTATCAACCCTGGTCCTGGTCCCGGTTTTACCTTTTTAGCAACAGAGAATCCGCCGTTATACTTATTATTGTATTTCCAGCCAGTTTTTGAAGAGCTTTCACTACTTTTTTTGCTTTTACACGCTGTTCCCAGAATCCCCAACACCAGCAGTCCCGTTGTAAAAATTATAGATATTCTTTTCATCTTTAATAAATGAGCATTAATTTTTTAAAAATACTATTAATCACTGAGCTACCAAAAATTGAAACTATTTGATATTGCAGTTTAGTAGAACAACTTCTACGATTGAAGCACTTAATGAGTTACAATTAATATGATTTTAACTTCAAATAAAGAAGCAATATTTTCGTTACGGATACGTAAGTTTGGGTGCTAATTATAAATTTAATACTTTTATTACATGATTATTCCTAATGTGAAGCTAATAATTAGTTTCTCGCTCCTGGTTATTTCTTTTAACTGTTTTGCACAAGTAGGTGGTACTGATGATCCGGCAACAGACGGAAGAACAGGCTCTGGACTGATAATTACAGGAGTACCTTTCTTATTAATTGCCCCAGACGCCCGTTCTGGCGCTATGGGTGATGTGGGGGCAGCGCTTTCACCTGATGCCAACTCTACGCACTGGAATCCTGCTAAACTTGCTTTCGTTGAAAGTAAAAACGGAATCTCATTGTCCTATAGCCCCTGGTTACAGCGGTTGGTGCCTGATATTAATCTTGCATATCTTTCTGCTTATCATAGAATAGATGATAGGAATACTATCGGAGCGTCTTTGCGGTATTTCTCATTAGGTCAGATTCAACTGACTGATATAAATAGCACTCCCACAGGAGAATATAATCCAAATGAGTTCGCACTTGACGGGACATTTGCCCGGCAATTTGGAGAGAACTTTTCGTTGGGTACCGCCCTCCGATTCATTTATTCAAATCTGGCGAATGGTCAATTTTCTGCAGGTCAGCAAACCAAGCCGGGAACCGCGTTAGCTGCAGATGTTTCCGGGTACTTTAAAAAAGAAACTTTACTCTTTGGTTCCGATGCACGTGTGGCTCTGGGGCTAAACATATCTAACATCGGGAATAAAATTAGCTACACCGACGGCGGGCAAAAAATCTTTTTGCCTACTAATTTTAAGCTTGGTGGTGCAACCACGTTCCTCAATGGGCTGAGTGAATTTACGGTGGCCCTTGATGTTAATAAATTATTAGTTCCAACTCCGCCAATAACAGATAACGAAGGTAACATTGTTGCCGGTGAGGATCCTGACAGATCTGTTCCTGCAGGGATATTCGGATCTTTTTCAGATGCTCCGGGCGGTTTTTCTGAAGAGCTAAACGAGATCAGCTATTCCTTAGGCATGGAATACTGGTACAACCAGCAGTTTGCTTTACGCACGGGATATTTTTACGAACATCCTGACAAAGGCGACCGGCAGTATGTGACGTTAGGGGCGGGATTGCGCTATAATGTTTTTAATCTTGATTTTGCCTATCTATTGGCTAATCAGCAAAAAAGCCCTTTGGCTAATACCCTGCGTTTTTCTCTTGTATTCAATTTTGCCGGTAAGAATGCGAATTAAAGTAGGTTTTGGTTTTGATGTACACCAGTTAAAAGAACAACATCCTTTTATTTTAGGCGGGGTTAATCTCGAACATCACTCCGGAGCTTTCGGGCACTCGGATGCGGATGTTTTAGTACATGCCATATGCGATGCGCTTTTAGGAGCTGCCAACTTAAGGGATATCGGTTTTCATTTCTCTAATACGGACGAAAGATGGAAGGGAATCAGTAGTTTAATTCTATTGACTGAATGTGTAAAGTTGCTTGAAGAAAAGGGCTGGAAAGTTGGAAATATCGATGCAATGATCTGTCTTGAAGCCCCCAAAATAAATCCTCACGTTCCTGAGATGAAAGGTAATATTTCGAGAGCTATGGGTTTGCCTGTTGACGATATTTCGATAAAGGCAACCACCAACGAAACCATGGGTTTTATAGGGCGAAAAGAAGGAATTGTAGCTTATGCCGTTTGTTTGATAGAGAAGGATTAAACGAAAACCAACCTGTTTTTTCTATATTAACATTTTCGGAAAGAGACTTATTCTATAGATCCTCTTTTAAATCGTAGATTTTTTTGACGCTTAATCGCGAGGAAATTCCTGAAGCTATAACTGATATTAAGCTTACCGTTAAAAATACCAGGACGAAATCACTTGCCTTTAGCGCAACAGGATAGGCATCAGTGATGAATGACTCCTGACCCATACTTATTATCCCGAATTTTTGCTGAACCAGGCAAAATATTAAACCCGAAAGCATTCCGGCAAAACATCCGGTTAAGGCTATCATCATACCTTCTATAAAAAATATCTTCCTGATAAGGGCTGTCCCCGCACCAATGCTGCTTAGGATTGCTATATCTTTCTTTTTATCAATTACCAGCATCGTTAACGTGCCTACAATATTGAAAATAGCAATAATCATTACAAAAGTGAGGATGAAGAATATCGACCAGCGTTCGATATTCAGGGTTTTATACAATTGCTGATCCTGTTGAATGCGGTTTTTAACCAGAAAGCCGGTTCCGAGCTTACTTTCAATATCTTCCTGTAAATTGTCGATATCCTCTCCGGGTTTTAAATAGATTTCAACTGCTGAAATTTCTTTTTCCTCTTCAAGTAACTCTCTGCTGAATTGAAGGGGGACAATTACAGATTCGTCAAACGTTTGCTGAATCTGGAAAACACCAACCGGGTGGATTGTTCTTGCCATAAATTCATCGGCAGGATTGAGAGATATACCGGCGTTCTTTCTGGGAGAAAACACCTGTAGATCTCGAAAATCATCATTTATGTTTACGGATAAATAAAGTTTAACAGCAGAACCAATAGCTGCATACGAGGTATTATCGACTTTCAGTTTGAAATCGCCTTCTACCAGGGTGCTGTCGAGTTTTTCGCGCTTAAAAAAATCGTCGCTTACACCCTTTACTAAGCCAATAAACTGTGCATCGCCGTACTTTAATAGCGCTTTTTCCTGTAATACTTCGGTATAGTTTGCAATTCTGGGATCTTTTTTGAGAGATCTAAAGGCTGCGGTCTGGGGGTTAAATGTTTTTCCTAAAGCTGGCTCTATCCGGATTTCAGGAGTGAAATTGTTATACATTGAAAGCACAACATTTTCAAAACCATTGAAAACCGATAAAATAATCACCAGAGCGGCGCTTCCAACAAATACTCCGAGCATCGAAATGCCCGATATAAAGTTAATCGCGTTAAGCGATTTCTTTGAGAACAGGTATCGTTTGGCTATATAAAAGGAAGTATTCAATATCTATTTCAAATAATAATTATGAGTTTTTTCAAAACCGATGGTGGTTTCACCGCCATGTCCCGGAAACACGGTAACATCATCCGGAAGAATCAGGATTTTTTCTTTTATGTTTTTTATAAGCAAAGCATGATTCCCACCCGGTAAATCAGTCCGCCCGATCGAGCCATAAAAAAGCACGTCGCCACCGATCAGAAATTTATCAGTCTGGCTGTAAAAACAGAGATGCGCAGGCGAATGTCCCGGTGCAAATATTGATTTCAGGCTACTTTTTCCGAAATAAATCGATCCTTCTTCGTCAAGGAATTTTTCCGGAATCGGCGAAATTTCGTACCGTATACCCATTTGAGGCGCGTATGAGGGAACAGCTGTTAATACCGGCAGCTCGCCTTTATGGAATTGCGGAATCAAACCAAAAGTATCAGAGATAAACTTGTTACCCAGCACATGGTCAATGTGGCAATGGGTGTTTAACAGTAAAACAGGTTTTAATTGTTCGTCTTTAATGAAATTTAAAACCGCATTTTGCTCCTGTCCGGTATACATACCCGGATCGATAATTACACATTCTTTGCTTTCGTCAAATAGTATATAAGTGTTTTCCTGGTAAGGGTTGCAAACAAAAGATTTAACCTGTATCATGTTTTCAAATTAACAACAAAAGCAGCAAACAAGAGAGATCTTTGTTTGAAATAAAAGATATTCTGGTGTAATTAAGGAATCTTCACTTTTTAATCATTTTATATTTAAGTGTATATTCGGACTTAAATCTGCCTTATCATGCCTGTAAAAACTTTTGGAAGCTCTGTGTATGGAGTTGAAGCGACCACAATAACTGTAGAAGTTAACATAAGCAGTGGAACGAAATATTTTATTGTTGGCTTACCTGATAATGCGGTACGTGAAAGTTTGCTGAGGGTTGAAAGTGCGATCACCAATTCCGGCTATCGTATGCCCAGACAAAAAATTGTCGTTAACCTGGCTCCTGCAGACATCAGGAAAGAAGGTTCTTCGTATGATTTAGTTATTGCAATCGGTATTTTGGCAGAATCGGGTCAGATCAAGACGGCTTTGCTCGATAAGTATCTTATCCTGGGCGAATTGTCTCTTGACGGTGATATACAAACGGTAAAAGGTGCACTGCCAATATCAATTCAGACTAAAAAAGATGGTTATGAAGGCTTGATTATTCCGAAAGCGAATGCCCGCGAAGCCGCAATTGTAAAAGGTTTACAGGTGTATGGAGTAAGCAACCTAAAGGAGGTGGTAGATTTTTTTAATGGAGATACGTCACTAAAAACTACAGTAGTAGATGCACGCGATGAATTTTTCCATAATATTAACAGTTATGAAAGCGATTTCTCGGATGTAAAAGGTCAGGAGAATATCAAGCGGGCGCTCGAGATAGCCGCCGCCGGAGGTCATAATGTTATTTTAATCGGTCCGCCGGGAGCGGGAAAAACGATGCTGGCCAAGCGGTTACCAACGGTTTTGCCCCCCTTGAATTTACATGAAGCTCTGGAGACTACTAAAATACATTCTGTGGCGGGCAAGCTCGCCGCGTCAGATTCTTTAATGACGATCCGGCCATTTCGTTCACCGCATCATACAATTAGCGATGTCGCACTTGTTGGGGGCGGCGCTCATCCGCAGCCTGGCGAGATATCGCTGGCGCATAATGGTGTATTATTTTTAGATGAGTTGCCGGAATTTAAGCGCACAGTTCTGGAGGTAATGCGCCAACCGCTTGAAGAAAGAAGGGTCACTATTTCAAGGGCCAAATTTAGTGTTGATTACCCGGCAAGTTTTATGTTGGTGGCCTCGATGAATCCATGTCCCTGTGGATTTTACAATCATCCTGAAAAGGAATGTGTCTGCGGGCCGGGTGTTGTACAGCGCTACCTCAGCAAAGTTTCGGGCCCATTGCTAGATAGAATTGATTTACATGTAGAGGTTACTCCGGTAGATTTTAGCGAGCTGTCATCAGACAGGAAAGCAGAGGCTAGCGAGTTGATCCGTGAACGGGTAATTAAAGCCAGAGAAATCCAAACACAACGATTTATCGAAAAGACAGATGTTTATTCTAATGCCCAAATGAGTCCGAAAACCGTAAGAGATATTTGTAAAATAACTGATGCCGGCCAGGTGCTGTTAAAAAAGGCCATGGAAAAACTCGGACTTTCGGCCCGGGCTTATGACAGGATTTTGAAAGTTTCAAGAACTATTGCCGATTTAGATGCCAGCGAGGACATTAAAATTGAACATTTGGCAGAAGCAATTCACTACAGAAGCTTAGATCGCGACAGCTGGGCGGGCTAGATTTTATCCGAATCCTTAAATGTTAAGCTTTTTTTAAGTAATCGTTAAAACGAGATACTTTTTCGAATTTTATTGAGTTAATAAATAGATTGTTCATCTTAGAATGGATGTTTTCATAAGTAGAAGCCAGACCTCAGGTCTGGCTTTCTTTATTTAGTTTCTTCGGCTTAAGCGAGTTCGAGAGTGAAAAAAATTCTTTGTCTTTTTTCGGGTGTTATAAAATAGTGAAAACCGTTATCGGCGTGATGATTCGTAAATTCTAGTTGCGTTGTGTTATTTTTAGACCTTGAACAAGGCTCAACAAGTTTTTCTGCATTCGATAGTATGGCTGGCCATACTGGTGTTTTTTGTTCTGTTAAGCAGCAGGAATGGAGATCTTCATCAGGCAATCGTCATTTTTGTCTATTTCGGTGTATTCAACATCGCTATTTTTTACATCAATTATCTATACATACTCCCCAAATACTTAAGCGAGCGTAAATACTGGATATGCGGCATCAATATAATTTTGTTGATCTTGGTTTCCGGATTAGTAAAATATGGTTTTGCTTATCTTTTTAAAGAAACGATCCTGTTAAGAGGGGAAGGCCAAATATCTTTTTGGCAATACTTCACAGGCGCAATTTTCACTGGTATTTTTTTTGTTTTCCTTAGTACAGCTTTTAAGTTTTCGGTAGATTGGTTTTTAAATGAAAAGGTTAAAAAGAATCTTGAAAACGAAAAACTGGTTGCCGAACTTGCTTTTCTGAAGTCTCAGATAAATCCGCACTTCCTTTTCAATTCGTTAAACAATATCTATTCCCTGGCGTATCAAAAATCTGACAGAGCGCCTGAAGCAATTATGAAGCTTTCAGAAATTATGCGTTACATGCTGCAGGAGAGTAACGAACCCTTGGTTAAATTGGCCAGAGAGATTCGATATCTGGAAAACTATATAGAATTACAAAAACTGCGGTTTAAGGGAGATGCATATGTAGATCTGAAAGTCACAGGTGATTGTATGGACCAGGAGATCGCGCCCTTAATTCTGATTTCTTTTGTTGAAAATGCTTTCAAGCACGGGGTTGCCTCTGATCCTCAAAACCCCATAAATATCGCTATTACAGTGTATGATAATAATTTGCTTTTTAAGATTTCAAATAAAAAGACTTCGCTAAATAAGGATGAAAGCAGCGGTATAGGATTAAATAATGTGAGGCGTCGATTGGATCTACTGTACGGAGGCAGTTACGAGCTTGATGTAACAGAAAACGACTTAATGTATAGTTGCAAACTATCGTTAAATATACGCCAGTGCTGATACTATAAAGTACTATTGTATGTTAAAGGAAGGAGTAATTGGGCTTTGTGGATGTAATTCGTACAGTTTTTACACAATTAGAGGTTCATATATCTAAAATCAATACCTTCGCATTATGACAAAATTTGCTGAAGATTTTCTGGAAGCTTCTGAAAATAAAGCATTTAATTTAGACCATCGACGCATTATAAATTTCAATATTGGCCGATACGATACAGCTGTTAATCGAGGATTATCGCGGTTAGCTAATCTGGAAAATTCAAAGCGGAAGGCACATGTGATAAAATGGAAGGTGATGGAGAACCTGGATAAGTTATTACCTGAGTTCGAAGCCAATTTTCAGAAACGTGGTGGTAAAGTTATTTGGGCGAATGACGCAGACGAAGCAAATCGGGAGATTTTAAATATCATCCGTAAAGCGAAAGCAAAAACGGTAATCAAAGCAAAGTCGATGACCACGGAGGAAATTCATTTAAATGAGTTTCTTGAAAAAAATCAAATTGATTCCTTAGAGAGTGATTTAGGAGAATATATAGTTCAGCTTCTCGGTCAAAAGCCATATCATATTGTTACTCCTGCAATGCATTTGAGTAAGGAAGATATCGCGAAACTTTTTCATGAAAGATTTGGCACTCCAGCGGATGCAAGCCCGGAAGTTCTTACTCAAAAGGCAAGGGAATTACTTCGCGAAAAGTATACTTCCGCAGACGTCGGGATTACCGGCGGAAACTTTTTGATAGCCGATTCCGGCAGTGTATGTCTTACAGAAAACGAAGGAAATGCACGCTTAACAACAACTTTTCCTAAAATACATATTGCAATTGTTGGAATTGAGAAAATAATTCCTTCGATCAACGATCTCGACCTTTTTTGGCCCCTGCTTTCTACACACGGCACCGGACAAAATCTTACAGTTTACAACAGCATACTTGGCGGTCCCCGTCAGGATAATGAAACCGACGGACCGGAAGAGATGTATGTTGTTCTGCTAGATAACGGCCGGACAAATGTGCTTGCACAAAAGGAGCAACGTCAGGGCTTGTATTGCATACGCTGCGGAGCTTGTTTAAATGCATGTCCCATTTATAAAAATATTGGCGGTCATACCTACGAAACAACTTACAGTGGTCCTATCGGATCGGTAATAACTCCTCACTTACGTGGGATGGAGGACTTTAAACATTTAAGTTATGCTTCGAGCCTTTGCGGTAAGTGTTCGGAAGTTTGTCCTGTTAAGATTGATATCCATAAAATGCTCCTTTTGAATAGGAGGGATGCAGTTGCGGAAGGATTGAATACTAAAGCTGAAAGACTGGGATGGAAGGCCTGGAAGACCGGAATGCTGAAGCGGAAATTCATGGATTTTGTAAGTGGTCGCTGGAAAAATATTTTTCTAAAGACATTTTTTAAGAAAACCTGGGGTGCACATCGGAAACTCCCGGTTGTCGATAAGAAATCTTTTAGTCAGCAATGGCAGGAGAGAAATGTCGATTAGTGTTCTTAAGTTAATACACTGGTGATCTTAATATAATACACGTTTAAATTAGCATGTTAGTGTAAACGGCATTTATTTTCCTTTTAGTAGAAATGCTGTCTTATATCGCGTAGAACTTTTTTCTTTCTGACTTGGCACAGAATTTCCTTAGGGACATGCGATGTATTCTTTCCTCAACAATAGCGTTTTCTTTTGGAGCTTATTTATTTGCTTTAATTCTGTACTAACCTCCTGCGATCGTCTTTATTCTAGTAATCTTTCCGGTGAGAATTATTCTGGCATTTCTCGGGATTTGGCAACGGAAGATAAAATCGCTTTATATGCTGATTCGATAAATGCTATTTTACCTTTTTGCGAAGAGTCAAAGAGCATGGTTTATACGCTGGGAGATTATTCTTTTCAGGTTAATAGGTTTAAGCATCATGACAAGGTTGTATTGTATGTAGAACATGGGAATAACGGTGAGTACGGCAGTGTAGAAAAGCGTTACTATATCGAGGATAAAATGCCAGCCTTATTGGTTGAGCGTTCGGTCGATAGCAGGAAGTCGCTAAGATATTCTAATACATATTTTAAGCAGGGAAAGGTGTTTATTGCCGAGCATAAGTCTGGTTCTGTCAAGGAAATGCATATTCAGAATGCAGGTTATAAGGAGGCCGATCCTGGCGCTGTTGATCACTTTCAGGAATTAGAAACTTACGAAGATGCCCTAAATCAGCGACGAAAGTTTGATCTGGTTTTTGAGGAAATTGCCGAATGTCCTAAGGCAAAATATCTGATTTTATCCCGAAAGGAAATTAATTCTTACCGTGCTCCAGTGAAGGTCGAAGTTGAGGATGAATTTATCCGCGAGCTGTACTCGAATCCTTTACGTTACCGGGGCGAAAAGCTGGATATTAGCTGGAAGATTAATAGTAATAATGAAACCGTGTATTTGCAGGGGAGACTCAAAACCCGGGATTAATCTCCTGTGACAGGAAAAACTTCCGCTAAGGGACTGAATAAATAGACCCTCCTGGTGTTTAGTTCAAGACACTTAAACCGTTTTCTCAATAATTCATCCTTTCTAAAAGTTCTGCCGTCTTTTAGTTTGAAAATTGTCTTCATCGCGAGCAGCTCTACAGGTACACCATTCGACCCCGTGTCGTACTTTCTTAATGCCCTGAACAAGTTTAAATCGCTGCAGCTTGATGCAGCAGGGTTTTCGAGGTAAAGATTAATGGCTCCTTTTAAATCGGCGGGAAATACTTCTTTTTCAAAGAAGGGTCTCATCATCTTCTTAAAGTTTGATTTCCATTCAAGGCCGTGGGGTTTTGCTTTCCCCTGGTATTCGTTCCAGGTTTGAAGATGTGCAAATTCGTGAACTGTTGTCACCAGAAAGGCGTATGGATTGAGATTGAAATTAACAGAGATCCGATGGTTGTCGCCATTGTAAGGCGGGCGGTAATCCCCGAACTTGGTGTTGCGACCTCGTGATACTTTAAAATCGCATTTATAGTAATCAATCCAGCGGGCTATAACAGGAGCTGCCTCAGCAGGTACGTATTTCGCCAGAATTTTCGCCTTATCCAACCCGTTTACTTTAAAATATTATACACTAATAAACTTGCAATATAAGCAAGGGCTGTCATATATCCCAGCTGAATAAGTGGCCATTTCCAGCTTTTAGTTTCCCGGTATACTACTGCAAGCGTGCTCATGCATTGCATCGCAAAAGCGTAAAAAATCATTAAAGAAAACGCAACAGCAAACGTAAAAACAGGCTGTCCCGTTTCCGGATTTTTAGCCTGACGCATTTTGTCTCGTACAGATTCGATTTGTGAATCATTGCTGCTCACGCTATAAATAGTCGCCATCGTTCCTACAAATACTTCGCGGGCAGCAAAAGATGTGATGAGGGCAATTCCGATTTTCCAATCAAAGCCTAAGGGCTTAATTGACGGTTCTATTGCTTTTCCTATAACTCCGGCATAAGAATTTTCCAGCCTATCGGCAGCTTCAAAACGCGCAAGCTCATCCGGGGAATATCTGTCGGTATACGGCTTAGATTGATATTTAAGCTCGACAGCTTCGAGTTTATCGGAAGGACCATAAGATGCCAGAACCCATAATATGATCGATAT
The DNA here is from genome assembly GCA_966210515.1 of uncultured Pedobacter sp. Classification (GTDB taxonomy): domain Bacteria; phylum Bacteroidota; class Bacteroidia; order Sphingobacteriales; family Sphingobacteriaceae; genus Paradesertivirga. The sequence goes on from CBIHLM010000050.1 coordinate 10,722, forward strand.
AGCAACAATGACCTTTCCGGCTTCAAATACAAAAGCCTTAACCTTTTCATACATGGTATAAAGCACATTGTCCCAGCGGGGCATACGGTATACCGGCAATTCCATTATAAAATAGCCACGTTCTCTGGATTTTATCAGGAACTTCATTACCCAGGCAACTAACACAGCAGAAACAATACTCAAAATATACATCCCCATTAAGGCTAGTGCCTGTAAGCTGAATAAGCCGAACGCTTTTTGCTGAGGAACAACCAGAGATATTAGAACTGTATATATCGGTAGACGGGCAGAGCAACTGACAAGTGGGGTGACCATAATTGTTATGATTCGGTCTTTCCAGTTTTCAATGTTTCGGGTGCTCATAATAGATGGAACGGCGCAAGCAAAACCACCGATCAATGGCACAACGGATTTTCCGTTAAGTCCTACTTTTCGCATTATTTTATCCATCATGAATGTAACCCGTGCCATATACCCGGTGTCCTCAAGAATTGATATAAATGCAAACAGGATTGCTATTTGTGGGATAAAGACTAACACGCCACTGAGTCCTGCTAATATTCCGTCAATAAATAAATTGGTTAAAACTCCTGCAGGTAAAATAGAGTGAGCCGTTTTCGTTAACCATACAAAAGTATTTTCAATCAGGCTCATCGGGTATTCCGACCATGCGAAAATCGATTGGAAGACTAAAAGAAGTATGGCAAAAAATATGATAAACCCCCAGATTTTATGGGTTAAAACCCGATCGATTTTATTACTGATTGTTTCTTCCTGTGCAGCTCCCGGACGAAATTTAACCGTATCGAAAAGTACGTCGTTAATAAAGTTATAACGGGCGATGGTTTCAGCCGCCTGAGTTTTTTGAGAGTGGAACGAAAATTCCTGTTCAATCTCTTCTATCCGGTCGCTTTGAGCCGCTGAAAGAAAATGAAGATTTTCGTGTTGATGTGCAAGTTGTAAAGCTGTATAAGGTAAATCAACCTGTAATTCCTTCCTGATTTTGTTTATTAAGCCCGGAGCTAAAACCTCTACTTCGATTGTGTCGGTTTGAAGAGCTTCGGCGGATGTGTAAGCGATAGCTTCTTTAAGCTTTTCTATATTATTCCCTTGCCTCGCACAAATTGGGACAATTTGCACACCTAAACGTAAAGCCAGTTCGTCGATGTTAATTTCTGTGCCTGCTTTGTTTGATAGATCTATCATGTTTAAAGCAATCACGACAGGAATTTTAAGATCGGCAACCTGGGTATATAAAAGAAGATTCCGCTTCAGATTTGAAGCATCGGCAACAATAACAATAATGTTTGGGTGTGAAGGATTATTTTTATCCGCAAGAACCTCAAATACTATAGTTTCGTCTTTGCTTTTCGGGTATAGGCTGTAGGTGCCGGGTAGATCGATTATTTCGGCATTTCTGCCATCAGGTAATTTGCAGAACCCGGTCTTTTTATCGACTGTAACGCCGGCAAAATTGCCGACTTTTTGATGTAGACCAGTTAAAAGATTAAATAATGTAGATTTTCCAGTATTGGGATTTCCAACCAGCGCAACTCTTAACTCACCCTTCACTGATAGTTTTTATTGCAAAATGATAGTTGATGCCTCCAGCATGCGAAGACTTAGCTGATAACCTGAAACAGTTATCGCCATCGGATCACCAAGAGGGGCAAAACGTTCAACAACAATAGGCTCACCTGGCAGGCAACCCATCTCCATAAGTTTTACCGACATTTCAAGGTCAGTGAATTCTTTTATAACTCCAGTTTCGCCTGGTTGTAGTTGTGAAAGCTTCATGTGTTTTTTAAACTGAAGCAAAAATAGATCTTATTTTTAATAAATCCAAATAAGCTTAGGTAAGCCCCTTCGAAAATTTAGCGGTAGATAGTTTGATTCGGATAAGATTGAAATTTAACTTTCGGACAATTGCAGTCCTTCTTAAACAGGCTGCACGAGGATAATGTAACGACCCCGAGTATTACCATCACTTTAAATAAATTTTTCATATCCTGTTCTATGCAAAAAGATGTAACTGAATATTCCCATACCAACACCTGTCATATCCGTCACGAAGTCCCATAAATCAGCAGACCGATAGGTGAATACTTTCCATTGCAGTATTTCAATGCCGGCACCCAAAAATGCAGTGATAAAAAGTATTTTAACAATAGTCATTATCCGGAAAGAATAGCTTTTTTGTTGCTTGATTTTACCGTAAAATAAAAACACAGTGAGTACAAAGAAGAAGCCGGTATGAACCAGCTTATCAAAACCTTCAAATAAAGGGAGGCCTCCAGATACATTCTCTAAAGGCATGTCGCAAAGAATGAGCACAATAATTGCCCAAATAATGGCAAGATATTGGTGCTTTAGGATATTTATCATTAAACTCCTATCAATTCTTTGTATTGATCTGCTGAGAGTAATCCGTCAACGTCAACAACAGATTTCAACGCTATCTTAACCATCCACCCTTCACCATATGGATCCTGATTCACCAGCTCGGGAGAAGAGTCCAGTTTTTGGTTAATTTCAAGAACTGTTCCGGTTGCTGGCATAAATAAGTCTGATACTGTTTTCACCGCTTCAACGGTTCCAAACACTTCATTCTCTACAACTTCCTGGCCAACGGTATTGATATCGATATAAACAATGTCACCAAGTTCGCGTTGAGCAAAGTCTGTAATTCCAACAATGGCGTCATTGCCTTCAATTTTGATCCATTCGTGATCCTTGGTGTATTTTAATTCTGATGGGAAATTCATGCTGTTTTATTTTCGCCAAAAATAGGAGTATATGATGGTATAAGCAAAGTTTATAAAAGCTATTGTAAAGTAAAGCGTAAACTCATGCCAAAATTACTGAACGATGTATTAAAGGTTTGAGAAGTATAAGGCTGGGTAACATTTCCATCGTAGAACAGCCTTAAGTTGAAGCGCTGATTCAGCACATAATCTATGGATGGCCTCACAGTAATATTTTTGGCTCCTGATGATATTTCCGGATCTTCAACATCTGCCCGGTAAATTACAGTTTTGCGGTCGTTCAGGGCAAAATCCATCTTAAAATTCAAGTCGTTATTTAACTTTTTGCCACTGAATAATCCCAGAGGAAAACGGAAATTGGAGGTTCGGTAACCGAGTCCAAATGTAATTCCATTATCGCGCTGTTGGGCAAGCTGACTATTGGCCAGACTTAAACTTAAGAGTCTGGATTTTCGATATTCAAAATTCGCTGTCAGATTATTTTTAAGCCTGAAATCAATTCCCAGCAGAGGCAGAAATTGCTCTGCAAGTGTTATTTGCGAGAATTGATATGCCGGAAGGAAATTATCGTTCACGTCTTTGAGGTTTGAAAATCCGTTTAATTCCTGATATCTGGCCAATGAATTAAAACTGTTGATATTATAGCTTGACCGGTAGGTGTGGTTAACATCGAACGAAGCAAAAATATTATTAAAGAAAGGATATTTAGTTAAGCCGTTATAAGTTAAACGCCAGTTAGGAATTGGAATCTTCGGAAATCCGCTCAATCGTGTATTCTCCGGATCTTTGCCGCTGTAAGCAGACAAGAATGATGCGATTATCACATCCTGTGAGTTCTTTCCGTAACCATCGGCATATCCACCGCTTGTACCGGCAGAGTTCGGATTTAGGGAACCCAATCTTCTTGAAATAATTTCACGATTAGCTTCGAACTGCCTGAACAATTTAGACCCGCTGTCTTTATCATCTTTCGCAAACGCCGTGCGGAATAGAAGATAAGATATGCTAAAATCTCCGGTTGTAATCGGGCTTTGATTTTCGAAACTATTATTTGTCGGGCTGAACCTGAAATTAGTTGAATAATTAAAGCTCTGGCTTTTTGAAGCCGTTAACTCGATTCGTAAATCAGCAAGGGGCTCGATTGTACCTCTAATATTTAAATCCTCTTTCCGGGTAGTAATATAAAGCTGGTTCATTAAACTGTCGCGGGTAATCCATCCATTTTCAACAGCTCTTCCTCTGATGTCCTGCTGACCGCCAAATATGAAATCCCAGCCGGGTGCGTTGGCATCAAGATCATAACCTAAAATCTTTGATTCCGGGAGGTAACCAGGTAAAAACGTGCCTTGTGTTTTAGTATAAGCTCCCGTTATATTTTTTAGGCTGGTTAATACACCAACCAAAAGCTTACTTGCGCTTTTGTTATTCGGGTCGTTGGCTTTGCGTATAAATCCAAACTTGTTATAAAGTGTGATAAAGTTTAGCGATGGATTAAGTTGAATTGTACGTGCGTTCTGAATCGTATTACCAAGGTTTATTGAATCAATCCTTAACGTTGATAAAGGTTCTGTTCTCCAGTTAAAATTTGTACCGTAACGGGCAACAAGACTTGTCCATGCCAGCCCAGGTATTTTATTAATCGGAACGGTATAGTTTAGATTAAGAGTATGATTGTAGTCCGTATTCCTTCCTAATTTCTTTAAATTATTCCATACCGTATCGCGCTTCAGTCCATCAAGGCGACCTTCAGGCTCGTCAATTACTGAATAATTGGTGGCGTTGAAATCTAATTTTAACGACTTTGTAAGCTCCCAACCCATTCCGTACAGCCGAGACATCTGGAAGTTTTTATTGAAATTAGTGTTTATCGGAATAAAGTTGTTGGGATTATTATCTCTCAGCGTATTTTCAGAATATAATCTGTCTACATCGATTCTGAAATTTAACATCGATGGTAACAATGAGAAGTTAAAATCCTTAAACAAGCTTAGCATGTTAGATTTGATAATCTTTTCGAATGGAGCATAGTTTTTTGATTCTCCTGAATAATTATACGCCAGCCCTGCTCTATAGGTTTTTTGAAGTGCAGATTCAGTAATAAAATCCCGGTGATTATATGCTGTAAAGGCATAGTTTGCGCTCCAATTTTCAATGTCCCACAATCGCGTTTTACTGTTAGGATTCGTTTTTATTTTTCTGACATTGGTGAAATTAATGCTTTGTCGCCTGGTAAAGTCGTTTACAATTCCGTTGATTGCCTTTCTTTCATTTTTCGATAAACCTTCAAGCGTATTATTCAGCTCCATATCCTGAAAGCGCGGATCGTATTGCGGAGTGCTTAATTGTCTTGAGAAATTGAAGAACATCGGAACTTTTATCCCGGTACGGGCAGGTAAAAATTTACCAAGTTCCAAGCTTGAGGATAGGTCGAAAAACATATCTTCATTCCGGTTTCTCTCGCTCACCTTTTTATCAATCGATCCAAAACCAACAGTGCTCGTACTTCCAGAAATGGTAACATCGCCGAAGTCGGCAAGCTTTGTATTCAACCGGGCAGTTGCTGCCCAGCCACCGCGCTCATCGAAATCGGTTAACCGTAATTCGTTAAACCATACCTGGGCACTTTTATCCATACCATCATCAACACCAGGATTAGATGAACTTCTTAACGGGTTAAGAACACCAACCATGTATATTCTGACCTTACTTAAGTCGGGTTGACCAACGATAATGATCGTATTTTTACCGTCCTTAAAAACAAAAGGGATATTGCTTCCGGGATGAGTTCCACGATCAATAGCAATATTTCTGGCAGCTTTTGCCGATTGGAATAATTTTAATTCTATATCCAGTTTGTTAACCTCGGGCCAAATGGCATTTGCATTTCTCGAACCGGGAACTGTTACTTTTAACGGAATTTGGTATTCATAATAGTTATCCTGATTGTCTGTTCCGATGCGCAAAAATCCGCTAACGTCGTTGTCATTTAATTGCTCGCCTTCGGCGTGAATAAACATTTCGATTCTTCTATAGGAACGGAAATCATTATAGGTTGTACGGAAAGCCGCTCTGCCGTAACCATCGCGAAGGTCTTTCACATTCACGGCCAGCGACTGTTCGTTCTGTCTGGTATCACCTCGGAAATTACTAAAATCACGTTCACGCTCAATTCCTGGCGGAACAACATAAGGGATTGGAGTACGACGACCATTTTCTTCAATATTAACCGTGCTTACATCGAGCGTCGAATTGTCCAGTGGTGGGTTCAATCCTAAAACCGGGTCTGCGATAACCTTTGAAGAAGTGTTTTCTGAATTATACCTGCGCCATTCGCCGCGAACTAATTGCAATTTGGCCATCCTCAAAATGGTTGTATCGGCAAAATCTGTCATAAACATCCGTGCGAAACGGATCGATTTAAAATCCTGAATATTGCCCACTTTCTGCTGGTACTGAGCAATTGGAATTTTGAACTGATACCAGGACACCTGCTGACTTAATCCATTCGGAAGTTTTACAGTAGAGGTTACTTTATCAGTGATGTAATTCTGTCCGACAATCATGTCTTGCGGGCGAATGGATACTTTGTATTGAAAATATTCATCTGCCAACGATGAGTTATTATCGCGGTTTATATCCTCTCCATCAGGCAATGAGGTGGCAGCAGAGTTATCAATGCCTAATTCGGCTTGTGATTGTTCATTGGTTTTCGAGTTTCCTTCTGGGCCATTGTAACGTTCATAACGTTTTAAAATACCAGCATTTGAATTGTCTAAATCGCTTCCACGGTAATATTGAAAATCATCAGAAGAAGGGTCGGTTTGTAGCTGCGTTGCCGCCTGTGGATTTAACTGGCTTAAAAAAGGTGCAAAAAACTGACGCTCGTCTGTGCTGTTTAATCCGTCTAAACCGACATCCTGAAACTTTCTTGCCGAAGGATCATTATCGAAAGCCTGAATTACTGGCTGCAGCTTTGGAATTCTACCCCATACAGTCAGGTCTGTCTTCGCGGGATCGCCGTCTCCCGGAAGGCCGTTCTCTAAAGATTTTCTGCCATCTTTTAGTATATCTTCAGAAATACTGCCAAGGTTAAAATATAAATCTCCGCCAGTGGCAGCGGGTTTATAGATAAACGGATCCATCACCCACATCTCGATAAACTCAATATTCAGAGCTTCAAAGTCTGTACTTTCCATTCTTCTGAAAATTCCTCCCCAACGGCTTCTCGGGTTATTTAATGTTCCGTTTGGATTTATGCCCGAAGTGGTGTAATTATAAGGACCGCGAAGCATCGGATAATAAGCAAGATCGAAGGTCGGGAGCGTTAAAGGCTGACCCGTGGTCGATTGCTTAAAGGGGAATACTTCCTGTTCAATAACCTCCCTGACAAAATGGTTAGACTGTTCATTTTTGTTGTTTTTTATATTAGTGGGAGTTAGTGAGTTATTACGATTAAAAAACAAAGGGTCGATATTATAAAATGCCAGTCGGGCCCTGTTAAAACCATAAGCCAGGCTTAGATCCTGCGCCTCGGGGAAAAGTTGCGGTGTTCCCGCGATCTGCCATCCTGCCGGACTTTTTATATCAATGATTGAACGACTGCCTTCAAAGTCGTCAAGGTAGCTGGCGCCATTTTTACTGCCGGCAAAGTCTAAAGCACTTGGATGTCCTGGTATCAGCTTAGCAAATTCTCCTGTAAAGGTTACCGAAGATGCCTCTTTAGTACTCAAGAAAGGCAGCTTATCGATCATTTTAGTCAGCCACCTTGAGTCAGAACTATAATTTGCATCCATCCCTAAAATGGTGTTTGAAATGGCTTCTTCGCCGATGTTGATTTTAGGGGTAAGCGGCCTTTCTGAAAGGTTCATTATCGTCCCGCCTAGATTTAATTTATCGCTGACATGGTAATCAAACCGTGAGCCAAATAAGGAGCGTTGCTGTAACCCAAACAGCTCATTATTCTCCATTTTTATTTTTATCTGCTGGCCTGAGCTTAGAAGTGCCTGGTTCAGAATTCGTACCCTGCCGCTATTGTAATCAACTGTAAAGTCCGCGCCTTCAACTAATGGAAGCGTTCCTGCGGTTACCTGTACTGAGCCTGGGGGAACGTTAATTGCGTTTAACTGAAATTCTGAACTCACCTCTGACTGGTACGTTCCTTTCAATATGTAACGATTTAACCGCGGGAATAGTTGCTGGGCGATTACCCTTGTTGAATCATATAAGGGTTGGAAAACATATTTTTCTATAAGATTTTGTTCGCTAACCGGAACAAACTGTCTGGCCAGATCTGAGCCGAAAGGCTCAACAAGCGGAAATGTAATTCTGCCGTTTAGCGGATCTATTGTAACTCCTTCAACAAAATCAAAAAATCCATCGGGTCTGTTATCCCCTACTTGATTCAAGTTATCTAAATTAGTTACCTGAATCCAAAGCTTTCTGTTTGTTCTTGATCCTTCGTTTATAAGCGGTTGTTCAATGCCGGTTTCTTCATCAAGTCTGAAAATGTTGAGGTTAAAAGCATTTCTGCTGATCTGGTACGCTCCTAATGAATAGATATTTTTCATCATGAGGTCCCAGGTCGGGAGATTGGTTTTTAAAATTTCATTTTTAAGAAGCTTCGTAAACAGAAGCTGCGGATTATTGGGATCTACCGGAACGTCTGTAGAGAATTCACCAACCTGGTACTCAACCCCATTCACATTATAACGAAAGGCTACAGCCAACACTTCATCTGCATTCAATGATGAATTTAAAGAGATATATCCAAGCCTGGCGTTTAGTGTATATTCTCTTTCTGTAAGTTTTCTGGCATAAGTAAGTTTCGAATAATTATCTGTACCTCCTGTTCCCTGGAAGTAAGAGTTTATCGAATTAGAGTTTGTTAAACGGGCATCCGCAGGAATATTTTGTAATAAATTATTTGATTGTTGCGGGAAGCCAGGTCCCTGAAACCCAGCCGGCAATGCCGAGCCCCCGCCTTGAAATAAAGTGGTATTGTACGGACTGTTTTCTCCCAAATCCATAAATGCAAGTACATCTCTTGAATCGGTGGTGCTATTACTGCGATTTGTTACCCATACTTCAATTTTTGTTACAGTTGCAGAGGATGTGATAATTGGGATGTTTTGTAATGCTTTGTTGTAATTGTTTCTGAAATACTGGGCTAAAAAATAATGTTTGTTAGCCTCGTAATTATCGGCTGTAATCCTGAACTCATTTTGTTGTGATCCGTTGCTGATGTTAATTTCCCGCGGTTGTGATTTTTGCTGAGAAAAGATACTCGTTACATTTAGTCGGCCGAATTGCAATTGAGTTTTTAAGCCGAAGAGTGCCTGACTTCCAGTTATCAAGCTTGAGCTTAAAGGAAGGCTTACGTTTCCAGCTTCAATTTTTTGGATTATTTCGTCGGGTCTGCCAGTATAATCCAGCTTCATTTGATTTTCGAAATCAAATTGAGCCTCGGTATTGTAGTTTGTTGTTATCCTCAGTTTTTCTCCAATCCGGCCAACAACATTCATTTGTATTCGCTGATCAAAGTCGAAATTTCCCTGTCTTCTTTGGCGTTCGTTGAAAAGCGGATTCTCATTTTTATTCAGCCTGCCTGCTAAGGTTAATTCTGCACTCCCTTGTGGTCTGATATCAATAACAGAGCCTCCAAATATTCGTTCAAACGATTTATTGTTGATTGACACCGAGGGGATAAATCCTGGTTCGTGTGCTGCATTAATAGGTGCGTCCGATAGTTTCCGCCAGTAATCCCGCTTTACCTGTTCATTTTCATAACGCTGATATTCTGAAATGCTTAAATACTGTGGGGCCCTATAGGGTCTGTCGCCAATCTTCTCCTGAATTATATAACGTTTCGTTATGGGGTCGAAATCAACTGAACGTCTGATATTAGATGGATTAGGTAGGTGTAATCCAGGTTGAGGCCGTAGATCCAGGATCCGGGAATCTTTAAACGGATATTTTACTTTAAGACTATCAGAGGAAGGATTGTTCACTTGCGAATATCCTCCGACAGAAAGGAAAACTAAAAAGAAACAGTGGATCCTTCGTAAGAAAAAGGCAGGTATACTATTCAACGCCTGTTAGATTTATTGGTAATTATAAGGTTTTCAGCGCAATCTTTATCAACTGTTCAACTGATAAACTTTCAGATGACAATTTTATTGCACTGTCCAATGCTTTTTCTGCTGCGTTTTTTGCAAAGCCTAGCATTACGAGTGCTGACAACGCTTCGTCTTTAGCTGTAAAATGTTGTGGTTCAGATGTTAATGTCTCCAGTCCTTCTTTTTTTAATTTGTCTTGCAGCTCCAGAATCAGGCGTTGAGCAGACTTGGGCCCAATTCCCTTAATTCGCTGCATTTGAGATACATCGCCCTTCACAATGGCTGTTTGAATCTCATCAGGGGTGACAGACGATAAAATCATTCGCCCCGTTCCCGGCCCAACTCCAGACACTGAAATAAGATGAAGAAATAGCCTTCTCTCACCTTCTTCTGCAAACCCATATAAGGTATGTGCATCTTCTTTTACATGTAACCAGGTATAAAGCCTGCATCTTTCCTGATTTGCAAGTTTTGAATACGTACTAAGGGATATATTAATGTGGTATCCAATTCCATTAGCGTCAATTACCACATAAGTGGCACACTTGAAAACTAATTTCCCATCTATATAAGCGTACATTATAATTTTTTTCTGCGACTAAAAATTCCTGTTTTCTTGTTGCTGATTCGTTGTTCTTGCTTTGATTGAGCGTCTACCACCGCAATGGTAACCATATTAACGATTTCACGTACAGAACTTCCCATCTGCAGTACATGAACCGCCTTGTTCAATCCCAGTAAAATAGGTCCCACTGCCTCAGCTTCACCAAGCTCTTGTAAAAGTTTATATGCAATGTTTCCCGATTCCAGATTTGGAAATACCAGAGTGTTGGCCGGAGCATCCGCAAGTGTACTAAAAGGAAAGTTATCTTTCAGTAGGGAATTGTTCATTGCAAAATTCGCCTGCATTTCTCCATCGACTGTAATTTCCGGATGTTGCTCGTGTAAAATGCGAACAGCTTCCCTCGTTTTATCGGGAACTTCACCCTCATTGGAGCCGAAGTTGGAGTAAGAAAGCATCGCAATACGCGGAATGATGTTGAATTTTCTCACAGAATTATCCAGCAAGATAGTGAGATCTACCAATTCTTCGAGGGTTGGGTTTTTAGTGATGGTGGTATCGCCAAAAAATACAGGTCCTTTTTTTGTTAGCATCATATACATTCCTGCCACCCGATTAACCCCTTCCTCGGTTCCTATTACCTGCAGCGCCGGTCTAACCGTTGCGCCGTAATCTTTAGTCAGGCCTGAAATGAGAGCATCTGCCTCACCAAATTCGACCATGCAAGCACCATAATAATTTCTATCGAGCAGAAGTTTTCTGGCTTCGTACAGATTTATTCCTTTACGCTGACGCTTTTGGTAAAGTAGCTGTGCATACTGCTCAACCTTAGCTGTTTCTTCGGCAGGTTCAATAATCTGAACCCCATCCAAATCAAGGCCTGTTTCTTTTAAAATGGACTTGATTTTGGCTTTATTTCCCAGCAAAATAGGCCGGGCAATACCTTCGTCTTTTACAATCTGAGCCGCTTTTAAGATTTTGTAGTGGTCTGCTTCTGCAAAAACTATACATTTTGGATCTGATTTAGCTTTGCTGCTAAGTCCACGTAAAAGAGCATCTTCTGTTCCAAGCCTCCTACTTAACTCATCTGCGTATGCATCCCAGTTTGAAATAGTTTTGCGAGCAATTCCAGACTCGATCGCTGCCTTAGCCACTGCTACCGAAACTGACGTAATTAACCTCGGATCCATCGGCTTGGGAATGATATAATCCTTGCCAAAGCTGATGTTCTTTTTGTTATTGTATGCAAGGTTGACCGATTCAGGGACTGTTTTCTTAGCAAGTTCTGCAATCGCTTTAACCGCAGCAATTTTCATCTCCTCATTAATGCCGGTCGCCCTTACATCCATTGCGCCGCGGAAAATGTATGGAAACCCTAAAACGTTGTTAACCTGGTTTGGATAATCAGAACGTCCTGTGGCCATAATTACATCCTTTCGGGCGTCGACAGCTAGTTCATATGCAATTTCGGGATTTGGGTTTGCCATCGCGAAAACTATAGGGTTTTTCGCCATAGTTTTGAGCATTTCAGGACTCAATACATCGGAAGTAGAAAGGCCAATAAATACATCCGAATCTTTCATCGCTTCAGCAAGTGTATTGATGTCCCTTTCGGTTGCGAATTCGGCTTTTATTGGGTCAAGTTTTTCACGGTCTTTACGTATTACGCCTGACCGGTCAACCATTACCATGTTCTCTTTTAAAGCTCCAAGGCTTACATAAAGTCTTGAACATGAAATTGCTGCAGCGCCGGCACCGTTAATTACTATCTTAACCTTATTTAATTTTTTTCTCTGGATCTCACAGGCATTCAGAAGGGCCGCTGCAGAAATTATTGCCGTACCATGCTGATCATCATGCATTACCGGAATATTCATTTCCGCTTTTAAGCGACGTTCAATTTCAAAACATTCCGGGGCTTTTATATCCTCAAGGTTGATGCCTCCAAAAGTCGGTTCGAGCGCTTTTACGATCTTAACGAATTCATCAACATCCTTTGTGTTCAGTTCAAGATCGAATACATCGATGTCTGCGAAAATCTTGAATAACAGACCTTTTCCTTCCATAACGGGCTTGCCGGCTTCCGGTCCGATATCTCCTAATCCAAGCACTGCTGTGCCATTGCTGATCACAGCGACAAGATTTCCTTTTGCAGTATATTTATAAACGTCGTCAGTATTATCTGCTATGCGAAGGCAAGGCTCGGCTACACCGGGCGAATAAGCTAAGGTGAGATCACGCTGCGAATTCGTAGGTTTGGTAGGAACAACTTCTATTTTCCCGGGGCGGCCCTGAGAATGGTAGTCAAGAGCATCCTGCTTACGATTAATTTTACTCATTGGATTTATCGCTTGGTGAGGTCGGTAAAATTACGAATCTAATTTTGCGGGGCAACCGCTTTGAGCGAAATAATAAAAGATTTTTCCCTTGGGTTAATTACCCTTGAATAATCTTTAACACCATCCCTGTATGCACTGAGTAATGCTTTAACTTATTTATAATCCTAATTTCCTCTTCAGTGCTGTTAAACTTTTCAGCAATAGAGTCCAGGGTATCGCCCTCCTGAACTTTATATGAAAAAGATACATCGCGATGTACATACCTGGAAGTTTTTGGGACTTGTTCGTTTGCCGGGATAGCATACGAAAGAAGGAGCTCTCCGTCTACAGGTTCAGATTTAAGCATTTCTTCGCGTAAAGCTGTATAGATGTAAGATTTGATCTCTGGAATAACTAACTTTTTAGGGTCTTTTACTGTTCCGCCAATAGTTAAGTTCTTGTAAGAGGGATTTAAAAGCGTCAGGAGATCAAAATCTATGTTAGTTGCTTTGGCAACGCTCCATAGTGAAACCTTTCTGTTCACGGTTAAGGTGTTCGTGAATATGTTAAGATTTGTTGGCGACGGATAGATACCATGTTTTTTATAATTATTCATGATATAAACGGTCGCAATAAACGACGGTACATAGCTTTGAGTTTCTACCGGGAGGTATTTTCGTATGGTCCAATAATCCAGATCTCCTCCACCAGCATCCTCCCTGGCCCATCTTATTCTATTATGACCACAATTATACGAGGCGATAGCTAATAACCAATCATTGTACATTTCATATGATTTCAAAAGGTAATCAGCGGCTGCCGCAGAGGCTAAAACCGGATCTTTCCGCTCGTCAAGGGTATCATTAATGGTTAGGCCGTAAATTTTACCAACAGGTTCAATGAACTGCCATAATCCGGTTGCGCCAACCCACGACTGGGCATTTGGGTTTAAAGAGGATTCTACTACAGATAAGTATTTAAGCTCGGACGGAAGTCCTTTATCCTTAAATACACGCTCATATATAGGAAAATAATATTTTGAAAGACCAAGAACTCTTGAAAATCGAGCTTTTTGAGATGCATATGATTCGATCAGCTTTTGGACCGATTCGTTGTAGGTAAGGGGAACCGTTTTCTGTAAATTTTCGAGGGTAAGGCGGTAGGCAGGGTCGACGGAGGTCGTACTGTTAATTGTAATCTTTTTTTCTGATGCTTTGGTTCCCAGCGAAAAACTCAATAATCCCACTCCGCTGAACAAAACCAAAGTATAGGTTAATGCTCTTTTCATCAATTTTTACTAGTTTGGCACCAATGCCGTAAATATCAGTGCCTTTTACTAAACTACCTGTTTTTTTGTTACATTCAAAAAGTATTTAGAAAACGAAAGCAGCTCTGCTTCTCCAAAACGTTTCCCGATAAATTGTATGCCTAGTGGTAAATTTTCTTTGCTTGTTCCAACCGGCAGCGAAATAGCAGGGATCCCAGCCAATGAGGCCTGAACTGTGAAAATATCTGCCAGGTACATCACCACCGGATCGTCAGTTTTCTCTCCAATTCCAAATGCGGGACCAGGCGTTGTAGGCAGCAAAATAAAATCGTGGTTCTGAAGTATTTCGTCTGTTTTCTCGCGAATCAAGCGTCTTACTTTTTGAGCTTTACCGTAAAATGCATCATAATGTCCGGCGCTTAATACGAAAGTTCCTAAAAGGATGCGACGTTTAACTTCTTCACCAAATCCTTCTGAACGCGATTTTTTATACGTACTTTCTAAGTCAACAGCATTCGGGCTCCTGTAGCCGTAATGTACTCCATCATAGCGGGCCAAATTTGATGATGATTCGGCCATTGTCAGGATATAATAAGTCGGCACCACATAATCAAGGTATGGAAAAGAAATAGGCTCTACCTCATGCCCTTCTTCCAGCAGACGTTTAATGGTGCTTTCTGTAATTGCTTTAATCTCCGGGTCTAAACCTTCGCTGTGCAACGTTTCTGGAAGATATGCGATACGTTTTTTCCCTGATGAGTTTAAGTTTTGTGAATATGCGGGTACTGGCAGAGTAGAACAGGTGCTGTCGTACTCATCATGTCCCGCAATTACTTCTAAAAGCAAGGCTGCATCTTCTACTGAATTTGTTATCGGGCCCACTTGATCGAAAGATGAAGCGTAAGCAATAATTCCATGACGAGAAACTCTTCCATAAGTTGGTTTTAGTCCGACAACGCCACAAAAAGCAGCAGGCTGTCGTACCGAACCACCTGTATCTGTGCCCAGTGATGCCATACATAAGCCAGCCTGAACAGCTACCGCCGAGCCGCCGGAAGAACCCCCGGGAACTTTGGTGTTATCGGCATCATTTTTAACCGGCCCAAAATAGGAGTTTTCATTCGAGCCGCCCATGGCAAACTCGTCACAGTTTTGACGCCCGATTATAATAGCGTCCTCCGCCAGAATACGTTCAACAACTGTGGATGAGAAAATTGAATTGTAATTTTGCAAAATTTTAGATCCCGCAGAGACATTATGATCTTTATAACAGATTAAATCTTTGATACCAAGAATCATCCCTCCAAGTTTTCCCGCAGTGCCATTCAATATTTTAGCCTGAATTTCAGCTGCTCTGGCTTTTGCTTCATCAGCATAAACCTCCACAAAAGCATTTAAATGCTTTTTTTCCTCTATTCGCTGTAAATAATCCTGAACAAGTTCGACTAATTGAATTTTACCTTCTTTTATCTCTGTTTGGACAGAGTTTAGAGATGAGTACTGATGCATGCCGTGAAATTACGCATTTCTGTGGAATGAAAACAATAATGCTTCATTCATTGAAATTTTTAAAAATTGAAAAACCCCATCCGGATAAGAATGAGGTTGAAATGTCTGCTTTGAAAGATTATAAATCGCGACGGTCAGCGTCTTTCGTTGCTGCAGGCTCACCATCTTTACCTTCTTTGAATTCTTTTACTCCGCGACCTAATCCGCGCATTAATTCAGGGATCTTTTTACCGCCGAATAGTAAAAGAAGTGCCACAACAATTAAGATAATTTCTGGTGCACCTAAGCCTACTAAAAAAATACTACTTACCATGTTTTATAATTTTGACTGTGTCTGATCTGTTTTTGTTTCTGTACTTGATGAACTGCTTACATCAACATTCATGTCATCATGTACGGAATTTATATTGCGATGGATTTCTCTCTTTACTCCATCTGATGCATCTTTAAATTCCCGAATCCCTTTTCCTAATCCGCGAGCCAGCTCAGGAAGCTTTTTGCCGCCGAAAAGTAACAACACGGCCAGCATGATTAACATTATCTCCGGAGTTCCCATATTCAGGAATAAAAAAATTGAGCTCAACATTATCAATTAATTAAGTTTACAAATATAAATATATATACGTTGTAAATTCTAATTTAGTTTGCCAGCCAGGTTTCGGGGTTCATAGCCACTCCACCTTTTCTGACTTCAAAATGCAGCTGGGTGGTCCCATCCACCGGATCAGTTATTACAGTGCCGATATTTTGTTTTAGAGACACCTTATCTCCCTTAGATACGCTTGCAGAACGCAGATTAGAGTATACTGTGAAGTATTCACCATGCTTGATAAGGACCACATATGATCCCCCCATGTTTAAGACAGTTGATACTTCACCCGAAAACACAGCTCTTACGCTTGAGCCCGGTTCTGTTTGAATGTCTATTCCATTGTTTTCGACTGTAACATTCCCGTAACGATTAGTTCCAAAACGTGCCACACTATTGCCGGAGGCAACAGGCCACGGAAGTCTCCCCCGATTACTTAAAAAATCTGAAGATAATTTAGCTGCTTCTGGTGTTGAGGCTAATACTCTCGAGCCTGACGCAACAGGTTTAGCAGCGGTACCCGATCTTTCGGCTTCAGCTTTGGCTGCGGCTTCAGCGCGACGTTTAGCCTCGGCGATTTCCCGGTTAATCGCCGCGTTAATTGACCTGTTTAATTTGGCAACTTCTTTCTGCTTTTGCGATACCTGTTGTTTTAGTTGTTTTTCTTGTTTGGTCAGTTTACCTAATTGTACCGACTTGTTGTTTTTTTCTTTACCGAGCGTAACCTTCTCTTTTTCCTGATCGTGCAATAAATTGTTTTTAGATTTTTTATTCCGATCCAGCTCAACAATTTTCATTCCCAGTTCTTTCTGGGTTTCCTGAATATAATTCGCTTGTTTTTTTCTGTAATCACCAAATTGTTGCAGATATTTCAATCGCTTATAGGCCTGATTAAAATTGTCGGACGCAAAAATAAACATGAGCTTCCCATAGGCGCTTTGGTTTCTGAAGGCAAACAAAATCATGCCTGCGTATTCTTTCTTCAGTTTAGTTAACTGAGCCTGAAGCGAACGAACAGTATTTGTACTTTCGGATATCTGGCTGTTCAGAAGTTTAACCTCCGAATTAATTGTGTTGATCTTTTCTTCTCTTAAACGAATTTGTGTATTTAATACATTTATCTGCTTTAAGGACAATCTTTTATTGCTGCTGACACGTGTCTGAGATCTTTTTAAAGCTTCGATTTCACGAGTTAAGGCCTCTTTCCGGCGTTTTAACTCTGCGCTGCTCTGACCGAAAGATGAACCTGCGACACAAAAAAATATCAATAATATTAGAAGCCTTTTGAAACTCATAGGTGCAAATCTATCTAATTAATCCTTTACAGTAAATCTTTTAGGTACACTAAATGGGAATTCAACGGGTTCGTTTAAGCCCACATGATTGTATTTCAGGTCGATGCTAATGCTTTTATTAGAGGCATTTGATTTTATAGATACCGCATGAGGAAATTCGCGGCCGCCAATGTTTCTTGGATCACTGTAATTCACAGTCAGCGTTTGCGACGCGGCTTTATCATTCAAATTGCTTTGGATAAGATTATAAGTTTCGCCGAAAATGAGCAAATAAGCCAAGCCCGACAGATCTCCTTTTAGATGCGCCTGACCACCGTTTATATCTATGTTGGAAGACTGATTTAAACTTCCGTTAATTGCATTCCCAACAAATAAGTCCTGCAAGGTTTTAAAGTTTATTTGTTTGTTGGCAAATTGATACACGTAACTGAAAGGTTTTTTGGTGTACGAACTTTCAATCCGGTTTAAAATTTTAATACTATCGGGTGTAATGAAAGCACGAGCTACTTCTATCCCTGCAATCGCTGTTAACGAAATCCAGATTGCTTTTTCGTTCTGCATCCTGATGTTCATGCTCACATCATTACTGTTATTATTGATGCTTAAATCGGCCTTGGCTTTTATGAGCAAGGTGTTGAAATTAATTTGCTTGTCGGATATTTGCTTTAAAACATCCGATTTTGATAAACCGGAGGCCGGCTCAACAGTTAGAGGACCTTTAACAACAACCGGAACCGCTTGTTTCCTCGTTTTGCAGCCGAATGCCACAAATAAAACCAGAAACAAAACTGCTTTATTCAAAATATTTCTTTTCATATATCTTTTTTTCAAGGATCTCAGATTTCTCACCCTTTTCTTTAGCTAATTTCCACTGCTCAAGGGCATGATCTTTTTCGCCGAGATTAAACAGGATATCACCGTAATGTTCTAACTGCGTTGAATTCTCTTTATTGCTTTTTATTGCTTTTTCAATCCAGATCTTTGCTTCTTTATATTTCTTTTGTTTAAATAATACCCACGCATATGTGTCTTCAAACGATGCATTTCCTGGATGTATTTCATTTGATCGTTTTGACATAGAGGCAGCCTTGTCGAGGTTTTCTTTTCGTAACGACAGGTAATAAGCATAGTTATTTAATACATACGCATTATCAGGATACAATTCTAAAGCCTTTTCGTAGGATTGATCTGATTCTTTAAATTTTTTCAGTTTATAATAAGAGTCACCAATTCCCGAGTAAATCTGAGAAAGAAAGCCGTTGTCATCAATTTCAAGACTGGCCGCATTTTTTAAATAGCTTACTGCTTTATCGTGTTTGTTGTTTTGCGCATAGGCTATTGCAGTATAAAAATAAAGCCGAGCCTGGTTCGGGAAGAACGATAAAGCTTCTTCGCCGTCAGCGATAACCGCAGAATAATCTCGCTGGTAGGTTTCAATATTTAATAATTGTTCCCATATTTGATATACCTGGTTGTTTAATTCAAGGGCTTTTTTATAGGAATTTTTTGCTTTGTCAAGCTGATTATCCTGAAACAAAATATCACCATACACGGAAAAAGCCTTAGGGTCGGTAGGATGAGCATGGGTAGTGATCAGGGCCAGTTTAACAGCTTCAGTTCTCGTTTTCGCGTCCTCCTTTATTTCCGGAAAGAATGAAAGTATAATTTGAACTTTGGCATCAATGTTTAGAGACGGATCAGCGAAAGCTTTTTTAAGTTCAGCAAAAGCTTCATTATTTTTTCCCTGAGATTTGTAAGCATCTGCTAAAGCAAGACTAATAAACGGGTCGCTCGAATTGATGTTTTTTGCTTTTGTTAAAGTTTCGATAGTTTTATTGATATCGCCTTGCTTTAAATAGACCTCGCTAAGGTTTAAGTAGTTGCGCATGTCGGCAGGGTTTTTTGTAATCAGGCTCTCAAGTTCTGAGGCTGCTTTACCTGAGTTGCCCTGTTTTTGATAAACTCGTTGTCGTGCATTAATCAGGTTTTCTGAGCTGCCAAAACGAGTTTCAATTTCTGCGTACACTTTCTCGGCCTCATCGTTTTTATTCTGGATGAAAAACGCATTCGCCTTATCATAGTAATAATCTTCTTCAAAAGGATCAAGCCGTATCAATTCGTTAAAAACAAGTATTAGCTGATCAATATTCCGGGTTTTTTTATAGATATCACCTAATAGCATCCAATACCATTTATTGTCGCTATTAACTGTTACAGCATTGCGGGCGTATTTTTCAGCTTCTTTTTCCTGATTTTGTAGATGATAAACGTTTGAAAGTTCGTATAAAGCGGCTTCGTTAGAAGGGTCTATCTCAATAATCTTCTGAAAATACGTGCCAGACTCCACAGTGTTCTGTTTCGTTTTCTCTCGCAGGCCTTCATAAAAAAGTTCTTTTATTTTTGAGCTATCTGTCGAACTAAGGACACGGCCCACAACAAAAACAGGAGCGTTTTTCTTTTGTGCAAAGGCACCGCTGCTTAATAAAACCAAAAGAAAAATCAACCCTTTTTTCATAGATTAAACCCCTGTATGTCCGTAGCCTCCGGCACCTCTGCTTGTTTCAGTTAATGAAACTGCATCTTCCCAGCCAATTTGTTCGTGCTTAGAAATAATCATCTGAGCGATGCGATCTCCATTCTTTACATTGAACGCTGTATCCGAAAGGTTTACAAGTAATATTTTTATCTCACCACGATAATCCGCATCTATAGTTCCCGGTGAATTTAAAACTGTAATTCCATGCTTTAACGCTAAACCACTGCGGGGTCGTATTTGTGCTTCGAATCCTTTTTCCAATTCCATATAAAGTCCTGTTGGAATAACAATTCGTTGCAAAGGTTTAATAGTTATCTCTTCAGAAATGAAAGCCCTGAGATCCATTCCTGCCGAAAGCTCGGTTTCATAGGCCGGCAAAGGGTTTGTCGATTTATTTATTACTCGTATTTTCATTAAATATGGCAGTTAATTCCTTCTTCTCAACTAAAAATGCTCCTATCAGGAACAGCAATAATAAGCCGTTGCCAATTATCAGATTTCTATCGAAAACTTGAAAGGAGAGGATTACAAGAATAATGGATATTGCGAGATAGCCCAAATTCTTTTTCAAATTATAAGGTATGGGATAATTTTTTTGACCCAGAATGTAGGATAGGATCATCATGCTTGTATATGCTGCAAGTGAAATCCATGCCGAAGCAATATAGCCGTATTGGGGTATAAATAAAAGGTTCATAACGATAGTAACAATCGCACCCACTCCCGAAATGTATAAGCCATAGCGTGTTTGATCTGAAAGTTTGTACCAGATAGATAAATTGATGTATATGCCTAAGCTTACATAACCGAAAAGTAAAATGGGCACAACCCTTAAGCCGGACCAGTACAGTTCTATTTCCTCCGGATCAGAGGCTTTTATAAAATGTTTAAGAATTTCAATGTTTGCGACCAGTGCAACGAAGATCACAGAAACTGCAATCACAAAATAGTTCATTATTCGTGCATAGGTTTCGCTCGAGTTTTTATTTTTCTGATGACTGAAAAAGAAGGGTTCAGCTCCGAGTCGAAAAGCTTGAATGAAAATACTTAGGAAGATCGCTATTTTGGCACATGCGGCATAAATACCTACTTGTTGTTCGGCAATGTTGGCAGGTAGAAGCTCTTTTAAAAAAATTTTATCAAGATTTTCATTTACGATAAAGGAGATATTCGCTATGAAAACAGGGAAGCTGTAAACAAGCATATTTTTGATAAAGAGCCCATCCGGTCTTAACTTTAACTTGCTTAATTCCGGAAGTAGTAAAACCAACGTGATCGAGCTGGCGATTAAATTGGAGATAAATACATAACCTATCCACCCCTCTCTATACCATCCGGAGAAATAGGACGCTAATCCCGATCGCCCTTTGATAATTTCAGGGATTACCAGTATAAAAAGCAGATTAAGTCCGACAAAAGTCAGAATATTAATGAGCTTAATCAGGCCGTATCTAAGTGGCCGCCCATCAGCCCTAACCTTCGCGAAAGGGATTACGGATATTGCATCTATTATAAGTATGAAGATGAAATAACGAATGTAAGAGGCATAATCTTCAATAGTAGTCTCAGCCCCGTCATGCATCCAATGGGCTATAGTGGTTGAAAAAAGCAGAGCGAAAGCAAGAAAAATTGTTGAGATTGCAGCAATAACAATAAAGGTGTTGTTGTAAACTTTTTCTTTATCGATTTCAGGTTTATTTGAGTATCGGAAAAAAGTGGTTTCCATACCCAGAGCCATAACAGCATTAACCATCGAAGCCCAACTATACATGTAGGTGAAAATACCATATATATGCGTGGGAAATGATTTTACATAAATGGGTGTCAGGATGAATCCAAGCAGTCGTGAGAACACTGTACTTACACCATAGATAGCAGTTTGTCCTGCGAATTTTTTTAGAGTCGACAAATCAGGGGTAGTGATTTATTTTTTTAATATCTCAAAATTACGATAGTTTTTTACTTCGCCTTCAATAACCTCTACTTTTTGAACACTTGCCTGTAGCGGGCCTTCATTACACCATTCGAGAAATGTTTCTAAGGAAAAATCGTCTCCTTCTGCTTCAATATAAACAGAACCATTCGGCAGGTTTTTTACCAGTCCCTTTACCTGCAATTGATCAGCCACAGCTTTGGTAGAGATTCTGAAAGAAACTCCCTGAACGTTCCCGTTAACCGTAATATTTAAATGTTTCATACAGAATTGATCGGTATTCGATATGACGCGAAGTTGATGATTTTTATTGTAATCGAGAATTATATAAGTTTTTGCACCTTAGATTCCGCAGAAATTTTCAAGCCGTTGGTTTGTGTAATAAGATTTAGACCAGGTGCTTTACCCTTTTCAATGCTTCCGAATTTATCATCGATGCCTAAAAATTTCGCTCCGTTAATAGTTGCCCAGCTTATAGTTTCGGTTAGAGATAGTGCCGGAAAATTTTTGTGCAGCGTTTTGAGTTCGGATAAGATACACAGCTGCTTATTGGAGGCTAAACTGTCAGTTCCCAAGGTTATGTTAAAGTCGTGATATTGAAACATTTCCACTTTAGGTAAACGGTTTTCAATATATAAATTAGCATTCGGACAAAAACACCAGGTTACGGCTCGCCCAGATCTAAGTATAAAATAAATATCCTTTAAGCTCGTGTATGTATTGTGTACCAACATTGTTTTCTGCTGAACAGGTATCAACGGAATTATGCTTTGTATAGAATTGCGGGCTTGCGGTTTGAAAAAGTCAATATTGATACCAAGTTCAGTATAGAACTTCAGAAAATCTCCGGTTTTGTACCGGTATAATTTGTTCTCATCTTCACTCTCCTGGTTATGAATTGTTAAGGGACTTCCTGATTCTCCGCAGAATTTGCCAATAAACCTAAATAGCTCTTTGCTTGTAGAATAAGGTGCATGAGGTACAATAGAGGCATGTAAAGGTGAAAATTCCTGTAATAAATCTAATCCACCCTTGAATGCATCTTTTGCCTGATCTGGTTCAAAAGAAATTAACTCTACAAAAGTGTAATAATAAATAGAGCTGCTTTCTTTTACTTCTTTGGAGTCAATTGAATTTACAACATCGGCAACAGCTACAATACCATTATCCCACATTTGTCTATCAGCATCCTCCATTGCCTTTTTCGTGCTCCGGGGAATAGATTTTCTAAGACTAATTACATTTTTTATGAAGGAAATTAAACCTTGTTTCTCCGGAATTTGCTCGTGTAAATTAGAGAGTTCAAGATGACAATGAGAATTTACAAAGCCAGGAACAATGATACCTTTATGGCGCTCGATGGTTGCCCCTTCAAGTTCAATATTATCCTCCGGATACACCCCGGTTATCACACCATCGGGTCCAACACCGACGGTACCATTGGGAATTGGTTCAGATGTAGCAGGTAGAATAAAATCAGCACTATAAAAGTTTACCATATATAGGGATTTGACCCTTATGCCCCTTAAATAAAAAAATCAGCAAAGCGATTGCTGTTACAACAACAAAAATACCATTTTTTTTGTTTTAACATTTTAAAAACAAATAATTTAACAAATAGGAGTAAATTTGCCGTTGTGAATGAGGTTGTTGTAAAAAAGGACATACGGAATTTATCCGCACTTGAAATAAAAAATTTTTTGATCGAAAATGCCGAGCCGGCCTTCAGAGCAAAACAAATTTCGGAATGGCTGTGGGCAAAATCTGCCAGCAGTTTCGATCAGATGAGCAATCTTTCAAAAAGTTTGCGGGAGAAGTTGCATGCAAACTTTTCATTAAACGCTATTTCTATCGATCAGACTCAATACAGCTCTGACAGAACTATAAAGAATACCTTTAAGCTTTACGACGGTAATATTATCGAAGGTGTACTAATTCCGACACCCGAGCGGATTACGGCTTGTGTTAGTTCGCAGGTTGGCTGTAGCTTAACTTGTAAGTTTTGCGCAACCGGATATATGGAGCGTAAGCGGAATCTTGACGCCGGGGAGATTTATGACCAGGTAGTATTAATTGATAAACAGGCTAAGGAGAATTATGGTATCCCTCTCAGCAACATCGTTTATATGGGGATGGGTGAGCCGTTGTTAAACTACTCTAATGTCCTAAAATCAATAGAATATTTAACCTCAGAAGATGGTCTGAACATGGCAGCCAAGCGGATAACCGTGTCAACTGCCGGGATTGCTAAGATGATTAAGAAGTTGGGTGATGATCAGGTTAAATTTAATCTCGCTCTTTCTTTACATGCTGCTAACGATAAAAAGCGCAACGAAATTATGCCAATAAACGAGCAAAACTCGTTAAAAGCGCTGGCAGAAGCTCTGAAATATTATTATCTGAAAACGAAAAATCCTGTGACATACGAATACATCATCTTTAATAACTTTAATGATGAGCTGGAAGATGCCGCAGAACTCGCTAAATTTTGCAAGCATTTGCCTTGTAAAGTAAATATCATCGAATATAATCCTATATCTTTTGCGTCTTACCTGAATGCTGAAGAGGATAAAACAGAGGCCTTTGCAAATTACCTTAAAAAGCAAGGAATCATTACCAATATCCGCAGAAGCCGGGGTAAGGATATTGATGCTGCTTGCGGACAACTTGCAGTTAAAGAGAAATGATTTGATCCAATCCTCATTTTAAATTAAATTGTGCTATGAATGCAGTTTTAAGATATGCTGAGGATTTTTTTTCATTGTTTTTCCCCCAATTATGTTCTGGATGCGGAAAAAGTCTTTTCAGGAACGAATCTGTAATTTGTACAGACTGCATTTATAATCTTCCTTACACGAACTTCCATCTGGATGCCGGGAATCAGGTAGCAAAGCAGTTTTGGGGCCGGGTGCCATTTGGCTCTGCGGGCGCTTATCTTCACTTCCTAAAGGGATCGCGGGTTCAGAACTTAATGCACCAGCTTAAGTATAACAACAAACCGGAAGTTGCTTTTAAGCTGGGTGAAATGTACGGAAATCAGATGTCGGTTTCGGATTCTTTCAGAAATTTTGATTTTGTAATACCCGTTCCCCTGCATCCTGCAAAGCAGAAAAAGCGAGGATACAACCAAAGCGAATATTTGGCGAATGGCCTGTCGAGCAGTTTAAAAGTCCCGGTCAATCAAAGTATTCATCGGAAGGTGTTCACCGAAACTCAGACTCGTAAATCACGTTTTGTGCGTTCTGAAAATATGAAAGATGTCTTTGTGATTTCTGACCGTCATAAGCTGGAAAATAAACACGTGTTACTCGTAGATGATGTTGTGACTACCGGCGCAACTATAGAGGCGTGTGCTCTTGAATTATTAAAAATTAAAGGTTTAGAATTAAGCATTGCCGCCCTTGCATTCACTAACTGATGAGACTTAACCACTTTACGATTCTAATTATTATTGTTATAGGTGTTTTGGCCTGCCAGAAGGAGGATAGTATAAGCACAGATCCTTCTGCCAAGCTTGAATTCTCTGCCGATTCGATACTGTTTGATACCGTGTTTACCTCAACGGGCTCCACAACACAGCGAATCAAGGTTTTTAATCGTGGAAAACGAGCTGTTAGAATTCAGGAGATAAAGCT
>CBIHLM010000051.1:0-35515 GCA_966210515.1 uncultured Pedobacter sp.
AAATGTAAACGTGTAGCAGGATTACTATAAAATCTATGACTTTTTTTGGACGATATAAGTGTTAACCACCCCCTTTAATTCCCCCGCCAGCGGGGGAGACTGGGTGCTTTAGGCATCCGGGAAATAGAACAATTATCTTTTAACCGACTATTGTTATGCCACTACAATGCCTGGGCGTTATACTGTCCCCCGCTGGCGGGGGTTGGGGGTGGTTAGGCATAATGTTATAATAAATGTAAACGTGTAGCAGGATTATCTAAAACCTATGACTTTTTTGGCGATATAAAGCGTTAACCACCCCCTTTAATTCCCCCGCCAGCGGGGGACACTGGGCGCTTTAGGCATTTGGGTAGTAGAACAATTATCTTTTAACCGACCATTGTTATGCCACTACAATGCCCGGCGTTATACTGTCCCCCGCTGGCGGGGGTAGGGGTGGTTAGGCATAATGCCGAACGCACGAACGGTATTCTCAAATCAGAATTTGACATATACGTATCGCAGCAAAATCTTGCAGAAACACAGCAGCGTATTGCCCGTTCCATTACCGCTTACAACCAGATACGGCCACACGACAGTTGTGATAGACTTACCCCAGAAAAGGCTCACATGCGATCTGGAACTTTAAGAAAACGATGGAAGAACAGAAATCAAAACATAACAAACACCACTTGTATTCCAAAAGGAATAACAAATTGCAGTGTATGGTTAATCTACAATTAATCCTCTAACCTGTAGAGCTATTTCAGGGTGAGACAGGGTGAGACATTTCGGTCAGCCCTTCTTCGAGGCTTGTTCGAGACTGCTTCGGGACAGCTTCGGAAATTTCCGAACAAGTCCCCCCCTTTTTCCGAACAAGTCCCGAAGAAAGTACCTACTTTCTCGCAATCTTCGGCAAACTTTCGCAAATACCCGCAAAATCAAGCAATCGCCTCAAAAGCGGCTCCTAATTCTCCAAATCAGGGTTATGTTTGTTTCATCAAAAGGAAAATGGAATGATAAAACAGGATTTTTTAATGTCGGAAGAGTTAAACAAGAGAGGGTTCACAATAATTATCGCTCAACTTTCGAGTCAAGATATAAATACCGTTCCCTGTTTTTCTCAGTTTCTGCCATGGTGTTTACGTTAATCTGCATGACAGATGCCGGTTTACCCTGTTGCAGAGAAGGCCACTGGGGCAATCCCGTACCATTAGGATTTCCTGTCTTTATAAAGTTGATAAAGAATCCCTGCATGATTTCTGAAATTTTAAAATCTTCTGGCTGCCAGTCGTAAACACGATTTGTGGGAAGATTACCCATAGCATACTCTATTTCTATAGAATGACCAGCACCCAAAGTTGCCTGTTTTCTAGTGGCGGAAGCGAGTGTGTCTTTCGGTAGAGAACCATCTGTCTGTCCAAGTAAAAGCCTGGCACTTTGTTCCTTCGTTAAAGGTCTTGGACGCGAATACAGGTAACGATACACTGGTCTGCCACCCGTTCTGCTTTGCAGATCAGATAATTTCCATGTGCTAAAACCGATAAACATGTCGGAAGCAAGATCTGTTCCAGCCTGTTCCACCTCCGCATCTGTAGAAGCTTTATAAATCTGAAGGATTTCAGAAGCTTCGTCTCCAACCATCCGCTGTACGCCTTTTATATAATTTTCGACTGTTGCCTTTTCCTGTCCTATAACCGATCTGTAATTTCCTTCCTCTGAGTTCCATCCAACAAGTAAGGGCACATGGGCCTGTTCTCCCGAAGAAAAGATCTTTTCCGGCGATTTAGGAAGGAAGTAACCGTCAACATTAACCGGAAAACGCGAGCTCTCCGGCTTAGACGTTTCATCTAAAAGTTGTTGGGCAGGCATGGCTCTTAGCTCAGCCAGCGACTTTGCTCCCACCCGCTTGGCAAACTCAGCACCTATCTTCTCAGCATCAGCAAGTGAGGTTGTTGGGTTAAGACTAAGCAAAGATCCGCTTTCGGCTATTGCTCCCGCGATTAGGTTCTTTGATAAGGGAGATGCCATTTGGGCGCTTACAGAATACGAGCCGGCAGACTCGCCAGCTATTGTAACCTTTTTAGGATCGCCGCCAAAGGAAGCTATGTTTTTCTGAATCCACTTAAGGGCGGCGGCCTGATCCATCAATCCATAATTACCCGATCCATGATAAGAAGACTCCTTCGACAGATCAGGATGGGCCATAAAGCCAAATACACCCAAACGCTGATTTACAGTGATGGCGACGATCCCGTTGCGTGCCATACTCTCGCCTTCATACCTGAATTCCGACCCATCTCCTGCAACGAAACCGCCGCCGAAAAAGTAAACCAATACGGGCAGGCGCTCATTTGATGATTTAGCAGGTGTCCAGATATTTAGGTAAAGACAGTCTTCACTTAGCCCATCTGACCTAAACACCATATCGCTAAATAACGGGAGCTGCATGGCCCGCGGACCAAATTTATCTGCCTTCCTTATCCCCTTCCAACTCTCAACAGGTTGTGGCTCTCTCCACCGCAAGCTGCCCACAGGCGGTTTGGCAAACGGTATGCCTTTAAATATTTTTATCCCGGAAGAATTTACACCCTCAAGGATCCCGTTGGACGTTTGAACCTGTGGTTGCTTTGTTTCGATATTGAGCTGTGCGAATGCAAACGATGCCAGGACAAGAAGAAAGATGAGAAGGATGGGTTGTTTCATGGTATAATATTATGTTATAAATATAGAAATTTTCTTCTCCGCAGAATCTTCCGCTGCTGGCGCACGCGTGTCGCGTGTGTTTTTACAAATATTCGATTTCGATCAATCCTTTGCCTCCCGAGTAATCAATAGCACTTGAATACTGCCAGTGCCAGGCTTCTTTACAAAACCAGCGATTACCGGATTGGATGGATGTATTCGGCCTTCTGTTCAATTACTTCTGGAGTCCAAAGCTCAATTGGTTTATTATTATGCTGCCAAAACTGATTAGACTTAACATTACTACTTTTTTGTCCCGCCCGAGCGAACATCCATAGCATCCACTCTCTTCTTGATTCTTGGAGATTCGAGTCAATTGCTTTAATCTTTGCTTAGATGTGTACTCTTTAAATCGACCTAAAATAATTTCAGGATTGTTCTCTTTTGCACGATAAATCAGATGGATATGACTTGGCATTATGCACCAGCAAAATAATTCCATTCCGAGATTTGCTCTGCAATATTTCAGGCTTTCAAGGATAATGTTATTGTATTGCGGACGTACAAATACGTCGATCCAGTTTACAGTCGCAAAACTTACAAAGTATAGTCCTTCTTTATTCAGGAATTTATATTTCCGGCTCAAGGTAGTATAGGTTTAGAAGATAAAGCTAGGGAAAATTAGGAATATGCAGTCAGCAATGGATTCTTATGCAAAATGCACACGCGACACGCGTGCGCCAGCATGAGGCCAGCATGAGGATTGCTGATAATTAATGTACCACATTTTTGTCTTTTTCGATTTCATCATTGGCGAGTCTTCGCATTCCCCTATAATCAAGAATGCTATCAATTAACAGAAAAAGAAGTATTACTAATACCGTTAAGATTGCCCATCTTGGTTCATATGCAGGTATAAAAGCTTTAAGTAAACAAACTATTGAAATAAGAAGTGTGGAGGTAATCGAACAAGATGCAGCAGCAGCCCATGCAGACTCGTCAGTTATTTCTGATTTGTTTGGTGAATGCTCCATAAAATAAAGGCAGAAAATACAAAATGAAAAAAGTTGAAATGGTAGACTAAATGAGCTGCAAATTAGTAGAAGCTTTAATGTTTCTAGTTGCAACATTGTTGGAATAAAGGTACTCACAAAGCCGATACCAGGAAGAGTTAAAGATGATGCTGATATCGCAATAATCAATGCCTTGCTTAATTTTAGCTCATGAAAAAAATTTGTCATTATTTGCATAGTCTTAAATGAATTGTTATTATAGTTTAGCTGAATACTTTTTAAATCCAGCCTCACTATTAATTAATACTCTTTTTCCCACTCATATATCTAATCTATTTTAATCTATTTGCTATCTGTCGAAACCAATTATCTATTTCGTTTGCTGTATCAATAGCAGAAATTCTAGTAACATTCATTTTCTTTGTTGCAAATTCATTTAAAATTCGCTTAGCTCTAGAACTACCTAATCTGTAATGCGAGTTTCTGGAATCTAGGTTGACTGCAGTACAAAGGATGTTTGGAACATCACAAGTATCTGTAAAAGTGACCGACACATTGAAGGTTTCATGAATTGCATCTGGATGAATATAGTTTTCAATTTCTCTTTTGTTTGTCAGTGTTGCCCAAGATCCATCTGTTCTTGCATTAACCGCATCAACTGAGGCTTGATAGGTTGGAGGATTTTCAATGTCTCTATCATAGATATGAACCTCAGGTAATTGTAGATTACGTGAATAATAATTATCCACCCATTGTTTTAGCGTTGATCCACCAAGTGGTAATATTGCAACCCGTTTTTCAGTTTCTAAGTTTGGTATTGTGGGGTCAACAGTATTTAAAATCTTGGAGATATTTTTAAAGAAATCTACGTCTGTTGGACCTTCCACGCATAACAAAAGTTGAATTCGTTTGTCAGGTAAAACACCTAGCTGATTTGAGATTTCTTCTAGTGTTTTATCATTGCAAATGTTTGTTACAACCTTACCCGAGATTATATTCTTAATAAACCGCAAATTGTGGACTGGTATTAATCCGGCTAGATTCGGTACGTGGGTAGTTAATAGTACTTGGCAATTGGGCTTATTTGATAAATCAATTAATGCTTCGATGAGCATCTTTTGATTTGTTGGATGTTGAGAAGTTTCCGGCTCTTCAATTGCATAAATCACACCCCTTGCATCTTTCTCAATTTGTTTTCGTTCTGCTTCTGCTCTAAAAAAATTAATTAAGATCAGTCTTCTAGTTCCACTCCCACGTTTATTAATCGGTATTTGGTTATCATCAGTTAAACTTAATTTAAATAAAGAGTCCCATTTGGGTTCTGACTTGAATAAAGGAGTTAAATCTTTCGCTAGTTCTGAACTCATTTCATTTAGCTTATCCAGTGTTCTTTGGGCGACTTCTTGAACCTTTCTTTGGACAATATTTTTGATATGGTCCAATTCTGGTTGAACCGATGCGATAGCTTCTCTTATTGCGAGTTTCATGGGGTCCTGAACCTCACTATCATCGTCTTTTGATGCCCTATCTGATTGAAATAGAGCATATAAAGGCAATTCATCTTTTAGTTTCGCCCAAACTTTTTTTCCATCTTCTTCTTCCAATGAAACCAATGTTGATTGAGGATTGAGATTTTGCTCACTTGCCCAAATTGCACGTCGAATTTGAACATTAGAACGCTGATCAATGCCATTAGTATTAGTTCCAATCGTGGCAAGTCGATTTTTTAGTTCATCATTTTTAAGTTTATGTAAATCATTGCAATTATTGGCTGTCGGATAGTTTGCATTAACAAAGATTGAAGTAGTTGGAGTTTTCAAACTACAATTAAATAACTTAATAATCTCTAAATCGTTATCACTATTTAGCAAATGCTCGTGAGCTAAAGTCGTTGAAGCCCGTGTGTCTATTGTCAAAGTAGTGGGTAGATTATCGAACACGCATGAAATGCAGACGTCTGATGAATTTCCGCCTTGGGCAGCGTCAGAGGTTTCTATTTTAATCAACTCATTGTTGAAAAAAATTTCAAGTGCTTCGAGTATTGTTGATTTACCAGCATCGTTCTTTCCAACAATTGCAGTTAAGTCGTCAATAGATATTGTTACTTCATCTATGTAACTTCGAAAGTTTTTAACTTTTACAGCTTTTAATCTCATAGTATAGTTAGGTTAAAGGTGGTAGAACAATAAGTCTAAAACCATTGACTAAACAGCAGGCTCATCGTCTTTAAAATCGATTTCTTGTGCGAAAATCATTACATTACTTTCTAAATCTGATAGGTTCCTTTTTTTATAATATTCTTCTAAATCCCCTATCGGCATCCACCCACTTCCTACGTGATACTTGCTGAAAGCTTCCTCAAACACCGTTTGACTAATTGAAATATCTTGTACGAGGTACTTATATAATTCTTTTCCAGAACTTTTCAATTCAATTAACTTACATAAAGGAATATGGTCGCCCATCGAAATCATCCTTGAACCTTTAGACACGATTTTATTGGTTGGACGTACGAATGCAGAACAATACGGGAATCTATACTCATTAGCACTTGCTAAAGCAGGGGGAATCCTGCAAGTATTTGCGGTGCAATTGTGTGTCTTTAATCGCTCTAATTGCCTTAATTCTCGAGGATCAAAGGTTAAGGTCTGATTTTTCCATGTCTTATATTGGAGGTGCGCAAACCGTGCCAGTTTATAATGCATATCATAAGCTTCATATATCATATCCACCCCTAAGACATGTTCGATTTTGTCAGGGTGCGCTAAATATATACGCAACCTTTTTCCGCTAGGTAAGATATAGTCTCTTCGGTCGACCTCGACCCCTTCAATTGCCTTAAAATCCGATCGCGTAACAATATGAAAATCATGACTTAATAATTGATGCTCAGTATACTCTCTGGTTTGAAAGCTCTTTAATGCTTCTCTTAACTGTCTCTTATAACCTTTTGAAGCTTTATTGTTCATGGATTTATGAATTGTGGCATCGCATGCATCTATTTCTTCACGAATAAAAGATACTGCACGATCTTCTAACGTAGTTCCCTCTTCTGGGTCTGCTTCAGCTTTTTCCTTAAATCTCTTGGTTAACTCACTTTCATTTTTGCCAGGCAAGTATTTAATAATCGATTCATATAAATCTGGTGATACATCCTTTATATAGGCTAAAGATTTTTCATAGGTTGGCATATATGGACCCTTCAGAGCTAGATTAATAGCATCACGCATAGCAGCAACTATTTGGAAAGATGCATTTGCTTTTTCGTCATCTGAAATATTACTATTTTCGAAGAAATCTTCTTTAAGCATGTTAATGAAATGATGATTGACAAATTAGAATTAACCAAGTTTTTTAATTGCTGCATTTAGAACCTCTGCATACTTATAAATCTCATCTATTGAAGAAATTTCATACTTAACTTCCTTCTTATTCTCATCCAAAACGACCAAGCACTTTTTAGTGCCTAAGTATAATCTGCAAATAGTTTTACGATTATTATCATCCAAAAGAATTGCGAAATAAGACTGCGCGTCTCTATAAGTAATGCGTTTAGGATCAAGTGTATTTCGGAGTATAGATTTCACTATGAAAAATCCTTCTATTTCCTCGTCGGTGGTTTGAACATTTGAAATCGCAGATTCTTGGGCTGCTTCGATCTTTTCAGCTTCTTCTACATCTTTCTGTTTTTCTTGGTTAAGAGCAGATTTTAAGCGTTCATTAATAGCATCGCTAATTAGCTGATTAAAGGAACGCTTTATGATTGGGCCGAACTGCTCTTTTACTTTTGCTGTCATTACTCCCGGATACACCTGCTTTGTGAAAAACATTACAAAATTTTCTGAAGGGGCTGCAATTTCCTTGTGTAGTAAGGATTTTAGTTCATTCAGATATTTAAGTTCACTGGCAGTGTTTGTAATGTTTTCGACGTCAAAGTACGATTTATGGAATTTTTTCAATTCCGAAACTTCTGCTTCCTTGATTTCTGTGATTTTAAACTCAAAGAAAGGAGTAACATCCATTTTATTCTTTTCAACCAGATCTGTATAAAAGCGATAAGTTAATCCATTAGTTAACAACCCAAACTTAGCCGATGTAGTATGAAAATATCTGAATAGCTGGGAATTATGAGGGTCAAGATTTTCTAAATGATGCTTACACTCAATAAGAATAGTAGGCTTACTATCTTTCATAATTGCATAATCAACCTTTTCGCCTTTTTTTATCCCTATATCAGCTATAAATTCAGGATTAACCTCAAACGGGTTGAATACATCGTAGCCCATTATCTGAATAAAGGGCATTACGAGAGCATTTTTGGTGGCTTCTTCAGTTTGAATTTGAGAAAGCATTTTTTCTACCCGTGAGGCTAGTTGAGAAATTTGATCTTTAAAATCCATGATGATGTGATAAAAGTGTTAGGTAATTCACTTTGTTCAGCACTCCATAATGTTCTTAAGGCCAGTAGGACAGTGTTTTGAGTCATTAGGTAGTTCTGTAACAAGGTTTTAGAATGTGATATTAAAGAAATTTTCCCAGAACTCAAACAATTTGCGATGCATATTGTAAGAAACGTTTAAATTTTATTTTGTTACAAGGTCCATCCTCGCTCCCTAAACCCGGCCGCCGTGGATACCAGCCCAGCGCCTAATGCCTCGCGCAGTATGAACAGAGGACGGGGGCACAGCATCCATAACAACGCACCTCCATTTCCAAATCCTTTAATTTCTTCTCTGATTTCTGCTTTTTATAAGTCCAGCTGCAAATCGCCAATTCAGCTACCTATCCCCCGCATAGCAAAGCCGTATCAAAGGCATATCAAAGGCTACCTTAAAGTATGAAAAGGCATGGTTAATTATTTCGCCGGCTCTTCGAACCGCTCAGAGTGACATCGGGTGCCACCCCTTCAACATATAACCCACAACCTTCAACCCAAACTTTACATTCCCCTCCCCAAATCCCCAAACATTTCCCTACCTTCATACACGTATGCAAATTCTCTCAAAATACAACGAGACCTTTCAAAAAGCCCTTCAACGATTAAATGAAAACCAGCTTAAGGCGGTAAACCGCATAGAGGGGCCGGTTCTGGTAATTGCTGGTCCGGGGACAGGGAAAACACAAATACTCGCTGCCCGCATCGGGAAGATACTTTTAGATACTGATACGCAGCCTCATAATATACTTTGTCTCACCTATACCGATGCCGGGGCCGTGGCTATGCGCAAACGGCTGTTTGATTTTATTGGTCCGGAGGCTTACCGGGTGAACATTTATACTTTCCATGCTTTTTGTAATGATATCATCCAGGAGAACCTGGATTATTTCGGTAAGCTGGAACTGGACCCGATCTCTGATTTGGAACGGATCGATTTATTCAGAAGGCTGGTAGACAGTTTCGGGAAGGATCATCCTTTAAAGCGTTTCCGCGGGGATGTGTATTACGAGATTGGCCGTTTGCAGGAACTGTTTTCTATTATGAAGCGGGAGGACTGGTCGGCAACTTATATTTCTGAGAAGATTGACGAGTTTAAGGGTCTGGTGGAATGCTGTGAACCCGACTCGGCCTATTATAAAACCTATAAATACGCTAAGAAGTACCTTGATAAGGAAGCGGGTTCGTTAAAGCCGGCCTTTACGGAGCTGTGCGAAAAGCTGGGGCTGCTGCGGGCGGCGGTAAATGAATATCCGCGTTATCAGAAAATGATGCAGGACGCCCATCGCTATGATTATGATGACATGATTATTTGGGTGCTGGATGCCTTTAAGCAGGATGAAAACTTCCTGCTGAATTACCAGGAGCGCTACCAGTATATTTTGGTGGACGAATACCAGGATACAAGCGGTGCGCAGAATGAGCTGATCAGTTTATTGATCAGTTACTGGGAAACGCCGAATATTTTTGTGGTAGGCGATGATGACCAGTCGATTTTCCGTTTCCAGGGCGCCAACGTTCAGAACATAGAGGATTATAACAGCCGGTATGCGAAAGACCTGTACCATGTGATGCTTACGGATAATTACCGTTCGAGTCAGCATATATTGGACACGGCCCGGGTGCTTATTGAACACAATACCGAACGGGTGAACCTGCCGGGATTGAGCAAGTTTTTAAATGCGAAAAATGAAGTGCATTTAGACAGCAAGGTGATTCCGGAAATAAAAGCGTATTCGAGCCAGTTTCATGAGTTTGCGGCGATAACGGCCGAGATTTCTGACCTGATTGAAAAAGGTACTGCGCCGGAAGAAATTGCGGTGATTTATAAGGAACATCGCTCGGGTTTGGAGCTGGCCAGGTATTTCCACCTGAAAGGTATCCCGATTAATACGAAGCGGAAGGTTAACATTCTCACTGAGCCTTTCGGACAAAAAATAGTGAACATTCTGCGCTATCTGGCGATAGAGAATGAGTTTCCGTTTAAGGGGGATGATCTGCTGTTTAAGATCATGCATTATGATTTTTATGAGATCGCGCCAATAGATGCAGCAAAGATTAGTGTGGAGGTTAGCGAGCATAACAGGAATCATAAGGATAAAACGTCGATCCGCTCTAACATTCAGCAGATAGCGCAAAAAACCGGACTGACCTTATTTGATACCGAGAGCCATAAACAGATTAAGCGCTTAAGCGATGATCTGGAGTTCTGGATAAAGGAATCGAATAACCTGACTATTCAGAACCTGTTCGAAAAGATCATGGTGCGTGGGGGAATTTTGGCCTACATTCTGAAATCGCCTGATAAAACCTGGCTGATGCAGGTGATCTCTTCGCTGTTCAATTTCCTGAAAGAGGAAACCCGTAAAAAGCCGGATCTGGCGCTGAAGGATTTCATTACTTTATTGGATTTACTGGAAGAGAATGATTTGTCGCTCGAGCTGCATCAAACTATTTTCCACCAGCAGGGGGTGAACTTTTTAACCTGCCATGGTTCAAAAGGCTTGGAGTTTGAGCATGTTTATCTGATCGGCAGCACGAAAAATGTGTGGGAGAAAAAACGGAAAATGAGTTCGGGCTATAAACTGCCGGATACGGTGTTCTCTTCGCTGCCATCATCCAGCAATGAAGAAGAGTTGCGCCGATTATTTTACGTGGCGATAACGCGTGCAAAAAAACATTTAACGATTTCGTTCCCCGAGCTGGATGCGAAAGGAAAGGATTTGGAGCCGACGGTATTTATCGGAGAGATTCTTTCAAAAACTGATCATGTTATTCAGCGGAGGGAAGTTGCGGAAGATATTCTGACGGATTTCTTTATTCTGCAGTTTACTGAAGATGATAAGCCGTCTATCGGATTAATCGATAAAGAGTACATCACAAAACTATTGCAGAACTACTCTTTGAGCGTTACGCATCTGAACAACTATCTGGATTGTCCGCTTAAATTCTATTTCCAGAATTTGATACAGGTGCCGAGTGGTAAAAACGAAACCATGACCTTCGGTTCGGCGGTGCACTGGGCGCTGAACAAACTTTTCCGCTCTTTGCAGGATAACGGTAATGAGTTTCATGGCTTAAACAGGTTCCTGGATGATTTTTACTGGTACATGAAACGCAACCGCGAAGCCTTTACTGATGAACAGTTTAAACGCAGAATTGAATACGGGGAAAAGATTCTTCCCGATTTTTACAATAAGTATTTGGATAGCTGGGAGAAAATCACCTTAACTGAATACGCCATTAAAAATGTGGAAGTGGACGGTGTGCCGATAAAAGGGGTGCTGGATAAGCTTGAGTTTAAAGGGAGCCTTGTAAATGTGGTGGATTACAAAACCGGAAGCTTTGAACGGGCG
Organism: uncultured Pedobacter sp.; assembly: GCA_966210515.1. GTDB lineage: Bacteria > Bacteroidota > Bacteroidia > Sphingobacteriales > Sphingobacteriaceae > Paradesertivirga. The sequence continues at coordinate 11,469 of CBIHLM010000051.1, forward strand.
AAGACGAAATTTAAAGGCCCGGATGAGAAGAACCCGAATGGGGGAGATTACTGGAGACAGGCGGTGTTCTATAAAATTCTGGTTGAAAACGACAGGCGGAAGAACTGGGAAGTGTTGAGTACAGAGTTTGATTTTATTGAGCCCGAGAAGAATGAGTATGTTAAGCATAAAGTGCTTATTGAGCCTGAACATTTAGCTGTAGTTCGTTCACAGATCAAAGAATCTTACAGCCGTATTTTGAATCATGAATTTACCGGATGCGGGAAGGAAGACTGTAACTGGTGCACATTTGTGCGTAGTAATTTTACTCAGCCGCAAAACTTATTGGAGCAAGTTGGCTTAGACGAAATGGACTAAACTTGAAAGAAAAAGCGAATATTACCGCCTGAATATTAAGTAATTAATTAAATAAAAATAATCAAAACAAAAAAATGTGCATTAAACTATACAAAATAGTGTAGTGATTTGCCGAAAGTGGATAGTTATTTGCACATTTCGTTAATAATTACATAAATCTTTAATATTTTCTCAAAAAATGTAAACAAAGTTTGCTAAAAATAGGTATTAACAGTACTTATTGAAATCATGCAAACGAGATACCTCTACCTGTTAAGGTTCATTTTAGGATTAAGTGACCTTATACTAATTAACATTTGTTTTTTTGTTGGCTTTCATCTGGCCAACAGGTTTGGTGGCAATATAGACAACGACATATACCGCCAGAATATAGTTACCTGTAACCTGATCTGGTTTTTATGCACGAGCATGTTCAGGTTATATGGAGAACATACAATATACAAGCTCGAGCTGATTTACCGGGCAACCTGGCGAAGCATTGCTTTGCATGCATTTTTGTTTCTTACATATCTTTTTTTTACCAACCACATAACCTTTCCACGCGAGTTTTTAGCCGCTTTTTATTCACTTGTAGTTTTAGGGTTTCTTTTAAGCCGGTTTACAGGTACCGCTTTCCAGGAAATGCTTCTTAAAAACTTCGACGTTAGAAAAGCGGTAGCGGTATTGGGCATGAATCCGGGTGGTTTAAAATTAGCGGCTTTTCTTGAGCAGCAAAGCAGTGTAAATTTTGTAGGTTTTTTAGGCGAGGAAGGCTTTTATGTTGACCCAAGCGGCCAATTGCTGCCTGCTGCTTCAGAACAATTGAAAAAAGCAGCAACTGCAGGTGTTAAAGAGGTTTTTGTTTCCCTTACTCCTGACAGAATGGAAGACATTCCACATTTGTTGAAAGAAGGTGAAAGGCAGTGTGTGCGACTAAAGTTCGTGCCTGATTTTACCTCAGGACAGGCTTCATTCCGGATTGATCACATGGGCGGTTTTCCGGTATTGTGTGTGCGAAAAGAGCCTTTGGAAGATATCGAAAACAGGGTTAAAAAGCGCTTTTTTGATGTTGCCTTCAGCTTAATGGTAATCGTATTCATCTTTAGCTGGTTGTATCCGATTCTGGCACTGATCATTAAAATCCAAAGTCCGGGTCCGGTGCTGTTTAAGCAGTTAAGAAGCGGCAGAGATAACAAACCTTTCTGGTGCTATAAATTCCGTAGCATGCGGATGAATAACGACAGCAATAAACGCCAGGCAAGCAAAAACGACGACAGAATAACACCGATCGGCAAATTTATGCGCCGCACAAGTCTTGATGAGCTTCCTCAGTTTTTCAATGTATTATTTGGGCACATGAGTGTTATCGGGCCAAGACCCCACATGCTAAGTCATACTGAAGAATATCGGGCGCTGATCGATAAATACATGGTTCGCCAGTTTTTAAAACCAGGGATAAGCGGGTGGGCTCAGGTAAACGGATTCAGAGGAGAAACCAGAGAGCAGTGGCTGATGGAGAAAAGGGTGGAGCATGATATCTGGTACATGGAAAACTGGTCGGCAATGCTTGATATCAGAATAATATTTATGACTGTGATCAACATTTTCAAGGGCGAAGAAAACGCCTATTAGGGCGAATATTTTCTTGGACGCAGACCCGCCGGTCTATTAGCAAACAAACAATTATGTAAATGACTGTGTTCATTTATCACATTAATTATTAACCACTTAAAAACTAAAACGAATTTTATGAAAGGTACTCTTACTAAAGGAAATTTTGTTATAAGACGTGCTTTTGCGCTAAAAAGTGTAATTGTACTCAGCTTATTTCTTAGTCTATCATCTTGCAGATCTTATCAGGAGATCCCATACTTTCAGGATTTAAGCCGGAAGTCTGTAACCGAAGAGCAAATCAACAATTATTCTGCTTTGAAAATTCAGCCGAACGATATTATCGGCGTGAATGTTTTGAGCTTGAATGCTGATGCGTCTGCCGCGTTTAATTACAACCCCGAAAATAACCCGAACACCGGTTATGTGGTAAATGAAAATGGCGAAATCAAAATGCCATTGGTAGGTGTAGTAAAGGTAGCGGGATTAACTACCGAGCAATTACGCTCTAAACTGCAAACAGACTTGCTTAGATATCTGAAAGAGCCTACGGTGAACGTACGGATTCTGAACTTTAAGGTGTCGGTTTTAGGAGACGTGCTTCGCCCTGATGTTTATTCAGTTCCGGGAGAAAGAATTACAATACCAGAAGCGCTGAGTTTGGCTGGAGATTTAAATATTACCGGTGTGCGCAATATTTTGCTAATCAGAGAGAACAATGGTAAACGCGAATATGTTCCTATCGACTTAAAGTCGAAAGCTCTTTTTAACTCGCCATATTATTATTTAAAAAACAATGATATGATCTATGTAGATCCTCATAAAACTAAATTGCAAATAGCTGAAAACAGCAAATTTAGCGTAGGACTTACTGTGCTTTCAATTTTAGCCTTCGCTGCAACTCAAGCCTTTATACGATAATGACAACAATGACTGCGCCTCAACCAGAGATTTACCCTGTATTTGAAACTGAGAGTTCCTCAAGTTTTCGGGAAACTCTTGACAAGTATCTTTATCACTGGCCATTGTTTGTAATAGGTTTATTTATAACCTTGACCTGTGCATTTATTTACTTGAAAACAACTGATCCGGTTTATGAAGCTAAGGCAACTTTGCTGATACAGGATGAGAAAAAAACCACCCAGGAAGACCCGGCTCTTCAGGAAATTGACCTCACAAACTCCTCTAAACTGGCGGAAAATGAAGTCGAAGTTTTAAAATCCAGACAACTGATTAATCTTGTTATTAAAGATTTGCAGCTGGGTACCGTTTATTCTAAAAAGCGCCGGGTTACTGAAGAGGATTTGTACGGAAAAAGTCCGGTGAAGCTAACTTTATTGCGATCGTCAGGCGACTTGCACGGACAGGACATTAAGATTGTTATTAAAGACAAAAGTTTCTTTTATCTAAAAAATGCCGATGGCGAATTGAAGCCGCTTAGTTTTAATAAAGCGTATAAAAACAGCTTCGGAACATGGAAGCTTGAGCCTACAGATCTTTTGGGCGATTATAAGGACAGCGAAATTAAAATCACCTTAAATAATCCTGAAACTGTTGCTACACAAATTCAGGCCGACCTGAGTGCGTCGCTTTTAAATAAACAGGCGCCCACAATTGGCTTATCTATTGTTGACCCTGTTGCGCAACGGGCAAAGGACATTCTGAACCAGCTTATTACTCATTATAATCAGGCTACTATTTCTGAGAAGAACAGAATCACGCAAAGCACTCTTAGCTTCATTGATCAACGACTTGATTCTCTTGCAAAAGAATTAAACACTGCAGAGAAAGAGGTTGAAGGATTCAGAAGCAGCAGAGGTTTAACAGATATTTCTTCGCAGTCTCAGGTTTATCTTGAGAATGTTCAATCCAGCGATAATCAGCTTAACCAGGTAAATGTACAGTTAAGTGTTGTTCAGGGGATTGAAAGGTACATCAATTCTGGTGCAAATAACAGGGTTCCATCAACGTTGGGTATAGAAGATCCTGCTTTGAACAGCTCTATCGGGCAATTAGCGCAATTGCAACTTGAAAGAGAGAAATTGCTTGCTACGACCCCGGAAGGAAGTCCATTGTTTGAGCCTTTAAACAGGCAGATTCAAACAACAAAAGCTTCTATCAGAGAGAGTGTAAGAAATATCAAATCATCTTTACTGGCTACTAAAGGTCAGCTGCAGTCGTTTAACTCACAGTTTGAGTCTTCTATCCGGAGCATACCGGGCCAGGAGAGGCAATATGTGGGCATGAAAAGACAGCAGGGTGTTAAAGAAGGCTTGTATGTTTATCTGCTTCAAAAGCGCGAAGAGATTTCTTTAAGCTATGCCTCGACCATTGCCGATGCGCGGATTGTGGATAATGCTTACATAGGTTTTGCAAAAAATCCAAAATCGCCATTGATTTACAGTATGGCGTTTTTACTCGGTTTGGTATTGCCTGCCAGCTTTATGTATGGTCGCGATAAAATTCATAACCGCATAACCAACCGTAAAGAAATTGAAGATGTGATTGGCAACCCGATTTTGGGCGAGCTGTCTTATGAGAGGACTAAATCTCCGATAGTGGCCCTCGACAAAAGTAACTTTGTAATTGGCGAAGAGTTTAGAACCTTACGGACGAACCTGAATTTCCTGCATGAGAAAAAGCAGAGCGGAAGGGTAACTTTGTTCACTTCGAGTATTGCCGGTGAAGGAAAGAGTTTTGTTAGCAGTAACCTTGCTCTTACTCTTGCGGCTTCATCACGCAAAACCATTCTGTTAGAACTGGATTTGAGAAAGCCGAAAGTCTCTCAGATGTTTAAGCTTCCGCATGCGCATCCGGGTATCAGTAATTACCTTAACGGCGGCTCGTCGATTGAAGATATTATACAACCTTCAGGTGTTCATCCTAATTTGGATATCATCGGAAGCGGACCATTTCCATCCAATCCTTCCGAGCTTCTGGAATTACCTGAGGTGGATGTGCTGTTTGCATGGCTTCGTGCAAATTATGACGATATCATCATTGATACTCCGCCTATTAATTTGGTAACGGATGCTATGATTTTGACCTCGGTGGCAGATGTGACCTTGTATATTATCCAGCAAGGGTATACCTACAAATCCTTGTTGCCTTTCATAAAGAAATTATTTGCCGACCAGCATTTTCCGAAGATGAAGATTGTTTTCAACGGAATAGAAAAAGGCCGGTATGGCTATGGAAAAAGCTATGGCAATAATTACTATCAGGAGGATATTAAGAGTCGTAACTCCATATTTAACGATTTTTATAAAAGGCTCTAATTTTTGTGAGGTATCCAAACAGCATTATCACGCCTCGCGTGTGATAATGCTGTCTAATTATAGCAGTGCAGAGATGCTTGCGGATTAATTTACAAGCTGGAGATCATGGATCTCCTGACTTATTTAATGCCACGTATCGGTTGTCCCGGATGGCTGAAATAAGTGTTGACCGTTTTTTTGCTCACAAACAATCTTTTAATGCAGTACTCAAATAATTTAATAACGATGCCCACCAGAGTCAGGCAAGCTGCGAATTACGTCAGGTATGACGCCCTGGCTAATTTGACTGAGCATAAAAAGATTGCGAAATCTTGTTTATACTCACACTTTGGTGCGTCGTTTATTTATTTTTTTTCTTCCCTGCTGTTTCCCGATTCGCATACACTGGCAGTGACCTGCGGCGTAATTGCAATACTGGTCTCATTCACCCCTGTGTTTTATGCATTTTCAGTAAAGCGATTTCAACTTCTTTTTAGCTGTATCAGCATCTTCAATATCGCACCTATCTGGTTTTTGTATTTAGAGGCAGTGCTACCCGGGTACGATGCCTTTGTATATAGTCAGCCTGTTTACCGAATGGAAGCATTTTTTTGGGTAGCGGTATTCCTTGTTTTTGTGAATATGTTCTATCTGTTTTTTTGGAAAAGAGGCACTGATTTTTCTATAAAGGTATTTTCATTTTTAAAGGGCCTGAAAATCAGTTCCGGCCTTTTTGCCTGGCTCACTATTCTGGCATTTGTTCTCCCTTTAACAGGATTCTATTTTTATTACGGATCTGTAGCGAAGCTTTGGATATGGCTAACTGCCGGCCGTTCGGAAGCGGGGCAAGAATTGATTCACGCTTCGGTTGGAGGATTAGGCGCCTTGATGAATCCTTTAAATTACTTATTGATGTTAACTCCTATGTTTGGGGCCATTGCCTTTGTGGCGGCAAAAAAACGAAACAGAGTTCTGCCAATTCTATCTATTTGCTTATCTGCTCTGGTAATATTTATTTATTTCTTAAGCGGTTCGCGGGGCATAATGATGTTTGTTGCAGCACCTGTGTTGTTCTTTGTGTTTTACTATAACTTTCATCGTGGACTAACTTTTTGGGTGCCTGCTGTTCTCTCCCTGTTTCTGTTAATTGGAGTTATGGAATTTCAGGTCCGATTTAGAGGAAATCTTCTTCAGGTAATTGCAAATCCCGAGAAGGCGGCGAAAGAAAACGATCTGAAGTCGGTTACTACCTTCGATCCTTCAGAGTCGCACAGGGATAACAATACCTATCTGCTCTGCTTATTAATAAAAGGATTTCCTGATAAATATAATTTCACTGGATTTAATGGATTGCTTTCAATTTTGGTGAATCCGATACCACGAGCAATTTGGCCGGGTAAGCCGGTTTTAAGCGGCGCCAAAGACATCTCAGAGCAATCGCAATTTATTCTGGATGGTCCGCTTTTTATGGGTACTACAAGTCTTACCTATTCTGTAGTCGGCGAAGCTTATATGGCAAAAGGCATTTGGGGTTTATTGGTGTATGGCTCTATCTATGGCTTGTTTTTATTGTTCTTCGACGGAATCGTTTATTATACCCGCGATAGGCAGCCCCTGGCAGCCGGTTTATTGGGTGTGGGAGTTTTTCTTGCTTTCTGGGGATTCCGGTCTCTGTTTGCATTGATGTCGTTTTTATACCCCATTTTTCTTTTTATAATTCTGATAAGCATAGCGAGACGGCTGAAGATGTTTTAGTTAAAATGATTATGGACAATAATTATATACAGTTTAAAGGTTCAATTATTAAAATGTAGTAGCAATGTATTCTACAAATCAGTTAATAAGCAGTATACCGCAAAGCCCTGTGCAGGCTGTCAGACCCATAAGTTATGGTGATGTAGGCAGCCTTGTGGGTTTAAAAAAACTGGCGAAATCCTGTTTATTTGCTCAGTTTGGAGCTTCTTTCATCTATTTTTTCGCGTCGCTGGCGTTTTCTGATTCTCATACAATTGCGGTAACATGCGGGGTGCTGGCCATTCTGATATCCTTTACTCCGGTATATTATGCCTTTTCAAAGAAGCAGTTCATGCTTTTGTTTAGCTGTATAAGCATTATAAATATTGCACCCATTTGGTTTCTGTATCTTGAAGCGGTAATCCCCGGATATGATGCTTATGTATACAGTCCGCCGATTTACCGGATGGAGGCATTTTTCTGGGTATCGGTTTTCCTGATTTTTGTCAACCTGTTTTATTTGATATGCTGGAAATCCATAAGCCATTTTTCGATAAAATCTTTCTCCTTCTTAAATACGCTTAAATTCAGTGCATCCTTTTATGCCTGGCTAACTATTCTGGCCTTTGCTTTACCATTAATAGGGTATTTTTTTTATTTAGGCTCTCTGGAAAATTTATGGATCTGGCTTACCGCCGGACGCTCGGAAAGAGGCGAGGAACTGATAGCTAACGCCACCAGCGGAATTGGAGCATTCAGCGAACCTATGCGATGGGTGCTGCAATTGACTCCGATGTTTGGCGCCATAGCTTTTGTTTCGGCTAAAAGTAAAACGCATTTCCTTGCAATACTTTCTCTGGTACTTTCACTTCTCGTAATATTTATTTTTTTCCTGAGCGGCTCCCGGGGAACAATGATGTTTGTGGCTGCTCCTGTTCTGTTCTTTCTTTTCTATTATAACTGGCAGCGGGGCTTAAAATTCTGGATTCCGGCGATATTGTCTGTCTTTATGCTTATTGGTGTGATGGAATTTCAGGTAAGATTTAGAGGAAATCTGCTTGATGTGATGGCAAATCCTGAAAAGGCGGCACAAGAAAACAATCTTAAGTCTGTAACGACGTTTGATCCATCAAAATCACATCGTGATAATAATACGTATCTGCTTTGCCTATTGATAAAAGGGTATCCTGATAAATACGATTTCAACGGTTTTCATAGCTTACTGGTAACCTTAACAAATCCTATTCCACGGGCTTTATGGCCCGGAAAGCCGGTAATGGCGGGGGCTAAGGATTTAGATTATCAATCTCAGTTTGTACTCGACGGACCACTTTTTATGGGAACAACCAGCCTTACTTACTCCGTTGTGGGCGAAGCCTATATTTCGCAGGGCATCTGGGGACTGCTGGTGTATGGCATTATCTATAGTTTTTTCCTGCTCTTTTTCGACGGAATAATATACTATACATTGGGGAAAGGTCCGCTTGCTGCCGGGATGCTTGGCGTGGGTGTATTTCTCTCTTTCTGGGGATTCCGCTCGTTCTTCGCTTTGATCTCGTTTTTATACCCCATATTATTTCTGATCATAGCAATTCGCACCTGGATAGTATTAAAAAATAATCTGTAAAATGAAAATCACCTATAACGCTCCAAACAGATCTCATCATTACCCCTATGCCGATGCTTTAAACAGGGCGGGGCATTTACTTGCCTTTGTCTCCGGATTCAGCAGGTTCAGTCCCCGGGCGCCTTTACCAAGTGTTGGAGACAAGTTGAAACGGCATGATCTTATAAAGAACCTCCATCTGGCTTGTTTAAAATTTAATGCCCCTTATTCACTCACATCTTACGTCGATTATCTGTCTGCTCTTGAACTGGATTATGCCTCATATAAATGGGCTAAGCAGTCGGATGCTTTCATTTACTACCGAACCGATGGCTTAAAAACAACCTTACGACTCAAAAAGGAAAACTCACCTGTACTGTGTGTAATGGAGGAAGTAAACAGTCATGTTGAATTTGCAGATAACATACTGAAGAATGAATATAACTCTTTAGGGCTAAAGAAGAGCGGTTATAACCGCGAACCGGATTACGATTTGCGTCTTAAGACATATGAGATCGCTGACTGCATTCTCTGTCCTTCAGATTTTGTAAAAAACTCATTTATATCTAAGGGGTTTTCTCCTCAAAAATTGCTGAAAGTGAATTTTGGTTTTCCGGCTATCGAGATAGCGGGAAATAGAAAACCTGCCGGCGAAACTTTCAGGGTGCTTTACGTTGGTCAAATTCATTACCGCAAAGGCTTGCGTTACGCCATCGAAGCTTTTAGACGATTAAAGCATCCGAAGAAGGAGTTTGTAATAGTGGGACCGAAAACTCCGGTAACGGGCTTAGAAAACATAAGCCTTCCTGAGGGTGTTATTTTCACAGGTTCATTAAAAGGCGAAGAATTGAAGAATCAGTACCGGAATGCAAGTGTGTTTGTTCTTCCGAGTCTGGAAGAAGGTTTGGCCCTGGTTCAGGGTGAAGCACTGGCTTTCGGGATTCCTGTTATTATTACTACAAATACCGGCGGCGGCGACTTTGTAGTGGATGGCAGAGAAGGGTTTATTGTAAACCCGGGGCAGGTTGATCCTTTAGCTGATCGGCTGCAGCAAATGGCTGATGATAAATTAATGCTGGAAGAAATGTCGGTTGCTGCTCTGCATACCGCGAAAACTTTAGGAAGCTGGGATATAGCAGTAGAAAAACTGATTTCTCAGTTAAGCGCTGTATTGAACACCCCGGCGAAAAAACAGAAAGTAAAAGAACAATTAATTTGATAAAATAAATACGCTATACTATTGGAAACTAAGAAGATACTCCTTTTATGGTCGCCTCTTGCTGATTATTCGGTAGCTTGTTTAAGAACTTTGGCTACCACGAAAGATGTTGAATTAACATTAATTTACCAGGCCGGTGAGAAGGATGCTCCGTACGATCAGTTTGATCTGTCGTTTTGTAAAAAAGCAATTCCATATGCCAAAGAGAAAGAGGGCCAGCTTTTCGGATTTTGTACATCCCTGGCTCCTGATGTTATTATCATGTCATCATGGAATTACAGCTTTTATATGTCGGTCGCAAAAGCCTGCCGCAAGTTGGGAACCTATGTTGTTTCGACTTTCGACGGCCAGTGGGCAGAAACGCTAAAACAACGCATCGGCATTCTTTCCTCTCCGTTTTTTCTGAAGCCCTGCATTGATAATTTTTTCGTTCCGGGAGACAGACAGGCAAATTTTGCCCGAAAGCTGGGGTATAAAAATCCATTTATGGGTTATTACAGCGCTAACACAAGCCGGTTTAAAGAGGTGTTGCCGAAAACAGGTGCTAAAAAGTTTGTGTTTGTGGGCAGACTTGTTCCGGTTAAAGGCATTGAATTTCTTATGAGTGCTTATAAGAAGTACCGGAAAGCGGTAAAAGATCCCTGGGATGTAATGATCTGCGGAAAAGGAGAGCTGCAGCATCTGGTAGAAAATCAGGAAGGTGTGGAAATTCATGGCTTTACACAGCCATCAGAATTACCTGAGCGGCTTGCGGAAGCAAGGTGCCTGATTTTACCGAGTCTTTTTGAGCCCTGGGGGCTGGTGGTTCATGAAGCGGCTTTGGCGGGATTAGCGATCATATCGTCGTATATGTCTGGCGCTTCTACCTTTTATGTCCGCGACGGTCAAAACGGGTACATCATAAATCCTGATGAACCCTCATTGTTACGTGCCATGATACTGATGTCGGAATCGAGTGACGAGAAGCTCGAAGAAATGTCGTCAATAAGCAGGGCACTAGGCATGCTTTGGACCACAGAAAAGTGGGCTGATTATGTTTATCAATACATCTGTTTGCGGGATACCGTCTTACAGGAGGAAACAGCATAAAATATCTTACTATGAAAGTATTAATTCTGGGAAGTACAAATTCAAGAAATGCTGGGGGGGTATTTAATAGCGTGCGAATGCTTGGGCAAAGCTTGAATGCACGGCACGAAGCAGATATCCACTTTTTATTGCATGATGATGAATACTCTGCAGAAGATAAAAAGTATTACGAACCGATGCCTCTGCATAGTTATGCAATCAAAGGACCGAGGAATCTGGGTTTTTCTACCGATATGTATCAGCAATTATCGCTGATTAAACCCGATGTGATTCACACCCAGGGCATCTGGATGTATTTTTCGTGTATCAATAAAAAATATTATTCTAAAACTCGTACACCCTATGTTGTAACTCCTCACGGGATGCTGGATCCGTGGCAATTAAATCAGTCGTTCTCAAAGGATTTGAAAAAGAAGATTGTTTTATACCTGTATGAGCAAAAACATTTGGAGCAGGCAGCCTGCATTCAGGCCCTCTGCCGATCTGAATACGAATCCATAAGAGCATTCGGCCTGAAAAATCCTGTGGCAATTATTCCAAACGGAATCGATCTGCCGCACATTACTGAACGAAGCGCAGAATACAATCCACCCGGTCGATGGCAGAAAAATGGCAACCGTAAAACTCTGTTGTTCTTAAGCCGGATTCATCATAAAAAAGGTCTGGACAATTTATTGAGAGCATGGGCGCTAACTCATCCTGACAGGCATAACTGGCAGTTAGTTATAGCCGGCGAAACGAAGGATAATGAGTATATGCAATCGTTGACGGATGCGACAGAGAAATTAAATATTTCGGATACTGTAAAGTTTATTGGTGGTCAGTTTGGCGGAGACAAGGAGACATGCTTTATTGACGCTGACGCATTTATTTTACCATCCTTCAGCGAAGGGCTGCCTATGGCAGTGCTGGAAGCCTGGGCTTATAAATTGCCAGTGATCATGACAGCACATTGCAATATCCCGGAAGGATTTGAAAAAGATGCGGCGATAAAGATTGAAACCGACATTGAAAGCATTTCGGCCGGGATGGAAGCGCTTTTTGCCCTTTCTCCGCAGCAGCGAGCTCTGAAAGGCGAAAATGGGCATGCTTTAGTTAAAGATAAGTTTACATGGGATAAGGTTTCTGCAGCGACTATGGATCTGTATAAATGGATTACAGGTGGAAATGAGAGGCCAGCTTTTGTTATCCCGGATTAATGGCAATAGCAAATAAAATAAACCATGCGGGCAGTGCCGTGTTTGAATTATGAATAAAAAGAACGTGCGATCGATATGAAAGTTGATTTATCAAAATTGGGTTTTGGCCTTTCGAGCATTGCCGGAAGCGGAAACTTCTCTCACCAGGAGAAACTGATAAGGACGGCTATTGATGCCGGAATTACTCATTTTGATGTAGCTCCTTATTATGGGTCGGGTGACGCAGAAAAGATTCTGGGCGATATACTGACCAGCTGTCCGGAAACGGTGACTATTACTACAAAGTTCGGTTTAATGCCCGTAGGAGGTGGCATGGGTGGTAGTTTGTTAAGATCGGCGTTACGGCCCATTTTCCGACGAATGAGTGCTTTGAAAAAAATCGCGTCCACCGTAGTTAGCAAAACTCATCAGCCAAAAGCTCTCAGCTTTAATAAAGGCGATCTGATTAATTCGATGGACGCGAGCATAAAAAAATTGCGTCGTCCTGTTGATGTGTTTCTTCTCCATGATGTAGAGGTTGAGCTGGCTCAAAATGCAGATTTATTAGAAGAGCTGGAAGAGATAAAACGCAGTGCGAAAACCCGGCTAACTGGTATTTCGGGAACCGGCGATACCTTGCTGACAATGGTCAATTGGCGGCCTGAAGTTTATGAGGTAGCACAATTAGAGAACAGTTTAAAATGTCCTGCTCCTATAGAAGACTTAAAAAAATCAGGAGCTGATGTAATTACTCATCGTGCCATACAAGGCGGACTTGAGGAACTTCTTTTCTTGTTGAGGGCCAGGCCGACATTCAAAAATATTTGGGAGAGAGAAATTGGGATAGATCCGGCAAGCAGGGAAGATATTGCCAATGCGCTGATTGAACTTGCTATGCATGAAAACCCGGAAGGAACGGTTCTTTTTTCGAGTACCAATCCGGAAAGGATCCGGAAGGTTGCCGGCGTATTAAGTTCGCCTAAACTGGGGGCTGCTGGTTGCAAAGCTTTGCGTAGTGTTTTTAGTGAGGTTTACCTCCGAAAAGAAGAAGTGGCATAATAGTAAATAAATGAAAAGATTTTACAAATAGCTTAATGTATATAGATTTTTCTCAAACGAATGAATTCGAATTCGAAGCTGACATTTGTGTCATTGGAGCAGGCGCGGCAGGTTTTTCTTGTGCTGTAACGCTATTGTCCTCTGGCTTAAAAGTGCTGGTTTTGGAAGGCGGTTTGAAAAAAGTGCATCCAAAAGCTGCTGAAATTCACCAGGGCGAGGTCGTTAATCATCCTCATATCGGGATTCACGAAGCCCGGGAACGAGTTGTTGGCGGCACAACCACCAAATGGGGTGGTCAGGCATTTCCATTTCTGAAAGAAGATTTTGAGGAAAGGACCTATATGAATATGAGTGGCTGGCCCATATCTTTCGAAGATATTGAACCCTATTACAACAAAGCAGAGGCAATTTTAGGAACCGATAATTTAGTGCCTTTTCAATACCGGCCCTGGAAAGATACAAGTATAGACGAGCCGCAGTTTACTCCCTCAACAATAGACTTGTTTGTTACAAAATGGTGCAAGGTTCCGAATTTTGCTTTGCAGCATGGATATAAAATTGAACAATCCGAAAATGTGATACTGCTTCGTAATGCCAATGTAGTTGAGCTTCTACCGAATGAAGATTTAGATGCTGTTAAAGCGTTAAAGATTCGTTCGCTGGATGGAAGGGAAGGCATGGTGAACGCAAAATACGTAATTGCTGCCGGCGGAGCTATGGAAACCGTAAGGCTTTTTCTTGCTTCTAAAAAATTTGGTAAAGCCGGGCTGGGGAATTCGGGCGGACTGGTAGGCCGTTATTTTCAGGATCATTGCGCTGCTATCGTCGGGCAAATATATCCTGCTTCGAGAAAGCGATTTCATTCACTCTTTGACCCTTTTTATAAAAACGGATTTAAATACTTCCCGAGAATAAAACTTGATCCATCGTTTGCCAACAAGTCGAGCATACTGCACGCCTCGGCGCAGGTGGTTTTCTCTGAAAAGGAAAACGGAGTTCTTGATCAGGCTAAAATGCTGATCGGTTCTTTACGAAAAAAAGAATTGCCTTCAGTCAATATCATCAAGGCTCTTTTTAAACCTTCAGAGTTTTTTTCGATCGCGAAAGCAGCATGGCGATGGAAAGTCGATAACCGCGGGTCCTCATCAGACAGCGGTCCGATTTGGCTGGAAATTCATAGTGAACAGGAACCGGTTTACGAAAGTTCTGTTCAGCTTGGCCAAACTGTTGATGCCTTAGGGTTGCCTAGGATTCGTTTGGATTGGAAAATTTCTGATCTCACGGTTACTACGATAAAGACCATGGCTGCTTTGGTTCGCGAGGAATTTAAAAGAACTGGTGTCGGCGAAGTGGTACTTGAGCCCTGGGTAACAGGCGAAACCGAAAAATCTTTGCGCTGGATTACAGATACATTCCATCAGGCCGGCGGCTTGAAAATGGCCGGAAGCGAGCAAGATGGAGTGGTGGATTCATCCTGTAAAGTATTTGGGATTCAAAATTTGTATGTTGCCAGCTCTGCAGTTTTTCCAACTTCAAGTTTCTCCAATCCCACGATGACGACGATTGCCCTTTCTATACGGATTTGCGAATCTGTAAAGGAAAGGATAAAACACATTATAGAGAATCAAATTCCTGTTAATGGCTAAATTTTACAGATATGCATAATCACGACACATTTACAGGGCCTTCTTTTTCATTAAAGAGCAGGATATCCAGAGCTATCTGGGGTTTAGTTGAAGGCACAATTTTCCGTCTGTCTCCCAAACCCATGCATGCCTGGCGGTCTTTTTTATTGCGTTGTTTTGGTGCAAAAGTTGGTCGGGGCGTTCATGTCTATCCCGGTGTTAAGATCTGGGCTCCATGGAATCTTGATCTTGGTGATGAGTGCGGTATTGCAAACGGCGTGATACTTTACTCTCAGGGGAAAATTACGATTGGTCAGCGGGCTATTGTCTCGCAAGGTTCGCACTTATGTGCAGGAACACATGACTATACTAAAATAGGTCATCCACTGATAACAAAGCCAATCCATATAGGCGATCATGCATGGGTTACGGCGGAAGTATTTGTTCATGCTGGTGTAACCATCGGCAATGGAAGTGTGGTTGGTGCCAGGTCTGTAGTCACCAAAGATTTACCGGCGTGGATGGTATGTTCAGGCCATCCATGCGAGCCGATAAAAGAACGAAAGATGGAGCCGGCAGAAAAAATAAAGCAATTAATATCATAAAAAACAGTAGTAATGTTGACACAAGCGATACCCAAGTTTGGATGGACTTCTGCAGGTGCAGAACCGAGTCATTCTTATTTATTACCCACTACCCTTAGGTTGCTGCATAAATATAATGTAGACTCTATTCTGGATATCGGTACAGGAAATGGCTCAAATATCCCATCATGGCAGTCTTGTGCAAAGCGTGTAGCTGCTATAGAGCCCGATGAGGAAGGCTTCAACTTTGCCCGGAATTATAATGGCGCTGAAGTTAAACAGTTCGGTGTAGGCGAACCAATACCCGAAGAATGGGAAAATGCTTTTGATGCGGTGATAAGCCTTGAGGTAATCGAGCACTTATTTAATCCGTCCGATTTAGTTAAAACGGCTCAGCAAACACTTGCCGAAAACGGCATAGTAATAATATCAACTCCCTACCACGGTTATTTTAAAAACCTGGCCCTGGCTTTAGCAGACAAATGGGATCATCATCATCATCCCGGCAAAACAGGGGGGCACATTAAGTTCTGGACCCGCAAGTCGCTATCGGATCTTTTTATGCAGCAGGGTTTTAAAGAGCTGGAGTTTGAAGGCGTGGGGCGGCTTCCTTATTTATGGAAATCTATGATTATGGTTTTTCAGATTGACAAAAAATAAATAAATGATCTCAGTATTAATCTTAACAAAAAACGAAGAGCAAGACTTACCTTCTTGTCTGGCGTCTGTGTCCTGGTGTGATGATGTTCATGTTTTTGATTCATATAGTGATGATAGGACTACGGAAATCGCTATATCGGCAGGTGCCAAAATAACTCAGCGAAAATTTGATAACTGGTCGGCCCACCAAAATTGGGGTTTAGCCAATATTAACTTTAAATATCCCTGGGTGCTTTACATTGATGCCGACGAGCGCGTTTCAGAGAGTTTATATAATGCTTTGAAATCCTTCAACCCCGAAAATAGTCAGGCTGTGGCGTATAATATTTTACGGAGAGATTTTGCATGGAATGGCACATGGTTAAAACATGCCCAGATTTCTCCTTATTATCTGCGACTTTTCAGGCCAGAGAAAATGCGTTACGAACGCCTGGTAAATCCGGTTTCTCTACCTGATGGACCCACTGCCAACCTGGATGGCTTTTTAGATCATTATCCGTTTAGCAAGGGATTTAAATTTTGGATTCAAAGGCATTTGGGTTATGCCGATCTGGAAGCTGCCACCCGGCTTAAGGATATAGAAGGCGGAACTTCTTTTTCTTTTAGAAAGGCCCTTTTTAGTAAAGACTTCAGCACCCGCAGGTATCATCAAAAGGGGATTTTTTACAAGATGCCAGGCCGGCCACTAATTAAATGGCTGTACATGGTTTTTGGACGAATGGCTTTTCTTGATGGCTCTGCCGGTATAACTTATTCGACGCTGCAAGCCATTTACGAGTACTTTATCGTGTTAAGAACAAAAGAGCTGCTTACCGCTGCAAGAAGCGCCGGACAAATTAAAACCCAAAACTCCGATGTAGCGAAGATAACTTATGTTCAAGAGAACATTTAAGGCATCAGTTTTTTAATTACCTGCTTAGATACATGCTCAAGCAATCCATACTTGCTGATTAGGTGGAAACGCAAACGTTCATAAGATGATCGGCGTTTCCATATCTTATATCGTTGGTAAACAGGATTTAGCAAAGTTTCTTCCCAGATTTTGGTGATTGTTTCCTGCGTATACAGTTGAGCTTTTTGAGTGCCATTATTGACCAGTTTGTTGTACAGGCCAGCATCGTTTTTTAAATTGAGGATGGCTTCCAGTGCTTCCCGACGGTTTTTGACCTTCAAATAATCCTCTCCGGGAACACCTACCTGCCGATAAGCAGAGTCCCAGCCTCCAATAAAAGGAATTCCCGCATGCCATGCATTAAAAAGTTTGCTGGGCGGTTTGTTATTGTATGGGTTTGAATCGAAGCTGCGGATTCCTATTAGAATATCTATGGTGCTCAAGTCGTGCCATGAATCATTAGAAAGCGTTATAAACTCAATCCCATGTGGTTCCAGCATTTTTTTCCAGATATCTTCTGTACCCGCCAGGTTTTTATTGAATGTTTGGCCAGAGTAAGCCACCCTTTTCACATCTTTTCTATCGGGATTTCTCTTGATCAATCCAGGTTGCACCCAGTGTGGGATGTAAGAAGTATTTACCAGTAGCTGATTTTTGTTTTGTACCAGATGATAATGAGACCAATGCCGGCGCGGGTAATCGGCTTGCACACATACTATAAAATGATTGTCATTTCCTCTAAAATTTAACAAAGTATCGGAATGAATGATGTTGATGCA
Source organism: uncultured Pedobacter sp. (assembly GCA_966210515.1). Lineage (GTDB taxonomy): Bacteria > Bacteroidota > Bacteroidia > Sphingobacteriales > Sphingobacteriaceae > Paradesertivirga. Next base: position 29,098 of record CBIHLM010000051.1, read on the forward strand.
ATCTTCCGAAAGTTTATTAGAGCATTGGAGTTTTAGCGATTTTAATTTGGAAAGGTTCAGGAAAGTTTGAAGACACCAGGTTAACTCCCCTTTAGCAAAAACTTTAGCCGCTAAGCCGGTGTTTTTTTCTACCATCTCCGATACAGAATCTAATTTTCGGTATTCTTCAATCTCGCCATCAGAATCATTTATAACAAAGTTAAATATAGGACCATCTTTAGAAGTCTTGCGGATCTCATAGTCATTGCCAATTTCGTCTGACTTGTTTTTTATAGATTTTTTTGTGTCGGCACTAATCATTTCCTAAAACTTTAATACGCTTTTTATTGCTTTTTTTACTTCGTGTTCTGCTAATCCTAGTCGTTGGTGTAAAATAAATTTTTTGCTTTCATCTGTGGGCCTGGCTTTCCATAACTCATATCTGTCTATTATAGGTCCGGTCAAAATCTCCAGCCATTCCTTAGCAATTGAATTTTCGTTGTATTTTTCAACTTTCTCTTTACTATTCTCTATGAGGCTGATATATAGATCCTTATTGTCGCGAAGTTTTAAAACTGCATTTACCGCCTCCTCAGGAGTACTTGCTAAAAGGTAGTCGATGCCCGGAGTGCCTACTTGCAGAAAAGCAGAATCGTGACCGCCAATGAAAGGAATATTGGCATGCCATGCACTAAAGAGCTTCGTAGGTGGTTTTGAATCATATGTTTGTGAATTAAAGCTCCTGATCCCGATCAGAACATCAATGTCTTTGAGGTCATGCCACGAACCTCCCGCTAGAGTCACAAACTCGATATCGTGAGGGCTAAATAAGTCTTCCCATGTCTTAACGGAACCAGCCAGATTCCCATTCAAAATCTCACCGGCATAAGCTACACGTTTAACACCCTGCCTGTTTTCATCGCGTTTAATTAAACCCGGCTGCACCCAATGAGGTACGTATGATGTATCAGATCCTAACTGTTTTTGGTTTTGCACAATGTGATAATGCGCCCACCTTCTTTTAGGGTAATCTGCTCTAACACATACCAGGAATTGCGACGGATTCCCTTTGAGCTTTAGTAATTGATCAGAGTGTACGATATTTATCGAGTCATCGCATAAGGTGTTTGTGCATTTTAAAGATATTTTATTTTGTCGGGAAAGAATAAAATAGGTCTGTAAGCACCAATTTAAGTCGCCTCTTGTAAAAACTTTAACCGCATCCTGGGGGGGCATATTTAAGTAGTCTTCCAGATCTGCGTCTGTGCAATCAATCACAAAATTATACATAGGCATTTTTATACGAAATTAGCAATTTGGATGCTTGATATTTACGATTTTAATAATTAAAATTAAATTCTACTAAAAGTATCGAATTACATTAAAACACTTTCCGTGCTTTTATGTTTCTCGATTAATGCGTTTTTTAATTAAATAATTGTAATCAACAATTTATCACTACCAGGTTGGATAATACTTTTAAGAAAATTTTTAAAGCATCAGGAGCTTCAGCCTTTGGGCAGATTATTAACATCGTTAATCAGCTTATTCTTGTACCTGTTTATTTAAAGTTTTGGGGGCCAGGTTTATATGGGGAATGGCTGATTTTAAGCGCCGCACCGTCAGTAATTGCAATGGCCGGCGATTTGGGTTTTGGCACTGTTGCGGCAAACGAAATGAACTTGTGCGTAGCAAAGCATAACCGACTTGGTGCATTAAAAGCTTTTCAAAATACCTGGATTGTTATAACCTCGTTTTCGATTTTCTTTTTCGCGATAGTACTTGCAGCCGTAAGTTTCTTACCAATAAACGATTACCTTAATGTCAGGACTATTACAGAATTTGATTCGAAAATTATTCTCTTACTATTCATAGTTAATATTCTGGTTATTCAGCAAAACGGACTTCTGCTGGGCGCATTAAGATCGGAGGGTAATTATGTAATCGGAATGACGATAGGTAATTTCAGCAGAATAGCAGAGCTGTCTCTCATCATACTAGCGCTCGCCTTTTTAGATGCCAGTCCCGTATATATAGTTTGTATTACCCTTTCAGTGTCAATTCTTGCTTCAATAGTTTATAGACTGGTTCTATTTAAGCGAAGCAGATGGATTCATTATGGTGTCAGGCATTTTTCGTTATCGATGATAAAAGAGCAATTGCCCCTGGCTTTTTCGTTTCTTTCTTTTCCAATTACCCAGGCATTTTCTATCCAGGGAGCAGTAATTATCGTTGGTTCTATACTGGGGCCTGCGGCGGTAGTTATATTTTCTACTACCAGAACGTTTATGAACGTAATTAAACAAGTAGTTTCTACTATAAATGCGTCCATTTGGCCCGAGCTCACTACTGCATACGGGCAAGAAAATTATGATAAATTCAGAAAAATATTTATAACCTCAGTGCAGGTTCTTGCCGTTACTCTCATCTCTTTCAATGTTTTCGTATTGCTATTGGGCAAGCCTTTGTTTCTTTTTTGGACAAAAAACAGAATCGAAGTAAGCGACACTTTCTTTTATTCCTTTGCGATGATAACGTCCATAAGTGCGATATGGAATTTATTTGGAATTGTTCAGGGTGCCACCAATCAGGCTAAAAAGTATGCGTTTTATAATCTGGTAAGTATTTCCATCTTAATAGGATCTGTAATCGTATTAAGTAAAATGATGGGGATGAACGGAATATTGATAGCCATGCTGCTATCAGAATGCTTTATGTTATTATTCGTGATAAAAGATACCTTGAGTATTTTAAAATATAACTCGTTAACTGCCTTTTTAAGGCAGTTTTTAACTGTTCGGATAGGCGCGCTGAAAGCCTTTAATCCGTAAGATAGATATCTGCGAATGTGCGGATTGCTGTAACTGAGGTTGAATATAGTGTAAGAAAAAACTCGCTTTTGTTCTTTGCTTTCGGCTCTGTACGTTAATTTTTCTCCGGGAAGGCTTGTTCCTGGCGAGAAGAGAATACTTTATCATGTCAAAAGGAGCTAATTCACCCCGTATCGAAACTGTTGATGCTTTGAGAGGATTTACTCTTTTCGGGATAATTCTACTTCATCATATAGAACATTTCGATTATTATGTTGAGCCGACTGGTTTGCCGGAATGGTTATATCTGCTTGATCACGGTATCTGGAAGTCGGCCGTTTTTTTTCTGGCAGGTAAAGCTTACGGAATATTTGCGTTGCTTTTCGGATTCACCTTTTATTTGCAGTCCAGTCGACGGGAAACAGAAGACAGTTCCTTCGAGGTAAAATATTTGTGGCGACTTTTTCTGCTTCTCCTCTTCGGGATTTTTAATTCGATATTTTACAAAGGGGATATACTGGCTTTTTACGCCATTTTGGGCCCGGCCTTGCTAATTGTAGGTAGATGGAGTAGTAGATCAGTGTTAATCGTTGCTTTGATTTTTTTGGTGCAGCCCATGCATCTGATTACATCGCTCCACATTCTTGCCGATCCCGGATACCTGGCTCCGGCTAATATTTCAGGAGAGTATTTTATGAAGGCCAGGACCAACAATTTGCTGGGTTCTTTTACAGAACAGGCCAGGCAAAATCTTACAAACGGAAAAATGGCGGTTTTCTTCTGGTCGCTTGAAAGTGGTAGGATCTTCAAAACAGTCGGACTGTTCTTTATAGGCATGCTGCTCGGGCGGCAAAAGCGATTCGATATTAACTACGACAATAGACGTTTCTGGACAAGGGTTTTTATTATTTCAGCACTTTTGTTTATTCCATTATTTCTTTCGAAAGTTGGTGTTGCCAAGCTATCTCAGGACCGCGATCTAACAGATAACCTAAAAGCCATACTTAACTCCTGGTCTAATTCGGCCTTTATGCTGATGGTTCTATCAACTTTCGTATTTATTTATTCTAAGTACGATATTCAGTTAGAGAATTTAACTCTGATCGGCCGGATGAGCCTTACAAGCTATATCATGCAATCAGTGATCGGGTCTTTTATTTACTATGACTACGGACTCGGAATGCATAAATATTCCGGTGCAACTTATTCGCTTTTTATAGGCATCTTCTTGTTTATACTGCAATTTGCATTTTGTAAATGGTGGCTTGCAACTCATAAACAGGGTCCGCTTGAAAGCTTATGGCGCAGAGCTGCTTTGATTTTTCAAGCTAAAGGAAATAACATCACTTCGGGAAATACGAGATCATAGCTATTTTCGAAGAAATTCCCGGTGAATAATGTATACCTCTCATTTTGGAAAGATTAAATATATTCGGATGCTTTGATGCTTATTAAAATAAATTGACAAAACGAGATTATGATGCGGTAGTTGTAGGATCAGGCCCGAACGGTTTGGCTGCCGCTATAACTTTGCAGCAATGCGGTTTATCGGTTTTACTTATTGAAGGTCAGGAGACAGTAGGTGGCGGTCTTCGAACTGCGGAATTGACCCTGCCCGGTTTTTTACATGATGTATGTTCGGCTATTCATCCCTTGGCTGTTGAATCACCTTTTTTCAAAACCCTCCCGCTTCAGCCCCAGGGATTGAATTATATATACCCTACAATCGCAGCCGCACATCCCTTTGATACAGGCGATGCCGCGATCTTAAGTAAGTCGCTCGCTGATACTGCAAGACCATTGGGAGCAGATGAACAGTCATATTTAGATTTACTGGAACCTTTAATTAATGATTGGCCTGCAATAGTAAATGACATTTTAGGGCCATTGAGAATCCCCGGACACCCGCTAAAAATGGCTGGTTTCGGCCTCAAAGCGATCACGCCGGCAATCAGCTTCGCCAATAAACATTTCAAAACCAAAGAGGCACGTGGTTTATGGGCTGGCATGGCAGCTCATTCAATTCTTCCATTATCCAATGTCTTAACATCAGCAATAGGATTAGTTTTAATGTCAATGGGGCATTTAAACGGATGGCCATTTCCGCGGGGAGGGTCTCAGCAAATTTCCAATGCCTTAGTAACTCATTTTATTTCATTGGGCGGTCAGATCCAAACGGGTTTTTATGTAAATTCTTTGAATCAGCTACCTTCATCGCATGCGGTTTTATTTGACGTAACCCCGCGGCAACTTTTGCAGATCGCAGGACACAGGTTCTCCGATTTCTACAAGTGGCAGTTGAAGAGGTTCAAATATGGAATGGGTGTTTTTAAAATCGACTGGGCGCTTAGCAATTCCGTTCCATTTACAGCTTCTGTTTGCAAACAGGCAGGAACTATACATTTAGGTAATACCATGGAAGAAATAACCGCTTCCGAAAAAATGACATGGCACGGAAAACACCCTGAACGTCCTTTTGTGCTGATGGCGCAACAAAGTGTTTTTGATGCAAGCAGAGCTCCTGAGGGCAAGCAGTCGGTTTGGGCTTATTGCCACGTCCCTCATGGTTCGGAAAAAGATATGACGGACGCCATCGAAAATCAAGTGGAAAGGTTTGCCCCTGGTTTTAAAGATTCGATTCTGGATAGACATTGTTTGAACTCCATGCAAATGCAAGCATATAATTCAAACTATATTGGTGGGGATATTAATGGCGGCGTGATTAATCTTTCTCAATTATTTACCAGACCGGCTTTGCGATTTTCTCCTTACCGCACATCTGCAAAAGGAATTTACATCTGCTCCTCTTCTGCTCCTCCGGGTGGAGGGGTTCATGGTATGTGCGGATACCATGCTGCCCGTAGGGCCTTAAAAGACATCTTTAACCTGCAACCTTTAGCAAGGCTGTAAAGCATCAGAGGAACTTGCCATTTTTCAGTCAAGAAATCTTCGAAGAAGAATTCTTGACTGAACTGAAGACCTACTGGCGTGTTACAAAATAAATATTAAGGTTATTTAGCCAGAATTAAAACATTCGTAAATGCGTTTTTGCCGCAAACTAGTTTAGAAAGATATGATCCGGCAGGGTATCTGCTGCCATCAAATTGAAAGCGGTAAGTCTGTCCGGTTTCTGTTTTACCTCTGTAAAGCGTCTCAAGCAAGATACCTTGAAGATTATAGATCTGAAGAAAAGCATCCTCTTTTTCAACCCCTGTAAACTCAATGGTTATATATTGTTGAAAAGGATTAGGATAGGCCTTTAAGTTATAATCCGTGGCAACCAGAACAGGCCGGTTAACCGTTACTTCAACCTTGTCTGAGGTGGCTGAAATGCCAAAGCTATTTGTTGCTTTAGCTGTAAGAACGTAGTGTCCCGGTAACACATCTTTCCATTCAATGGTGTAAGGACTGGAGAAAACTTCTCCCAGTTTTGTATCGCCAGCAAAAAATTCAACCTTTTCAATTCTTCCTGCCGGATCGGTTGCCGATGCACTTATATATGTAACACCAGGAGTGGCCAGAGCGTTGTTTTCAAAGGCTTTCATGGCAACTGTTGGGGCCACCGTTAGCGCCGGCTGAGTGGTTATTGTTTCGAAAGGAATTAGATTCGATCCTGCAATTGGTCTCTG
>CBIHLM010000052.1:0-33336 GCA_966210515.1 uncultured Pedobacter sp.
GACCTCAATTCCATACTTAGGTACTTAACTCTGGCATGCGCCTCATTTGGCTTTTGATAGAGGCAAAAAAATTGCGCGGGGGGCGGGCGAGGCAAGGCTTTGAGGCAAATAAAATACTACCCGAAACGCAGTGGAGGTGTGGAGATTTTTTTGTCCAAACCCGAAGGGCTTGGCCTTTCCTGCCGAAGAGGTTTAAATTTGCCTCAGCAAAAGCCAAAATGAATCCTAATCAATGATCGTTTACAAAGTCAGCAAGCAGCTTAGTTGAAATGCTGAGTGTAGGCCCGGAAGGAAGCTTTTCAAAGTGTCTAAGCTAAATTGAGGAACTACCTTTCAGGCATGCCTGAACATCGTACCCGGAGGGCCGATAGCTCTTCGAAGTATGAGAAGTGCTGTCGGGTGAATCGATTTAGCTGAATGCAATGACTAACCCTGATCGTAGCGGCAGCCCACAAGAATGAGGACTATAGCGGAGAGCTGGATAAGTTCAGAATATTGTAACTCAGTCTGGCAATTTGAGATCAAAGCCATCCGAAGTGTATAAAACAGCTCCTTCTCTAAGGATGGTCGTGATGTAGAGATTTTTACTTTCAATTGCTTTTCGCATATCATCTTTCTTGAGATTGAGGATTGTCACTTTTCCATTTCGATATATGCTACTTACGAAGTCTTGCATTTCATTTTCAGTAATTCCTTGCGAATCAATAACGGTAAGAAGTTCGTAGTCACAAGAATCTATTAATCTCGGTTCTGAAAAGCAGCTAAGTGCTGCATCGATTCTCAAATTACCAGCAAAGCAAAGTATTTGATGAGGTTTAAATCTTTCTACAATCCCTTTTACCAATTCGTCTAATCTCTTCTCCTGGAGAGGATTCATTAATTCAAATATCTCTTTCATATAGGTCGCCTGGCTTGCAATCGGCAATACAAATATAAAAATTCTCTTTATTAAGAGTATTCTAATTAAGAGTATGTTTAAAATATGTTTTTGGGTTACTTTATTGCATGGAGAAGAAGGATACAAATCCTGCAAAGAACGAATTGAACCCTAAAGTGGAACTAAAAAAAATCGGGGAAAGACTACGAAAAATAAGAAAGGAAAAGGGTTATTCGAGTCCAGATAAATTTGCTTATGAGCATGGAATAAATCGGTCGCAGTATGGGAAGTATGAGGCTGGCAGCGAAGATTTGAGGTTGAGTTCACTTATAAAAGTTTTGCATAAGCTAGGCATAACATTATCGGAGTTCTTTAAGGATGACAGAGATAACTAATCCCAAAAATCTCCTATAGATGGATATTGCTTTTGAACGATTTCATTACTTCATCCAAAAATGGATTGAGTTCCCCCAATTAAGTGACATTGTTAGTGACGAAAATCTCGATATATATATTAAAGGAAAAATACCCGAATTAACGACAGACGAAGTTAAAAGAATTGAAGATTTTTTAGATTCAAAGTTACTTTCTGAAGTATTCTCAGATTTATATTATCAAATTTGGAAGGAGGTAGATCTTAACGTAGCCATAATCCCTAACCAGGATCAGTTAAAAAGATATCTTGGATACCTTCTAAAGGAGGTAGAAGGATGCGTTGATCAACTTAATGATTTAACTTATATAGCTTATATGAAAACCGGAGTCATTGACTTCGGCGCTTCGAAAGAGACTGAAAAAAAAGGAATTTTCACAAGAGTTCACCATGATCCAATTAGCAATTTACTGGACGGAATTGTGGGATTCATTAACCAATATGAACAGATTCATGATTACCTACTTAAGGTAAGTGAAGAAAACGGAGTACTTCAACAATCATTTCTTTCCTCAAACTTAATCTTCAAGGGCCTTCCAGCAGATTTTATAGAGCTGCTTACTGGTATATACGAGCTAGGTTCAATTCAAAAGATAGATGGTACACCGTTAAAACGCATTGAAGTACAGAAGGCGTTTCGAAAATTTTTAAATCTAGAAAATGTGGCTGGCTATGATGATAAAAATCTTTCAAAAAGATTATCAGAACGAAAAATGGCTGTTAAGGCATCATATATAGCACAACTAAAAAAATCCTTCGAAAATTATTCTAAAACCAATAACGAATAATTCGGGGGGCGAAAACACCCGAATTTCGTTAGGTTAACTTTAGGTCCTTTGCAATAACATTTAAGTTATGGTAAAGAAAAAGACTATTCAGAGGAGTCAAAAAAAGGGGAAATTTCCATTGAATAATAAGGCACCTCTAATCTTGATGTATTTGGAAATAATTAAGTTGATATTGGATCTATTTAAAGATTAGTTTAGAAAGCGTATTAGTTCTTCTCCATCCTCCACCCGTCATCATAAAGCGAAAAGTTTGCTTTATAAGTTTTTTTTCCTTCAAGATCGTCCTCTGAAAGCACCTTAAAGGGTGAAATATTCTTATACGATGTTGTATACTCAACTACTGCCTGGTTATTATTTACCATTTGAATACCAGTAACCTCTTCTAAATCTTCATCTGCCAGCTTAACTACACGTACATTATCGTCTTTATATTTCTCAGGAGTTTCCAGGAGGTAGGGTTGCGCTTTCTCTGTGAAAGTGATAATCGGTTGCCCTTCTTCGGACAAGGTTTGTGTCCGCTTCACTCGAAGCATTCCAGAACTTTCCAAACCTGCCGCAAGCATCCGTCTTGCAAAAGTTGGGTCGGCGGTAAAGATTCGATAGGAGCTTGCCTTGGGATACATTCCACTTTTCTTTATGATTTGAAAAGCCTTTTCCCTGTCAAGTTTATCAGAAGAACAAGAGGCAATCAGGAGAATTAGGGCAAAGTATATTAGCTTTTTCATAGTAGTAGGTTTAAAAATAAAATTAGAGATTTTTTTATTCAGAAAAAAAGCAGCCCTATTGAGCTGCTTCTAAAACTAAATGGATAGCTTCCGTTTCCTGGTTTGTTTTTGCTTGGCAGGCTGCTCGTCCAAGTCTTTCTTTTGCATAGGCTTTTTCACGGTGTCCTGCGAAACTGATTGGCTTTGACCCTGATTTTGGTTCTGTAGGCTTTGTCTTTTCAGCAGATGCATTTTCGAGTCATATACATTAATATTCTTGAACTGAGGTATTGCTTCAATATAGAATTTGCTTTCCTTACCCTCTGGGTTCATCGACACCTGTTGAACATTGCCCTTGTTTAAAGAGTTAATCAGCTGCTTTTTTTGTTCGGGATATTGAAGCTCTTTAATAGGATAATTTGAAAGCGTTTTCTCCAGATCGAAGCCGTACTTTTCACTGAACTGCTTGAGTAAGTGATTTCCCTTTTTGTCAGTATTTTCAAAATCTAGCTTTACCCAAGCACTATACTTTTCACCTTCTTTATTTACAAGATCTTTATATACAGAACGACCTTCTAATAAGTTGAACGCTTCTTTTGCAGTGATGCCACTCCCTTTATTCACATAAAAAGAGTGCGTTTTGTCGTTTTCAGGCTTGCCATTCCTGAGACCTGCGTCATAACGATTGAAGAAATACATCTCTGACGTATCCGACTTTTTAAAGTGGAGAGTGTAATCCATCCTATTGTTAAAATGTGGGATTTCAATTTTTAGCTGAAATTCAGCTTTTTGGGCTTCAATGTTCTTTTTTAAATCTTCATTAAGTTTGTCTCCAAATCCGAAGTACTTTAAATTGGTCTGAAGGAATTCTAAATTTTGTGAGTTCATAATTTTATTATTTTCAGAGGTTATTTGATTCTTGTTATTTACATTTTGCAGTACTTGGGCCGATTCAGATAAAGGAATTTCTTTACTGAAGGGAATCCTTTTTTCAAAGATTGCTTCCAGATAAGGAACAGTAGAGATAAGAGCTATCATGGCTGGTGTATCTGAAAAATGCTTTGCCATTAGCGCTTCCCATACATTCATCGCCTGATTTCGTATCTCCTTCGACGCTTGCCAGGTACAATCAACCAATTTGTCAAGCCTCTTCTCTAAGTAATACATTTCGCGTTTAGATGGATCATGCCGATCTTCAGGACTGTAATAGAAATTGCCAGGATGATTTTTCCAGTTGATCTTGCTCATAGCGTCGTCCAAAGCGGCTGTGTCAATATTATTGTAGAGCCCATGATGAATTTCTGATCGTTCGGGACGCACGATGCCATCGTAGCCTAAATAGTGAAGATAGCCGTCGTCATCCTTGCTCAGCTGTATGTAAAACTTCACAGGAATATTATTGAGCACTGTTTCATAGGGGATATCATAGTCGAACGAGGCAAAATCCTTTTGTAAACTTTCACCCAATTCCTTACTGCTAAACCCCGTGTTTTTCAGCTCCTCCAAAATTGACTCTACATTTTCGTATGTAAAGGAATTGAGCGCATGTTCGATGGCTTGTTCAAATAAATTTTGTTGAATACTCGCCTGAATATCAGCGATTGGCTTAACTAACAGAGTATCAAAATGGGAAGTGTTATCGTGCGCATATTGAGATGCATCAAACTCTGTTGTAAAGCATCGAAGATCTTTTGCATTTTTTACCAATGCACCATCTTCAAACACCAGCCATTTTTTACCGGAATGGGCTTGCTTTTCAAGAAAAAGAAATATTTCGTCTTCTATACCTTTTGAAATATGCATAATCAAGTTATTTAAATGGTTTAGCCTTATCGATATCTGATTGCCTTATTTTAAGGTATTGATGCCTTGCGCCATCTTTTTCGTAAACTTCGACAAAAAGGGCTTTGTCATGAGCCAAAGGAAACTTGCCGAGCACAAAAACATAGATAGCCGAACTTTTACCTTCAATTGTTTCGTTATCGGTGCCGGAGCTATGTATTGGATATATTTCCTGTTCTTGGGTAACTGTTCTTTTGGTTGTCTTAAGATCGCGGATATAGAATCTGATGAAGTCTATATCATAATTGATGTTTGAACGATTCTTAATCTTTAATTTATAGAAGAGTTTATCGCCCGAGATAGTGATATCACCAATTTGAGATTTTATGAAATGGCTCTTATTAGATGCTAAAGATTTGATTCCCCCTGTCCGGGAAAGCTTTTCTGCTATTTCAGAGTCCGTTAGCTTGCTATTTTTGATAACGGTTGACTTTACTGGCTCAAGGGTCTTTAATCGTCCGGCTCTTCCATAGGAAAAAGCTATAGGAAAATCATAAAGTTTTCCATCGGAAGTTTTAACTATAAAATTGGTTTGCCGAAAATGCGTGCCCTCGGCTTTTAACTCCAAAATATTATCCCGTTTAGTCATCGCAATTAAATTACCGTTTGAAGTAATCGGTCCATCGATTGCAGCTGGAAATTTAACTGCTGTTATTTTGTTGTGACTGACGTAGATGGTGTCTTGCCCAAACGCTGTTTGCTGAACGAACGCAGCGATTATCACTGCCATTATAATTAATGCTTTCATGATTGATGATTTAATTTCTCTGATTATTGTCTCTCAAAAGCAACTGATAGCCTGCTTTAACTTTTACCCTTACTTGTTTTACCTTTCTGCTAAACAGTCCCTTTGCAGCCTGAATACCCGCCCCGGCCACCTGTGCTGAAACTGACGGGTCCATTGTCATGATTTGAAGGCTTTGGATTGCATCATCAACACCCTTTTTTGAAGCATCTCTAACTATTGCCCCTGGTATGTAAAGACCTTCTAAACCATCTAAGTCGAATGCCGACAGAGAAACAGGAAGAATAGAATTTTTGTACCGAAGGGTTTTTGTTTCGATTTTCAATCGCTCACCATCTATGGAAGCTATTCCATAAATAAATTCGTTCTTTGGAATGAGGGTGCTGTTAACGAAGATGCTATCTAACAACCTAATTTTGACAACCGAGCCGGTTACGATGTCTTGATCTTGATGGATGGTTGCCTGAATTGAATTGCTTACCGGATTAGAATAACTGCTATTAATTGATTTTGCAATCCGGTACAAACCTTGCTTGTTAATGTCACCTGAAGCAACTTGAACCGAATACACTTGGGCCGCACTGGTGGTCTGCTTCTGTTTTTCTCGTGCTCTTCCCGGATGTTGTATGTCCAATATTTTTTCCAGCACGGCATTTAGTTGTGCCATTTCCTGATCAGTTCCGTTGCCGCTTTGCAGGCTTTCCATCAGGTTTTCTAGGCGACTAACATCCGAGCTCATATTGGATGTTTGGGATGGGTACCTTGGAGTAGTTGATTGATAGCTTACACCTGGAGATGTAGACTGTCTATTGAGCTCTGTATGTATTAGTGCGAGTCTCTCATTAATCTTTTGCTCATTAGGATCTACCTCGTTATTAACTTTTGCAGCGAACGCTAACTGATCATGAGCTGCACCGTCAAGGCTCGTTTCAGGCTCTTTTGTTGATGTTTCATAAACACTGAACTTGTCTTGCTTGTCATTGGGGTTAAACTTTGCTTCTGGTAAGGCGGTATTAAATCCTCTTTGCTGTGCTGACAAAGTTTCCCCCGAAACATTTGCTGTACCGCCATCTAAGGCCCAAAATGCCATCGTAATAAATGGAATCACCAATAAGGGTAAAACCATCAAAAACTTTCTTTTTTGGAGCGTTTCCGCCGATTTTTGATTTTCCATAGTTTTAAGTTTTAATGTAGATTATTTGATTGCGTTGAAAATGAGATAGAGGCTTGCCACTCCAAAGGCGATGCTGATTGCAACTAAAAGAGCTTCTTTCTGCGTCCTCGAGAAATGAGCTGTTCTAGCATTTAAAAAGGTTGCTAATTGAAGCTGGCTTTTTATTATCCAGTTAGCTATTCTCTGTGCTAATTCTTCCTGATTTAGCATCAGCTTATTCCTGTTGTTCTTCCCGAAGATCATAGCTACTGGTTTTGAAGTATGGTATCTTGATTGCTTACTGTTTTCCAGCGTTCGATTAGAAAGCCATGTGGATTGTTGTCTGACCTGCTTACACTTCTTAAAAAGCCTTCAGTAATCAGGTTTCTGGTAACGGTAGACGTGGCTCTCACCAGTTTCTGCAAAGAATAGCACTTAAAAAAATAGGGATATTGGTTCAAGTCTAATTGAATACTGTCGATGCTTATTTCCTGGCTGACGTTGGCGGATATCAGGTTTGAATAGTATCCACTTTCCTTTAGATTGTCGTATTGAGATTTTGCTGAGCGGTCAGCCAGATACAGAGCCCTGCTAACATTCGTTTGAATCACTTTATCATCCGGGTCCAACGAAAAGAAGTATTCGTGAAATGTTTTCACATGGTCTTTCGCCTCAACCTGTATATTATCTTTTCGATTAGCCGAGAATGCTTCGAGAACCTTCCCGTTTGCAAGGATATAGATGCGGCTATGAGCCGCTTCTATTGCTTGATAACTTTTGATAAGAGCAAATGCAGAAATAACTATACACGATAGAATCAATACGATACTAAAGGCCTTAATGTGCTTGAAGGCGGTGTCTATGTTTTTGAGTTGCTGGAACATGATAGATTTACTTTAGATTAATTACCATTTAGTTTGTCGTGATTGAACTTGGAGGCGCCATTCTTCCCGTTGAAGTAGCCGGAAGAGTTCGCAAAGTCCGTCATGCTCTGCGTCATTCTTCCTCTTTGATCGCCTAAGGCGTCGGCCATCATTCCCGAATTAGAAGATGAGGAAAGCACGCTATTGGAGGAATTACTTACAATGGTATTTACTTTTTGAAGAAGTGCATTTCCTCCGCCTGCGTGAACGATATAATTCGCTACTCCGGGTACAGTAAAGTATCCTATTATGCCAATCACCATGAATATCAAATACGCTGTGTCGGTGGAGCTGAAAAAAGTATCACCAGTGCCCTGAACCTGTGATATGTCCAGCTTTAACATGTTCTCCTGGATCTTTCCTAAGATTGACCCGAAAATATTTGAGACAGGTAGCCACAAGAAAACATTCACATACCGGGCTATCCAAACGGAGAGTGTATGTTGAAATCCATCAAATACTGCAAACCCAAATACAAGCGGACCGAGGATCGCGAGTACAATCAGATAGAAAGTGCGAATGGTGTTGATACATAGCGCTGCTGCCTCATAGAGCACCTGTAAAACTTCGCTCATCCATTGCTTTATTGAGTTTCTGAAGTTATAGGCCTGTTTATCCATCCAAAATTTGATGTCATTTCCCAAGCTTTCAAATGTTCCTTCATCGGTGCCCGCTTCTTTGGTTGGGTGGGTATATTCATACCACTTATCCCTATCGCCCTGGCCGTTTTCACCAACATACATTTGCCAGGTATCCGATTCCTTTATTGCCTCAGCTTTCTTTTTGAGTAATACAGCGATTGCTTTATTGGAATCTTTGACCATTCCACCGGTTGCAATTACGATTGGTTGTAATACTCCGTTCATCAAAGACAGTACAGCAGGGAAAAGGAGCACTGCCATTCCTAATGCAAATGGCCTAAGCAGAGGATAAAAATCAATAGGTTCCGCGGCCGCAATTTGTCTCCATACTCTTGAACCTATGTACCATAATGCGCCGAAACCTGCTATTCCTCTGGCTACGCTGATAAGTTTACTGCATAGCGGAATCATGTCTTCGTAAACCTGGTCTAAAACCGATTGAAGTCCATGAACGTCCCCTGCAAGTCCTTGCGCAAATAAAATTTGAGGCAAGGATATTCCTGTAATCATCAAAATGATGATTAAAACTCTACTACTTTTCATGATTTTTGTATTAGTGGTTTACCTGATGGAGTTTTTCTGAGGTTTCAATACTTCGCTTTTCGCGGATTCTTTGAATGGCAAGAATGTTGGTTTTTTTGTTGAAGTCTCTGAGAAATATGAGCTTGTCCTCCGTATCAGCAAAGATCCTGTCTATAGCTTCTAGTCTCTCGTTATCACTCATGCTCAACTTGTTGGAAGTAAGCACCGTTGCGAGGTCATCAAGGTTTTGAATACTTTGATTAAACAAATTGCCATATACCTTTCCTAAGTACTCAATCTCGGTTGCCGAGAATGTTCCACTGCGCTTAAATCTGCTAAAGGCTGATTTGTATTCCTTTACGATATTCTTCTGGCAAGTAACTATATCTGCAACTTTTTTGTAGTTTTTAATCTCAGGGTTAACAGATAACAGGCTGTTGATAAAGGCATCGTGTAAATTGAAGTTTCCCTCAGAGATATCTTTAATGGTATTATACCCTTTGCTGACTATCTCATACCCCTTTTTCATGTCTGAAAGTATATTTTTCAGCTGCTTTAACTTTTCATAATTGAGTAGTAGTTGCTGAACTTCCACGGATTGGGCTTTCGTGGCAGAACTAATCGCAATAACTAACATCAGTATCCATATCTTTTTCATAGCCGTTAATATTTGAGGTCATAAATCTTTTGGGAAGCTTTGTTATTTCTCTCTTCTTGCAATCGTTGCAGATTAAGCAGATTGGTCTGATTCACAAAAGATTGGGTAAACTGATATTTATCCTTCATAGACTCGTAGAGCTTATCGATACGCTTCATCCGCTCGTCATCCTTCATTTCTAGTTTATTAGCACTTATCACAATGAGTAATTCGTCAATCTCGCTCAAACATTCTTCTAGAACTTTCGAGCGGACGCTTTCAAAATATTGAGTTTCAGTTCGGGAAAGATGGAGTTTGCTTCCGAGGTTGAAATGTTTGCTGATAGATAGCTGTAATGCTAGAATGTCGGCTACATTTTTGTTCCTACCCACAAGCGGATTAACAGATTTTAAAGATTCAAAGAATGTGGTATGCAAATCCAATTCACCTTTAGTAATCCCTTTAATCGTTTTTAAACCTTTGTTTACTGTAGAATAACCTTCCTTTAATAAGCTGACATAAAACTTTAGACCAGCCAACTGCTGCAGCAGATACTTTTTTTGTGTCTCCCTCTGCTTCGAGAACTCTTCCCAAGTTTGGGCCTTGGAACCAGTAGAAACCAAAAGGAGGATCAAGATAATTAGAGATTTCATGTTAATTAGCCTCCTGCAACTGATACATTTTTTGGACTGACTTGATTTGCTTTTGAGCCCGTGCCCGTTGCATACTTAGAAGAAGATTTTGGTTGTTGAACTGAATTAGATCGGTATAATTCTGGTCTATGCGGTTAGCAGCCTGATTGATTAACTCAAGTCTTTTCGCATCGGACATTTGAGTCTTAAATGAATTGACAATTAGCAGGATCTGATCCATATTCTTGACACTTTCATCTAGAATGCCGGTATAGACATTGTATATGTATTCAAGTTCCCTGGGTGAAAAGTTCTTATCACTTTTGGCTAAATGCCACGCTCTTCGATATTCCTCCACCAGATAAACTTGCTTGATGGTAATTTCTCTTATACGCTGGTAATAAGAAATAGCGGCTTTGACTTTCCACAGGTCTGTATAATACTTTGCATATAATAATCTTTGCCTCTCGGTCCATTCAGATATCTCGGTTAGCTTCAGCTTTGATAATTGATTTTCCATTACTTTTTGGGCATTCTGAAGCCAAATAGTTTCATTCTGCATTCGCTGAATCTTTAGATCAACCGCCTTAATTACTTTTTTCACACCTGCCTTAATAACCTCCAGCACAGCAACTTGAGCATTTGCTTCTGCCGCTGGCAGTGATACCATCAGTACAATCATACTGGCTGGCATTAGAATCATAAGCTTTTTCATAGAATTTTATTTTGTTGTTAATTCACTTGCCAGGGCAGCGATTCCTTTCTGAATACTGCCGTACTTTTGTGTGTACTGCTGGACTTTTAGTTTTTCACTTTCCTCAGTTGTGTATGCAAGATATTCCTCTGAGCTGACCTCCGTGCGGTAGACTTTACTTAGCTGGCCCCCCAGACTTATAAAAACTTCTTTGTACTTTCTCTTAGGGTCGTTGGCCTTATTAATTGATAAAATTTGGACCTTCTCTTTATCAGTCAAGCCTAAAAGGTTTTGAATGGAATCGAACTTGTTCTGATACTTGGATTGATCCAGTAAAATCTTACAGTCCGAATTGTTAATGATAGTTTCCTTAATTACTTCAGAGCTGATGATGTCTTCTACTTCCTGGGTGACCACCACTGCTTCACCAAAGTGCTTTCTCACCGTTTTGAATAGATATTTGATGTACTCGGCCATACCTTCTTTGGCTATTGCTTTCCAGGCTTCCTCAATCAAAATCATCTTCCGAATTCCTTTCAACCTTCTCATTTTACTGATAAAAGTTTCCATGATGATGAGGGTTACCACCGGAAAAAGTATAGGGTGGTCCTTGATGTTATCAAGCTCGAACACTATGAATCTCTCACTTAGAAGTTCTAAGTTTTCAGTGGCGTTCAGCAAATAGCCAAATTCACCGTCCTGATAGAAAGGCTTTAGAACATAGAGGAGGTTGTCAAGGTCGAAATGCTTTTCTTTAACATTATCAGCCTTTAGTTCTAATGTGAACTCATTTTTCAAGTACTCATAGAAGGTATTGAAGCAGGGGAACACGGAACTATTTGTCGCGATTTTGGCATAGTACCCTTGAAGAGCATTTGATAAAGCAACATATTCCGGCCTTTCCAGTACTTCGTCTTCCTTCTTCCAGAGTGCAAGAATTAAACTTTTTAGGCTTTCTTTCTTTTCGGTATCTAGCGATGCTCCTTTACTGATGTAAAACGGGTTAAATCGGATTGGATTCGCTTCATCGAAGGTGAAATAATAGCCACCTACCATTTCGCAAAGCCCCTTATAACTATGACCGACATCAACGAGCAAGATATGGGTGCCCTGTTCATAGTAGCTTCTCACCATATGGTTGGTGAAGAATGACTTTCCTGAACCTGTGGGGCCGAGGATAATCTTGTTCCGATTTGTGCAGATACCCAACCTCATTGGTTCATCAGAAATATCAACGTGCAGTGGCTTTCCACTTAGCCGGTCGCCTAAACGAATACCAAAGGGACTAACGGAACTTTTATAACTTGTTTCGAGGTTCAAAAAGCAGCAAGCTTGTTCAGCAAAAGTGTCGAACGTGTCATTGACCGGGAACTCGGCTTCATTTCCAGGTAATCCAGCCCACCAGATCTGCGGAGCTCCATCGGTCTCTTGTTTAGGAGTAGCATCAATTTGAGCCATAGCAGCAGACACCAGTGTTTTCAGCTCGTTTTTTTGCTCAGATTTATCGGTCCAGGCAAGTATGTTGAAATGCGCTTTAACCGGAAGCCGCTGTTGACTAATTGCTTCATTCAAAAAATCATGAGTGGCATCACGACCAATAGCATTTTCGCGGGAATACGCTGAAAGTGATTGCAAACGCAGCCGCTTAGCTTCTAACTGCTTTAACGTTTGCGCTGCATCGTCAATAAAAATGTACTGATTGAAAATGTGATTGCAGTTAAGCAAGCCACCCAGTGGCGATGCAAAACCAATACTGCATTTAGTTTTATCCGTACTGTATTTATCGAAGTTAATCCGGGAGCCACAAAGAGACGGTAGCGACTCAACTTCAGAGAGACTGAACAACTGACATGACTGAGTTCCGACTTTTATCTCATCCTTCAGGCTGATGTCCCTAATTGTCGCCTGTTCCGAGTCATTAAGCAGAAAGCAGTAACGTTCCAGAATACCCGGCTTGCCAGTAGTTCCAGCTAATTCGTCGGCATCAAGCCTGGCCATTTTCACAAAACCACTATCTATTAGTATTCGCTCGAACTGGTTTGCTTTATCCTTAAAATCCGCGATAAAGCTCTGCTTGAGTACTTGTGGAGGAACGATCGAACGCCTGAACAAATTTGAAAATGCGGAATTCGCTGTTCTTCTGCCTTCCGGCTTTTTTGATAAAAACAGGTAGCAGCGATGTTTTAAGAATGGCCTTTCATTAAAAAATCTTTCGCTTGCACCCGATAAAAACCCGCTCAAGGCATTAGATAATTTGTAGTTGCTTATAAAATCAGCTTTGTATTCATCCTCTAAATACCAATCCTGCTTATGAAAGATGCTATGCTTTGGCAGCACCTTTATAGCCTTTATCCACGCTTGATGAAAAGATTCATACTCGCTTATGGAGAGCGTAAATATTTCTGGAAGCGTCAACTCATACCCAAAGGTGATATCACCAAACATAGAAATGATAGAATCACTCTCTACTTTGTACACCGGAAACATCTTTTCTATTTCGATTGAATTAGCCATAAAACCTCCTACTTTTTCTTTGGATCACTTAGTTGTATAAAGACCTTTCGGGATTTCGACTTTATAAAAAGTGGGATATATCTCTTTGCCGCCTTCTTCAAGAGGCCATATTGACCATATTTATGGCTGAGCCGGAATACGGTCATAAATAGAGCTGTGCCGGATATGGCGATTACAGCTACGCAAACAAAAAGATTAACTCCAATGATGTACATAGTAGCGAACAGGATTAAGAGACCTACTAGTCCCGCAGCTAGGTAGCCTATGTATTGGGCCTTCAAACCTTTAAATTCTATCGGTTTATTTATGCCCTTGTTGATTTGATATATGCTGCCCATAACCTATATCCCAAAAAATGACTGAAGAACAGTTGCGACAATTACCAGAAACACACAGCTTCCAAACCAGGAAGAAGCTACCTTTCCTGTGTCATGGTCTCCGCTATTCCATTTCTGGTAAACTTTGATGGCTCCCACCAACCCAACTACTGCACCAATCGCATACATAAGGTCGGTGCCAGTTTCGAAGTAACTTTTAACTTTAGTAGTGGCTTCATTGATACCGGCGTTGCCATCTTGGGCAAACGTTTCCTGTATAAGCAAGAGAGTTAGAACGAAACTAATTTGGACTGCTTTTAGAATTTTGCCTATAGCAATAGACAAGCTTTTAAGTTGCTTTTTCATGGTATTTAATTTTGAGATGGACGTTTTAATAAATGACTTAGTTAGAGCCAGAGAACTTCAATTTCTGCTTGGGTGATTGTAAAACCCAATTCCTCTGCTAGCACGAGCTCTTCTACTAAGGCATTGAGGGTATGATGGTCTTTTAATTGTGGGTACTTGGATGCAGTGGCCCGGAAGAGAGAGCCGAATTCTTCCTTGTTGCCATCTGCTTCTTTTAGAATTTTAAGGTTTCCCTTGAGTTCAGTGATGAAATTTTCGATAGCATCTTGATTGGAACTGGTGAAATCTTGCGACTCGGAAGTTTCCTCTTCCGGCTGTATCTGCGCCGCAACTTCTTCGGTGGCTTCAGAGTCATAGAAGTTTAACTCCTCAGAATTTACAGTAACCTCGCTTTCGGAAATTTGCGCCTGTCCCAAAATATCTTTCTCTGATCTCTGAAGTCGTTCAGGATTTAAGCCTGATGACCTTTTTTTCAAAGGCTGTTTTACGAATAGAACCAGATTATCACGGTAGTAAAGAAATACAACCGTCGCATAGTAAAGCAGCCCTGTTGCTGCGGTGTAAGCAAAGTATTGCTCCCAGGAGATGTGTGAAAACATAATTAGACTGTTTTGATTGGCTCAAAGGTGGGAATGGCAGAAACGGCTCGATGGGGATTTTTGGAAATCCCCATCGAAAATGGCGGAAATTGGCGGAAGTGGCGGAAGTATGTTTTTGAAGTTAACAGGAGAACTTAGGATAGAGAGTTCACTCACTTCAGATTTAGTAATTTTTGTTAGTCATTAAGTTCAGGAAAGAGCTCGCTTATCAGTTCGTCTACTGAATAATCCTGTTCAGGAATCGTTTCATAAAAATCGGCTAACTTCCTTTGAAATGTACCTTTTCGGTCTGAATCTATTAACGTTTCCCATAGCCCGAACTTCTTGAAAACATTTTCAATATACTCCCAATATCTCTGATAGTTGGAAATAGCTAAAATGCCCAGGCTGATCCAGTTCTTATACTTAAATGCTACCATTTCTTTACGCTTGGCACTTTCTAAAATGCACAAGAGTCGTGAGTGCCGCCAAACCTGTTCCGTCAGCTCCCTGTCTATGAGCTTGTTCATGCACTCTAAAAGAAATAGCCCTTCATTTTTATCACCTGTGATATTTTCAGGAAGGGATCTGAATAAACTCCTGTCCGAATCTTGTAATTGGTAACCCCTCTTAAAAAGTAGTCTGATTAGACCTGATGGATAACTATGCTTGCTATAATAAATTTCCTGAAAACTAGTAGTGTCGTCCTCGTTACGTAAATTCACGTCAATCCAAATCTTTGATTCATTAAGTAAAAAATGAATAAAGGAATATCCAAACTGGCCCGCAGAGGAGATGTAATGATTGAGTAGTGTTTTCCCCTTGGAGCGTTTTGTGTTAAATCCCAACCTCTCATTCAAGTGCGGTACATCTAATTGATATAAATCCCCATGCTGTTCCGAAAACGAATAGAATGTCCAACCCTGCGTCTTTTGAAATTTTATTTTCTCGAGAAATCGATCAGCGTTAATTCGCATTTGCTTTAATCGCTCGTCCAGCTCTCTACGACGTTCTTCGATCCGTTGCCTTTCTTCTAATCCCTTAAGCTCATCCTCTTTAAGATTTAAGTTCTTCTCGAAATCCCAGAAATATATCTGGTAAGAGGACATTCAATAGCTAATTTCTTGAAGTGAAACAGAACTTTCTGTCCATGGACTGATGATTGATCGGTTCTTGAAGATGCTGGGTTTCTTATATTGACAAAGCATTTTAAATTTGCCCTTCTTTGCGTTGACTTCGTCGAGTTTGAAAAAATTCTGTAAGTGTTGAGGTATTTAATGTCTTTCTCAGTCGCTGACTGACCATGTACGCTAAATTTATCTAAGATCCAAATAAGGAAGATACCTTTGTTTCTATAGAAATCGTATCTATCAAGTATATACCGCTGAGGCAGAGGTGATAGCTGAATCTCGAATACCAATTCTTTATCCAGGTATCTGCAATAAACATCGGGGCGGCGTTTGCTTTGTTCAGAAAACAGAAATTTCGTGTCAGCAGTAACAGAATTTACATCTACTCCAGGAGTGTTTTCTAACAGGTTTGCGATTGTTCCTTTAAGATACTTATGTCGATCACTCTCTCGACTATATACAGCTTTACGGATCATTTCCATATCACCCATGCTGAAATTGCAATCTTTGAGTATGCAGTCACTGGCGTGCTGGGTATGTTTGAAATAAACGCGGTCGTAAATGCTTTTTGAAACGTTAAGCGGTTGCTCACATTCATAGCATCGCAAATCAAGCTCGCGACGGCTATATTGCTCTCGTATCAAGTGAGCTTCCTTTGTAGAGCGAAATTTCACATCCGCGTCCAGCAGATCACCAGAATTTAAGTCAATTGCGAATTTTATAGCTCGTTCCTTCTTCACTGTAGTTAAAGATAACAGTAACACGGAAATTTTGATAGTATAATTTGATTGCTGCAATTATCTTTAACGAATGAAAGAGACTCGGCTTTTTAACAAATTGATGCTCAGTCAATGTCCATTAAGCAATTTTGATTTCAGCTATCTTAAATCGGAAAAATTATTGCTAGACATACTAGAGCAGAGCAATATTTATATGATCGTTCAACGTCCTGTTTTATACCTGCAAAATTTATATGTGGATCACTCTAATTGCAAACGGCCATTAATGAAATTTCAGATTAAACAAAAAGGAACTGAAAACACCTTGCAATGTGAATTTCCGTTTCGTCAGCAAGCCCTAGGAAACACAGAGAGCGAAAAAATCCTATTTCATTTCTGCGTTGATTATGAATTTCAGCAGGCAAAACAGAGTGACCCGCCATTTAACCACATTATCAATATGCTTATCTATACTCAGGAAGATGGGTACGGCAATTGGTTTTCTCCGGAAAAATTGTTGTTTGATTTTTGGAATGAAAGAATTGAGCTAGAAATTAAAGGAGACATACAAGGCTTTTTGAATTATAATGTTCACTATATAGGCAAAGCGACCGAAGAACATGTAATCAAGCGTCTAACTGGGCACGAGCATTTACAAGATGTACTATCTACAGAAATGCCTTTTCAATATGGTGGGTTACCCACGGATGAAATAGTGTTGTTGTTTTTTGAATTTAGTGATAATATTCATTTGGCAATGCTAGAAGACGATGACCTGACGGAGGAGTTATTTGAGCAAATGAAATCTGGCAACTTACCTACGGTCCCGGAAAAAGCGATATACCATGATGCAGAGAAAGCATTGATTCATGCATTTAATCCGAAACACAACAAGGTTATATACAAACATTACCCTAATGGGAAACAGAACTTATTCGAGCATAATGATCTAAAAGCTTATACTTATTCTTTTCTTGACCCAATAACATTGATCTTCAATGAAAAGTCAATCATGGGAAGTCGTGATTTCTTTGATACGGACATGTTACTTGTTAAACATGGTGAACCTTTGACGATACTAAAAGCATCAGAAAGAAATTAGTAATTGAACTAAGAACTGATCGCTATTTGATAATAGGTTGCCAATGATAGTTTATCTTAGAGGAAATGAGTACTAATTCTTCAGTTTATAGCAACTTCTTTAAAACTGCATTTAAAAAGAATTTGCGGCCTTCTATTGAAAGAATTCAAGAATTTCTAAAAGGCGGGTCTTTCAAGCTCATGTTAGCCTACGTTGATATGGACCTGCACACAGAGAAAGAATATGAGGCCGATATTGAATTGATAAATACTCCGAATAAGACCGGCTTTGATTTTAAGATAAGTATTGGGGAACAGCTAAAAAATGGTGGGGTCAAATACCTGAATAGCTATGGGCTAGATGGTGAACTCCGAATTTATGGGAATGGGAGCTCTTTTAGGACTAGTTCAACGGCGATTGATAAGTTTGATTGCAACTTTCCGAAACTGCCAAGGCTTTTGACCGGCATTTTAACTAATCTACGCTCTGACAATAAGCCATATGACAGCTCATATTTTAGGCTATGTATACCTGTTGACGACGGCGATATTGTTTACCCGGCTTCAATTATAGAGCCTGAGGATCATCTAAAATTCGACATCAAGCAGTGGGATACTCAGCCGTCATTGATAGGGATTCGCTTTCCTTCTATTAAGGGCATGTATGTTACCATAACGATTCAGGAGAAAATATTTCATCTGTATGCTGTGGAAGATGTTAAATCTGTTTTTATTGACTCGCTAAATAGAATGGACTTTGAGGAATTTAAAACCCTCTCTTCGTACATAAGGTTAGCTTTCGCATTTTTAAGTTCGAGATTCTATAGTGGAGAATCGCTGATTCTGACCTCAAAAGATAAAAATTTCAAAAAGATCGCGGATGTCGCATATGACTTGGATGATATTAATTCAATACGTGGTAAACAGCAATTAATTAACCCAACTCAACTTTTTGAATTTTACAGGAACCTGTCATTTTCGGAAACATTTCGGGAGAAGTTCAAAGATGCACACGAGCGTTTCAGTAGTCATGTTTTCAGTCGGCTTTGCGACATGCTTCACCAAAATCTAGCTTTACGAAGAGCCCTTGAAATTTTAGTGAATTCAAGCTCTGCGAACGATCCATTGCAACAGGGGATACTATGTTCAGTTGCTTTAGAAACAGTAACGGAACTTATTTCTGATGAAAATCAGGAATCTATTAAGCCCATATCTAACAAGCAGACTGCCCGCAGATTGATCGATGAGCTAAAAAAGGTGGTTGTAAAACATGAAAATCTTTCTGCGGAAGCTATGCAAATTATTAATTCTAAGCTTAGTGACTTGAACAAACCCACTAATAAAAATAAGCTTCTATTTCCGTTCAAGTTACTTGGACTTGCTCTAAGTAAAAAAGATGAAAATATTCTCAATCACCGAAACCATTTTTTGCACGGTCGTAATCCAGTAGGCCATGCTGAAGTATGGGAATTGGAGCAGATCGCTTTAAAATTGCATTATCTCACTGGAATAGTAATTCTAAAATATGCAGGATATAGCGGACATGTAATGAACCTCCCTGCTTGGATACTTTTTAATAATCAACAAAAAATGAAAGATACATTTCCATTTGCTAGTTCTAAGCAACTCACCGAGATTACCAACAAAATAAAAGAAGGAACTGACCTTTCAGATGAAGATTATATGGTGATTAAAGATACCGGGCGACTATCGAAATTTATGGAAGACATTATTTGCCTGATTTAACTCCTTAGTTAGTCAATCCTCAATTGGTTAAACTTATCAGTATAATCTATAAGCTTTACCTTAACAGTATCTAAGAAAGTTGTCGGACCCGTCTCCCGCATTCTGATTTTCTCGAACGTCTTATATATGTTTCCCAATGAGGTATTAAACACCTTTTCAAAGCAATGAGCAATCTCCTTATAATCGCTCTTGCCATGATTTATAACTCCGGCCTGAGCTAATCCATAAATAAGCTCGACTAAACTTGTTTTTGAGCCTGTCCATTCAAGTGAGTGGGTGGTATCATGATGCTTATGTACGGAAGCCTTCCCCTTCAACTTGTAAATCTCCCTGTTCAAATAGATAACTAGCATGTCCTGCGCAAGGATACGGGCTACCTTGCAATCATAGCCGGTGGAAAGATTTGGATCAGAGTCAAATCCATGCGCTTCACAATCATTGAAGCTGGATTGGTGTGTCCTTAGGAAGTAATGTTCATCGTTGGTAGTTTGACCTGTTCTGTAATAGAGATAAAATTCTGTATAACTCTCGTAGCTGTGCTCCAGGTGCAGTATCTCATTTTCAAGATACTTCCGCACCAGCTTGTCTCTTCCCAGAGGCCTTCTCAATTCTAAGTTGTATAGTTTTTCATGATATATAAGTTTGCTCAGTAATTGAGGTTTAGCCTCTTTGAAAAACCATATTTCTTCCTCTTTATCCTTAAACTCTGCGGTTAGTAAATGGGTTCTAAGATCTGCCAGTGCTTTGCGAGTTATGGCAAGAACTCGTTCACAGATTCTTACAATATGTTCTTCACTTGCTTGAATTTTCTGAAGCTCAAAATCCCATACAGCATTCAGCTTGTTTATAAATTCTTTCATAGAAATAGTGTTAGATGTAATACAAATTTCTATGATTTGAGAGTGAAAAGAAATACGTCTTTTGTAGTAGATCACATACGTAAAAAAGCGTATTTTTGCTAAAAAGGCCTGTTTTTATGCAGATATTGCTGAGAGATCACTACTTTGATCCAATTTATTAAGAAGCTCTACTTTATTTTTAACTCCCACCTTTTCGAAGACATTTTGTACATGCTTACTCACCGTTCTTTCTGAGATAAATAAAGCTTGACCTATCGCTTTATACTTATGGCCTTCGCGGATTAGATGTACAATTTCTATCTCTCTGCAAGTGAGTTGATACAGCTTACAGCTCATTACGAAAGCAGGGCTTTTCTGAGTTTGAGTATCTAGCTCTACTAATCGCTGGTATTCGATTCGAGCATTTTTAATTGATCTAGAAATGAATAAACCCGTAACTACAATGAAGCCCCCATTTGTAACTATCACTTCGACAAATTGACTAGCATGGAAATATGACAATAGAGTCATTGAGGCCCACGGAATTACGGCACAGTACACCGCTATTATTTCTACGATCTTGTCATTGGATGTATCTTCCTTATACTTGATAACTACCGCCTTTGTTATTGCCCATAGAAGCACTATGGAATAAAAGAACGGGATGATAACACCGTTTTTAACAGCAAATTCCAGGTTGCCGTTAAAGGAATAGGCAATTACAAAGAACCCTAGATAAGGTAGAATCAAAAAGAGTGGAACGCCGTATAGTGCATGGAATCTCAATGTTTTCAAGTCAAATCCCTTATAGAAATAGTACGGGAAATAAGAGGCCATAAAGAATCCGCTACCATAAGCTATAATATTCTGTGCGATAATAGGTATTTCAATATTCGGATCAGGAAATAATCCACCTGTGATGTTATAAACGATTAGCAAAGATAATAGAACAAGATACCACATTCTATTTTTATCCTCAGGTCGGGATAGGTAATAGAATAGCTGGTAAAAAAACATTACGACTTCGAAGAAGACGAATGCTAATGTGACGACATGCATTTCTGTCCCAAACGCTTTCATAGGCTCTGGCGTGTTTTATGCAGCATCCTTTTTCAGGAAGAACAACTTATAGCTAAGGTCTAGTTCATTGTAGACATCAAATCCAAATTTCTTATACCACGGTATGTTCTTCAAAGTTGAAGTTTCAAGGTAGATAGATCTTTTTTTATGAGCACTATCCTGGATAACTTCGTTAAGGAGCTCTGTACCTATGCCTGAATTCTGATATGCAGGATCAACTCCAATAAACCAGATATAATACATTGGTTCGTTTGGCTGAAGCTTTTTGATTTTCGACTCTCTTGTTAGAGCTTTTTTTACGTTGCCAATCCCAACGCATGAAAGAATCAACTTGACATCCAATAATATGGACTTTATTGTTGTCTTCTTTTTGTCGGGATATAAAATCAAAGCGCAGGCCTTTTTATCATTTGATAGATAAACATCACCAAACAGATAACAAACTTCAAAGGAGTAATCCATCAGAGCGCGAACTCTTTGAGCTCTGTTTTCATCCTGTTTTACAATGTAATTTACGCTTTGATTGGTATCAAACGACTTTGTAAGGATATCAAGCACCACGCTTTTATCATCATAAGTAGCCTTAATCATAGGTTTAATACTTTAGTTAATATTAATTGAGACGTAAATTTTCGCTGCAAAAATTATACCAGCGAACTGCAAGTTGCAGAGGATAAGTCAACTGTCGAAGAAAGCTAAACGATACTTAAAGTTAATAAATGCTAGGGTCGCACTCCTTTTAAAAAGCTAGCGCTACTCCCTGATTGAGTTCCAGAGTTTGAACCGCTTTCACTACAGTCCAATTCGTCCCATAGAATATCCTGAATATCTTGTTTGATTTGCAGGTAGTTAGCTTGAATACTTTCTGTGTCTATTGTTCGAATTTTAGGGATTTCTTTGTAACCATGCTCTTCTTTAGCAATGGATTTATGATCGTTGATTATTTCATTGTGAAATATTTTTAAGTCAATTTTTGTGTGTGGATCATCGGCAACCATGCCCACAAATTCGCCTGAAGAAAGCGTGGAGATTTTAGAAGATGGAATTGCATAGTCTAATTGAGTGGACCTGCTAAGCGACGTATCAGAACTATTTATGGAGATGCTTTGCCGCTGCTGCAAAATTTTACCGAATCTTTCCGCCAGTTGTTTGGCGGTATCACCGGTAACCTGACCACAGATTATGTTTCCGATGATGTTCAGAATTACCTCCGCTTGTTCTCTTCCATAGTCTTTCTTTAATTGACTGTAGTCTTGAACAGCTAAAGTTGTAGCAACCTTATTGGACCGGGCTGTTGCAATCAGGCTGTCTATGTTATTAAAATAGATGGTAGGGAATTCGTCAAATATCAAACTGCATTTCAGCTTATTCTTTTGATTCACTAGTTTAATCATTCGGGAAATATATAAACTCAGAACTGCACCATAAACTTGCTGCTTTAGTGGATTGTTCCCGACACAAATGATCTTCGGTTCTAGTGGATTATTAAGATCAAGGTTGAAATCGTTGCCCGATAGTACATAATAGAGCGATGGCGATGACAATCTTGCCATGCTGATTTTGGCACTCGCCACCTGGCCCTCCAGCTGATCATAGGCTTCATTTTTCCAGGCAGAAATGAAAGGGTTTATCAATACCTCAATTTCAGGCTCACGGTTCAATAGGGGAAAAAGATATTTGTATTCAACCTGCATCAACTCTATTACATGAGGCAGTGTGCAGTACTTGCCCTGCTGGTATTTTCTCAAGAACCAGATAACTGCTGTTAGAAAATTGATCGGCGACTCGACAAAGAAGTCACCTTGCTTTTTAATCCACTCGCGATTAAGACCTAGCATAATAGCCCTCGATGCTTCCGTAGCATCTGCAATGTCCTTCAGGTTTGCAGGGTCCAAAGGATTGCAACGATGGGTATGAGATAAATCTTCGAAGTTAATGACATAGAATTTTGGGCACCTGGCACCAGCACTATTCAAGAGTGTATTGTAAGCTATCTTGGTTAGGTCATCATACTTGAAATCGTAGATGAACATGCTGAATCCTTTTCTGATATGCTGTGTAATGATATGTCTTATTGCAAAGTAAGACTTGCCAGAGCCAGGAGTACCCATTATTAAATTCCCCCTGAATGGGTTGATAATATTTATCCAACTTTTTCTGGTTCTTCCTTTAAACCGGTATTGTGCAGGCAGATTGATTGAAAACTCGTTTTCTAATAATCTTTCTTCCTGGGGAAACGTCTCGTTCTCCTTATTAAAAACATCTTGGTTGAGGTTGAACTTAATTATACGTGAAAGTAAAGTGCCGCCTGTAAGTATAAGCAAGTACCCTGCGGTTGTTATTCCCATGTATAGTTCAGGCCGGTAGGAAAGTGGAATGGGTAGATGTAAAGCTATCTGGCTAAAGAAGTATAATACTAATCCCGTGATTATATAAGTTCCTATGGTTCGATTGGCAATCTTCTCATTCTTCTTCCCTTTAGCACCAAACAGCGATATAGCTAATAAAAATACTGCTGCCAGTTTAGCCCTTAAAACAGTATTAAAAATCGACATCCCTGAAAAGGTAGAAAGTAACTTATCTACGACGTTAGCAGTTAATCCTAATTCACGGAAAGCTGAGTAGCAAAATAGATAAAAATGAATTATCAGAATGGCAATGCTTAGTAGTCTTGTAAAATCCATAATCTTACGAAGACCTTGTTCGTTTTCCCCGGTGTTCATGTTCTTTCAATTAAAGGTGGATTCTTCTTTTCTTTTTTCTTCGTTTGCCTGCTAAGAGGTTGTTTATTGGCTCTTCATATTCAGTCTTGAATAGAGCACTAATGAATTGATTCTGCGATGGCTCTCCCGTGAGATGGTCGTAGGATGCTGACTTAAACGCTTCATCAATCTTCGTCTCGAATTTCCCTCGGTTCTTGTTAATGTCGTGTGGAACGTTTGAGAACGTCTCCGTAATTGCTTTAGCACTATACGATTTACCTAAATCACTTCCATTAAAAACACATTTCGAATTATGATCGGTAAAAGTTATACCGTATATGAGGCCCTCGCTGTTTTCTCTGAACACCACCTGGACAGCTTGTCTTGATAAGGCCTTACTAAAGTCGTCTTTCGTTAGACCTTGCTGAAGTGCCATATCAATCGTCTGCTTTAATTGCAGTTTGTACGGTTTTCGTAATTCTGCGTTCAAGAGGTACCGCTTTTCAAGGAATTTCATAGTCGGTTTGCCATAGATGCTACTTGCTTTGATTGGGGCGCCTATCTTGTTTCCTTTCGAATCAAGCAAGCGATAAATCAGACCCTTCTTCTGGTATAAGTTAGAATCTCTTTTTCCCGGATCGGCCGTAACGTTATATTGGTTAAGAACGGCATTGAGTTCGCCGAGAGAAGTGAATTTCCAGTTACGAGTTATTGAACGGACTGTATTAGAGATAGCTTGCTTCGTTTCATCCTTGCCATATAAGGCTTTATCTAAATCAATCTTGCTTATGTCAGGAATTTCTGATTTGCTTTTACTCTCTGCTACCACAAGGCCATACTCTCTTTCAAGTTGCTTCCTTGCAGGTTCTGATTTATTTCTCCCAATGTTGTGGAGGTCTATACGCTCGCCATTACTTTGGATATTAGTAGTTACAATATGAACATGTGGATGAGCCGCATCATAGTGTCGGTATAACAGATAAGGTTGATCATCAAAGCCGATTGCAGCCATATACTTTTGTGAAAGTTCTTTCAGTGATTCATTTTCGAGATTGTCGTTACGGTCAAAATTAAGTGAGATGTGGACGGCGTTTGTTTTCGTCCGCCTGTTCCTTTCACAGAATGCTTCAAAGTGGCTTAGCTTGTTTTTTAGGGACAAGTTAGAAGAGTCCGCTGTGAAATTGACTGCTGTAAGTAGTTGAGCTTTGCCTTTATCCACTTTCCGCTCGTTGTAGGCCAGGATACCTCCGATATGTTTGCCTATAATTATTTTTGCAACCATCTCTTTCCGAGCTCCTCTATTAAGTGTAGCACTTCGGCCACTTTTAATCCCGCATTTTCGTAAAGGTTTGCTACTCTTGTAGCATAAAAGAGCTTCTTAGTTTCTTCAGGAGATTGATGGAAGTAGCGGGTAATTTGGTTGATGTTGGTGCCTATAGCATTCAATTCTTTTCGAAGCCTTACAAGCTCCGGCATGTATTCGGCCAGAGTTTTGTCGACGGTTTGAACCTTGATTTCGCGCTTGTAAAGAATGTCTCTTAGCAGATCGCTAGTACTTCCATTAGTGGCTTTTTTAGCTAGCTCAGATAACTGATTGAATTTCGATCGATTTACTCTTGTCTGAATAACATGCTGTAATCGCTGACTTTCTTCCGCTTTCTTTCTAGGCATAATCTTATCCTCCATCAAGTTTTCACAGGCATCAAGTTTCGCAGATGGCTGGATTTATTAGCCACCCGACTGACTTTGGAAGGTAGGGCAAGATTGTTTTTGTATACAAAAATACATCTTGCTTTTCACGCCTTCGGCCGTGAAATAATGAAGTTAAGACTGTTTTAAATGGCTACAAAGCGAGGGTGGCGAAGATGGAAGGGAGTGGCGGAATTGGCGGAAAAAAAACAACCAAAGCAAAACTTAAGGTACTTGCACCCACTTTCATACCAGTTCATTTACCATTACGAACGGCAATCAATAGCATTTCCTATCTGAACTCTGTTAACAGCCTGGATGCGAGATCTCGTCAGTGCTTTTTAGGGGAAGGCTGGAACCTGACACGATCAGTCCCTTTCAGGCTTTTGCAGGTCGGTTTTGAGTTCCATTTCAGCATACTGTTTAAAATCGGTCTCAACCAGTTTATCGAAAAGTTCCAGGTATTCCCTTTGTATCTCCTCGTCCAGTTCCGGATTACCTGCCACCAACCTTCGGTACTCGGCGGGTTCGTCGAACAGCTCCATGACCTCCCGATGTATATAGACCATTGAACGGTTACGCATGTCCCGTTGGATGCTGAACTTTAAAAACTCCTTCGGGTCTTTTTCTGCAAGATATACTTTCATCTTAACAGCCAGAGTCGGCTCGAAACGCCATTTTTCGTAATAGGCGCCCCGCTCGTCAGCGGGCACTCGGTAATGTTCCCTCGCACCATAGAACAGCCAAAGCGTATCCTCGCTCAACCCGTGCCCGCTGGTTGCCATCCGGGTAAAATAGGAATACTGGTGGGCGGTCATTTCCGCTAAGGAAAGCACAAAACCTTCGCCTTTCTTTTTCAGGTGGTAAAGCAGTTCATTCTCAAAAAGAAACGGTGCACTTGCAGCTGCAAACAGATGGTCTATTAAGCGTTTATAAGCATCCAAATCCTTTTTGTACAGTTTATCAGTCGTATGGTTGTGGTAATTGTAGATCTTGTCGACGAGTGCTTCATAATCAAAACTAAACTTGCCCTCTTTTTGCACATAGGTTCGTCCAAA
The DNA here is from genome assembly GCA_966210515.1 of uncultured Pedobacter sp. Lineage (GTDB taxonomy): Bacteria > Bacteroidota > Bacteroidia > Sphingobacteriales > Sphingobacteriaceae > Paradesertivirga. Next base: position 26,410 of record CBIHLM010000052.1, read on the forward strand.
AGAAAATATCCAGTGGATGACCTGCTCGAACGTTCGCCTGTCCTTATTAATGTCTTCCTGCATCAACCTGACCATAAGTTCCCTGTGCAGCCCGTGGCTTGCACAATAGTCCATATATTCACGCATGTGGCCCGAGACCATCGCGGCTTTGAAATCCTTATCGGAAAGATCACGCTGGGAAAGCCTGTAGCGAAAATATATCTCGAAATACAAAGGATAAGAAATGGAGTTTTTGGAATCGGGATGATGGTACTGGCTGCCCTTGAACATTGCCATAAAAAGCCCATCAAGCAGAGAAACTTCTTCATCAGACAGCCAGCCCAACTTTTCAATGTGCTTTTTGAACAACGAAACTTCGTCAGAACGTTTGGACGATCCTTCAGCCCTTACCATCACCGGCGAATAATATTGCTGGTGGCTTGAGCGCAAAGGCTGTTCGTTTAGAAAGACATTATGCTGTGCATATAAGAGTTCATAGATGGCGGGAAAACGAAACTTGACCAGTTCCAACAGCACCAGACATTCAAAATCCACTTCTTCGCCAATTAGCCGGTAAATGATTTTGAACCCGTTGATGAAGCGCACCACATCACGACCTTGGCGCAAGATACCACTATAAGCTTTTTCGTAGCGACTTCGGAAACCATTAGGGATCATGATATTTTCAAAGACCTCGTAGTGTTCCGGCGTTACCATTTCTTTCAGCCGTTCCTTTAAAGTATTTAACAGATCGTCCTCCTCTCGTTTTGGCAACGGAATTTCCAACTGAAAAATCTTGTCCAAATAATTTAAGCTGCCCGCGTCGTTCAATGTCCTTATCGATCCCTGAACATACCTTTTATCGTACCCTACCAGATAGAACACGTTAGAGAAATTTGCTGTATTGCGGATCAATTTCAGCACTTCCATGATTTCCGTCGGATACAGCCGGTCAAGGTCGTCAATAACGATCACAATCTTGCGTCCGCTTGCCTGCAGCATTTCGTTGATTCGTTGATACTCTCCGGAACCCTGCACAGTACCCTTGTTCCCCAGAAAATCCAGCCAATTTAGCCAGGAAAGCGAACGCGCATCAAATCCAGCTAGTCTGCGCCCATAACTATAAATCATTGAAGAAACCCTCATGTCAACTTCGGCAACTTTGCTCGCCAAAAGGTCGAAGAATTCACGTCGTATGGTTTCAGGGTTTCCTGCGCTCCAAGGGTCAAAAGCAATCTTCAACACATTATCACCAGTGAATTCACCTAGAAGTAGATTCAAAAACGAGGTCTTGCCACTTCCATATTCTCCAAGAATGCCTATCGCAAAGGACTTTTTATTAGGGGTCAGCATGATTAAGCGTGCAACTTCTTTAGCAGCTATATTGCGCCTGAAGTGGTCGTCTTTCTCATTCGTAACCGCGTTGTCCTCTACAAATCCTTCAGTATTTATTATTTCGTAATCGCTTTTTCTCCTATTCAGGGCGTAATTCAATGGCAACAACAGCATTGAGGCAAACGCAAACAGATCCCAATAAACAAGCCGGTTAAAAGTAGCGAGTTTATAAAATACCCAATAACTATTGATGCGTTGGAATGCATAGAATACCAGCCCGTACAAAACCAATCTGTACAGAAAAACCGGTGTCTGGCTTCTGGCTATCCAACAGGCTAGGACGGTTAAAGCCAAACAAAGTACTAGGTCAGTCCATAGCATACTTTCAACGTCAGCAAACAATGGTTTGACTAATAGCAAATCAAGCAGATGGCTGATCGGCAACCGGAAAAGTAACAACAGGGCTGCAAATAGCCCAGCGCCAATCAGAGGAAAAGTGTATCGGTTTAATTTCAAGCTCAGATTTTTAGCTAAAGATAAAACATCTCGGCAAGCTCATTTCAAGAAACTTTCCACAAGAACAGCGCTGCATAGCAGTGCTGTATTGTCTGGTAAAGCGGCTGGAGGCTTTGCAGCAGCGCGGAAAAGAGAAAGCGGCTATAATCGTTTGGGACCAATATTAGAAGGCGATTCAATATATTTACTATAAATCTGTTTATATGCCGCTTTACGTATTTCGGAAAAAATTTAAGGTCTATAAAGGTGAGAAAACTGCCGAACCAAAATTTAGGAAAGAGTTGTCCTCACTATTGATAGCTAAATTCGGGCGTAAAGATTATTCACAAGAAGAGATTTCCGAAATTGTAAGGTACTGCTTGGCCTTTTTTATAGAGAAATTTGTTGGGATTTGTAAAGCCGAACAATCTTTCTTTTTTTATCAGTCCGTCCTAATGTTTCACGAGGATGCCACGGAACTCGCAGTATTACATCAGGGCAAAAGCGACAACCTGCACGTTACAGCTGAATATCTCGCAATCTACAGAAGAATCCTGAAATTTATTTTGGAAACAGCTTGCGACGTTCAGATAAAAACAGTTAAGCCAACAAAGAGTGACGTTCCTAGGATTCAAATAATATTGGACGACTTGTTATTTCTTGGTGATATGATCTTAATGTGTGTGTCCATGTATGCGGAACAAGGGATGATTGAAGATGTAGGTGAATTGACGTTTGACAAGAATGACCTTTACGTCTTCTCAAGAAGGCATCACTACAACTTCATTTTTGAGCATATAAACGATACATGGGGGCATAACGTGGAAAAAATAGTAATTGATGATGAAGGGATTCAGGATATGTTTGCGGCAATGGAAAGCTGCCTGGGTATCAAATATCAAGATGCCGGAGGTGTAATAGCGGCGATACATCAAGAGATACATTTTACCGAAGGTGTTTTATGGGAGAACTTGCCACAAAATCTTGAAAGGTTATTTCAAACTTCTTATGCCGATGCTGAATTGTTTTATAAAGGTTTAACCTTGACAAAACACAATAAAATGTCATTATTAGACTTGGCCTGCAAACCAAATAACCTTAAACGCTATCTCTTTCGACCGATAATTGTATGGAACGTTAATGGCAAAGAATTTGCAATTATTGGCCCGAACGCCTGGACTGAAACAATGATCCAGTTTGCCACAAACGCCCTGCCTTGGGGAAAAGGGCCGGAAGAATGGATGAGCAATTCTTGCTTTAAGACTTATGTACATCGTAAAGAAGACGAACATGATAAGTGGCTTGATGATGCTGTAGAAAACATTGTAAAGGGAAACAACTGCCTATATGAAAGAAACGTAACCCAATTAAAAGGTGGAAAAGGTTTTGTCAACATAGATGTTAAAGGACTGGGGGAGATTGACTTCATTGTCATTGCCAGTGACGTAAACAAAATCTTTATTGTTGATTGCAAACACCTAATGAGCCGGTACGACGCAGCCAATCAGAAAAATGATTATAACGCATTTACCAAAGGTTCCAAAAAAACGAAGAGTTATAACCAAACCATGCTGAATAAAGTGTCGTGGTTTAATGATAATTTACACTTATTAGAATCACATTTCAGGGCTAAATATCATTTAAAGCAAGTCGATTTTTCAAATTTCAGCCTTGAGGGCATCTTTATCGTTAACACACCAACCTTGTACATGTACAATTCAGAATTCAGAATTTATGTTTTGAATGACCTCCCGCACGTATTGGAGGGTAATTATCAGGACACGACCTTTTTTGTTAATATTGAAGAGAATGAAGTTTCTAAAATCATTAAAGTATCCTACCCATATTTTAGAAAACCAGAATTAATCGATTTAGACCCATTTCAAGACGAAAAATAAACTTTATGGCATCAATGTCAAAAACAAATTCGCTAACTGAACTTTACGATCAATTGAAGAAATTCCATTTATCTGATGGGTTGTATGTTATCGGCGCCGTAAATGCAGCTCTGAAATATGGTACCGAACGACCGGACAGAAAAAATATACCGGATTGGATATGGGCTTGGCTACAAGTCAGGGGAAAAACTGAGCATGATAGGCGATCTTTAAGTATCACCCTAACCAGAATGGCTCGTTTCCTGCTTCTTTCATCGGCAAATGATCACAAGGGGGGCTTCCTGAATTTAAATAACCCTTCAGTACATAAAGCCTACAATCAGGTAGTTAACCTAGAAGAACTCGAAGAATCGTCCGACGACGATATAATGAGTAAATTTTCCTTGTATTTCAACAGGATAGGGCAGATTCAATTTCCGCTGCAAGTGAGTAAAAAAACAATAATCGGCAGAGGATTTTTGCTTTTCAATAAGCTTATACTAACCACTTCGACTGAATACGACTTTGATAAGAAGTTTAAAGAATATTTCGGACTGACGCTTATTGAATTCCTGTCTACGGGATTTGCCATGTGGGTTCTATCCAATGGAACGCTTGATTACGAAATTAAAAATGAGATAAAAGAGTTAAAGCATATTTTTACACTTGAGTCTCAACGCATTTTTCTGTCTTTGTCTTGCGGCACGCCACAACAGTACCGGGAAATGGTCAGGGGCATAAACTGGAAGCAATGTGATAACCTAAAAGATATGTATGCACTTGAACCATTGGTCATAATGCCCGCTATAAAAGTAGAGAGGTCCACTTACATGTCATCAACAAGCTATGTTGTCCCACAGGCCAAATACCTACTTGACAGAGCAAGTTCTGGTGCATTCTATTTGCTTGGTGATAAAGAAAAGGACTTAGCAGAGGCGGAAGGAAAAAAAGGCAAAAACCCTTTTAGAAAAGCGTTTGGGATGGTTTACCGAGCGTATGTGGGTGAGCATTTATCAATCGCTGGCAATCATAAATTTGTAGACTTGGATAATGATTTTGTTCAAACCGGTGGAAAATTGCCCGATTTCGCCATTATAAAAGATGGTGTCTGCATCTTATTAGAGGTCAAAACAACCTTACTAAATATCGATTCCCGTTCTTACTTTGAAAAAGAAGCTTTAGAAAAGGAAGTTAAATCGGGTAATATCCAAAAGGCCATAAATCAGTTGAGAGATTTTAAGCAGAAGATTCTTTCGGGTCAGATCAAGGATGAAAGGTTCAAAGGTCTTAAAACAGTTATCGGAATTATAGTTGGCTATGAAGATATATTTTCTATCAATTCAACATTGCTTCCCTTATTGAATAAACTCAGTGGGGCAATAATAGACGATCTCCAATTTGCTTCGATTTCAGATATTGAAGCAATCGGAAGCGCTATTGACCAAAAACTAAATATCATAGAAATGATTCGAAATAAGGTGAACAATTGCGCCGAGCGGGAATGGTCAATAGCGACGCGGTTCCATAAAGATATAGAATATCGCAATTCGGTGTTGGATAATGCTTTTGATGAATTTATAGCAAAAATGGGCGTTCCTAGTTTTGCAAGCAAACAAGTTTAATAATCCGAAACCAAGTTTTTATTCAAGGGGCATCAACTTATAGTAGGCACAACGTATAAACCGCAGGGCCTACTGTAAGTAGATGCTCAATTTAATGCTTATCGATTAAGCAAAAGTAAAAGACCAAAATCTGTACTTACTCTTCTAATTCAGTCTTGCCATTAACGCCTAAAAAGAAAAGGGCTGTATCAGCAACCATGCCGGTGAAAAGTTTCGCGTAGACAGGATCAAGTCCTTTAAAATCATTGTCTTTACCATGACCAGAACCATAAGAGTTTCTCAACTCAGTCATACCTTGAACAATCGAAGATACGCCACCCAGTATCTGTTTAATTGAACGCTCTGCATTATCCGGATTTTCTACCCCTTTCGGCTTAAGATCCATACTTGCAGTCGTATTTTTCAGTAACTGCGGTAATGTCCAATCCTTGTCGGCAGGAATGTTTCTTTGCTTTAAAACAGACTTGCATATTGTCTCCAACAGCTCTTTACCGGTACCAATAGCCACATCGGTATCTTCGTTTGCTGCCTGATTCATCAAATCTATTTTCTTGTGTACGTAATCAGAATCCAGATACTTTTTGATCTCTACTGATTTCGCTACCTGAACATTCTGTAACATACTTAGTGCACCGATGGAAAATATAGGGGCCCCATCTTTTGTTTCCTTCTCTTTAGAGAGCGCGAAGCCGTACTTATTCAGGTGTTTATTGTAAATGTTGACCAATTCCTGAGCCGAACCATCGTTTTCCCGCAAAATGGGCAGTACCGTTAAGTGAAGAAATTTTAGGTATTCTTCATCGGAGCAATGCATCAGATTTAACCTTTCGTCTGTGAAAACCCAGCCTTCACCCCAATCCTGAGGATTCATATCAGCATGCTGGTGTATATCTTTATATGCATTGTTATATTCCGGCCGGTAATCTGTCGAAGGCATTTCCTTCAGATTATACAACCTGTTTAAAAAATCAGCCTGCTTTATCTTTCCATTATATGTCAATCCCTGGCTAATGATCGCGTCGGCGATCTCTTGTCTCGTTTCTTTAGTTATTTTAGGAGTATTTATATTTTTTACCATTTAATCAGATTTAGTAGATAGGCTGACCCTAAACAACGGCCAGCCTAGTATTAATCATCGTTATGCAGCTGTCTTTTCCAAAGTTTTAACCAGCAGCAATTCTGCAACATCGGGGTCACTATCATTCCAAATGGCATGAGACGACCCCCAATAGAATCTATGAAGTGGGGTACCCTGCCTCGTTTCTAGACCTGTTCGGTTGGTACCCTTACAAGTCCAAAGCGAAATGCAATGCCCTTTTTTAACTATGTGTCCTTTTGGGAAACGGTAATAATGTCTCATCACATTGGACACGCCCCCTTTTTTGTTGAAGGTTGTATCAACAATTGCGTAATTCCCTAAATCAATAGTGGCATTCGCACGTAACATCACGTATTCTTTAGTAGCATCGCCATGCTCTTTTATCGAAAGTATTTCTAAATTCATTTATTCTTATTTTAATTTTACGATTAGCTTCAGCATCTTTTTGAATGCTGAATAGTGACTGCAATCCTATAATTAATTTATATTATTTTGCAGATTTAAAATAAGTCTCTTACAT
>CBIHLM010000053.1:0-31491 GCA_966210515.1 uncultured Pedobacter sp.
GAATTACATTATCCCCGCATTCCAAAGGAATACTGGGAGCACCGCATACAGTTAAGCAAAGCCATGGGAATGAATACTGTATGTATTTATCTCTTTTGGAATTTACATGAACAACAAGCAGGAGTATATGATTTTACCGGACAGAATGATGTTGCCGAGTTTGTAAGGCTGGCTCAAAAAAACGGAATGTATTGTATCGTTCGTCCCGGACCATATGTTTGCGCAGAATGGGATATGGGCGGCTTGCCCTGGTGGTTATTAAAGAAAAAGGACATCCAGGTAAGAACACTAAAAGATGCTTATTTCATGGATCGGACCAAAAAGTTTTTAGTCGAAGCAGCCAAACAACTTGCACCGCTACAGATTCAAAATGGCGGGAATATACTTATGGTGCAGGTAGAAAATGAATATGCCAGTTTTGGCAATGAACAAGCCTATATGGAAACTACACGCGATGCCGTTCGTGAAGCAGGTTTTGATAAAGTGCAGCTTTTCAGATGTGACTGGTCGTCAAACTTTAATAAGTATAAATTGGATGGTGTAGCAACCACCTTAAATTTTGGTGCTGGTTCCAATATTGACAATCAGTTTAAAACATTTAAAGAATTAAATCCTGATGCTCCCCTGATGTGCAGCGAATACTGGTCTGGCTGGTTTGACCACTGGGGGCGCCCGCACGAAACCCGTTCTGTAAGCAGTTTTATCGGCAGTATGAAAGATATGATGGATCGCAAAATATCTTTCAGCTTGTATATGGCGCATGGAGGAACCTCTTTCGGCCAATGGGGCGGCGCAAACGCTCCGCCGTATTCTGCCATGGCAACTTCGTACGACTATAACGCCCCTATCGGCGAGCAGGGAAATACTACTGAAAAGTTTTTCGCTGTGCGCGATCTGCTTAAAAACTACCTTCTGCCGGGCGAAACTCTGGCGGATATTCCCAAACCGGTAACGTCAATTATAGAGATCCCTAAATTTGAATTAAAAGAAAGTGCCAGCCTGTTCGAAAATCTCCCTGAGGCAAAAAAAAGCGAGAAGATCCAGCCGATGGAAAATTTCGATCAGGGCTGGGGTCGAATTTTATACCGTACCACTCTTCCCGCTTCCGCTTCAAAACAGAAACTGGTAATCACAGAATTACATGATTGGGCAACTGTATTTATTGATGGTAAACAAATTGCGAAGCTGGATCGTCGCAGAGGGGATAATACAGTAGAATTGCCGGCCTTTAAATCTGGCGCCAGGTTGGATATTCTTGTTGAGGCCACGGGGCGTGTGAACTACGGGAAGGCAATAATCGACAGGAAAGGGATTACTGAAAAAGTAGAGATCGTTGATGGTAAAAAAGCCAGCGAGGTAAAAAACTGGCTGGTTTATAATTTCCCTGTTGATTATAAATTTCAACGTGGTATGAAGTTTAAAGCCGGACGAATCAGTGGTCCGGGCTGGTATAAAGGAAATTTTGATCTGGACAAAACCGGTGATACTTTTTTAGATGTAAGCAGCTGGGGAAAAGGCATGGTTTGGGTAAATGGATATAATGTGGGAAGATTCTGGAAAATTGGACCGCAGCAAACTTTATATATTCCCGGACCATGGCTTAAACCAGGCAAAAATGAAGTCATTATTTTAGACGTGGACCAGCCATCGGCTGTATTCGTTGCTGGATTAAACGCACCCATTCTTGATCAGATAAGTCCGGACGTATCTTTTTTAAACAGAAAAAAAGGCCAGACTTTGAACTTAGCCGCCGAAACTCCCACATTTAGAGGTTCTTTTTCCCCAGGTGAAGGCTTCAAGGATGTAAGTTTCGACAAAACAGTTCAGGGAAGGTATTTCTGTTTAGAAGCCCTAAGCTCGCATGATGCAAAAGATGACTTAACCACTATCGCTGAACTTGAGCTTATAGGTGAAGATGGCGCCCCTGTATCGCGATTAAACTGGAAAGTTGTGTATGCTGACAGTGAAGAAACGACAGCATCCAACAGCTCTGCCGATAAAGTTTTTGACCTTCAGGAGTCAACCTTCTGGCAAACTCAGTCTGTTGGCGGGCGTCCAAAACATCCGCATCAGATCGTACTGGATTTAGGAGAAATCAAGAAAATAAAGGGATTCAGATACTTACCCCGCTCTGATAAAAAAACGGCAGGTATGATTAAAGATTACCGGATATTCCTAAAAAGAGATGAATTCAAGCTTTAAAGGCGCTTTTTGCTAAAAGTCATCAATTCTGGTCACTCAAAAAAATATTAATGAATGTCGCAACATTTATATCGTTTATAACGTACTGATAGTTAGAAGCTAAATAAGTTCAATTAACCTTGGCTCGCAATTTGTTAGAATATAAGACACACGCGAAGATGATGGAAAAGATATTATCAGAAACAGATTCTCAACACCTGGTCACGAAGCTGACCGATGTTGACAGGGAAGAGATTAAACGCGATAAGGTACGTTTTGGAGAATACTTTATAGCTGAGGAAGAACATCGTTGCTTTAGAGTAAATCCTATCAATGTAATAGACGTGGGAGGAAGCTTGAAAAGGGCGAATCTAAGTGCGATAACATTTATCTAAGAGGATTTACTTTCTTAAAGAAAAGTTATCTATTGATAAAATCCTTTATCCGCACCACACAATTGTAATCAGGAGATATAAATAGGTCTCACTGATTAAAATCTCATTAAATGTATTGCTGGATCCTACCAGTGATTAGGCCCCACTGATTTTACAAATCAAATCACCATTTTTTCTGTTCTTTGTGATATGATAAAATCACACAGAGTATGGTTCATTACCGGAGTATCCGGCGGATTGGGTCGGGCTCTTGCCGAAGAAGTCGCCCTTAGCGGGGATATTGTTATCGGAACCCTTAGAAAGCAGGACCAAATTGCAGACTTTGACACCCTTGTGCCCGAAAAAACGTTCGGGGTATTAATGGATGTTACCCAGCAAACACAGTTCGAAAGAGTACTGAATACAGCAACTTTAAATTTTGGCCCCATAGATATATTGGTCAATAATGCCGGATATGGCTTGTTTGGCGCGATCGAGGAAATCAGCATGGACGAAGCAAGGAAACAAATGGAAACCAATTTCTTCGGTGCACTAGCGCTTACACAGGCAATTTTACCTTTAATGCGAGAACAAAAAGCCGGACATATTATTCAGATTTCCTCCATGGCAGGATTCAGGGCTTTACCGGGAATGGGTTTATACAACGCAAGTAAATTCGCACTGGAGGGATTCAGTGAAGCCCTAGCCTTAGAAACCAAACATCTGAACATTAAAGTCACCATTGTAGAGCCGGGACCATTTCGTACCAGCTGGGCTGGCGACTCTTCCGTGCGGTCTGAGAAAATAATAGAAGACTATTCTGATACCGCAGGCGCCCGGATCTCCACCATTCAAGGATACTCGGGGCATCAGCCCGGTGATCCCTCTAAAGCAGCCAAGGCAATTATTAAAGTAGTAAACAGCGATAATCCACCGTTACGATTACCACTTGGTCCTGTCGCAATCGAAGCGATCCGAAAAAAACTAATCTCGGTGGAAGAAGATATCGATGAATGGGAAAAAGTAGCTATGGATACTTCTTTTGATGAGTAACGTTTCCCTTGCATTTTGGCTATAGCGGAAGTAATCCAGGAATAAAAGGCGATAATTAAATGAGGAATAATTAATGATTCGTTTGATTTACAAGTCCGACAACACTTTTTTTCCGCATAATTACTATACTTGCGGCTTTTAAACGAAAATGAGATTATATCCTTTAAAGTTCAAAACCATTTTCAAAGACAAAATCTGGGGTGGCCAAAAAATCAACACCTATCTGGGTAAGGATTTCTCGCCTCTTCCAAACTGTGGTGAAACATGGGAAATTTCAGGTGTAAAATCTGATGTGTCTGTTGTTGAAAATGGCGCTCTTGCTGGCAAAAGCCTTGCTTCTATCCTGGAAACGCACAGGGGTGACCTGGTTGGAAAGCAGATTTATGAAAAGTTTGGAAACGAATTTCCATTGTTGGTTAAGTTTATCGATGCAAACGACGACCTTTCAATTCAGGTTCATCCGGATGATGAATTAGCAAAAAAGCGTCACAATTCATTTGGTAAAACCGAAATGTGGTATGTTATTCAGGCGGATCAGGGCGCATCATTAATTGCTGGATTCAATCAGAAAGTTAATGAAGAGATTTACATCGAGAAACTAAATTCAGGTAAATTAGGTGATATTCTGAATAAGGAAGAAGTTGAAGCGGGCGATGTTTTCTTTTTGCCGGCCGGACGGGTCCATACTATTGGCAAAGGACTTTTAATTGCTGAGATCCAGCAAACTTCCGATATAACCTACCGCATTTACGATTTCGACCGTGTAGATGACAAAGGCAACAAACGCGAACTACATACTGAAGAAGCTGTAGCGGCTCTGGATTATGAAGTCTACCCAGAGTATAAATCTGTATATGACAAAAAGCTAAATGAGCCTGTACACGTAGTTAGCTGTCCGTACTTTAACACCAATATCCTGGAATTCACTCAAGCTGTTACGAGAAATTACTCATTTGACTCATTTGTTATCCATGTTTGTGTTCAGGGAGCCTACACTTTAAACTACGGCGATGAAAGCTTAAATGTAAAAATGGGCGATTGCATTCTAATTCCTGCAAGTATTGATAAGGTTAGCATGGATACGCAAACAGGATTTAAGATTTTAGAATGTTATATAGAAGAGTAGGCGGGATTTTCAACGAAATCCTGATAAACACGCTCTTAACTGCATCCCCAACCTCCCGCTTCCAAACGGAGGAGCGTTGGGGATGCGATAAATCAATCATTCAGGCTCTGATAAACCAACGCCTTAAACTTATTATGAATATCAGTGCGTAAAGGTGATTGTTGAATAAATATTACGCCTACAATCTTCTCAACAGGATCCACCCAATAAGTAGTTCCGAAATATCCCCCCCAGGCGAAAGAACCTTCGGTTACGCCGAACTTTGACATTCCTTCCTTTGACGTTATCTGGAAACCTAAGCCAAACTTATCTTCGCGAACGTTTAAGTTACCGATCTGGTTCATCGTCATAAGATCTACAGAACGCCGTGACAAAAGGCGACTACCGTTATAGCTGCCGCCATTTAAAAGCATTTGGAGAAAAACGGCATAATCCTGGATCGTAGAGCTCAAGCCTGCACCGCCGGAAAAATAAGTACCATTACTTTTAGGGTAATCGGCGGTTATCACTCCATTCCGTTCATATTTAACCAGGTTATTCTGTCCGTTGAAGGTATAAATAGGTATCAACCTGGAGTACTTTGAAGCAGGAAGGTAAAAATGGGTATCATTCATACCCAGTGGCTTGAAAATTCGCTCAGTAAAAAACTTGTCAAGACTGGTACCCGAAACGACCTCTACTAAATAGCCCAACACATCTGTATTTAGGCCGTACGTGAATCTTTCGCCCGGCTGATGCGCAAGAGGAAATCGTGCAAGCTTCTCGATTTCTGTTTTTAATACCGCCGCACTCCCAAATCCCGGTGGTATACCCGATGTTGCATAAATAGCCTTCATATTAGCCGACCCGATTACTGCATAATCAATCCCTGAAGTGTGAGTTAAAAGATCGCGTATGGTAATTTCACGTTTCGCAGGAACTGTCGTATAAGTCGAATCTGCAGGATTGAATTTATCCAGCACCGTTGGTTTGGCGAAAGCAGGAATATATTTAGAGATCGGGTCGTCAAGCAAAAACTTACCCTCTTCAAAAAGCATCATTACAGCTACACTGGTTATAGCTTTAGTTTGTGATGCAATTCTGAAAATATCATTAGTTTTCAAAGCTCTCTTTGCTTCGATATCACTGTAGCCTAAAGCTTTATTGTAAATCACTTTCCCGTCACGGGCAACAAAACCCACTGCCCCGCTTATTTGCTTCTGATCTATATTTTGTTGTATAAGCTGATCGATGCGTTGCAATCTTTCAGCACTTAGTTTAGCGGAAGCCGGGGAGGCTGTTTGTAGTATGGTTTGTGCAAAAGCACAATTCAGCGCCAGCGAAAAAAGCACCGAATACAGAGTAAGTTTAAATCTATTCATAGTTTATATTAAGTCGTTTGCAAATTAATAAATTCAGGTTAATTAGATATAGTTTCGACAGTTCTATTCAGATAAGCATTCGTTTTGGGGTATAACCAACAACATTGTTACCCTAGCTAAATCTGGCAAAAATGTTCAAGACATCGCGGCCAGCACCGAAAAAACATCAATGCCGATACATAACACACGAAAATAATTACAAACTAAAACACAAACCATCCCTTTTATAATTTTGCGGCGTATCTTATTTAAGATCAGAAAGATATAACAATCCCTCACGATCTTTTATTTATAATATTCGATAAAAATTACGTACATTATATAATAATATTGTTGACTACCATGAAGAATGTATTGTTATTGATTCTCGCAATAGCCATAGCATACAACTCCTTCGCTCAACAACCTGTTCGAAACCGGATTTTACATTATAACATTAAGGATGGGCTGTCATTTGGAGTTGTAAATTGCATAGCACAGGATAAAAAAGGTTTTATATGGATCGCCACCGCTGATGGTTTAAACCGATTTGACGGCTCGGAATTTAAAGTATTCAAACTCGAACCCGACAATAAGTACAGTCTGCCAAGCAACTTTGTGGATATGATTTTTAAAGATTCTGACGGCGACCTTTGGGTTTCGTCCAGAACAGGTTTGAATAAGTTTGACCCGGAAAAAGAACGGTTTATCACGTACAAATTTCATAAAGAGGCCCCCGGAGCACTAATGAATTCGGTGGCTAATATTTCTGAAAGCCGCGACAGAAACCTTTGGGTTGCCTTCAGCAATGGAGGTTTCTCTTATTTTGACAAAAAGAAAAAAACAGTCATAAATTATAACACTGATAATCTCCCTGGCCTAACCAATAACTCGATTGGAAAGATTCTGGAAGACCGTAATAATCTATTATGGGTTGGTACCATGACCGGTTTGAACATATTTCATATCGGCAAAAATAAAAAACTCGAAAAAGCATCGTTGGACACCCGCGGCTTACCCCTAGCAAGAGTCAATTGCATTTACAATGATCGCTACAACAATATGTGGATGGCGACCCACAAAGGCCTGATTCTGTACAAACGAAATCTCAATAAATTTTTCGTACTTCGTGGACCAACTTACAATTTGAGAAGCGAAATATTTTATTTCCTTAATGAAGACAGTGAGAACCATCTTCTTATTGGCCTGGAGGATGGGGGGCTATATAAACTGGATATGTCGCAGGTTGCCGATAATACCAGACCAGAAAATTATGTGATCGAACCAGTAATTGGAGAGAACGGCGACAATATCACTCCAAGATCTATTCAATATTTGTTTAAAGACAAAGATAAAAACATGTGGGTGGCTACCCACGGCGCCGGAGTATTTATGATTAGTGCGACCAAACAGCGTTTCATGAAGTTCCAGAAAAAGCTTGAGGGAGAAGAAGAGGGATCGTACTTACGATACTACGGCATGTGCGTTGACGATGAAGGCAACTTGTGGATTGGCTCGGACGGAGATGGAATTTATAAAACGAAACCCACCGGAGAACTCATAAAACATTACAAAGCAGACGGCAAAAAAGGCAGTTTAACCGGTAACGCCATACTCTACGGATTTAAAGACAGTAAAAACAATCTTTGGTTCGGCACCTATGCAGATGGTCTTTTTTTATATAATAAGTCTTCGGACACGTTTACGAATTTTCGACGTAAGTCTGGCTTAGCAGGCAATGACGTTCGCATTATATATGAAGATGTGCACAAAAACCTATGGATCGGGACCAATGGCGGAGGCCTTAGCCGAATGGACCCCGCAACCAAAAAGATACAAAACTTTAACCGGAATAATAGCGGTATAAAATCACATGATATACGCGCAATAGTAGGCGACAAAAACGGCAACTTATTTTTAGGTTGTTATGGTGCCGGACTGATGTACTATAAAGCCAGTGAGAAAAAATTCTATAAATACTTCGCACAGAAAAAAGAAAATGAATTAATTCCCAGCGGGGTGATATTGTCGCTTTTCCTTGATCAAAAAGGCCGTCTTTGGATTGGAACAGAAGGCGACGGACTTGTTATTTATGAACATCTAAGGAAATTAACCAAAAAATACACTGACAAAAATGGTCTTGCAACCACAATAAATGCTATTCAAACGCAAGGTTCCGATAAATTTTGGGTAAGTACAAATAAGGGGCTTTCAAAAATTGACCTTACCACGAAGAAGATTTACAATTACGATGCAAGTGATGGGCTTCAGGGCGGGCAGTTTAATCCGGGTTCGGCTCTGTATAGCGAAAAGGGCGAATTTATGTGCTTCGGAGGAACTGAAGGCTGGAACCTTTTTAAACCGGAAGAAGTGAATGTTAGTACTCTTGATCCCAAGACTGTTATTACCGGGCTAGAGGTGTTTGACAAACGGATCATGGTAGGACGGAATGGCGATGATGGCAATCTTTTAGAAAAGGAGATTAGTGAAACGGACCGGATTACATTTAATCCTAAACAATCAGTTTTTACACTTCATTATTCAGCCTTAAACTATTCTTTTCCTAAAGATGGAGAATACGCTTATATGCTGCAAGGGCTGGACAGAAACTGGAACTATGTAAAAAACCAACGATCAGCTACTTACCGTTACCTTGCGCCGGGTAATTATGTATTCAAGGTAAAAGCCTCCAATCAGGATGGAATCTGGTCAGACAAAATCGCCAGTATTAAAATCCGGATACTTCCGCCCTGGTATAAAACATGGTGGTTTTACCTGATTGGTTTTAGTGTATCAATTGGAGCAATGCTAGGCTTTTATAAGTACCGACTACATTCTGTAGAAGAACAAAAGAGTAAGCTTGAAAAGCAGGTAGCAGAACGTACTCTTGAAGTTCAGAGTCAGGCTGAAGAATTGAAAGCGCAATCCGAAAGTTTACAAAAGCTGAACTCTGACCTGCAAAACCAGTCGGAACAATTGCAGGAGCAATCAGAAAATCTTCTCGTGTTAAATAACGACCTGGCTTATCGCAGTGAGCAGGAACACTTGTTGCGCGAACGTGCAGAAATCGCCCGAAGAGAAGCTGATCTGGCCAACCAGGCCAAAAGTATATTTCTTGCTACCATGAGTCACGAAATTCGAACTCCAATGAATGGAGTAATTGGAATGGCGTCATTACTCCGGGAAACAGACCTTACTCCCGAACAGGAAGAATTCGTAAATATGATCAATACCAGCGGCGATGCCCTGCTGCATGTGATTAACGACATTCTCGACTTTTCCAAAATTGAAAGCGGAAACCTTGAAATTGAAGAAAGTGAATTTGATTTACGCCAGTGTATCGAAAGTGTGTTTGATATTTTTGCCAGTAAAGCCGCAGTTCAGAACATAGATTTAGTTTATCAATTAGATCCCCAATTACCGGCCACGATCATTGGAGATAGTCTCCGTTTAAGACAGATCCTTATCAATCTTGTGGGTAACGCTGTCAAATTCACTCAGAAAGGAGAAGTATTTATTAAAGGAAATCTAAGCAAATCATCCGGTGATTCCCTTGAAATTGGATTTGAGGTGCGTGATACAGGCATAGGCATCCCCGAAGATAAATTAGAAAGATTGTTTAAACCTTTTTCCCAGGTAGATTCGTCTACTACCCGTAAATACGGGGGCACCGGATTAGGCCTGATTATCAGCGAGCGACTTATAAAATTAATGGGCGGCGACGTAAGTGTGAGCAGTAAAGTTGGCACTGGTACCACCTTCAGTTTCTATATTAAAACCAAGGTTGTTGAAAAACCTGAAAAGGCATCAGTTGCATTAGATACCAGTCTTATTGAGGGAAAGAGAATTCTGATAATTGATGATAACCCTACCCTGTTAAATGCGTTAAAGACTGAACTAAATGTTTTAAAACTGAACCCGGTGCTTACAAGCTCATGGCAGGAAGCGCAGGTGATTCTAAATAATAATGAACTGCCGGATGTAGTAATTCTGGACATGCAAATGCCCGAATCGAACGGAATCAGTATAGCCAAAGCAATTAAAGGCCTTAAGCCTAAACTGCCCGTTATACCGCTCAGTTACATAGGTAACGACGACATTCCAAAGCACCACGAATTATTTAGTCCGGTTTTAACCAAGCCGGTTAAACAGGCGCAGCTTTTCAAACTTGTTCAAAACGAGCTAATAACAGAGGTTGATGAAAAAGGAGCTCCGGAGGCTTCTAAACACCCTAGCATTCTTAGTAAGGACTTTGCCACCAATTACCCCCTAAGCATTTTGATAGCGGAAGACAATTTGATTAACCAGAAACTTGCCACCGTAATACTCAGCAAATTAGGCTTCAAACCCGAAGTGGCCAATGATGGAGAACAAGCAGTTAAAATGTTTAAAGCTAAACTCTATGATGTGATATTAATGGATATGCAAATGCCGGTTATGGATGGAATTGAAGCAACTCAAACCATTAGGAGCAACCTTCAACTGAAGCAACCCCAGATTATTGCTATGACGGCCAATGCTTCGGCAGAAGACCGTGAAAAATGCCTGAAGGCAGGAATGAACGATTATATCTCTAAACCAGTTAAATTGGATGAGTTGATGAACCTGTTAAAAAATGCCGCGATGAAAGTTCAGCTTTTAAGTTGAGGTTGATTTAATAGTTGCCTGGTTAAATACGAGGATGCACAGTCGCCACACCTACCCTTCTTATTTTCAAAAATTAAAAGGCGGTTTCAAAAGCTTAAGGGCTGAATTAAGAAGCTGCTAAAGCGTCACACCTCCCCTCCTAATTTTCAAGGAGGGGATTAAGGGGTGGTTCTTGTAGACTATTGCTGAGGTAACTCGTAATGCGCTTCTGTGATGGCATTGTTTAATTCTGAATGGTTGTTAATACCAACCATCTATATTTTTTTGTACTCTGCAAGCTTGACAAGGATTTCTTTTAGATCCTTCTATGTCTTTGGAACCAGCAGTCTGGGTGTCTTTAGATTGTGCATCTCTTTCGATGAAAAAGGAAGCCAAAGTAGCGGTGATATAACCGAAAACCGCAAATCCATACAGGGTACTTCGCTCATTTTCAACCTCAACAGGATCTTGTTCCACACTATCAGCTCGTTTTCGTGGAGCTTCTTTACTTGCATCGACCTTATTGGCGTTGTTGCATGCCCCAATCGCTGAAGAGGACACAAGAAATAAGATAGTCATCATTTTCTTTTTCATGGTTTTTTGAAATTTCACTTTGATGATTATTCTTCCCATATAATTTCCCTCGAGCATTAAAATCAAAAATCTTAACCTTGCTTTTTTACATACAATTCCTTTACCATCACCATAATAATTAATACCACCGGGGTGGCTAGTATGATTCCCAGATAGCCGGTAACGGAGCCAACTATCAATTGACCGATGATTATAAGGGCAGGGGGAATACTAACGAGTTTCTTTTGTATCATGGGAGTAATTAAGTTGCTCTCAATCATCTGTATCAGGATGTAAAGACCAGCTATGATCAGGGCGGTGTTCATGCCGAGTGTTAATCCAATTAATACCGCAGGAACCATTGCAATGATGGGGCCGAAGTTGGGAATGAAATTGAGGATACCTGCAATGATAGCTAAGCCGAAAACCATCGGTACTCCAATAATTGATAAGCCAATACCAGTTAATACAGCAACTACAGCCATTGAGAATAGCTTGCCTTTGAACCAACTTTTCAAACTATGACCCAACTCCATTAGTATGTGTTCGCCTTCCTCCTTACTGTTTTTTGGTATAAGAGCAATAATTCCTTTTTTGTAAATAGATGGGTCAGCTGTTATGAAAATGCTTAGAAACAGGATTACATAAATATCTCCGAGTATTCCAAATGTGGAGTTGAAAAGCCGTTTTAACGAAGTCATTAATTTTTTCGAATTCTGTCCCGAAATCTGATCTAAAAAATTTCGACCCAATGGGTATTTGTTTAATTCAGTTCTGGCTTGCTCTTCCATAGTGGGCAGTTTTTCACTTATAACAGTTACTTGTGATTGCACTTTTGAACCGATCAACCAGAATAATAAAGCCAGGATCAAAAAACTCCCGGCAATGGACAAAAACATACTCCACTTATGTGAAAGTTTGATCTTTCGTTCTATCAAACCTGCTAAGCCATGAAAATAAAGGGCTATAATAGAAGCTGCCAGTATCATCAATAAAACACTGAAGGTCGATTTTAGAAGCAGGATCACAATTATGAATAGCGCTACAAGAGCTATCTTTTTTGTAAAATTCATTGCAAAGGTCTTAATATAAACCGATTCAATCAGTAGTTTATAAAAAGCCAACATTACCAGAATTTTTTTGTTCAAGAAAAGAAGGTGTTTAGACCGATTCCATCGACAATAGCAGATAATGCAGGAATTTCACGAATTTTTACTAAACAGCTAGCAATTGAAGAGCTTTTTGAACAGGCAGTCCTCCCAATTTGGGAATATGGTAAAAACGACAGGATGGTACAGCAGACTCTTGTCAGGGATGATCGAACAGTTGACATTTATAGATTCCAAGGGCTCCTATAGAAGGTTTTTGAGACGAAATTGAAATATATTGGATTGGGCGGCAGTTAACCCCGATTGATTCACGGTTTTGAAATTAATAAAACCGTGGACTGAGCTTGAAGTTAATAACATTTAGGAACTAAAAATGCGATCATCCCAAAATTTCTTTATATGAAAAGCTCAAACTACAAGAACCGAAAGGTCCCAATCTATTTGGAGCGACACTTTTTATCGGTACCTCAAACATTTGCTTTTTAAACGGACAATAGGATGGCATCAGAGAAAACTAATGAAAATAAAACGGCCCACATAGTTTATTGGCTACTTGGAACAATAGCACTTGTGGGCATTATATTTACGTATTGGCCTCAGGAGGATACGCGTACAAAGCTCAGAGGTAATTTAAAGCTGTCTGATGGCGCAATGGACGTAGTAAATAATTATTTGCGATGGACCGACGAAGCCTCAGGGAGCAATATGGATATCAGCCACGATTTTACAGCGGATGGATTGATGAAAATGGCTGATGCCTTGAGTGTTTTATCGAAATCTGTTTCAAATAAAATTGCGAAGGACGCTGAACCCGGAATAGATACTATAAAGGAAGTGGCTAATTTAATCGTAGAGAATCCCCAAAGCTCCGGACATGCTGATATGTTAAAAAAGGCTTTTAAAGCTTCTGAAGAAGTATTAACCCTGGTACAAAATTATTCATTTCCAAAACTAAAAGAGGAAATCAAAATCCTGAATCAAAAAATATCAGCGGTAAAAGAAAATGAATTGATGCTCGAACAAAAAAAAGAAGTTATCGATACCCATCTGCAGATTGCTGTTGTTCTTAATAGAATGACTAACGAAGAGAATAAATTGAAAAATAAATAAACTAACCCGGCTTCATTGGTGAATCTTCAAACCAATAGCGAAGATCATGTCTATTCCTTAAAATCAGCATTCGGGATATTATATCTCATAAATAAAGTTCCTAAGCGAGTATTAAACCCCATTATCGGACTTGTCATACTTATCACGCTATCCCGTTCTGTTTCTAATTTAGTGTTGTTAATGCCTAAATCGGAGTTGTTGCCAATAGTCGAAAAATGTTTTCCTTCGTCTTTCTTGTTTGTTGACGATATAATTATGCCTTTATCGTTAACCACCGCGATACGTTGGAAGTTCTTTTCTTTCACCATTTCATTTATATAAAGGTTAACCTGGCTCATATTTCCCTGCATCATTTCAGACCGTACCGCCCATACAAATGGTTTAGCTAAAAGCTTTAAATGCTGCTCATGGGTCTGCACTATTTGCTTCGACGCATGCTGCTGCAAAACCTGTCTTTCATTTTCCGCAGTTTTCTTTTGATTGTTTATTTCAACAGTTTTCCAAATCCAAATTGCAGAAAGCAGAATTAAAGCAATAACAATTGTTATTAAATAGGTCTTCTTCGTGATAGTGGGATTTTGAGTCCCATCGTTAATATGAGTCATAGATAAGGTTTAATTTATTTTTATTAATCTGATTTTTATACGCCTGCAAATACTGTATTTGCTGGCTTTATCTTTTTTTTGCACTTGCTATTATAATAATGCCGCCTACAAGTAAAATTCCTCCTAAATATGGGGGCCAGTTTACTCTTTCTTTTTTCTCTGCAGAAACTTGTATAGGTCCTGCATCAATTAGCTTTTCTTTGTCTGTATAAGTAAATCCCGTCCATATTAACATGATGGCTCCGATTATTATCATTACTAGCCCAATAGTTCTGTTCATGATTCTTCGATTTATCTAAGTACTAAGAATAATATCAGGCATTTGGTTTTCTTTAAATAGCACTACGAAGATCTAAACGACTTTGACAACGCTAGAAAAATCATCAGTTAGCTCGTTCCTTCAACTTATTACTTGATAATGGATTCGGAAATATGATAAAGGGCGGAATTATAAATGGTATTGAAAGAGTAAATAACCATTAATGACAATCGATATATTTGCGGACAAGAAACAACGAACCGCTAACAGCGGTTTATGTCAGGCGGGCGGATGTGCAAACTTGGTGCCTCATGCTTCTATTTAAGTTCAGCACTGGTTGACAACTTTTACACCCAAACCCAACTGAATGCAAAACCCCGAAGCCGTAGGTCTCAAAAAATGAATGTTTCCAATGCGATAAGCAATACCATTACGGTTCGACCTTGTCCGGCTTTGATTTTCCTTAATGTACCATAGAGCCACTTAAATCAGCAATTTGCTTGATCTTCAATAAACTGGTTCGACATTAGTAAGGCTACGGGTACCGTCTGTCTCAGGTTCGAATCCTGATGGGTGTATGCATGTAACCTTTTATATCATTAAAGACAGGCTCGAAATACTGGAACAAGGGTTGAAAAATCCATTCCTAAACCCGGGCGTGCGGATACCGGCCTTTGTGGCTAATGCCTCGCGCGGTATGAGCAAAGCACGGGACGACAGCATCCACAAAGACAAGCTAAGCTTTTCATAACATAATCCAACAACTTAATCCCTCCTCTTCATCTCCGCCATCATTTTCCAGCTTAAAAATATAAGCAATGCCAGAGCTGCCAGTATAATAACCCATAACACCACTGTATAATCCCGCTCCTTTTTTATTTCGGGCGCTTTAAATAAGGAATTGCTTTCAAGAGCTGTATGCTTTATTTCGGACACGTAGTTTAGGGCGCTGTCGGTAAAGAACTTCAGATCGTAATCGGGTTCAGTAGCTTGTTTATCGCCAAAGAGTAGCTGATAGGTTTTTCCGGACTCTAAATACGCAATGAGGAATTGATTAAGCTGCCATGCCTGCAGGTTATCGATTTGCAGAGGCTGGTTATCGCCATTGATGATTTGAATTTGAAGCTGAGGGCTTTTGGATGAAAATACGAGTTGCTGCTGAGAGCCGGAGCTGAGACTAGCCTCGGTTAGTAAGGTTTTTCCCTTTCCGCTGAGGCTATATACCTGCACGTTTCGCTGGAAATGTTTAGGGCGATTTACACGGAAACTGATTTTGTTTACCTGGTACTTCCGGCTGAATGTTAGGTTGATATACGTGATTCTATCGCTGCTATCTTTTTGCAGCACACGTACCGGAAGCGGAATAAAGGTTTGTGCGCTGCGGGTATTGGAATAGATGCCTGCCTGAAGGATTTGTACGGGGCCCTTCTTTTTGTTATGTATGATTAGTTTAAAGTACCTGTAATTGCTGGCGGGAAATGTAAGCGACTGGAAATAGTTGTTTGTGGCATGATCTACGGACTGTTGAAGAAATATATCTTCTTTAATTGCGAACCAGTTTAGATTGTCGTCGCTTCCCTGGAGATCTGCGCTGCGGGATACGGCTGTATTTTTAAGCCGGAGCCAGAGCGAGCGTATCAGCAATGGCTTTGCATTTTCTACCACAAGCGTGGTAATGGAATCCTTATCCTGCGTATTTTGGAGAATTGGAAAATTGATGAAGTTTTCTTTAATTGATGGAAGGCTCTCGAGCTTTACGTAAGGAACAAAGCTTTCTTGCTGGTCGATAATACGGAGATCGGCCAGATCGGCCTTACATTGGGCAAGGAGATTTGGCTGCAGCGAAATTTTGTAAAAGCCCGACAACTTAGGCGTCTCGATATCTGCTTTGTATTTAAAGGTATGTTGAGCTAACGTGCTTTTTGCTATACCCGACAGCAGTATAAGCAGGGCAAGAAAATACTTAATTCGGTGTTTGCTCTTCATCTGCAATGATAATTTTTTTAACCTTTTGATACATAAACGATACGATCAGCAATAATACCCCAAGACAAAAGAATGCTACAATTTTACCTGCGGCGGGAATATTGCGAATATCGAACAAGAACAACTTTAGCAGGGTTAGGGTAAACAGGCTGAGGGAAATGATCCGTAGGGTGCGGTCTTTATGGTTCATGCCGAGCAACATCATGACGAATGAGGACAGTCCCCATAAAACAGGCAGGCCGGTTTTGATATACACGCGTTGTATTTCGTTAATGGTATTGGCTTTTGAATAAAAGAGCATGTTGCTTGCCAGGCTTAAATCGACACTGAGGAATAGCACAATACTAGCGCAAATAAGCCAGGTTGCGTTTGTGAGGCTAACTTCTTTAAGGTTGTTTCGGCAGAGCTGTATGAGTTGGTAAAACAGGATTGCAATTATAAGTACGGAAACCCAATGCGTAATAAAATGATTGGCTAAATGAGGTACTTTATGGAGTATTTCTTGCTGAAGGTTAAAGAAAGCACCTGAACAAAAGAAATAAAGAACAATAGCACTGGCTATAATGCCCAACTTTGCCTGCCATGGCAAAAACAGGGTTTTCACTTTATTGCTTAGCAAGTTTAACACGAGCACAAAAGCAGGAACATACAGCATTAAGTACAGTACGTTTAAACGTATTAAGGCATAGCGCGTAGAAAACTGGTGGTTTACTTCGAATGCCCCTGCTAAGAACAACAAGACCAAAGCTATAATTTGCAGGTGTATGACCGGAATTTTAAAATCGTATTGCTCTTCTTCTGTATCGTCTCTTTTAACCAGCACGGCTAAAACGAAGGTGGCTATAGCCGAAAAGAGGGTGGTTATAAATCCTTTGTTGGCCAGTACCGGCAATACCTGGCTGGAGGAATAGATGTCCGTCCAGTCCATAAATAAACTAATGAACATGGCCACCCAAACAATCCGGGCAGTGATACGGCTAAGTTTAATGCCGGATTTAAGATACAGCCAGTACAGCAACACAGCCTCTGATGCCCAAAACAGGGTGATTTGATTGCCTTCTAACTGAATTGGCGCTGTCAATGAAACGAAGGTAAGCGTGATGCCGATTAGCAGGTACAGGATATTGGTATCGACTTTTCTGTTGCGGAAAAGGATGTACGACATTCCGAGATTTAACACAGCCAAACTGGCGCTGAATAAACCGCGGTACTGTTCGAGCTGCATTTGGGTTAAGAGATAGAGTCCCACGGAGAAATACAGTGCCGTATTAATGAGCAGGATACTAAAGTCGGAACCGATAAAGCTTCTATTTTCGCGCACATTGTAGGCGATATTGATAGCCAGGTAAAGCAGGTAGAAAATACTGGCATATATAAACCCGATATAATAAGTCGGCGCACTAAGTTGGGAAAGCACTGCGGTAAATACCAGTACGGTTAAGCCGAAAGAGCTGATGTTCAGTACTCGCCATGATTTATAATAGGCGATGACCAGCAGACCTGTATTTAATACCACCAGATAAAGGAACAAACCGTTGTAGTTTGCATGTCCGGTGCTTACCATAAAGGGACTTGAAAAGCCACCTACTAAGGCTATGACGGCCAGTTCCTGCTTGTTGTACAGGAGTGATAAGGCTACTGCAAAAATCGTGATGACGATCAGGATGATAAAGGCGGTGATCTGGTTAAACAGCTGGAACTGATGAAAGGCCAGGGTTATGGTGAAATAGAACACGGCCAATCCACCTCCCACTAATACCGAACTGAAAGCGTTATAGCTGTTGCGCATGCGATGGGCAAAGCCGATGAGAATACCTCCGCAAACAAGGCCAATAGCTACTCGCCCCACCTCTCCTATCCAGTTACTGTCAATAGCGTATTTTACAAAATAAGCGATTGAAAGAACCAGGATGGCTATCCCGATTTTATTTACCAGGTTTTCGCCTATAAACTTTTCCAGATCGGGGTAGCGCTCAAAGAAGGAAAGCGCTGGTTCTGGCTCGGGAATATGCTTTTTTGCGGTATAGGCCGGGCGATAAGAATTACTAAGAATTGATGGCTCTGGCGAAATCTCTTTTTCAGGTTCGTGTACGAGTGGAACTTCAGCTTTAGGAGGCTCTATAGTGGATTCTGCTTGTGCATCCTTTTGAGGCGGAACAGGAATAGGAGGCTCTGCTTGCGCTTTGCTTGTTTCTTTTTCTCTCCGAAACTCGGCTTTTTTTAGGAGCTCTTGAACGCGGATAATTTCATGTTCGAGATCCTCGATTTTTGAATTGAAGGAGGATTTGTATTGAACTAAGAGTATTATTACAACTATAATCAGCAGCAAGGTGATGAATTCCATAATGATGTGATAAGGTTTGATAAATATAGAAAAAGAATGGAGATTGAAAGAGAATGGCGAGGAGCTTAGTCCCTTATCAAACCCGCTCGTTCTTCACACAAGCTATACTTATGAATAACTGGCACAAACATAAGCCGGATTTGGAGAATTAGGAGCTACTTATGAGGCGATTGCCGAATATTGCGGGCATTTGCGAGAGTTTGCCGAACATTGCGAGAAAGCAGGTACTTTCTTCGGGACTTGTTCGGAAAAAGAGGGGGACTTGTTCGGAAATTTCCGAAGCTGTCCCGAAGCAGTCTCGAACAAGCCCCGAAGAAGGACCTTCTCAAAAAACCGGGGCTCCGTCCGGCTTCCACAGAAACCCTAAAAATTCCCTTATCTGAAACATTTAGAGCCTTTTGAAATTATTAAGTATTAAACGACACTTAAATTGGGAAAGTACGGTACACTTACGCTAAAAATCCTTCTCGGAATCATAGGATTTTTTATCGTCCTGGTTTTGCTGGTTTTTGTATTGATCAGAGTTCCGGCCGTACAGGATTTTGCCCGTGGCAAAGCTGTGAATTTTCTGGAAAGAAAGTTGGGCACTAAAGTCGAGGTGAACCGACTATCCTTAAATCTGCCCAAATTGCTTGTTTTGGAGGATGTATACTTTGAAGATCAAAAAGGTGACACACTATTGGCTGGTGATACCCTGAGAGTCGACATCAGTATGCTCAAACTTTTCAGAAACACAGTCGAAATCAACGAAATAGATTTACGCGGTATTACCCTGAATGTTGACCGTACGCCTGACAGTGT
This sequence comes from uncultured Pedobacter sp., assembly GCA_966210515.1. Classification (GTDB taxonomy): domain Bacteria; phylum Bacteroidota; class Bacteroidia; order Sphingobacteriales; family Sphingobacteriaceae; genus Paradesertivirga. The sequence continues at coordinate 19,488 of CBIHLM010000053.1, forward strand.
TTTCAATTTCGATTATATTTTAAAAGCCTTTGCCCCACAAAGTACGGCCACGCAGCCTACCGATACAGCCGCGGCGATGAAGTTTTCGATCGACAAAATTAATCTCGACAGAATTGTTTTAAAGTACAAAGACGCGCCAACGGCCAATGATGTGAATCTCTATCTCTCGCATTTCGATACCCGCGTGAAAGAGTTCGACCTTGAAAAAATGCGCTTTAATATCCCCAAGTTTAAGCTCTCGGGAGTTAATGCCGTTGTTATACAAAGTAAGCCGGCGGTAAAGGCCGATTCGAAGCAGAAGGATATGGCTGAAGCTGCCGAGCCTTTATATTTAGATCTGATATTGGGTGCGGCAGATCTGGACCGGATAAACGTAAAATATCGAAACGCGGTTTCTGCGCTAAATGCAGATTTTAATATCGGAACCTTAGATATTGAGAGTGATAAACTCGACATGCGAAACCAGGTCGTCGACCTGAGAACATTTAACCTGAGCGATTCGAAATTCAATATAACGCTCGGCACCAAGCCCGAGTCGAGAGTTGTGGTAAAAGAGGTAAAAGAAACAGCCGAAGCTGTTGCAACCTTCTGGGGTTTCAATTCCGACAATGTCAACATCCGAAACAGCCACCTTCGATATAACGATCAAAGCATGCCCGTACAAAGAATCGGTATGGATTACGGACATCTGGACATCAAAAACTTAAACCTTGATGCGAACAACTTCATTTTTGCAAAGGATACCATAGCTGCAAAGATCAACGATGCAAGTTTCAACGAAAAAAGCGGCTTTAAACTGCAAAGGCTTAGTGCTAATTTCTTTTATGGGGGCAACAAAACATTTCTGGAAGACCTATACCTTCAAACAGATAAATCCCTGATCCGTAATGAAATCAGGCTGGCATATTCTTCTATCGAAGATATTAGCAAAAATCCAGGCAATTTACGCATCGATGCCAACCTTAATAATTCGCGTATAGGCCTTCGGGACTTCGTCGTATTTGTACCCCAACTGGCAAACACAGAGCCTTTTAAAAGCAATGCCAATGAGGTAATAAACATTGACGGGATTGTGCACGGGAAGGTGGAAAACCTGTCTATACAACAACTCGATATATCAGGGTTCAGAAATACGAATTTTCGCGGATCGGGCAGAATAACCGGACTTCCGGATATGAACCGAGCATATTTCGACATCGACATCGATCGGTTTAATACAAAAAATACCGACATCTATTCTTTTGTTCCGGCAGGCACTATCCCAAACAATATCCGCATTCCCGAAACTGTAAGCCTCAATGGAACCTTCAAGGGTAGTATGACACGATTCGCTACCAATATGAACCTGAACTCCAGCTTTGGCAGCGCTAAAACTGTTGGAACATTTAGCTTCGGCGATGTCCCTACTTATAATGCCCGTATCAACACCTATAATTTTAATGTAGGACGGCTCATAAAACAAGAAGCCACCATTGGAAGAATAACGCTTGCGGCAAATGTGAATGGAAGTGGAATGGATGCTAAATCGTTCAGCGGAACTGTAAACGGCAAAGTTCTGCGTGCAGAATATAACAGGTACAACTACCGCAATTTAACGTTAAATGCTAGCGCCAGAAACGGCAACATCGTGGCGAAGGCATTTATGAATGATCCGAACATAGACTTCGACTTAAATGCCAGGGCAAATTTCAGAAACCGCTATCCAAAAATCCAGGCTACCATAAATGTAGATAGTCTGAACCTTCAGAAGCTCAACTTTTATTCCGACGACTTTCGCTTTCGCGGGAAAATTGTTGCTGATTTAGAAACCGCAGATCCGGATTACCTGAACGGCGAAATACTGCTGACAAATGCCTTAATGGTAACGCAGGGCAAACGTGTCGACCTTGATTCGGTAAGTGCTGTTTCGACCGCAAGTGCAGACAGTAATACTCTTAAAATCCGGTCTGAATTTTTAAACGCCAATGCTTCAGGGAAATATAAGCTTACGCTGATCGGTCCGGCTATTCAATCCACCTTAAACCGTTATTATAATCCCGATGGTGCAACTGTTACCACAAGGGTATCCGGTCCGGCACAATACATGAAATTTGATATGCAGGTGCAGAACAATCCGCTGGTACAGCAATTTGTTCCTGCAATAAAAGAAATGTCGACGATCTCACTCGCTGGAAATTTCAATAATCAGACAGGTGCATTAAACGTTCAGGGAACGGCGCCCCGATTGGTTTATGGCGCTTATGATTTCAATAATCTAACTTTCAATATTAGTCCCGATGCAAGCGGCACCACGTTAAATTATTCTGTTGCTCTCAATAAATTGGGCAATACTCAGTTTCAAATTTTAAACACCACCCTTACGGGGAATATACGAAACAACGTTATATCTACCGACCTTCAAATTAAAGACGCAAGAAACCGCCAACGTTACCGAATAGCCGGAAACCTGCGTGCAATAGAATCTAACTTTGAATTTAGTGTGTTACCTGAGGGGCTTATTTTAAATTATGACCAATGGACCGTCGGACAGGATAATGCGATTCAGTTTGGAAGCCGCGGTGTTATGGCCCGCAACTTTACACTTAGCCACAGCAATCAGCTGATTAGCATCAATACCCGCCCGATGGGATTGAACAATCCCATGTCGATAGACTTTACAAATTTCAGGATAGAAACGCTTACAGAAATAGCAAGAAAAGATTCTCTGCTTGCAGGAGGAACCATAAATGGAAATGCAGTGGTTCGTAATTTTCAAACCTCCCCTATCTTCACATCCGACTTGACCATTAGTGATTTCAGCTTTCGCGGCGATACTGTTGGAAACATCGCTTTGCGTGTAAATAATGAGCGAGAAAACACACTTGCCGCCAATGTTGGCATCACCGGAAGGGGAAACCGGGTGGATATGAATGGCTATTATTATATCAACAACAGCAGTTTTGATATGACCATGGATATCGGGAATTTAAATCTCCAAAGCATACAAGGCTTTACCATGGGAAACATGAAAGATGCCAGCGGTAATTTAACCGGTCGTTTGGCCATTACAGGCACTGCAACGGCTCCAAAAATTAACGGAGATGTAAATTTTAACGATGCAGCCTTCAGGATCGGAATGTTCAATTCGCTTTACAGGGTAGATAATGAACGAATCAGATTTAACGACTCGGGTATAAGTTTCAATGACTTTACGCTATTAGATTCTGCCGGAAACACAGCCAATATTGATGGGATGGTTTATACCCAACGCTTTACGGATTACAGGTTCAATCTGGATGTAACAAGTGATAACTTCCAGGTACTTAATTCGACCGCAAAAGACAATGAGTTGTACTACGGAAAATTATTTGTCGATAGCCGGATAAGGATCCGCGGAGATATGAACAGTCCGGAAGTAGATGCCGACATAAAGGTTCTGGAAAACACAAGATTAACCGTTTTGCTGCCGCAGACGAACCCGGGTGTAGTCGAGCGCGAAGGAATTGTGGAATTTGTGGATATGGATGATCCCGACGTTTCGACAGTATTTACAACCGGATTGGATTCCCTGAATAAATCTCCGCTTGTGGGGTACAACATCGCCTCAACTATTGAAGTTTCTAAAGAAGCAGAATTTAACCTGATTGTAGACCAGGGAAATGGCGATTTCATTAAAGTAAAAGGACAGGCGCAGCTTACAGGCGGAATTGATCCCAGCGGCAAAGTTACATTAGTCGGAAATTATGTATTACAGGAAGGCGCCTACGAACTGTCGTTTAACTTTATCAGAAGACGATTTGAGATTCAGTCGGGCAGCACTATCACATGGAATGGAGAACCCACCAGCGGAGAAATGGATGTAACTGCCGTTTATACGGCCGAAACCGCACCGATTGATTTGGTACAAGCACAACTGGCAGGCGCTACCCAGGCGACCTTAAACACATATAAACAACGTTTGCCTTTTGAGCTCCTTTTAAAGCTAAAAGGCGAGCTGTTAAAGCCGCAAATATCGTTCGACATCGACCTGCCCGAAGGAAATTATTTTGTTTCCGGCGAAGTAATAGAAACTGTGAATACCCGGCTTGAACAAATCAGGCAAGAGCCTTCCGAATTAAACAAGCAGGCCTTTGCACTGGTGTTGCTTAACCGCTTTGTTTCAGAAAATCCGTTCGACAGCAGCGCCGGCGGAACAAGTGCCGAATCGCTTGCCCGCCAAAGTGTAAGCAAACTGTTGACCGAACAACTGAATAACCTTGCCGGGGATTTAATTGCAGGGGTAAACCTGAGCTTTAACCTCGAAGCTACAGAAGATTATACAACCGGCCAGTTGAAAAACCGGACCGATTTAAATGTTGCTGCATCAAAACGCCTGTTAAACGACAGGCTCAAGGTAAGTATAGGCAGCAATTTTGAATTGGAAGGATCGCAACGTGTAGGCCAAAGAACCAGCAATATTGCCGGTGACATTGCCGTTGATTACCAGCTCTCTAAAGACGGAAGATACCTATTGCGCGCCTATCGTAAAGACCAATACCTTGTTGCTGTGGAGGGCCAGGTTATTGAAACCGGATTAAGCTTTATCCTTAACATGGATTATAACAGATTTGAAGAAATTTTTAAAAGTCGCACCAAAGAAGATAAGAAGCTGAGAGAAGCGAAAAAATTAGCCGAAGAGGAAGCCAGTGTTAAGTAAAAATTAAAAAGTTAAAAATTAAAAAAGCAGATAGCGCAAAATAGTATTTGCATAAACTCAACCGCCAGTTTAAGCTTAACAGAACACTAGCAAATGAAATCATCTATCGTCAAAAATCTATTAATTTCTATTCCATTCTTTTTGGCATCCTGCAGCGCGGTTAAAAATGTACCCGAAGGCGACTACTTGTACCTGGGTGCCGATGTTAACATTCTGGATACCGATAATAGTCGCCGCAAAGAAACTAAAGCCTTAACAAATGAATTGGAAGGAATAATCCGTCCCCGCCCAAATTCAAGGTTTTTGGGGATGCCGTTTAAACTCTGGATCTATAATTTCTGGGCAAATCCAAAAAAAGAAGGTGGCATAGGCAACAAAATAAGCAGAAGATTTGGCCAGCCTCCGGTACTATTCAGCAGTGTGAAGGTCGATTACAATCGCACATTAGTGCTAAACCGTTTAGAAAACCGCGGGTATTTTAGATCTGATGCTTCTTCTGATACCACCCTTAGAAGAAAAAGAGCACGCTTAAAGTTTAACACCACAACAGGCCCGCAGTATATGATAAACAGTGTGGTGTTTACTACCGATAGTTCGGATCTGGGAAAAGCAGTGAATGCAACCTCGCCAAGAAGTTTTTTGAAAGTTGGAGACGGCTATGATCTGGATGTTATTAAAAGAGAACGCGAACGGATAGACACACGTTTGAAAGAAAAAGGATTTTATTATTTCAGTCCTGATCATATAATTGTGCAGGTAGACAGTACCAACAACAAGCACAAAGTAGATCTGATCGTCAATGTAAAATCAAACACCCCGATTAAAGCCCAGCAGATATACACCATCAATGATATCTACGTTTATTCAAATTACGACGTATCAAAAGACTCTGTAAGCATCCGCGAGGGAGAAAAGTACCGCGATTTTTATGTGATAGACAGCACCCGAACATTTAAGCCCAAGGTTTTTGAACGCACCATGTTTTTTAATAAGGGCGATTTATATAACCGTACAGACCATAACATGTCGCTAAACCGACTGATGAGCTTAGGTACTTTTAAGTTTGTAAAAAACGAATTTGTTGAAACTCCCGCTACCGGAGATAATTCTCTGGACACCTATTATTATTTAACTCCCTACGCAAAAAAATCACTCAGAGCAGAACTTACCGGCAGAACTACCTCGGCCAACTTTACTGGTAATGAGATAACGCTAAGCTGGAGGAATCGCAATGCTTTCAGAGGAGCGGAATTGCTAACACTAAGTGCCTATGGAGGTACAGACATCCAAATATCCGGCATCAATAAAGGAAACAATTTATTCCGCCTGGGTGGCGAAGCCAGTTTAAATATTCCGAGGTTTATTTCGCCGTTTAAGTTTAAATCCTCCGGTGCTTTTATCCCGCGTACGCGGATATCGCTAGGCGTAGATCTATTGAATCGTTTCGAAAGTTATACGCTGAATTCTTTCAGAACCGCTTTTGGGTATACCTGGAAAGAAGATATTAAAAAAGAACATCAGTTAAATGTGCTTAGCGTAAACTATGTGCGGCAACTGAATGTAACACCCCAGTACCAGGCTTTGCTGGATACGAATGCAAACCTTCGCAGGGCTATTGAAGAACAATTCATTATCGGTCCGAGCTATAATTTTCTGTTTACCAACACAGGTGAAACCCGGAAAACGAATACATTTTATTATAACGGAAACATTGAGTTAGCTGGCACTATTTTAGGTCTGGCAATGGGGGCAAATGTTGCTAAACAGGGTTCTGCCAAAGAAGTTTTCGGTGTTCCCTTCTCGCAATACATCCGTTTAGAGAATGACTTTCGCCATTATTTTAATCTGGGATTTGGTTCTCAAATAGCCAGCCGGATAATTACTGGCTTTGGTCTTCCGTATGGCAACCGTGCTTCCCTCCCATTTATCAAGCAATTCTTTATTGGAGGCACCAATAGTTTACGTGCTTTCAGGGCCCGGTCTTTAGGTCCCGGATCGTCTTTGCCGGATCGGGCAGTAGGCACAACTTCGATTGCCGCCGACAGAACCGGCGATATAAAGCTTGAAATAAACACCGAATACCGGCCCAAAATAAATGACGTGTTACGCGGAGCGATTTTCGTAGATGCAGGAAATATCTGGCTTATGAAAGATGATGCCCAATATCCACCCATTCCTGGTGCAAAGTTCAGCAAAGATTTTCTGAAAGAGCTTGCCGTTGGAGCGGGAGTCGGTTTGCGCTTTGATCTTTCGTTTTTTGTTCTCAGAACCGATCTGGCTATGCCTCTGCGCAAGCCCTGGCTACCCGAAGGTGAACGCTGGGTATTAAACAGTTTTAAATTTACTGACCCCGAATGGAGAAGAGAAAATCTGGTATTTAATCTGGCCATTGGGTATCCTTTCTGATTGGAATTTGGAAAATGGGATTTCTATCCGTGTATACCCGGGTATACACGGATAATCCGAAAAATTAACATTAATTTGTATCTACGTATAAATATAGCCTGGTACTTACGCGAAGGGGGTTAATAAGGATAAGGGAAGGCTCAGCTATATTGGATATTTGCGCATATGCGTAAACATAATCGTTAGCTGTAATGCAAACAAAATCGACATGACCAAAATGACAACCCTTCTTTTACTTTTGGCTTCAATAGGTTGTGGTAACAATCATTCCAAATCCACTAAAACAGTCGACCTCGTGCCGACCAGTTCCTCAATAAAAGAAAGTGCCACTGACCTGTTAGAAGTTCTCGACATGGACTCTATTGTGATTAACGAAAAGTTTCGTTTTCAAACATCTCGATCAAAATTAAGAGAACATCTTGGAAAATCAGACAGTACAATCAAGGCAAATTATGATTGTGGTGGTTACTTTGACGTCGGAGATGTGTCAGTTGATTATTACGGGTCTTCAAGCTTCGAGACCTCCATGGAAAAAACTGTCGTTAGAAATATAAATTTCCAAGACGGGAGATTTACGGTCAAAGCAGGCAACATAATTTTTAATAAAAACACAACACTGACAGCCATAAAGGATGCTTTTCCGGCTTCAGCCAAAAAATCCTACTTATGGAAGGATGTTAGTGATAATAAAGAGTATACCGTTGTTAGACTATTACCAAAGTTAAATTACGATGATCAATGGGTTCTTAAGTTTTACAATGGAAAACTTATTGATATGGAATATTGGATACCTTGTTAAAAATGCACAACAGCTAACACAGGCTCTTGCAAAAATGGCGGGTGACGTTTATCTCGAAATTTTCTACATTTAACTAAGTTTGGTGCCGGGCGACAATGAAGTGCTTTCTATCCGCCATCTTCGCAAAGCCCTAACCGTTGGCTGCTACTTAACATACGACCTACCCTATGAAACTATTTTCATTCTTTAAGAAAAAGGAGTCTAAGGACGTTTATAAATGCTCTTGCTGTGGACAAATTTATGACGAACTACCTTTATGTTTTGGCGCTGATTTCCCTAACTTTTACTATTCAATTCCTGTTGAGCAACGAGCACAAAGAACTGAAAAAACCGAAAGTCTGTGTGTAATTGACGAGAAACACTTTTTTGTTCGAGGGCGGTTAACGATTCCGATAGTCGACCATTCTGAAAATTTGGCCTGGAACGTATGGAGATAATTTCGCAAGAGTAAATGACTTGTGGAATGATCCAAAAAGGGTGAATGAAGAACCGTACTTTGGATGGTTCGAAACAGTAATTCCGACTTATAACAATACTATTAATATTAAGACATTAATTCATACAGAACCAGTTGGACTTATTCCAACGGTTGAAATTATAGAAGAAAATCATCAATTAAGAAAAGACCAACAAGAAGGAATAACTTTGAAAAGAGCAGTTGAAATTGTTGATAGTGTAATGAAAGACCAACATCACATCGATGATTAATACAGACATAGAAAAGCAGCAGCCAACATCGGGTTCAAGTTATGCCTGGGCAACGTGGCATAATTGCGAGATTTTGGAAGATAAATTTTACGTATAATAAAAATAAAATGGCAGAATTTTGGGAAGAAGCATTTAAAGACAAGCAGGAAATGTGGGGTTTAAAACCTGCAAAATCCGCTGTTCTCACAAAAGACTTTTTTGTTGAGCATAAAGTAAGAAATGTGCTTATTCCAGGCATTGGATACGGACGAAATGCTCAGATTTTTACAGACAACGGAATGACCGTAACAGGAATTGAAATTTCACAGACAGCCATTGATTTAGCTAAAAAATACTTTGGAAAAGATTTGACAATTTACCACGGCTCTGTAACCGAAATGCCTTTTGACAACAATTTATATGACGGGATATTTTGCTACGGACTAATTTATTTGTTGGACAAAGACGAAAGGGAAAAACTAATCCAGGACTGTTTTAACCAATTGACAGAAAATGGATTTATGGTTTTTACGGCAATTACGAAAGATGCTGAAACTTACGGTCTGGGAACTCAAATAAGTAAAGACCAATTTGAAATGTTTGGCGGAGTAAAAATTTTCTTTTACGACAAAGAAACTATAGAAGAAGATTTTGGAAATGCAGGACTTTTTGAAGTAACTGAAGTGGTTGAAAATTATCCGTTTCATTTAATAAAATGCAGAAAGAACCTAACATAATGACAAGAAAAACGCACCATAGCAGCACATAACGCAAGCAGGGGTCGAGCTTCTATGAAAGTGAAGTGCATCCAGACTCTGTACTTCTAATTAAGTTTAGTGCTAAAAATCCCTGCCGGCGTGTAGTTGAAAAACGTTATGGCAACTTTACAAATACCCCTCATCGGACAGACCTATTTGACTTTGACAATGACTTTTCCTTTTGCACGACCACTTGCGACATAAGACATTGCTTCGTTAATATCTTCAAACGGAAAAACCTTATCAACGACAGGACGAATAACATCGGTCTCTATCAACTTTCCAATTTCTAACAACTGCTTCCCATTGGCTTGCATAAACAGAAACGAATAATCAATACCAAGTTTCTTCGCTTGACTTCTGACTTTTCTACTTAAAAAGAAGATGGCTATTTTCATCAACCACGATAAACCGATTTCTTTTGCAAAAGCCATATCAGGCGGACCTGAAATGGAAATGACTTTTCCGCCCGATTTCACTAATCGCAAAGACTTTTCCAATGTTTTTTCGTCCTGACTGTTCAACACCAAATCATACTCTTTGAGTATCGTTTCAAAATCTTGTGTCTTGTAATCAATCGCAATATCAGCACCCAAACTTTTGACCAGCTGAAAATTATCGGCACTAGTAGTTGTGGCGACAGTTGCACCCAAATGCTTCGCGAGCTGAATAGCAATAGTTCCGACACCACCCGAACCTGCCTGAATAAAAACTTTCTGACCCTTTTTGAGATTTGCATTTTCAACAAACGCTTGCCAAACCGTTAACGCAACTAGCGGAATGGAAGCCGCCTGTTCCATTGAAACATTTTTGGGTTTCAGGGCAACATCGTGTTCATCAATAGCAATGTATTCGGCAAAAGTGCCAATCCGAAAATCGGCAGGACGGGCAAACACTTCATCACCAACTTTGTAACGACTGACTTTTGAGCCGACTTTTATTACTATTCCAGCAACATCGTGTCCTAAAATCAACGGAAATTTGTAAGGAAGTAACAGCTTAAACTCACCATCTTTTAGCTTGACATCTAATTGATTGATACTGGCCGAATGGACTTCAATTAACACATCATTTTCTTTAACAACAGGTTCCGGAAGTTCAACAAGTTGTAATTTATCTTCCCTGCTGTATCGATTTATTGTGTATGCTTTCATTTTTTAAACTTGTTGACGTTTTTAATTACAGAATTTTCAAAGGTTTTAAATGATAAATACTGTATTGCAGGGAATAACGAAGACCCTTTACCCACGGGGTTATTAAATTGGGGATTTTCATTTTCTACCAATTTCAGCAGCGTTCCAACAACGGCAGTTGGCTCTTCCGATTTTGAAAATAAATCCTTCGTATAATCTTCAAGCGTGGTGCGATATTTATCGTAATCACTTATTTTATTTTCTGCAACTTTTGAGTTTGTAATGATATTAGTTTTAAAGCCTACAGGTTCTACCATGCTTACTTTTATATTAAATTCATTTAGTTCAAAACGAAGAGCTTTGAAATAACCTTCTAATGCGTGCTTGGATGCAGCATAATAAGCCCCACCAGGAAGGCTGATTAAACCCATAATTGAACCTACTGTAATTATTTTGCCAAAACGCTGATTTCTAAAATAAGGCAACAACTCGTTGGTCAGCATAACAGTTCCCCAAAAGTTGGTGTCCAATTGCTGTTTTCCTTGCGTTATAGTAGTCTCTTCGGCAAGTCCCGACAAATAAAATCCTGCATTATTTATCAAGACATCTAATTGTTTTATTTCGCTGAAAAGATGTTTGCTAAAATCTTTGATAGAATTCTCATCAGTAATGTCTAGCGCCAACATTTTAAAAGGCACAGCTGATTGTATTTTCTCAGGGCTTCGACTTGTGCCTATTACTTTGTAACCCCTTTTGTGTAGCTCGTTTGCAAGTAGCAAACCAAAGCCTGAAGATGCTCCTGTTACTAAAATATTCTTTTCCATTTTTACTTGTTTCATTTTTTTAATTTGTAAATTTGCTTGCGAATTGCAAGTACAAATATACAAACAACTTTCAAATTGCAAGTACTTTTGAATAATTTATGACAGACAATAAAAAAAGGTCAGATTGTCCCGTTAGTTGCTCCCTTGATATTTGGGGCGACAAGTGGTCGTTGCTTATTGTGCGAGATTTAATATTCTCAAAACAATGCACTTATGGCGACTTTCTGAAATCGGACGAAAAAATTGCGACTAACATTTTGGCTTCACGACTTCAAACACTTGAAGAAAACGGCATAATTACCAAATCTGAGCACCCCGACAGCAAAGCGAAGGTCTTATACAAACTCACTCAAAAAGGCATTGACTTACTGCCTGTGATGATAGAAATAAACTTGTGGGCAGAGAAGTATTTTACGATACCAGCCGAACAAAAAGCAATGTTGAAGGAAGTAAAAAAAGACAAAGAAGCATTTATCAAAACAGCAAAAAAGAACTTGAAGAAAGCGGTTTGAAAAAAAAGCAGTCGCCAACAATACCTACTGTGGTCCATTGAGCGGAAACGGTCATCGTTCGCGTGCAGACATAAGGCCACTTCGTGAAATTCATTTGCGGCTCAAAAAAACCTAAGTATCTTTAAATGACCTTTGAACTGTAAAAATCCGGCAATCGACCTAAACGACCTGAAAAACATCACTACCGAATAAATGGACTTAATAGTCGAA
>CBIHLM010000054.1:0-31318 GCA_966210515.1 uncultured Pedobacter sp.
ACTAAATCGATTTAGGAAATAATTCTCATCTTTTATTGATTTTTCAAGAAATACAGAATTTTTCAATTTACTTTTCAAGAAAAAAACCGATTCGGTATCTTTTTTATTATAACAATTGCTTTTTGATTTCTAAACCGATCAAATGAAGCAATTTAACAATCGATATTCAGAAGCGACTATCGATGAGCAAAAAAAGTAACTAAGAAAAGATAAACAATTTACGGCGTTAGGGAAAGTGCTAAAATTTTGAAATATTCATCGACGATAATTACGGGAGCTAATTAAAAGTATGCTGTCAGGGCCGCTCCTTTTTCCCGTACTGCAAGCGATCGCTTTAACCTAGGTTGCGGATTTCAATGAATCGTTAGCGTATGGAATGATGCTTTGTCGGTGACCCCAGCGTTGTAAAGTGTCAGTCATCTTCGAGATGTCTGACACTTATGTCCCCTGTAAGAGAGGCTGACCAAACATTCAATTAAAAAGCGATTTCGCTTCCCGTATCTGCGAACGCTCCTATCTACTTTTCTATTCTAAACCAATCAACATCCGCGTATCCACCCGTGCGTACGTCGGCCATGCTGGTGGCAAATAAACCAACTTTCGCTCCTATCCATTTATCAGGTTTCGCCTGGAAAGGAGTGCCCAGTATTTTATAATTTATTCCATCTTCACTATAGCTGAAGGTACACATTGCATCGGGCGACTTAACCTTTACCCTCAAATACACTTCCTTTTTTTCAAGCGACGCTTCTGCGATTATTTTTTCTTCTTTACTATTTAATGCCTCTGTGCAAATCACATGAGATACCCGGAATCCTTTTTCATTTTTTGATATGGACAAGTAAGAGTAATCATTCCCCATGATTAATAAGCCGGCCTTTTTACTTTGCCAGACATCCCATTCTATATTAAATTCAACTTTTGTAGTAGCGGTGAAATCTGGTGCAGGAAACTTTTGAAGCAATAAGTTTGGAACCGGCCATAAATTCACTGTACCGGCAGGTTGAGGAAATGCAAACAAGCGTAAGACCCCCTCATTTTGCATAGGCATACTCCAGGTTACTTTCGGATTTGCATGCCACTGCCATTGTAATCCGAGAATATCGGAGTTAAACTCGTCACTTTCTGCGGGAGTATTTACCGGGTGTATCTTCCCTACGTTTGGCTTTCTAAAAGACGATACCGGCTCACCTTTTCCGTCTCCGTCCTTATCTATACCCATTACAGGCCAGTCGTTAATCCAGTTTACCGGCTGCAAATGAAGTATTCTTCCATACGCACCCCGGTCCTGAAAATGCAGAAACCAGGATTCACCTGTCTGAGTATCCACCAACGCACCCTGGTGAGGACCATTAATCGAAGTACTGCCTTGTTCTAAAACTACCTTTTCTTCGTATGGACCATAAATGTTTTTAGATCTTAGTATTAGTTGCCAACCTGTAGCCACACCACCGGCAGGTGCAAAAATATAGTAGTAGCCATTTCTTTTATAAATCTTAGGCCCCTCTACTGTGTGATGAAAATCATGGCCGCTAAACACATTTCGCCCTTCATCAATTACAGCGGTGCCTTCCGTATTCATCCGGTACACGGTAAGCAGACTATTTACACCCGCCCGGCTACCGGCCCATGCTATGCTCAAATAAGCCTTCCCGTCTTCGTCCCAATACGGACTAGGGTCAATAATACCTTTACCCGGAAGCATTAAAAGCGGCTTAGACCACTCCTCCGCCGGGTCTTTAGTTTTAATCATGTAAATCCCATAGTCAGGATCAGGGTAATAGATATAAAACTCGCCTTTATGATATTTTATAGTAGGTGCCCAAACGCCTTTGCCATGCTGCGGAACATCAAACACATCAGCTGGAATTTGCTTCTTGATAGCATAATTTATGATTCGCCAGTTTATTAAATCTTTCGAATGAAGAATCGGAAGGCCGGGCGTACAGTTGAAACTGGATGAAACTAAATAATAATCATCTCCAACGCGAATTGCATCTGGATCAGAATAATCAGCAAATAAAACCGGGTTCTTGAAGGTGCCATCTCCATTATCTGAAACCCAAACCTTTGAAACATAATTTTGAGACGGAATGTTGATCGGGTTTTTATGAGTAACCGTACAGGCGCTGCTTAGAATTACGCTTAACAGACCTATGCTTCTCGAAAAGAACATTTTGCAGAACATATTTAATATTGATGATTTTAGATCTCATACAAACCAACGTCGGAAAAAAACCCCGGCTATGTTATGGGAACATAGAGCCGGGGGTAATTAACCAATTTATAGAGGGAGTTTTAGTATGCACGATTATTTTGAAAGTCCGGTTTATTGATTTCAAATATAAAAAACTAAATCGGTTTAGTCAAGAGATCTTGCAATAAACTGTCTGTGAATGAAATCATCTGGTCAATAATCAACAGTTAGCGGACTTTGAGCTGCATGTTATTTCGACAAAAGAAACTATTCATCGGGCCCTTTTTCCAGATGAATAGCTCTTTTAAATCAAAGGCTAATAACCTTGATTCTGTACCAGGTTATTATTTTTTTCAATCTCTGTTCGCGGTATTGGGAATAGAGTTCTATTAATATTGTTAGTTGCTGAATGAGACAACCAGGACTTTTTAGTGAATGCCCCGAATCTGATCATATCAGTACGTCTGTGACCTTCCTGCTCAAACTCCCATCCTAACTCGTCTAAAAACCTTCCATATTGAATATCAGCACCACCTTCGGTAGTATGCAGATTATTTACATCGTCCTGAAGTCCGTATGCATAAGAACTGCCTTGCAGTAGCTGCGCGCCGGTAACAATAGCCTTGGCTGGATCTGATGTGAAGTTTCTTTGTCTAACCTGGGTAACAATAGTGGCGGCGGCATCTGGCAATCCGGTACGTAATAAACATTCAGCCTTCATCATCAATATATCTGCATACCGATAAATTGGATAATCGTTACTCAGTCTGTTGGTGGATCCCATCTTAATTTCGAATTTATTAAGGCGAAAACCGTGTACAGATTCTCCTTTCTCGAGCCCGGGTAATTCATTAACAAAGTTTAAAGGCTGGTTCTTAAAATCGCCCTGGGCAACATATAGCATTTGCCCTGATGAATTAAACTGCTGACCTTTTATCCAATTGTTTACATATCTGGCATCACTTTGATCAAATGTGCTGATAAACTGAGGGATTGCACACATACCACCCCATGGCGTATTTTTAAGATTATAGGTAGCCTGATTTTCCTGTTGCAATGTTTGCATATGATGATCAAAAGCATTCCAGTTATCAGTATAGTCCTCATCCATAGGCAAAGCAAATATTATCTCTTTCGAGCCCTGATTCTCGGTTAAGAATACATTTTTCTGGTTCGGTTCTAATACATATCCTGCGCCCGAATTGATTACAGCATCACATGCAGCAATACATTCGGTCCATTTAGGTGTTCCGGTATAAACACCTGCATTTAAATACATTTTTGCCAGCAAGGTATACGCAGCCCATTTATTGAATTTCCCATAGGTAGAAACGTTATTTTCAGAGCTTAAGGCAGGTATATTATCATTAAGTTCTTTAACAATAAAATTATATACCTCCAGGCGAGTACTTTGCTTGGGTAAGAACCCCTGAGGGAGATCGAACTGTGTTACAATAGGGATATTTCCAAAAAAGTCGCACAAGATAGCATAATACGAAGCCCTCAATACTTTGAGCTCTGCAAGTGTAGATTCTCTGCCCTCCGTTACAGGTATTAAACCCGATTCAATTTGATAAATAATTCTGTTACAGTTGGTAATTCCTGCGTATGTTCTGTTCCAGGTATTTCTTACAACATCGTCATCCGTGGTCCAGGTATGTTTATGCAAGCGTTGATAAACGCCATCATCAAACCATCCCCATGGACGTTTAGGTATAACAATCTGATCTCCGGTAATTTCCTGGGCACGCCAAAGGCCATTCCAATCCAGCAAAATAAACCTCCATTGAGAATAACCGGCACCAACCAAAGCGGCCAGATCATCTTTAGTTGGATTAAACCTGGTAGATATAATTGTACTATATGGATCGTCCTTTAATTTAGTACAGGCAGGTATGGTTATTATTGAAAGAAGCAGAATAATAACCCAATATTGTTTTTTTAGATTTTTCATTCGAATATTTTTTATGTTGAACTGAGAATTGAATAAAGCGGACTCTACGATGTGCTTATTCAGGTTTATCACATTTCAAGTATTAAAAATTAAGATTAACGCCCATTGTAAATGTTCGGGTTGTAGGATACTTATCACGATCATCCAAACCTGGGTTTAATCCCATACGGTTCACTTCAGGATCCAAGCCCTTATATTTGGTGAATGTCAACGTATTCAAAGAAGAAAGATAGAATCTGGCACCTTTTACATACTTTGATTTAAATTTATTGAAATTATATCCCAGAGTTATATTATCCACTTTCCAGAAGTCTCCATCTTCAACATAATAACTGTTGAATTCCAGGGCGGCGACATTAAGCTTTGCTTTTCCAAAAACCGGGTCGTAAGCTGATTTCAAGATATTATAGTTCTGTATTACGGGATTTTCCATATACATTCTTTGAGAGTTGATTATCTGAAAGTCAAACGCCCCTCTCATGGTAACACTTAAATCAAAGTTTTTATAGGAGAAACTATTGTTCCAGCCGGCATAATATTTAGGAAGTCCGTTACCAATTACTTTTTTATCCTCAAAACTATGCGCCAGATCATCATATTTTACTGGTTCACCGTTTCTGCCTTCATAAATCCACTCTCCGTTGTCATCGATGTCTATTACTTTATACCCATAAAAATCACCTATGCCTTTTCCAATAAATACAATATTCGTAAATGTCTGGATTGGAATTCCGGCAAAACCAGTTGTAAAGTAATTAGTAGTAGTTTTATAAAGATCGTTTGACAAGCTTATTAATTTATTTGTATTGGTAGAGAAATTAACGCTTGAATTCCAAACAAACTGTTTTGATTTTAAGGGCAGGAAATTTAGCATAATCTCGAGTCCCTTATTTTCCATCTTACCCACATTCGCCTGAGTTTCAGGATATAAATTTGGTGGACTCGGCACCTGGTATCTATAAAGCAAATCTTTAATCTGCCGGTTGTAAACGTCAATATTTCCACTTATCCTTCCCTGCAGCATACTAAAATCGAGTCCAAGATTAGTTTCATGCTTCTCTTCCCAACGAATAAACGGGTTGGGGTTTGTAGCAGGCCCCAGTGTTCTTATCCATTTACCATTTGAATAAACATAGTTTCCGTATCCTAATAAGGGCTGACTGAGGAATCCGTCATTTGGCGGATTTCCTGTGATCCCGTAACCTGCACGAAGCTTTAGATCATCAAACAGCTTCTGCTTACTCATGAAATTTTCTTTAGTAATTCTCCAACCGCCGGATACTGCCCAAAAATTACCCCACGGACTATTAGCTCCATATAACTGACTGGCACCTTCATGTCTTAAGCTTGCCAACAACAGATACTTGTCTTTATAGCTATAATTTAGCCTACCAAAGAAACTTATCAGGTTTGTTTCAGATTTGCCGCTGCTTAGGGTAGCTTTACTATCTTTAATACCTTCACCCAATCCTATATTATTATAGCCGAAAATATCGGTGGGAAAATCCTGATTTTGTGAATACATGCTAGTCGATTCGTTCTCCTGATATCCATAGCCCCCTAAAGCAACAAATCTGTGATCGTTAAAGGATTTTGAATACTCGGCAGTTAACTCTGCTAAACGGTCAATTGACAGGTTAGAGTTAACTGAAGCGAAACCATTTAAGCTACTTTTAATGGTAGAAATATGATTTTTACTTTCAGAGTATCCGCCATTACCATTAAATCTGGAATAGGAAAACATAGCAGAAAGCTTCAGATCACTAATGGGGGTATAAGCAATTGTACTATTCATACGAGAGTTTACATTTTTTGCCTGCCCATCGCTTTCAAACAAAAGAGACATTGGGTTCTCATAATCAAAATTCCCTGTGTTCTCATAAAAGTTCCCGCTGGTGTTAAAAACAGGTTCTGTAGGATTACGAATTACTGTTTGCCTGTAAATCCAGCCGTTAAAGCTCCCACCATTAGAATTTCGCGTATAATTATTGGTCTGATTTAGAATGCCCACATTAAGTTTCAACTTATTGTCTAACATGCTATGGTTTACATCAATTCTACCGGTAAATGTTTTGTTATCACTTTTTTTGAAAATCCCTTCTAAATCTCTATAGTTAGCGGATGCAAGATAGTTTGTCGTGCTATTTCCGCCTCTTATAGTCAAATTATGGACATGCGTTAGTGGCGTTTGAGTGGCTTCTTTTAACCAGTCTGTATCGCCTCCTGCATCCCATGAAGCCGCCCTTGTTCCCGCGCTAATCTGATCACGATAATCCTGAGCGCTTAACATGTCCAGCTTTCTCGAAATAGTTTGAGTGCTTGCGTATCCACTATAATCGACACTATTTGTAAAAGTTCCTTTTGCTCTTTTCGTAGTTATGATTATTACTCCATTAGAGCCCCGGACTCCGTATATGGCTGCGGCCGAACCATCTTTCAATACATCCACCGACTCAATATCTTCCGGGGCTACTGTTTTAAGATCACCAGGAATTCCGTCAATTAAAACCAATGGATTGGAATTTGCCCCAAAGAGAGTAGTATTTCCGCGCAATAATATTTGTGTGCCGGCTGTTGGATTACCACTTGGTGCACCGATTGTCAATCCGGCTATCTTACCCTGTAACAACTGACCTGCATCTTGTACCGGCCCTTTTACAAAATCTTCTGACTTAACCGTCGCAACTGCACTTGTAACATCCGCCCTTCGCTGAGTGCCATAACCAATTACCACAACTTCAGAAAGATTTTCTGCGGTAGTCTGCAAGGATACATCGATTGTGGTTTTATCGGCTACCGGAATTTCGACTGATTTATATCCTAAATAAGAAAACACCAATATTGAAGCCTGATCGGGTACTGATATGGAGTACTGACCATCCAGGTTTGTGGTTGTCCCTGCTGAAGACCCTTTAACTTTTACACTTACCCCTATTAATGATTGCCCCTCTTCATCTTTTACCGTTCCTCTAATTATTACATCTTTTTTAACATCATTAATTAGAAGACTTGGTTCAAAGAGTGTCGCATCATCCTTTTCGATAATAATTATTTTACGGTTTCGCTCAATATAGCTCAGGCGTGTGTTCTTTAATAATCGTTTCAATATTAAATCAACAGGTTTATCGCTCTCAGAAACCGAAATGCTTTTGTAAGCAGAAATCAATTTATCGTTATAAACGAAACGCAGTTTACTTTTTTGTTGAATGGTATTGAGAATGTCTTTTAAGGGTTGATTCTCAACCTTTAGATTGATCTTTACTTCAGAAGCAACCTGTCCGTTTGTAAAACTTGCAAGAAGGAGCTGAGTGCTAAGCACTAAGAAGAACACGATCTGGCAACTAATTCTCATTGTTTGTCTTATGAAATAGGAATTACATGTGGTATATTTTTTCATACCTTTGATAAGTTTGGTTAATAAATGGTTATTTGTTTCTAAACTGTACGGTCAGCCGATAATTGGAGTTATGAGACTGATCTTTACCGGTTAGGAAATCTTTCCTACCGGTATTCTTTAATACTAATTAATCATATCTGGCTTTTTAGGTTAATTAAACAGGTTGTATTTTTTACTGAACAAGATATTTTTACCTTGTTTTACATATCTAAGTTTATTGGCCTTAGCAATCGAAAAGAGAATTTCATCAAGAGTATCGTGCTGATCAAAACTAGCTGTGAATCTAATATTTTCGATATCTTGATTTTTATAATTGATTCTGATGTCGAAGGAATGCTGAAGAATTAAAGCTACATTCTTTAATAGCTCATTATTAAAGATTAACTTACCCTGTGTCCAACTTATTATCTCTCTGGCATTAATATTCTTTTTATCCATTTTCCACGAAAAACGATCAACAGATACTTGTTCATTAGGCAACAAAAAAACGGGTTGTTCATTTTGATGAGCCTTTTTGCTCACTGCAACTTTTCCGCGGCTTACGGTAATCTCAATATTTTTAAAATGTGCATACGACCGGATATTAAAAGCAGTGCCTAAAACTTGTGTTTTCGTTCCACCCGATTCGATTATAAAAGGTTTTTCTTTATTGTGGGCAACATCAAAATAAGCCTCTCCCTCAATTAAATTGACTTCTCTTAAGTCGCGGTTAAACTTTTCCGGATAACGCAATCTGGATCCTCCATTCAATACAACAACAGACCCATCGCTTAAGGTTAACTTTGCTTTTTGCCCCATGGGCACAATAGTTTGCGCATATATAACAGGATCGAAATAATCTATAAGTTTGGTGTGATAGGTATTAATCATTAAGGAAAAAGCAGCTATCAAAATAACAGAAGCAGCAACTTTTAACCAATTAATGGATAAAGGTCTTACCTTGTCTGCTATAGTTGCATCAATACGTTTTTTTAGGTTCGTATTGAATATCGATTTTTCCTCTTCAGACCAACTAAATTCTCCGCTTGCCGAAGACAGGTCAAACCAGGCTTCCAGCCTGCTCAATTCTTCCGAAGAGCATTCCCCTTTTTCAAAGCGATCTAAAAGTTTTATTAATTCGTCTTCTTTCATGAACGGTTTATTATAAGCAAGTATATCTAAAGGTTAACAGGGAGTAGACGTCAATCAAATAATTTTTTAATAATTGTAAAATCCCAACCAGCAAAGCTGATTAATGCTAAATATTCTAAATGAGTTAGGGGATTCTTTAAACGGGCCAGCGTTTAAAATTCCGTAATAGGTGCTATGGTAAGCATTTGGAAAGGAGCTAGCCGAAACAGCGAGGAAAGAACAATTCGGAAACAGCAAAGAATATTTTATGCAAACTAAATAAACCAGATAAAAAATTTTAAAAAAATCAAAAGTCCGGTAATAAACTCCTTTTGAAGTTTTAACCGAAAAACCTTCAACGCATTTTGAATTTGTTTTCTGACGGTCTTATCCGAGATATGAAGTACTTCGGCTATTTCCTTATGGCTTAACTCCTCCCTCCTGCTAAGAATAAAAATCTGCTTCATCTTAGACGGTAAATTTTCAATTTCCTTATCAATGAGCTGGGAAAGTTCTTTAGCATAATAAAGCTCTTCAGATGAAGTTTGCAAATCAGAAAAAGACTCTGGTAAGATTGTCATCAATTTACTTTTGCCGGCTACTTTTTTGAGATACACCAAAGCCTTATATCTAACTGCAGTGAATAAATATGCAGAAAGACAATCTATTTTACTTAATTCCGCTTTCCGATTCCAGAGAGAAATAAAAACATCCTGCAAAATATCCCCTGCTTCTTCTTTATCTTTAATCACTCTTACGATATATACTAAAAGGCTTTCCCAGTAACGTTCATAAACTACATCGAATGCAAGTTTATTCCCCTCACTAATCAACACCATCAATTGAGCATCCTCTAGTATTTTAATATCACGAGTGTTCATATCGTTAAACTGATGAAAATTAAATGCAGCTAAGCTAAACAGGTTTAAAGCTTATATCGGTTAGTGCTGCAACATTCTGTTTACAATTGTCTAATATACACTTTTAATATTTCAAGAAAAATCATTTTTCATTTTTCCAGGGCTACTAAATGACATGAACGGTGAAATATGCGTTAACCTACTAGCCCTTTCATAGCTATTCACGACGAGACAAGAAATAAACTGGGTAGGGGTTAAAGTACTATTGAAGTACCTTTTAAGTACCCTTTCAGTACCTATAAAGTACCTCTTATAAAAGGTACTTTATCAGTTGCTATTAGAACCTTTAATAATATTTAACCTTTAGCTTAACATTGTTTCACTCTTATTCTTGCCGGGTGCCGTATACTTTCCTTACCAAAGCAACATCTTATGGCTTTCTTAAAAAGTAATTTCGAATTTACAGGCAGCATCGGAAGTGTTTCTGCTTACACAAACACCGAAACACTTATAATTACGGAAAACAAAAGGATAAAAACCTCCTGGCATTGATAATCACTTCTTTTTCTTATCCCTCAGAATCCGAACATTATCAAACATCAGTCTTGTTGTTTTACTTGTAATACCAGAAGATACCGCAATCCCGGCATAGATAATGTGTTTGAAAGGGATGGTTGCGCTTCCCGCTTCTGTCCAAGTCTGTCCATCCGTCGAACCAAATGCCGTGAATGCGTCACCAATTCGTTCTAATTTCAACCAGTAATATCCGGTTAAACGACCATGGGTTACCACCGGATCAGCTAAAAACGAACCCTTGTTTTTAATAGCTGCAGCGCTTCCCGGAGTTTCTCGTGTTATAAACTGCAAATGCCAGTTCGGTGCCTCGATCTGAGAGGTTTTACCCGGATAAATGATAATAGATATATGTGCTGAGTTTTCAGAAAGGCCATCACGCATTGTTATTCCAAAGCTGGAGAACTGTGAGCTCGGCTGAGGCACAAATCTTAAAACAATACTTCCATTTCCTTTAATCGATTGATATGTATAATGAAATTGATCTGCAAGACTATCTAAACCCATTCCGGCTCCTTCGATAGTAAACTGCTTTCCATCAAATCCGGTACTTCCAGAGAGCTCGCCCGTTCCGATGCTACGTTGGCTCCATCTGTCAGGAGGCCCTGCACTTACCCCGGTTTCCATTGCATCCAGGCTTTGACCTTTTCCGTTGGTTGCCGATACAGTATAATAGTAAACCTTCCCTTTTTTGATAGCTTTATCAGTATATTTTGCATCGGCTAAATTACTGGCGATGACCTTATAAGGGCCACCACTTTTGTTGGCCCTTTTTACGGTGTATGCTTTTGCACCAATGGACTCTACCCAGGTAAGCAGTATTTCTTTCTCCGAACCCGTCCCAATAATAGCGCCAGGCGACGCAGGTGTTACATTCCGAGCGTCAGAAACAGCATCTTCCTTGTGTCTGGTAAAAAACAACGTTCCGTAACCGGGATGATCTGCTCCGGGACGTCCAGGACCCTCAGGTCGTATTTTCTCTGCTGCCTGCTGTGTGAAAGATGCAGGCAATCCCATACGATTTACGTAATGGTTATACACTTGCTCATAAACTGCGCGGAGCGGACCTCTGTCCTGCCTCGCTATCGTTTGATGAAAGTATTTACCGGTATGGTCTAGTGTGGTAACGAAAGGGACCTCATTACCCAAATTAAATTTGGCCACATATTCAAAGCCTTTCAGCAACAGATTATCAGCATAGCCATATAAATTTAATCCCTGGTGCCATGCAATTTCAGAAGATTCGGCCAGCATACCGATTCCTAATTGCGTATGCCCCTGGTCGCGACCGCTTTCCTGAATCTGGCCATCCTGATTGATTACATAATGACTCAATCTACCGTTGCCATGACCATTCACATAGTATCTCAATGCACGTTCAAATATTAATCTGTCGTTACAAAAAACGCCTATTGCCATCACCGTTTTTATCGCTGCCGCATCCCAGTTTCCGTTGGCAAAAGGTGCAAAGTTTTTAAGTACCGGGTAGATAACCTCTTTAAAATGTTTTTCAGTTTGCTTGATGTCTGCATCAGACCAATCGGCATTTGTATAGCGCAGAATTTCCGCCGCATTCACCATTTTAAAAGGTCCCAGCCCAGCCATCAATACCGCATCGCGACCGGTTATCGATTTTAGTGTTGAGGACCAGGCGTTGACAATTTCCTTTGCTTTTTCTGCATAAGCTTTTTCGCCTGTGATGGCCCACATAACCGCATTTTGATGAGCTGCATTCGCATCAGTATCATAAGTTCCCTGACCCACAGTCGGATTTCTGCCTACCATTGCCATAGGCCCCTGCATTTTATAGGTATTTTTTGAAACCGGGTTTTCTGCGAAAACTTTAAAGCCGCTGTAAATAGGTTCCTGCTTTTCAGCGACAGCTATTTTCATTCGTTCTAAGTCTTCTTTACTATGAAGAATTCCAGGATGAACAAAGGACTGACCAGAGACAACTCCGGTGATAGTACAAATTGCTAGAGCGATGCTAAACGAAATTAAGGTTCTCATATTATTTTTTTAAATCCCAGTAAACCACATACCGTTCCCTGTGGATATCATAAAGCGGCCTGAGCAGAATACCTTCCTTTATAGTTTTAAAAGTGAGATTCTGGCCTGAAAGCGGTTTTATAGCAGAGTTTAACTTTGTGGTGTCCAGTGTTAAAGATTTGGTAATTCCTGCCGGAACATTATAGTTATATGTATAATAGTCATTGTATAGAAGCGGATTTGAGTAGGGTGCCTTGTGAATAAAATTATCGGTTCCCATTACTCCGGCCAGCACGATCGGACCATAAGTAAAGGTAACTTTATCACGGTTATCAGTTGCCGCAACCAACTGCAAATCCATCGGAAAATTTACCTCTAGGTTATCTCCTTTTTTCCAAGTTCTGGAAAAAGAGATATAGCTGCCAGACCGAGCATTAACTTTGACGGTTTTTCCATTAACTTTTACAAATGCCCCGTTCTTTGCCCATGAAGGAAAACGGATATTTATAAGAGTATTTCCAGACTTGGCGGCTAGAATAGTAAATTTTGCGACTCCTTCCTGCGGAAACCGGGTTTCCTGCCTCATGGAAAATCCCTTTTCCTTCCAGTTTAATTCGGAGGATATAAACTGATTTACGTAAACAGCATTGTCGCTGTGATAATATATGGCCTCGCCATATTTAGCATGATTCTCAAAACCGCTACCCACACAGCACCAGAAGGAACTGTCGGGCGTGCTGTAAACTTTGTGAGCGCCGGGAAGCATCGGAAGGAAATATGAAATCATTCCGGTTGCGGGGTCCTGCTGACCTAAAATATGATTAAAAAGGGCTTTCTCGTAATAATCAGCATATTTGGCATTTGCTGTGTGTGTAAACAAATGTCGTGTCAACTTAAGCATGTTGTATACATTGCACGATTCGCCGGTATAGCCTGTTAAGTGATTTGTAAGATCATCAGCTTTAAAGAACTTTTCCTTATCACTGTTACTCCCGGTTACAAATGAGTGATGATCTGTAACAGTCTGCCAGAAAAAAGAAGCAATTTTGTCACCGTCTCCTTGGGCTTCAATTTCGTATTGGCGGGTCATCCCCAAAAGCTTGGGAATATAGGTATTGGCGTGTTTCTTTTCGAGAATATCTTTTCCCTCTCTCAAAGGATCCAACATTTCGTTATGATAGAAAAACTCGGAAACCCATTTGTATTCCGCATTTCCCGTAATAGCATAGAGATTATAAAAAGATTCATTAATACCGCCAAACTCATTCCGTAGCATTACCACTCGTTGTTCAGCAGTTACAGGTTTCAATTTATTGTAGGCCCATGACCCCATTTTAGAGACCACGTCTAATGCCTGCTTATTATTACAATAAAGATATTGATCTATTAAGCCGGAATATATTTTATGTAGTGTATACCATGGCGCCCATACTCTTTTACCTTCAAGATTCCGATTTATTAGTTCCTGAGGATATGCGCTTAGATATCCGCCCTGATTTAATACTTTTTGAACTTCTGCGAGGCCCGACACGAGGCTATCTGCTTTGATTTTATATCTTTCATCACGGGTAGAAGCATACATCAAAGCCAATCCCGAAAGGATATGACCCGTAGAATGCCCCCGGAGTTCACAATCCAATGATTCCCATCCACCAAGCTTTTTCATAGTAAAATAACCACCTTCGTTTCCACTATAAATTCCGGCATTGGTTCTGAAGCTGTGCAGCAGCTGGCTTACACCGATGGATAGTATCCATTTTTGCTCGCGCTCCATATTGTCCTTAAAGCGACTGTCGAGCAATTTTACCTCATCCAGATCAAAGCTGGAAACAGCCGGTTTTAATTTATCCTGTATGACGAATTTATCCTTATGTTGTCCGGGATAATGCGATTGGGCATTTACTCCTAACGAAATGGAAATTAATACCAGAAGAACGCTGATGTACCTTTTCATTAACATTTCAATTGTTTTATACGGCGCCAGATGCCGGCAATATATCATCGACTTCATAAATATAGATAAGGCTTATAATTTTATGCAAGTTAACATAAATACACTAAATCGATTTAGTAAAATAAAAAAATCCATTCAGGCTCAACAATTAATTTTTATGTTCAAAAAGAAACGCCAACAGCTGGCTTGTAAAACCTTTAGGGTTTTCGAGGTTACTTACATGACCAGCGTTTTGTACCCAAGCCTGTCTGGCTGAAGGCACCAAGTCCAAGAGCTTACTTCTACGCCCTGCGTCAGCATCTCCTGTCAAAACCAGAACCGGCACGCTTACTTTCTGTTGCTTCAGCTTCTCGGCCACAGAAGTACCCAATAAAAATCGCGGCTCCACATGGGTTGGTTGCCAGGCATCCCATTTATAAATCATATCCCAAACCGGACGCCTGATATCTTCTAAAACTACCCCGTCACGGGTGGTTAGCCCCTGCCACCATTCTAATTTATTATTATGAATACCTTTCTCTCTGTAAAGATCTATTTCCTGACGACGTTTAGCAACTGCTTCCCTGGTCCACGGAACCGAAGGGCCCGGTGAACCGCCCCAGACATCCCCGCTGGCCGCGGTAACTGATAGTAAACGTTCAGGATATAATGCTAAAAGGTCGGTTGCGATAAACCCTCCCATAGAAAGTCCAACGATATGTGCCTTCTTAATTTTCAGTTTATCCATTAATTGAATTACATCACGCGCATGCATTGTATTGGAGAACTCGACTGGCATACTGCTGCGCCCATATCCGCGAACATCATAACGTATCACTCTAAATCTTAGAGATAAAGACTCAAACTGCGGATTCCACTGATAGTGATCAAAGGAATGTCCATGTATGAAAATAACCGGCTGTCCTTTTCCTTTTTCTTCATAAAACAATCTGCCCCCTTCATCTACCGCTATATATCCTCGTTTTACTTCCCGGTGTCGGCTGTCCTCGATCGCATCCCGTACTAATAATGGCAAAACCGGACTGGCGAAAAAAGAATTGAATCCACCTTTCATGCTGGCTACCCTTGCCAGAAAAAAGCCATAAACCTTATTTTTCTTGTCAATCCATGGATAAGCGCCGGCCCAGCTCGGACTGCTGATTAGTGCTGGATCGCCTTTGCCATCCAGCTCTTCGCGCCATTGGCCCAATCCATAAATATCTTTTCGGTCTGTGGTCCTTGTTTTCTCCACATATTCTCCAGCATGGACCGTTGCGCTTCTCACCTGATCTGCTTGCATCTCCTTAACTGAATTAGCAGACAATATTCTCCTGCCCTTAAAAATGCCCTCATTCATAATCATATTTAAAAAGCCGGCATAATCAGAAAGACTTGTTCTGGCGCCACCTCCCAGCATCGGACTGTGACCGGGAGTTTCATCCACCGGTGTAAAATGAGTAGATACCATGCTTAAAGGACGGGCTATTTTGTGCTGAAAAAGAGTTTCCCAATCTTTACCCGTCGCGAGTTCTGCCATACGTCCGGCGACCTGCATTGCCAGTCCGCCGTACTTAAATTTAGTACCTGGCAGAGTATCGGCCGGGAGCTTAACAATTTCCGCTACTGATTCTTTTAAGGTTTGATAGTTATCCGTCCGGTTGCCTTTCGGCTGATAATCAGGATATCCGGCGGTATGCGACAATAATTGTCTTAACGTAGCTTCCCCCTTTACATCAGTAAATTCAGGAAGCCATTGTTTTACTTTATCATCCCAGGATAATTTCCCACCATCAACTACAGCAGCTATGGTAGCGGCGGCAAGCCACTTCCCGGCAGAAGCTATATAGGCAACAGTCTCGGGCTTGTAATCACCGAAATATTTCCGATAGATTATTTTATCCTCCTGAGCTACTATAATCGACGCACCTGTATAATATCCTGAGTCGACCCAAGCGTTTATCTTGCTATCTATCAACCTGAAATCATAGCCCCTTACCGGCTGTGCGTTTACATTATTGGCAAGCAATAACAAGCCAATAAGCATACCGGTAAGCATTCTATCGAACATTAGTGTTTTACTTTATAAAACTTAGCGCCAAACGCGAAGATTACGATGTAGCAGATGATAGGCAAATAATAAGCATGGGCTACGCCCACGTTATCTGCAACTTTACCCATAATAAGCGGGAAAAGCGCACCACCTACAACTCCCATTGAAATAAAGGAAGAGGCCTGTTGCGTATGTTTCCCAAGATTTTTAAGACCCAGACTGAAAATTGTCGGGAACATGATACTGAAAAAGAAATTGATTGCAAGCAGAGCAATAAAAGATGGCCAACCAAAATCCTGAGCAACGATGATACACATGAGAATATTTGCCAGCGCAAAGCTTGCAAGCAAAGTCGCAGGTGCAATAACCCGCATTAAAAAAGTACCGATGAAACGTCCTGAAAGCATCATGAACATAAACAGCACCATATACTTACCCGCAGTTGCTTCACTAAATCCCATTTGCTCATGACCGTAGTTTATAAAAAACGCCCAGGTTCCGCTTTGAGCGGCTACGTTAAAAAACTGAGCAGCTACAGCCCATCTAAAATGAGTGTGCTCGAATAACTTTTTTCCGGGTGTCAGGTCGATATTTACGGCATCGCCATCAGCAGAAACAGCGTGAGGATCGGTTGTGGGTGGAACTTTTACAAAAGAAAACGAAATTGCAATAAGGGCAATCAGGCCGCCGATAACTAAATATAAAATCTTAACAGATGTAAGATCTGTACTGCCGGGAGTGTAATTCTGGAATAAAAAGTAGGATCCGATAGCTGGTCCGAGCATCGCTCCAACAGCATTAAATGACTGAGCAAAATTCACCCTCTGATCGCTGGTTCTCTGATCTCCCAGGGCGGCCATAAATGGATGCGCTACAGTCTCAAGTGTGGATAAACCGCATCCCAGGATAAATAACGCTATCCCGAAAAAAGTAAATGATGCCGTATTCGCCGCAGGCACAAAAAGAAAAGCCCCCGTGGCAAAAAGGGATAAACCCAATAAAACTCCATTCTTATACCCAAACCGCTTCATAAACAACCCGGCAGGAATACCCATGACAAAGTAAGCACCAAAGATTGCAAATTGTACAAAGGCAGACTGACTTCTGCTCAGGCTCAGAGTGCTCTGAAAGTGCCTGTTTAAAATATCGGCCATGGTAATTGCAATCCCCCAAAACATAAAAAGGGATGTGACGAATATCAGGGTAAGCAGGAATTTCTTTTCAGTAAATGCTGGTTTGGCTGGTACTGATTTTTCAACTAAGGTTGTTTCTGGTATCATAAAGAATTATTTAAGAAAGGCTTTTGTACATTGAAAATTACTTCTCCGTACTTTTGGTTTATAATCTATTTCAAATATATAAATATCTACTAAATCGGTTTATATAAAAAACAATCTGCTACTTCTGATCATGTGAAAGTCGCTTATGATCGGCATTTCTGATAAAAGAAGTTTATCTTCATTTTACACTACCTTACAATATAAAAACTCTGTTCAATTGGTTTTGCAGACTGTAGTTTAGGTTCAATATTTCGCCCCCACTGCCAGGCAACAACAGTTACTTTTAGAGGATATTTTGCTCTGGGAGGAATCTTAGTAAACTGTAAAAAATTATCCCGGATCTCGGCAGGGCCTTCTTTTACATAATAATAAACCTTCTCGCCCGAGCTTGATGTGGCACCCAATGTTAGTCCTTTAACGCCAACCTTTTGATCGGGTGGTCGGGGGAAGTCAAGCTGCTGTGCAGCTCCCGCTTCATTTCGCAGGGGTATTTTAAAATTAGCCTGCTGGACTGTTGATTTATACCGCTTATCACCGGGATGGCTCGCCATTAACCAAATATCTCCGGTCCGTTTAGGATTATCTAAACCCATTCTGTAAAATCTAATGCTAAAGGTCGTGTCGTTAATCTTTTGAACAGGGCCACAGATACGGCTTATAGTGATTTTTCCTTTCGCGTGATCTGATGTAAGTGATTTCCCCTGAGCCGAGTCAAGGAACCCAGCGGAAATATTAAAGCTCAGGCCATCGCTTTGCGGCATGAAAGGAAGTTTATAACCAATAAAAGAGCCTGCGCCGGGCAAAAGTTTTCCGCTATTCAGATATCCGATATGCTGAGGTGTTTTAGCTCGAGCTCTGTTATAATAGCGTTCTGTTGCCTTTGCCATCTCTTTATCGAATGCCCAAAAAGCCTCTGTTTTGTCGCCACGATACTGCTTCCAGGGGGCAGAAGATGCGTGTAAAGTCTCATTCATTCTCCACCTGTCTACCAGCCATCCCTTTTCAGGATTCAAAGGCTTCAGATTAACAGGCCCATTTAACGGTAATACTGCTGGCAGCCTCTGTTTCGCAGCTTTACGGAGAAACATGCTCAGAAAATCTATAAGACCGTCCGAATAATCGAAGTGACCATACCCGGCATCCGCCAATAAAGCTACGGCAGATCGGGGATATTTTTTCTTAAATGCTATGGCGGGCTGTATGCGTCCTTCCAACCATTCGTATTCCCCAATTACGATCAGCCCGGGAATACCATCGATATTCCGGTTTCCCCAATCAGGATTAGGTTTGCCGCTCCCCGTCATGTCGGTTAACGGAGCATCACCATGTATGGAAATTACCGCCAGTGTTCGCTCAGGCATAGCGGCGGCAAAATTCCAGGGATAGCTGGCCAGAGCAGAATGACCCATGGGTACAACAGGTGCGAACTTTAGTTCCTGGTATCCGGATATATCTGCCAGATCGTCCATCATCTCATTAAAAGCCTTCTGAGCTACTCCGTTAAAATCAAAAACGATACTTAAATTTGGCGACACCCATATTTCGGCAAAACCAATGTCGGCCAATGTTTTGCGAAATGCCTTATGTTCAAATATCCCCTCTTCAAGCATATTATGCTGACCCACAATTACTCCCCGAACCTGTTTGCAATTTGGAGGTATCCATAAAAAAGCGGTTGGATGATCCTTGGTTTCGCCGGAAACAACACTTTTAACTTTCACCGACCACTGCCATTCGGCGGCGGTAGAGTCGATTCCGCAAACAAGAAACAGCAAACTAAAAAAAGCTGCTATCCCTGTTAAATTAAAAGCTTTGACGTTCTTAATCATGTTGTTGACTATTTTTTTATTTCAGTAAGCCATATTGCCTGTCCACCTGAAGGAAGAAGCTTGGCATCAACAACAGTTTTATAATCCACCTTCTTTTTGATAATGCCAACTTTAGTAGCCGATTGAACTGCGGGGTCATCCGAATAAATAGTAGCCATATACATTTTACCCCTTGGTAAAAAGCTCATAGAAATTTTTAAATTCCGTGCATCGTTATTGGTTAAAGTACCCACAAACCAGTCATTTCCTTTTCGCCGGGCGGTTGTAACGTATTGTCCCGGAGTGCCCTGAATAACCTGGGTTTCATCCCAGGTAGTAGGAATCTTATCCCAGAATTCAAGTTCAGGTTCGTCCTTAGAAAGAGCAGGCTTATCGTACCAGTACAAAGTCTGCAAAGGGCTGTAATAAACCGCAGCCATTGCCAACTGATGGGCATGAGTAGTTTTTATGCGCTTATCATAATAGCAAATCGTATAATCGGCTGCACCCGCAATGTATCGGGTAAATGGCAAGACCGTATTATGTGTTGCATCAGGCATTTCCTCGTTTCCACGAATTCCTTCCGACGTAACCAGGTTTGGCCAGGTACGCTGTTCACCCGTCGGCCGCCAGTCATCATGAATGTTTACCATGATTTTAGCATCTGCAGCCTGTTGGATGGCTTTTTGGATCCAGGTTGTCCAGCGATGCGAGCCCACCT
Organism: uncultured Pedobacter sp.; assembly: GCA_966210515.1. Taxonomy (GTDB): domain Bacteria; phylum Bacteroidota; class Bacteroidia; order Sphingobacteriales; family Sphingobacteriaceae; genus Paradesertivirga. The sequence goes on from CBIHLM010000054.1 coordinate 19,873, forward strand.
GCGCAAAACCAAATTTCACACCTTTAATACCCCATTTTTGGTAAACTTTAAACAAAGAATCTGATTGCGCGAGCAATGCCTGCTGGTTAACGTACAACCATATGCCAACATTTCTTTCCTTTCCATACTGAATAATTCCAGGCAGATCGAAGTCCGGTATAGCAACTTTAGTTGCATCAGAACTGAAAGAAAACGCAGGCCCGTACCATTTCCAATCAAACAAAACATATTGCAGGTTATGTTTCACTGCAAAATCAATATTTGCCCTGGCATCTGCGGTTGTTTGCGTCATTACCCTGATGATTTTACCAGGTTTTAGCCAGCTCTGGTCTTTAATTTTAGATCCTTCGTTAAGATTAAGAATCAAATGGTTATTTTCTATCAAATCCCCTGCTTTCTCTGCAACCATTATAACCCTCCAGGGAGTTCCGAAAGGAGAAATTAAATCCGCTGGCGTATACATCGAGGTTACTATTGTATTTGGCTTTACAGAACTTAATTTAAATTTTGTACGTGCATAATCAACCATCTGCGCTTCCGCGAGGCAGGCATACAAGCCATTCGACAATTCAACAGTTAAAGGACGCTCACTTTCATCGGGCCAGTTATTCAAGGGTAAAAGTTTGTAAGGTGCTTGTGCCCATGATGCATGCCATACCTTGCTGCCTTCCGGCAAAGAAAACTCAGTGTTCTCTGACATTATCCTGTAATAGGTTCCTTTTTCATTTTCAGGAAAAAAATACCTTAAGGCTACGCCTTCATTATAAGCCCTGATTTCAATATTTATAGGGTATATTGGGTTATCATCTTTTACAGCATTTATCGTCAGCGCATTATAATTATCCCTTATACTCGCTTCTTCTCCATGTACAGGAACCCATGTTGTATCTTTCGAAGATCTGGCAATTTTACTAATCGTTAAATTCTCAAACCATTTAACATGCTTGTCCACTTTCAGAGCCATCGCTCGTTCCGACAGGTTATTATCTAATTGCAAATCCAGCTCAGACTCATTAATTACCTGCTTATTTTTATAGCTCACCTGATAGTACATAACCCTGCCTGCCGGGGTACCTTTTTGATAAAACCGTACAGAAAGGTTTTTATCCGGAGACAAAAGAGTCACTTCGGAGTTGTCAATAACGCCCTGACCGAAACACGTAAAAACACTGAGGATGGAGATAATTGAACAATATAATTTCATATACGTCTTTATTCAATGAGAATTGGGTTAATAAAATAATGGAGAATATAAATTCTTGCCGGATTTAAGCTTTTTAAGTCGTATCAAGGCTTCTATATAATAATAATCGGCATAGATAATTGAAGCGTCAACCTCGGAGTTATTGGGTTTATGGCCGGTTGAATGTAACAGAAACGCTGAATTTTTATCTTTACTTAAATACCTGTCAGATGATAATTCTTCCAGCATCTTTTCTGCTTTTGTCCTGTACATTAAAGCTTTAGATTTATCCGGAACTAAAGTGGATAATTCGAGCAAAGCTGATGCGGTTACCGCTGCTGCTGAAGCATCCCGCGGAGCATTCGGGATATCCGGATCATTAAAATCCCAGTAAGGAATTAAATCGGAAGGAAGCTTCTCTAAATAAACGTCAGAAACCTTCTGAGCAAAATCCAAAAATGCAGGATTTTTGGTCTCGCGATAGCACATTGTATATCCATAAATCGCCCACGACTGCCCCCGTGCCCACATCGTTTCATCTCCATAACCCTGATGAGTCACCGCTTTAATCTTCCTCCCTGTATTCTTATCGTAAACTACTACGTGATAAGAGGTGAAATCTGGTCGGAATTGATTTTTCATTGTGGTTTCGGCGTGCTTAACGGCAATATCATAAAGTTTTTGACTTCCCCCGTTCTTTGATGCCCAAAAAAGCAATTCGAGATTAATCATGTTATCCATGATGGTATTATGCTGAGGCCACTCCATATTAGGAACTGGTCTGGGCCACGATAAAATGGTTCCGACGTTTGGATTAAACAGGGTGGCGAGCGTATCTGCCGTGCGCAGAATAATTGATTTGTATTCGGGATTGCCCGTTAAGCGATAACCATTACCAAAACTATTGAAGATCATAAATCCCAGATCATGGTCTATTGCAGGCATTGTTGAAAGTGGAGTCAGTACCCTGCTAAATCTATCAGCTTCCAACTTCCATTTCTCACTCTTGGTAGCTTCGTAAAGATACCACAAGGTGCCCGGCCAGAATCCGCTTGTCCAATCCTGATAGGGAACATATCGCCATGTTGTTCTTCCTTTATTTACATTGCGGGGTAAAATTGAATCTCCCGATGAAGGAATGGTTTGAAGCGTTATAGAAGCCTGATTTTCGAGATAATTAAAATGCTTTTTATTGATAAGCTTCGCGCTGCCGCAACCCGCCAACACAATAATGAGAGATAATATTGAAAGTCGCTTAGGATAATACATCTTTTGAAAAATAACAATTATGAATATTTGTGGCTGTTTATATTAACAATTCAAAAATAGGAAGACTAAACCGTTTTAGGAAAGATTAAAATCAATTTTGCCTATATTTCAAGTATTTGGTATAAAATATTAAAAGTTAAAAAAAAGCATTCCTGATTGATATGAAAAATACAAACATTTAGCATCTTGAATAAAATAATGATTGGCTTCATGAAAAAATCCGCTCAATTCAATAAATCCTTAAATATCAGCACATCGAATAAATACCGTCAATGAAAGTTTCCATTAAACACTCGAATATTATATCTTTGCCGCACTGCTCCCGTAGTTCAATGGATAGAATTATGGTTTCCGGTACCATCGATAGGGGTTCGAATCCCTTCGGGAGCACCAATTTCAATCTCATCTTCAAAACTCCACATCTTCTTTAAATCTTTGGCTCTTTCAGCAAGCATTGAAAAGAAATATAACTTCCTATTCCTGCGATTCTTCAATCTCTCAAATCAAACAAATTTGTTTTTATCACATTATTTAATTAAACCCAGAATTAATGCGAGCCCAGAAAAAAAAGTACTCATTTTTTCGTAGAAACAGCCTGAGCATTGTAGTCATTTCTTTAATGCTAATTTTTTGGTCGGCGCAGGCATATACTGGGTGGGTGGAGCATAACAAAGATCTCAAAGAGGAAGACGGAGCTGAATTAAGTATTAGAAAATATCTAACATCCGGCCATTTTATCCAGGCAACGTTCGAAAATTGGGAAAGTGAGTTTCTGCAGATGGCTTTGTATGTGATGCTTACAGTAAGTCTCAGACAAATAGGCTCATCAGAATCGAAACCCATGGAAGGGGAACATGAAGTCGACCGCGAACCCAAACCACATAAAAATGCCCCCTGGCCTGTAAAGAAAGGCGGCCTTATTTTAAAACTATATGAATACTCTCTTACCATAGCCTTTCTTGTTTTATTTTTAATAAGCTTCGGATTTCATGCCTATGGAAGCTGGAAAAATTTCAACACAGAACAAAGTCTAAAAAACCTCCCAGAAGAGGCATTTCTAAAATATATGGGAGAGACCCGCTTTTGGTTTGAAAGTTTTCAAAACTGGCAAAGTGAGTTTTTGGCTGTTGGGTCTATCGTCTTGCTTTCCATTTTTTTAAGGCAAAAAGGCTCTCCCGAATCGAAACCTGTAGATGCCCCATATTATGAAACAGGCGCATAGACTGAAATGACTCAACTGAGCTATTGAAATTTCTCACCAACCTATCAATCCAGTTCAGGAAATGCTACTCATTCTTTCAAGTAATCCTATAAAACTGCCTTTCCGTCTTTATCTTGAAAACGTTACGTCCGAAGCAAACTCACCCACCTTAATATTCGCAGACTCTGCATCCATTATCAATTTACCGTTTATCCGTAGATTTTGAAAACGAATATTTTTGACCGCATGTGCTTTATCCAAACCCTGTATTATACAAGGCATCTGATTTAAACCATTATAGCTAATATTTTTAAATAAAATATCTTCTACTCCTTTGCCGGGTCCGGTATTATATTTTGCGTTATTCACTATCCTGATATTCAGCAACTGGCCCTCTTCAAAGTCTTCAATCCGAATATCTTCGAAAACGATATTCTTTATATAATTGAAATCTCCGTCAGTAATCGCTATACAACCCTGATAACCAGGATCATCTTCATCATGTTCGAGGATATCAATATTTTTAAATCTCAAATTTTCAATTCGCTCACCTTCATTCTCGGTATTGCCGTGCAAGCCGATATTGATAGGATGAGCAACATCTGCCCACAAAATCGAATTAGTGATATTGTAATTTGTGGCATCGCCGTAAAAATCCCATCGATGTCCGTAAATTGCAATGCAGTCGTCAGAATTCCGCATAAAAACGTCGTCGATGGTTACATTCGAGCAGCTCATCAAATCAATGCCATCGCTCCAGCCATTGGCGCTGAAAGATTTGAGGTTTCTGATAGTGATGTTATTTGAAGCACCACCATAAACGGTATAATGTTTCGGATTAACCACTATTATTCCATCAATTTCAACATCTTTTGAATGTCGGATCTCGACCCCTCTCACAGGTTGATCCAATATTCCCCGACCAATTATTTTCACATTGTTTACATTATCGCAAACCAATTTTGCACGCACCACCGCGCCGCCTGCAATGTAGACTGTCTTTCCGCTAGGAATATTGTACGCGTCGCCGGGTGTATCTTTGGGTTGATGGACTCCAGGACCGAAATATATAACATCCGGATCATTGGGGTCGGGTCTTGACTTCTCTACCGCATTAGCAAACAAATGAAGGTTATGTAATTTATCGCCATCCATTTCAATAGAAATTTTTGCTGGCTTATCCAGCTTGAAAAAAATGGTATTTTTAGAAAGTGTTGTCTTAATTTCAGAAAATGCAGGGCGCACTTGTGCGGCTTGCAGAACACCATTATTTTTCCTCACGGATACTTCGACAACCCCTGAGAAATCGAAATAAACCATCGATGCATCCTGAGGATTATCTAAATCGACTTTTACTTTATATTCAAATAAATCTTTCCATTCTCCTCCGGGGGTGCGTACCCTTACAGTGTAGTCGTCGTTATGGTGGCTGTAAATTACGCCTGCGGGTGCCGGATAGGTTATCAGCTCCTGCGCCCGGGTTTTTACGCAAAGAACCATTAGTAAAAATAAAGAGGCGATTGCTTTTTTCGTCATCGAGGAATTAATCATTATATTTTGTAGTGTACCGCAGCCCAAAAATCGCATGTAGACCATGGATCAATAAGAAAACCGGTTTCTCTTCAGGACACCAAGAAATACTCCGCATACTCTACCAGATTCTTTCCTTTTTAAATATCACCAGAATGTTACATTAATACCGCTAAGCAAAAAAGGAAAAGGAATTTAGACACACCTACCTAACACTTCATTAAAAAACTGGTTGTCAGAATATTGAGAGAGAAACCTGGAGTCAGATTAGCAAGGGAAGAGAAAAATCGGGTAGATAGGAGAATCTCTGGAAATTCGTATCTCTATAAAACATCTCTATAAAGACTATCACAGTCAGTATAGAGATGCAAAGCTTCGGCTCGCGGCCGATCAGAATGCTTTATTTTTTACTTTTGTAATGTATTTCCGACAGTTGTTTAAGCTTTTCCGCTGCATACTCCGCTGTAATATCCCTCTGCGGATTTGCAAGCATTTCATATCCAACCATAAATTTCTTTACGGTAGCCGAGCGTAACAGGGGCGGGTAAAAGTGCATGTGCCAATGCCATTCAGGATGATTTCCATCATTTACAGGTGCCTGGTGCATTCCTGCCGAATAAGGAAAAGATGTTTCGAACAGGTTATCGTAACGGGTAGTTAAGCGTTTCAGAGCATCCGCTAAAGAAGCTCTTTCCGCTTCGGAAAACTCGAGTATAGTAGTTACATGCCTCTTACTTATGATCATGGTTTCGTAAGGCCAGACTGCCCAAAAAGGAACAAGCACTACGAAGTGTTCATTCTCGAAAACTACGCGCTTTTGCTCTTGCAATTCGACAGCCAGGTAATCACTTAATAAACTTTTGCCATGTTGTTCAAAATGAAGTTTTTGACGCTCTGTTTCTTTATGTACTTCAACAGGAATACCATTCTGAGCCCAGATCTGACCATGAGGGTGAGGATTACTGCAACCCATTATTTCTCCTTTGTTCTCGAAAATCTGTATGTATTTAATGTAGTCTATCTCTGAAAGTGATTGAAACTCTTTAGCCCACAGATCAACAACTTTTGTAAGACCCGGCAGATCTATTTCTGGTAGGGTCAGGTCGTGTCTTGGAGAAAAACTGATAACTCTGCAAACTCCTTTTTGACTATTAGCTATAAGAAGATTGTTTTTATTAAACTCTGCATCGGGTGTATCTGCTAATAATGAGGAATAATCGTTCGTAAACACAAAACTTTCCTCGTAATCTGGATTCCTACTACCATCTGCACGATCATTACCGGGACATAAATAGCATTTTGGATCATACGGAGGTCTTGTCCCGTTCGGCAAATCTTCAACTTTTCCCTGCCATGGTCTTTTTGTTCTATGCGGAGAAACCAGAATCCATTCACCTGTTAATATATTTAGTCTGTTGTGAGGGTGTTCGGTTAAATCTAAAGTCATCTTGTTTTATGTATGTGATAAGGTTCTAAAATTCAGCGAAATTATGTATAAATAATTATATTCATAACAGACGAAGGCGTCTCGCGCCTATTAAAGAAAAACGGAATTGGGAGAAAAAGCTGAAAAAAACGACCGAATTTGAAGAGTTTCAGCTAGATAAGAAGAATTTAGCACCAAACTAATTCACAAATATTGGCACCTTCTGTTAAAGCAATGATAATTTAAGATAAATTTCATTTAAACAATCTTAAAGATATCTGGCACAAAAATGAAATTTTTAAAAACTTCATTTGAACTGGTTTTAAATCAAAAATTGGCGTTAATTACATAAAACAATAATCAATTATGTTTGGTGTCACGCTTGTTATTCTTTTAGTTGTTGAGGCTGCCTCGATTGCATATTCAATGCACACAGCCCCGGTTTTTGATGAAGAAGAATCCTTTATCGTTTCAGATGGTAAAAACTCCTGATGTTAAAAATTTCAGCCAGAGTCGAATTAAAAAACAGCCTAATAAAAGGCCGTTTTATGCTATCCATGCAAAAATGAATTCCGGTTATACGAAATCAAATCAAAAGGCCTTTCAGTCTTGCTTAAAGACTTTTTCTTCTTCCCTTCAATTTTCTTCGCCACTGCAGACGCCACCAGGCCACCGATTAAATATAAACCCGTAGTAAATGCTTTTGTCTTTAAAGTGCGACTGCTATAGGCGGGATTTAAGCCTAAAGATTTAGGCAGGAAAACGGCTCCCAAACCAGCGGTTAAACCCATAAGAGCACCTTTGGGCCATATATATTTCCTTTTACCAGCTACACCAAGACTATAGTAAATCGTGTTACTTATAATATCTCCGACCATTGCGATCTCGTACAAATGTTTATCGTCAGGCACAGGCTGATCCGCGCTTTTTATTCCCTTTTTCACCGCTTGCATCCCCAATAAATCCATTCGGGGAGCATCTTTATCCATTCTTTTTACTATTTCGTGTAGTATGGTGAGGGCACAAGCACCTGCAAGTCCTCCTCCAATTGATGAGATCAATTTCATGATTGTATAAGATGTTGCAGGGCCTTTTTGTTTAAAATTTTATCGCTTAAGCAAACAGATTACTGCTTAAATAACGATCGCCTCGGTCGCAGGCAATAAATACGATAGTACCGGATTGTAATTCTTTAGCTAATTCGATAGCGGCAAATGCAGCTCCGCCGCTACTCATTCCCGCGAATATACCTTCGTGCCTGGCTAATTTCCGGGTCATCGAAACAGCATCAGCCTGCGAAACATCCATTACCCGGTCTACCCGTTTTGGATCGAATATTTTAGGCAAATATTCTTCCGGCCAGCGTCTTATACCAGGTATAGACGATTCTTCAGTGGGTTGACATCCTACGATCTGAATATCCGGATTTTTCTCTTTGAAAAACATAGAAGTACCCATTATTGTACCTGTTGTGCCCATGGCGCTTACAAAATGAGTAATCATTCCATCCGTATCTCTCCATATTTCCGGCCCGGTAGTTTTATAATGAGCCATGTAATTGTCGGGGTTCGAGAACTGGTTCAACAGAAAGTAATCGCCGGTAGCACCTTTTTCCTCAGCATAATCACGACAAATTTCTATACTATCAAGCAAAGTAACTTTAGCGCCGTATGCCTCCATTGTCAAGGTTCGTTCGCGGGTCGAACTTGAGGGCATAACCAATTCTATTTCCAAATCGAACAGGCGGGCAATCATTGCCAATGCAATCCCCGTATTACCACTGGTGGCCTCAACCAATTTGGTTCCCGCTTTAATGTCCCCACGCTCCAGCGCACTTTGAATCATGTTAAGGGCAGGTCGATCTTTAACACTTCCTGCTGGATTGTTACCTTCTAATTTGGCAAAGATCTTAACATTTGGGTTGGGATTTAGTCGCTGCAATTCAACTAAGGGGGTATTTCCTACAAAATCAATTAAACTGGCCATTAACTATTCACCTGCCTTTCTACCACTTTTGATTTTGATTCGTGATAAACGGTTGAGTACGGAGCAACACTTTTTGTTAACCACACGTTTCCGCCAATAACACTATTATGACCAATAACAGTTTCGCCTCCCAGAATAGTAGCGCCCGAGTAAATCACCACATTATCTTCCACCGTTGGATGACGCTTGAAGGATGCCATACTTTTATCTACACTTAAGGCCCCTAAAGTAACTCCCTGATAAAATTTTACGTGATTGCCAATCTTTGCAGTCTCGCCGATTACAATTCCTGTTCCGTGATCAATATACAGGTACTCCCCTACTTCCGCTCCCGGGTGTATGTCGATACCTGTTTTAGAATGGGCATGTTCCGTTAAAATCCTGGGAATTAAAGGGATATCAAGCTTTAACAGGGCATGGGCCAATCTGTAAAAAGATATGGCAAAAAATCCCGGATAGGCCCTGATAATTTCGAACTCACTTTTAGCAGCTGGATCACCAGCTAAAATCGCCTGAATATCGGTATTAAGCAAGGCGTATAGTTGCGGCAGTTCGTCGAAAAAAATTTTAGCCTTTTCTTCGTTATTACAATTCTGACAGGCTTTCGTCGCGTTCATAATCTTACAAAGCTCTGATTGCAGCTGTAAAAGCTCGTTCTCAATCTCCTGTAAAGACGAAAATATCTGCTTGGATTGTTCGGGATATAAAATCCTGATAAGCTTTGACGCCCATCCAGCAATTTCCTTATTAGAAGGAACCGCTTCAATATGCTGATGCTTATCAAAAATATGCTGAAAAAATTCTTTATTCATTGAAAAAAGACGAATTAATTATTGCAACCAAAGATTTTGCTAATATAAGATTAACACTTTACTAAATCTACTTCTCGGACTTTAGCTGCGTAAATGTGTTATTAAGATGAAAAAATATTAGACTAAGATTAAGGGAGCATCCTCAGTCTCACCCAAAATCTAAATATTCACAAACTAAAAAGCCCGGATTAAATAATCCAGGCATTTTGATACGCTAGTATTTTATATTAAATTTTAATACGGCGGATTTTCTGTTTGAACAGAATTAGCTTGATTTTGATTTGAAGTACTTTGATTGAATTGACCTTTTAACTGATCGGTATATTGTTTGGCTTTATCCATCCACTCTGGCGCCTTATCAGATAAATCGTCAATCAAAGATCTTCCATCTTCTCTCTTTTTAGTTGCGTAATTTACGCCTGCGGCTACCGCAGCGCCGAATACCAAATATTTTAATAGGCTCATAATTATATGTTTTTCTTTGTGATTGAATAAAAGCAATTACTGTTCCAATATTGCATTATTTGCATTGAGAAACTATCTTATCTTTTTTAATTTGCCTTTATGAAAAGCTCTATTGAACAGACTGCAGAATTTGTTAAAGATTCTTTAAAAAACGCCGAGGGCGGGCACGACTGGTGGCATATTTACAGAGTGTGGCAATCAGCAAAAACGATCGCCACAAAGGAAAACGTAAACATGGAAGTAGTAGAACTTGCCGCTCTTCTGCATGATATCGCCGATTCGAAATTTCATAATGGAGATGAAGAAATCGGCCCTCAAAAAGCCGCGGACTTTCTATTGAGTATTTCAGTTGACCTGGAAACAGTCCATCATGTTCAGGAAATAATCCGAAATATTTCATATAAGACAAGTTTTGAGGGAGCAACATTTACATCCCTGGAACTCGAAGTTGTGCAGGATGCAGATCGCCTGGATGCGATCGGCGCCATGGGTATTGCTCGTGCGTTCAGCTACGGAGGATTCAAACAAAGGGAATTTTATAATCCGGATATCCCGGCAAAATTAAATACGAGTAAAGAGGAGTATAAAAACAGCAATGCTCCGACGATCAACCATTTTTATGAAAAACTTTTGCTGCTAAAAGACAAAATGAACACCCAAACCGGAAGGGAGCTTGCAATGCAAAGGCATTTATTTATGGAAGCATTTTTAGAGCAATTCTATGCTGAGTGGAATGGCAACTAAACCATTTTCTGCAAAATAAGTCCTTCTTTTTCCCTCGCCGGATAAAAAATTTAAGATCTTAATCTACCCTGCTGACATAGGGCTGTCAAAAATCCTTCTTTCTTTGAATTTCTGTAACAGGCAGAAGACAGACATCGTCTTAGGAAAGAAATTTAAATTAATTTAAAATGTTTTCTTCGGTGATTCGTCTTCTGAATAAAACAAGGATATTTTGCTTAGCATAGTAATGCCCGAAGAGAGAAACAAGCACCTTCTGAAGTCGATCAAAGAATACAGTAAAGGCTTGTTGGGATTTATCCGGAAACGGGTGAAAAATGATGCTGATGCCGAAGATATTCTGCAAGATGTGTGGTATCAGTTGAGTTCGGTTATTAATTCTGAACCAATTGAGCAAACGGGAGCGTGGCTTTACAGAGTTGCGCGAAATAAAATTATCGATAAGCACAAGAAGAAAACAGAAGTACGTCTTGACGATAGTTTTACAGACGAAGATGACAACCTGGATCTGAAAGCTTTCCTGCTGATAGAAGATAAAACACCCGAAAGCGAATTTTTACGCAATATGTTTTGGGAACAACTATTTCTGGCCCTCGACGAGTTACCTGCCGAACAAAAGGAAGTTTTCATTTTACATGAGATGGATGATATTCCCTTTCAGGAGATTGCCGACCGCACCGGCCAAAACGTAAGTACCCTGGTTTCAAGAAAACGGTATGCAGTGCTTCACTTGCGTAAACGCTTGCAACAATTGTATAAAGAAATTACACAGAATTAACTCAATAGCATGAAAAAGATATTTTATAAAGGACGATTTGTATTTATTCCTGTAG
>CBIHLM010000055.1:0-29936 GCA_966210515.1 uncultured Pedobacter sp.
TAGTAAATTTTTTATCATACGTTATGTGTAAGGTTTAAAATAAGGACGAATCCCCCATGGTTCATCAGTGGTTAATAGAACTAATTTAGGGAGAGTAAATAGTGGCGGCAACCTGTAGTGTCCTGCTATAGAAGAGGAAGTCCTTGGAAAAGAAAACTATTTTGGAGAATTTTTAAAAATACAGGCAATAAGTTGCCAACTTCGCATCATTACAAGGCGCGAACTAAAAAAGCAGAAAAAAAAAGAAATTTAACTTTTTTTAACATCAACCACTGAAAATCAGTGGTTGATGTTTTTTATTGATCAATATCCCGGATTCTGGTAAGCTGCTCTTGCCGAAGCATCTAGCGGATTACCACTAGCATCGGTTAACTGCACAAGATATGCATTGGGCCATGGCCTGAAAGTGTAATGTTTTTGCATCTGCCCTTTCCCGTTTCCATTCTGCCCATTACCGCTTTGGGTATTAAAAGCGACAGGCCATAAGCCGGTCAATGGTGAAGCCATTTGATTAAGGTAGACAACACGGTCGTACAAAATTCCGGCATTATGTAAATCTTCCCAGGCTATTCCTTCCGACAAAAATTCACGCCCTTTTTCATTGTAAATAAAATGAATAAACATTTCAGGCTTTGAGGAGACCGTAGGGATATACCCTTCGGCCAAAGCCTGAGGAGTGCCCGGTGTAAAATGATTTTCCGATACCTGAATTGCCGGATATGCGCCCGCACCTGCAGAATAAGGCGCCTGTCTTTCTCCAGCTGCCAAAGTAGTCGCTTTCGGCTCGAATTCAACCAGAACCCTGGGGCGTGCCTCTCCTGGTTTATAAGCTGCTCTTTGTCGCAAAACATTAATATCACTCACAGCCAATGCGTACTGACCCTTCCGTCCATAAGCCTCTGCACGAATCAGGTAGGTTTCTGCCAGCCGCATTAAAATAACATCCCGGGTACCACTTTCACTATTGAAGTTGGCTTCATCAGAACTGCCCCCCCTTTTGGGATCTGTATATTTCTTAGAAGACAGATAGGGCGCTGTTCTGCCTGTCGCCAATCCCATTGAAGACTGGTCTATGAACAACCTGTAATAATATCGTCCTGTGGTAGCAGATCTGATCCAGCGAACCATAAACTGAAAAGGCATACTCATTACCATTGCGGAATCGAGCGCTTCTTCTCTCTGGTTTTCCAGATATATAAGTGCCCGTTGACCGGTAAGTATTCTTTTACTGCCGGCAGTAACGGCAGGCTCACCCGCGGGTTTATTAGCATTCCACCACGCAGCAGCGGCGGCACTCCAGGTATAGGATGAACTTGTGGCTAGAGGCATATTACTGATATATTCGTACTGAAAGGTTTTGTAATATCTGGAGTCGTTTACTTTATCTCTAAAATTATCGTATCCCCAGTCGGTGGGTTTGTACGTACCAAAAGGCCGACCATAGATCATGGCACGGGCTACGCCTGTTTGATTTGTATAATCTCCAATATGATAATTAATTGAGCGATTTTGAAAGCGCCCGTTTAAGGTAGTGTTTAAATCAAACTGCGCTGACCACAAAACTTCTTTATGAGGATTTGTTTCTGATACATTTGGATCAAATAAAGTCCAATAATCCGGTGCCAGTCCGGCTACTCCACCCATTGCGTTGATAACTGCGGTAGAAATACTGATTACCGAATCGAGATCCGTAGCTACATTTCCTTTGTATAGCATTTGCAAATACAATTCCCCGCTATTTTGAAACCCTGCCGCTTGTGCACGATTAAGATATAGCTTAGAAAGGAAATGTCCGGCGGCCCATTTCGATGCACGACCCTGGTCAGTTGTTCCGGGAAGATTATCGTAGGCATACCGCATATCAGCAATTATCTGTCTGTATATGTCTTCAAGCTTCGATTTCGGATAAAAATAAACGCCCTGGTCCTGCGTGGTCGGAGTTAGCAGTAAGGGCACATCTCCCAATTGATTGGATATTAAATAGTAGGCCCAGGATCTTAAAAACAAGATTTCTGCTCTGCGGGCTTTTCTGAAAGTTTCATCCGTTCCAAATCTCCCGGGGCGAATATTATCTATAACATCCAGAGCTATGTTACAATTATTAATATGGGGGTAAGCACCCATTGGCGCAAAACCAGCATTTGCGCTGCCCAGGTAGTTATTTACATTTGGTGCGATCCCTGTTATATCAGAACCATACTGTTCGGGACTCATTCTGGCAAAGCCCAGGTTGGTATGCATGTAGGCATCTGTTTCGGGTTCAATTAATTTAGTTCCGTTGCCGTCCCACTCATGCTTTACCCGCGCGTAAACATAAAGTCCATTAATAAGGGAGTTCAGCCCGTTTTCGTCCTCGTAATATTCCTGGGTTAAACTTGCAACCTGCTCTTCTTCCAGAAATTTCTTGCAGGAGCCAAGGCTGATCAAAATCAATACAGTCAAAATTGAAATATATCTTTTCATAACGATCTTTTTAATAAGTTTTACAAACCTGCGCGTATCCCAAATACAAAACTCTGAGGCTGAATTGTATTATTATTCGTTCCGCCCAGAGGCCCGCCGTTGGTTGAAATTCTTTCCCAGTTTGTTTCATCATCAGGATTTATTCCCCACTTAACCAGGTCTCCTCCAAAAAGGAAAGGGTTTAGCACTTGAATATTTAGCTGAACGTTTTTTAGGGTATATTTTTCGATCAGCCTCGAGGGAACATCGTAGGTAAGCGAAATATTTCTAACCGCTACAAAAGAACCGCGGTTGTATTGCATTGCTTGCGAGAAGTTACTTACTGTAGCTCCCATAACAGGCATTGGCCAGCGTCCGCCCGGATTAGTCCATGACCACATATCATTTTCTACACGTCCGTTAGGGAAAATACCTCCATAAGAATTCGGGTAACCCCCAAAATAGGTTTGCCCGATACGTGTGTAAATAAAGGAGCTTAAACTAAAATTCTTATAGTTGAATGTGTTGGTGATACCCGCGGTCCATTTAGGCCGGGCAGAACCTCTGATCACCATATCGTTACCATCGATTCTGTAATCGCCGTTTTGATCTACTATCCGAACCGTTCCGGGATAAAAATTAAGACCGCCGGTTGCTTTAAATTTTGCCATTTCTGCAAGATCTTCGGGAGTATTTTGCCAAAGACCATTGTGATCATAGTAATAAAATGCCTGCAAGGGCTCGCCTATAAACCAGTTATTCGCAAGCATATCTTCCTTACCATTAATCAACTCAACTATTTCCTCCCTGTTGGTTGTGAAATTGAGGTCGGTGCTCCAGCTAAAGTTATTCTTCCTGATATTGTCAGATGAAAGCGTTATTTCCAAGCCCCGGTTTCTGGTTTTACCGATATTTTCAAACTTGGTAACATATCCAGTAGTTGCAATTAAAGTTCTCGGCATAATTATATCAGATGTTCTTGAATCATATACCTCAATAGCTCCCGATAGGCGCCTGTCCAGAATATTGAAATCAAGTCCCAGATTCCATTGGCTGGTTTTCTCCCAGGCTAAATCCCGGTTTTGTATTAGTTGCGGCAAATAGCCAACTGCAGGGGCATTACCGAATATATATGGGTTTCGGCTTAACGGACCGGTAGTAGTATAGGGATCGACAGAAGAATTACCGGTCACCCCAAATCCCAAACGAGGTTTCAATTCATTTATCCAATCTATTCCGTCTAAGAATTTCTCTTCATGCATCTTCCATGCTAGTGCGAATGAAGGGAAAAAGTCCCATTTGTGTTCCGGGGCAAGTACAGACGCACCGTCGAAGCGTCCGGAAGCAGTTAACAAATATTTATTCTTTAATGTGTAATTACCGCGAATCATCCAGGAAGACAAGGTATTTTCTGTAAATCCCGATCCGTAGCTATTAGGCTGTCCGTTTGAATTAGAAGCAAGATCATACCACATACTTGTAGGAATAGTAGAACCAGAGACGCTTGCCGCTACATTTTCTCTTCGTGACTTTTGAGCAGACTGCAAAAGGGTCACTCCCAATACATGATCACTTCCGAAGGTTTTATCTAAATACAGAAGATTTTCTGCCACCCACGAAAAGTTCTCATCTCTGTTATAACCTGCGGTGTTCGGTCTGTTTGTTAAATGATTGGTAGCTTCGGGACCAGTCCATGCTCCAATCCGGAATGTACGGAACTGTGTTCCAAAATTAAGGCGATATCTTAACCATGGCGTAAACTTCACATCAGAAAACACATTAGCCATAGCCGATGCCGAGCGCCGCTCATTTACTGCCTGGTCTATATCAATTATTGGATTCCACAAATTCAGGTTTCCGCCGGGATTTCTGATAAAGTCTCCACTTTCGTTGGTAGGAAGCGCATAAGGGAATTGATCAAGAGCCCTGGAATAAAGATCTTTAGAACCTGTATTGCTGGTATTGGGGCCGAAAATGCCATAATTTTGTTTTGAAAACGAGCCCATTATGGAAGTTCCGAGTGTCAACCATTTAGTCGCTGTTATATCTCCATTGAGGTTTACATTATACCGGTTAAAATCCTGATCGCGTTGAACTCCTGTGACATTGTTATAACCTAAGGAAAGATACAACCGGGAAATCTCTGTGCCTGCGCTGAGCGCTACCTGGTGGTTTTGATTGAGGCCCTGCCGAACAACATCATCAGTCCAGTCGTAAGACCTGATATTACTTGAGTTATAAACCGGGACCTGGGCTGGCCAGCCCAGCGCCTGCTCCTGTGCTGTTGTAGGACGGGTTTTCACGGTTACGCCAAATTCTTCCCATTCATATCCCATCCAAACAGAATTTCGCGCGATAAGATCCGATCCAAGGCCCATTCTCCTCACATCTTCAAACGGATCGGGATACCAAACCACAGCCGGTTTAGATAAGTCGGAATTATTGATCGTTGTAGGAATATTTCCATACTGACGGCCATTGATCAGAGCTTCCCGCCAGCGATCAATATATTGTCCGCCATCCATCCAGTCTGTTAAAGAGTTATACCAGTCCAGCGCTACCGTACTGCTATAATTTATTGCAACTTTTCCTTTCGATCCCTTTTTTGTTGTGATAAGAATCACCCCATTTGCTCCACGAGATCCATAAATGGCAGTGGCTGAAGCATCCTTTAAAATTTCCATGGATGCAATATCGTTGGGGTTGATATCATTAATAGAAAAGGAGGTAACTCCCAAAGCGGAAACAATCGGAATACCGTCAACGACATATAATGGATCATTCGACGCGCCTAAAGATCGGTTACCTCGTATGCTTACGTTGGGCGTTTCGCCGGGCTTCAAATTGGTCGTTACATTTACTCCGGCCGCTTTACCCTGCACCGCCTGCAACACATTGGTAACCGGACGCTCCTGGATCGTTTCGGCTGAAACACTTGTTAAGGCGCCGGTAACATCGCTTTTCCTCTGTGTACCGTAACCTACTACCACGACCTCTTCAAGGGTTTTGGTATCTTCAAGTAACTGGACGTTGATTGTTGTACGCCCGTTAACTGCAACTTCTTGAGACACAAAGCCGATATAAGAAAATACGAGAATCGGGCTGGCAGCATCATCAGGAATAACAATAGCATAATTTCCCGAAACGTCTGTCGCAACGCCTGTCGCGCTCCCCTTTAGCTTAACACTTACGCCGATAAGGCCCTCTCCGGTGGCATCAGTGACCTTCCCTGAAATACGCACGCGTGAATTTTCTGCAGACACGGTACCAACATTGTCTGCCCCGAAAGAAAATCCTGTTAATACAATAACCAGTACTAGCTGGCTTAATGTAATCCGTAAAACACTCTCTAAACGGCTAGAGACTTGTAGATAAAATTTCATACATTTATTTGTTTTATTTCCAAAAAATGAGACAATAAAAAACCTGGCATCAGAAATAATGCATCGTTATTCGATTTTAGGTCTTTGGTTAAGGAGTGCTGCACACACTTCTTAAATTTTTCAATAAGTTTTCTCTGCTGCTTTTTTATTCATTCTTGTTAGTTTAGGTATGTTTAAATTATTTTGAGGACTGAGTTAATTTATTGGAACTTTTAGTCGCGAGGTTTTTAGAGTTCAAAGACACCTTATGCATCACTGCTAATCTTTAGCCTATAATTGAAAAATCCACATCAGTAAAATTGGTTTTCGCAGCACATTTATCAACCGCTGGATTTGACAATAACACCCCTGTTTTTAAACTGTTTACACAAATTTTCATTTAATTATAGGGTGATAATTATGAACCTGCGGGAAGTTTTTTTTCCACTGATATGGCACTTTTTAGCCCCACGCTTTTCGTCGAACGCGACAAGGTTTTTATTGAAAATACGCATGAACTGCCCCGAATTTGGAGACTTTTGTAGAGTTACTATTGAAAATGCAGGGTGCCGTCAGAGCAAAAAAAAGACAAAGCAGAAAAGCTTTGTCTTTTGGGCAAGATCGAGACCATTGCAAGCAATGGTCGAAGGTAATTTAATACCCCGGATTTTGATATGCGGCCTTCTCTGCTGGAGTAAGGGCTACACCATTCGAGGTGGTTAATTCAATTTGCTGGTTTGGAATAGGACGCAACTTATGATATGGCTTAATATCCGTTGCATCAGGATTGTATTTTTGCGTAATTCCATCTTTGATATAACTACCGTTAATTTGATTCACCCTTTGATATAGGGTTTCTGTCCTTACAAGATCTTCCCAACGGTAAAGCTCACCACAAAGCTCTCTTGTTCTTTCATTTAACATAAAATGTATAAACCGTTCTTCGTCGGTAGTAACTGTAATCGGGTAAAGCTCACTAGCAGCATTAGTTGTAAACAACGCCGTAGTTGCTATCATATTAGGATAGGTATCAGAAACATCGCCTCGTATGCCACCATCAAACTTCCAGGTTTGCGGATTTTTAAACTCGCCGGCATGGTAGGCTGCTCTGGCTCTAATTTTATTCACATGTCTCAAGGCATCTATAAACAAACCCTTTCTCCCATATGCTTCTGCAGCAATCAAATGAGTTTCGCCAAGGCGGGCCAGAATGCCATTTTTGACACCTGATTCTTCATTAACGGTAGTAGTAACACGCACCGGATCAATATGCTTAACTAAAGAAAGATACTTACTGGTTGTAAAACCCTTTGAAACAACCCCTGTCGAAGTTTTTATATATCGCGCATAAGCAGCATATCTGTATTTCGGAAGATCAGTATTGAGGATGGCAGTATTTCGGTTGTTTACAATAAACAAAGCCGCCGTGTCTCCTATCCCGAATTTTGGTTTACCGATAAGTGATGGGTTGGGTGCATTGGCAGCTGTGAACAGCAACTTTGCATCTGCGTTGGAATAGTATGCGGTTCTAAAGCTCTTGTAAAAACGAGAGTCATTTTTCCGGTCAAAAAGATCGATAGTATAATCTGACGGCCCGGTACGTCGAAACGGACGACCATTGAATTGATCTCTTACCATTCCCGGTATTCCGGAATCATATTGCATTAAAAAATACTCGTGCACCCGGTTACCTGTACCGTTAGCTGTAATGTTATTTATAAACTGGGCGGCAAATATAACTTCCTTGCTATTATTTGAAGTAGCGAGCTTCGCGTAATCTCCTGCCGGTGCAGATCCATTTTCTCCAATTGCCGGCGTTAAAACATTTGGATATCCGTTTGGATAAACCCCGAAGAATAGATTCATATAATCGGCCTCAAGAACGTAGGGTCCGGCTATAACCGCTTCCGAATGAAAGATCGCGCTATCCAGATCGGTAGTCAGTGTTCCCCGCTCATTTTTTGCATCGGCACTAACAGCGCTTCCCCTGGTTAGATATGTCTTCGCCAAAAAATGCTGTGCAGCACCTTTGGTAGCACGCCCTAACTGGGTGGTAGTTGGAGATAGATTATCTTTTGCAAAAATCAGATCCGAAATTATCGCTTTGTAAACTTCAGCTGTACTTGCCCTGGGGAAATCAGTTCGAACTTCGTTACTTGATTCCAGAACCAAAGGCACACCTCCAAATTGCTGAACCATCATCAAGTAATAGTAGGCACGTAAAAAGCGCAATTCACCTATACGCTGTCTACGGCTTATTTCGGTTCCTAAAAGAGTCGAACTCGCATCATTAAAAGCACCAATCAATTCTATGCCTATGTTACACCGGTTGATTCCATCATAATTATTATTCCATAAGGCGTTTAAAGCAGTTTCGCTGGGATTCAGTACCGAAGAGTACGTGTTATAATGCACATTATTAAACTGATCACCCAGAATAAACTCATCTGTTCCAAAATTAAAGAGGGTGTACGACTGCTCATTATTAAACTTCCATCGTACAGGAGCGTAAGCAGCTTCAACAAGATCTTCGAGACCTTTATCAGTTTTATAGTAATCGAAAGTTAAAGTACTTATCAATTCTTCTTCAACAAACTTCTTACAAGAGAAATTACTCAGAACAAATAAGAGGCTTATGGCAACTATATAATATTTTTTCATTGTCGTTAAATTATATCATTAAACAATCTTACAATCCCATTCTTAAACCAAATACAAAACTTCTGTAACTATAAGAAGTGGGTGCCGGGTTCGCTGTACTTCCCTGAGGATAGGTGGAATTATACGGAACCGTCTCAGGATCGTAACGCTTATATTTACTGAAGATGAAAGGATTTACCGCATTAAACGATACGGTCATATTATTTAAACTAAGCCTTTCGAGCATAGACGCAGGTAAATGATATGCCAGTTGAATACTTCTTACCCGCACAAATGATCCGTCGCGGAAACTTAAAGACTGCCAGTAAAGGGGGATATCAGTTGTTCTGTTTGGCTGCTGATATTCATTCGAAGGATTAGTCGGCGTCCAATAATTCACTTTTTGTCCAGGGTAACGACCTACCAGGCCAGGTCTGAAGTCTCTGACAAGTGAACCCCTGCTTATGTAGATAAAGCTTGAAAGATCGAAACCTTTAAATGAAAATGTATTGTTGATACTACCAGTCCACTTGGGATTAGGTGATCCAAGTATTACCCTGTCGGCATCGTTAATCACTGTGTCGCCGTTTAAGTCTTGCACCCTAATCCTTCCCGGCTGAAAATTGGCATTATTTTTCCCGGACTTTTTCCAGAAGTAATCTTTAAGTATACCTCCCGAAAGTGTATCGGTATATTGAAAAATGCCATCGCTTTTAAAATCCCAATAACTTCTAACCGGATTACCATAAAACCACTGACGTGCGATATCGTCAACGCCACGATTATTTAATTCTGTAATCTCTTCCTTATTGGTAGAAAAAGCAAAGTCTGAAGTCCATCGGAAGCCGCCTTTCTTCGCAGACTTATCAATATTAACAGTTGAAAGTGCTATCTCAAGACCTCTGTTTCGTACATTTCCCAGATTAACAAGTGCGCTTGCTATTCCGCCCGCTCCTGGAAGAGGTATATTTTGTATGTTGTTCGTGTTCGATTCGTAAATATCAATCGCGCCGCTTACTCTTCCTTTCAAAAATCCATAGTCGACACCCAGATTTTTTGTAACAGTTCTTTCCCAGGTTACCTGAGAACGCAGGAATTGGGGTGTATAACCAATCGCCACATTGTTTCCAAAGTTGTAATAGGACGGATCTCTGAACAACACTCCGGCAGTTTGGTAAGGATCTATACCCGCATTTCCTACGGCACCGAAACCTAAGCGGATTTTTAATTGCTCGATAGCCGGTATAGCTTTAATGAACGGCTCCTGATCTAACCTCCAGGCTACTGAGGCCGAAGGAAATAACTGACTTTGATTTTCGGGAGACAAAACAGAAGATGCATCATGGCGGAGAGCTGCGGAGAATATATACTTACTATCATACGAATAATTGATCCGCCCCAAATGCGAGGCTAACTGATCCTGTAAAAAGTTACCAGAAACTACGGTAACACCTTTGGCATTGTTTTGCAAGGCATACCATTTTTGAGTCTCATAAGTTAACTCATTAGCACTTGTATTATTCTCTTCGTCCCGGCGTTTTCTGAGCTCCTGTACAACAGTAGCAGAAAAATCGTGTTTTCCGGCAAAAGTGGTAGTGTAATTCAGCTGATTCTGAAATGTCCAAACCAGTCCATTATTTGTGTCGTAATTGCCGTTTGGCGCTGCATTTCTTCTTACAGAAGAAACCGCTCCGTTGAAACGCCCCCTTCTGGATGTATTAAGATCAATTCCGAAAGCACTTCTATAGCTCAATCCTTTCAGGATATTTACCTGACCAAAGACGTTTGCGAGCAAACGGTTGGTCCTTGTTTCATCGAACACAGTGTTTGGATCGTTTAAAGGATTAAATACCTGATCATCTGCTCCGGGGTTAAGAAGAAAATTTCCATTACTATCATAAGGTGTGGCTAAGGGAAATTGCCCGCTGGCGCCGCTATACAGATCTGTACCTCCGTTACGTATTGCATTTGAATAATTTAAGTTAGTCCCGAAATTCAAATATTCTTTGGGTCTGAAATTATTATTGTTTGATAAGGTAAAGCGAGAAAAGTCCTGGCTCTTTATTATTCCGGTTTGCTTAAAATAACCTCCGCCGAAAGCACTTCTGAACTTATCCGATCCGCCGGAGATAGAAATGTTGTGGTTTTGTGTGATGCCTGTTCTTAGTGCATCATCCCCCCAGTTATAACTGGTTATTTTGGATGGATCATATATTGCAACTTCGTTTAAAACAGGATAACCTAAACTTGCCATTACAGCTTTTTCTTCTGCTGTAGTTGGCCTGGTTTTGGCAACAAACCTTCTTGGAGTGCTTGTAATGTCCAGATCAATCCATTCATAGGCGTTCTTTACATTATCCCAAAGCATGTTGTCGTTGCTTTTAAATAATTCATAATCCGCTTCCGGATCGGGGAAATAGCGCTTGTTGGTGTTATTCGCATTCGCCGTAGCATTATAAACGCCGGAGCCAATAAATGCATCCCGTCTAAACTGGGCGAATTCCGGACCGTTATAAACTTCAAGCTTTCTGACGATATCATCGGCAGATGTATTTCCATTATAATCGATGGAAAGCTTACCGGCCTTTCCCTTTTTTGTAGTTATCTGGATTACTCCGTTAGCTCCTCTTGATCCATAAATGGCTGTTGCTGCAGCATCCTTGAGCACATCAATAGATTCAATGTCCAAAGGATTGATATCGTCAATTGTATAGCTAATCGGGATACCATCTACAACATAAAGCGGATCATTCCCCGCTGTTAAAGATCTTGTACCTCTTAATCTGATACTTGAGCCTGAACCCGGCCGAAAAGAACTCGGAGTAGATACCAAGCCAGGTATTCTTCCCTGCAAAGCCTGAGTAACGTTTGTTACCGGTACATCTTTAAGATTTTCCATATCAACAGAAGCAATCGCCTGTGATACATCTCCTCTTTTCTGCGTACCATAACCTACTACTACCACTTCCTGTAAAGTTTTAACATCTTCAACTAATTGTACATTGATGGATGTTTTCCCCTCTACCGCAACTTCTTTAGTTGCATAGCCGAGATATGAAAACACTAATACGGGATTAGTAATATTGGAAGGTATAGTAATCGAATAATTACCTGAAACATTGCTGGCTGCACCCGAAGTTGAGCCTTTCAATTTAATGCTTACTCCAATTAAAGGTTCTCCGCTCGGATCAGTAATTCTTCCCGTAACGACTATTTCCCGCTTTACTGAATTAGTACCATCTGTTTCGGCATTCATTCCCTCAGAAGCCAGGAGACTTAAAACAATTTGCTGATTCATCACCTCATAGGCAATACCTCTCGACTTTAGCAAGTCATCCAAAACCACCGAGAGCTTTTCACTATCAGCAGATATAGAAACAAGTTGATCCGCATCGATGATACTTTTGCTATAGACAAATTTGACATCGGCTGCTTTTTCGATCCTTTTTAAAGCATTATTTAATGTTGTGGTAGTTTGATTTAATTTAACAGAATTATTCAACACACCTTGTGCGTTGCTTTCGTCGGCATAGGAGATACCTGTTAAAACAATAAATATTATTACTTGACTTAATGTAATTCTCATAATATAACCTAAGTCATTAGAGAGTTGTAAATAAAATTTCATACTTTTATTTGTTTTATTTCCAAAAATGAGACAATAAAAAACCTGGCATTAGTGATAATGCACTATTTCCGATAGTTTAGGTTTTGGGTTAAGAAGTGTTGCAACCACTTCTTAACTTTTTAAGATTTCTAATTATTCTATTTTTTCATTTATCATTCAAGAGGGGTTAGTTTAATTTTTAGTTAGTTTCAGGTTTGGAGATTACGATTGTATCTCCACTAAGGTCATAGGTAATATTTAAAGATTTGGACAGCATGTCCATAATATTCGGTAAATTAACATCCGTAAAATCTGCTCTCAGGGTTAGCAAACCAATAGCAGGATCACTCATAACTATTTTCGCCTTGAACGTTCTATTCAAAGTTCCGACTACAGTCGCAACCGAGGCATTTTCAAAAGACAGGGTGTTTTTTTCCCAGATACTTAATGATGATGCCTTAGCTTCAAGCTTTACCAATTGATGTCTATCTTTAATATAGGTCACCTTCTGTTTCGGAAGCAGGTAAACACCGCGGGACTTTTCATTTTTTGAAGCAGGCGTATACACCAGCACCTTGCCAGTAACTACCGAAACTTCTGCCGTACCCTGATTTGCATAGGATTTAACATTAAAGCTTGTCCCTAATACTTTAGTAATAAAGCCACCGCTGTAAATCAGAAAGGGGTGCTTTGCATCTTTTTTTACTTCGAAAAATGCTTCACCCAACAACTTTATGTCCCGTGTGTTTCGAACAAAGTCCTTATTAAAACTGATACCGGCATCAGGATGAAGCCATACAATTGTGCTATCCGGTAAAATATATTTCAGTATCCTATTATGATGATTTTTGAAATCAATTTGACTGGAAGCAAGTTTGGCCGATGTATTTTCTCTCGGCGTCGGTTTATCAAATCCCTGATTCAACAAGGAAAACACAATAATAACTGCTGCTGCGATACTTGCCGCCGCATAATAATACCCTTTAAATGAATTAGCTGTTTTTTTAGAACGAACGGCCTGAACATTAGAGATTTTGGATTTAATGCGCTTGAGCATAGCGGCTTTTAAAGCCTCTTGTTGTTTTTCAGATAATCGTGATATAGGGTCAACTGTGGAATCAAAAGAATTATACCAGTTAATAACAATCATCTCTTCTTCAACAGAACATTCTCCATTGAGATACTTATCAACTAATTGAAACATTACTTCGTCCTGCATCGAATGATTAAAATATCCGGTATAGATGTATAGTTCTGTAACTAACGCCTACCCCCTAGTGAAATAAAAAAATATTTAAAAAAACTTAGATAAGCTTAAAACTACCGGAATAATATTTTTAACACTTAATCGGAGCACCTTGAGTGCTTTTGTCATGTGGTTTTCAACAGTCTTCTCAGAAATTTCCAGAATAGCAGCTATTTCCTTATTGCTTTTGTACTCTTTGCGACTGAGGTTAAAAACCCCTCTGCATTTGGGAGGCAGAGTTTCTATCTGCTGTTCGAGTGCCCGTCTCAGATCATTTAATTCTATGAGTTGCTCGGTTGAAGTATCGCTTTGAATGAGGTTCATTTTGTGAGCATCTTCGAATTTTCGGGCACGATATTCTCTCTGATACTGCTTAAAAACGAGATTCCTAACAGCCGTATAAGCATAATTACTAAACGAGGTATGAACAATTACCGCATTTTTGTTAATCCAAAGGCGGGTAAAAAAATCCTGAACAATTTCCTCCGCTACTTCAGTTTTATTAATTCTTTTATAGGCCTGAGAATATAATCTAGACCAATAACGATTGTATAACTCGTCAAATGCAGCTATCTGTCCCTCTCGAAGCAATTCAAGAAGCTTCTCATCAGAAAGATTTTTCAACATACTCTTTTACACGGCTTAATAGTCCATTATAGCATTGCATATTGTAACAGGTTAGTTATCCTAAACATAGTATTATTTGTGAACATAGCCAACCTGCACTGTACTGCAACGTAGCAAGTATACTTTTTAAACAGAACTAAAAGCTGCAAGCATAGAGGACAGCGGCTCGATACCGAGTAAATCCGTTCTAAAGAGTCAAAACTGATGGGAACATCTGTTAATCCTGAAAAGTAGAAATAGCTTAAATTCTTGAAAAACAATCTAGTTATCGGCCTATTTTAACGATCCCAATAAAGAAGACATACAGAATTTAATTATTAGAGTAAAAAAACAACCATCGATCTGGGGCCATGAGCTCCCAGCACCAGAGACTGTTCAATATCGGCTGTTTTAGATGGCCCAGCAATAAAAGCACTGTATCCATATTCTTTATTGCCTATTACCTCGTATGCCTGGTGCATGGTAGGAACCAGTGCGGTTTTTGAAACCACAAGGGCAAGGTGCTGAGTAATAAATGGCAATACCCTTTGCATAGTATTTCCTTCCGGAACCCATAAAGCACCATTTTCGGCTACAGCGATTTCGGCCTTTAGAATGGCGAGATCGACATTCTCTAATTCGTGAGGATCAAACCCTGAGATATTTGTTTCAGAGATATCGGCCAAATCAGAAAAAGAAGAGATAATTCGCGATTGAACATCGAAATGAGTGGCGACATATTCCTTTATCTCCTCCAGACTGGCTATTTCGACCACCTTACTTCCTATCGCCGAAGCAATTGTTGTAAAGCGTTCAACAAGCCCTTCGTCTGATTGTGGAATATTTACTACCGGAATTTCTATTAGTTCCGGTTGATTTGCTTTAACCGCTGCCAGTATTTTATCTCTGCTGCTCATGAATATGATAGATTATTTTATAATTTGAAGTTGAATTCCATACCAGCTTTCAGATCTTCACCTTCCACTTTTTAATTTTTACTTTTTACTTTTTTTCTCCCTCTTTGCATACCACTCTCTAAACGACTCTTTAGGTGGCTCTGGCATTTCACGTTCTTTATACCAGGGATTTAATTTGTTACTTACCATAAATGGAAAATATTTCATAAACCAACGCCCGGACTTGCCAGCAATATTAAACAATGCAGGAAATGAAAACATCCATGCCATCCCTTTCATTCCAGCTGCTTTAACAGAGCTTACATATCCTTCTTTCACCAATACTTGCCGCCATTTATACAACTGGTCGTGGATGTCAATTTTTACGGGACACACGTTTGAGCAGGAACCGCAAAGAGTTGATGCAAAAGGTAAATCGGCATATTTTTTCATGTCCAGATTAGGTGCCAGAATTGACCCAATCGGACCAGAAATAGCATAATGATAACTATGTCCTCCACTTCTTCTGTAAACCGGGCAAGTGTTCATACAAGCTCCGCACCGGATACACTTTAGCGAATTTCTGAAATCTTCCCTGCCCAACTGACGGCTTCTGCCATTATCAACCAGGACAATATGCATCTCCTTGCCCGGACGAGGTTTCTTGAAATGGCTGGAATAAGTGGTAATAGGCTGACCGGTAGCACTTCTTGTTAGCAATCTGAGAAAGAAACCCAAATGCTTTCTTTCGGGGATAATTTTTTCAATACCCATAGAAGCAATGTGTACATCGGCTAAATGCACACCCATGTCGGCGTTTCCTTCGTTAGTACAAACCACAACTTCTCCGGTTTCTGCAACCGCAAAGTTAACCCCTGTCAGGGCCGCCTTCCGTGTAAGAAAGGTATTTCTGAGATCCTGCCGTGCTGCCTCGGTCAACACCTGCGGATCTGCCTCTCCGGCTGCTGTCCCCAGGTGAATGTGGAATAAATCCCCGATTTCCTCTTTCTTTTTATGGATGCAGGGTAACACAATATGGCTGGGTGGCTCCTCGGCAAGCTGCACAATTCGCTCGCCCAAATCAGAATCAACAACTTCGATCCCTCTTTCAGCCAGAAAATCATTCAAGTGACATTCCTCTGTTAGCATGGATTTACTTTTTACCATTCTGCTAACCGAGTTCTTATTTAAAATTGAAAGTACTATTTCGTTATGTTCTTTAGCGTCTGCCGCCCAGTGCACCTGAACCCCATTAGCCAGCGCATTTGCTTCGAACTGCTCTAAATAAAAGCTCAAATTCGAGAGCACATTATGTTTGATCTGAGATGCTGTTTCTCTCAGCAACTCCCACTCGGGGATGGTATTTACCGCTTTATCGCGCTTTTGACGCACAAACCAAAGCGTCTCATCGTGCCAGTTAACACGTGGTTCGTCACGGTTAAAAATATCTGATAATTCCGAATGGTCTTTCAATAACTCTTCTTTCATGAATCATTTCTTCAATGGTGAAAACGATCACCAATTTAACGAGGTCCTGAAACGGGTTCAGGATGACAAGCACTTATTCTGCGTTTAAGATTTCGGCAATATGTATTACCTTCACATTGCTTTTTTGTCTTTTCAGGATGCCTTCCATGTGCATAAGACATGATAAATCCGCCCCGGTAATATATTCGGCCCCGTTTTTCACATGATCGGCTACCCTATCTTTACCCATCTTCGCAGAAACAGCCTCCTCGGCAACACAAAACGTTCCGCCAAAGCCGCAACATTCGTCTACACGCGTTAAAGTAATTAGCTCAAGCCCGCTTACCATGTTCAGTAATTGCTCGGGCTTTGAAAATTTCGGCGCAACTAACTCGCTCATCTGCGACAGCTTTAGGCCCCTTTGACCATGGCAACTTTGGTGGATGCCTACCTTATGAGGGAAATTAGCTTTCAGCTCTTTTACCTTTAGAACATCGGTAAGGAATTCTACTAATTCATAAACCCTGGTTCGTATTTCTTTTGCCTTTTCCGGATGCTTTGATGAGTGTAAATGGTCTTTAACATGAAGCACACAGCTTCCTGAGGGACAAACTACATAATCAAACTCAGCAAAATTCTCTACAAACAGTTCATCACACTCTCCCGATAAATGAGAAAAACCTGAATTGGCCATTGGCTGGCCGCAGCAGGTTTGCTTTTTCGGGAAAACCACGTCAACTCCAAATTTTTCTAATAATTGAAGAGTGGCGATGGCCGCATTAGGATAAAACTGATCTACATAACAGGGTATAAATAACCCGACTTTCATATTTCTATTTCCTGTGAAGCTGAATAATATTTCAAATCTATAATATTTGTTGGTAGAGACTTACTATTCCAATGTTTATGAATGGCAAGTGCTGCACCAATAGAAGTGGCCTGAGCAACAGAAGCCGCAAAAACTTCCATATCAGGAAATGCCGCGGCTAACAACTGCATATAAATGCTGTTATTGCTAAATCCACCGTCGACAAAAATACGTTTAACACCCGTACCTTTTACCACCATATTGGTAGAAATTGCCTGAAGTTTAACTAAATCTATAATCAATTGGTGATAAGCTTCTTCTGCACTCGCAAAAAGAGTCAAATCTCTTTTTTCAAAACCCGAGCTCGCCAGATTATCCCAATTTACAATTAACCCGACCTCTTTAGCATTGCCTTGAAGCTTGCTTATATTAGTATAATTGTATTTAACTTTCTTATAAAAATCATCCGACTTCTTTTAATATTCGGCAATACGCTTCGACTGCTGATCATGCTCATTACCCGCAAAAACTCTTGATGCTTTTACCGGCTTTCCTTTATAACTGATATAACATAAGCAATCGCTCTTTAATTCTTCGCTTGTAAGCGGAGACGAATTAAACGGATTCAATGTTACACACCAGGTACCCGTAGATATTAATACGAAAGGCTCGTGGAAGCTTGTAAAAAAAGGAATCAGGGCAGAAGAACTATCGTGAAGACCTATTCCCACAGCATACTTTTTGCCTTCAATAATTACTTCGACAGCAGAATCTGAAGGATGAAGCGGAGCAAGTTTATTAATAACCCCTTCATCTTTCACCCATCTATGGTAATCTTGCTTTGTGAAATCCCATAAATTAGTATGGCAGCCTACGCTTGTTATATCGCTATAATACTGTCCGGTTATAAGATAGCTTAAATATTGAGGCAAATGCAGTGAATATTTTATCCTGCTGTATACTTCAGACTTTTGATACTTAAGTCTATAAAGTTGCATTCCTGAATTCAAGTTTCCCAACACAGGCGATGCCGTTTCTGTAGACACCTTTAGCTCGCCACCGTATTGGTTATAGAACTCCTCTTTTAAATCTTCAGGATATGGCTTCAGATAATTGTATAAACATCCAATCGGTTTGCCGTTTTCGTCGATATGAACGAAACTGGCACCATAAGCAGAAAAGTTAATCCCCTTGATTTCGAACTGCGGCAATTGCATCACTTCAGCAAGAGTACCCTTAATCCAGTGTGTTAAATTAACTAAGTCTTCACAAGGGTCGCCTTCTTCATCAACGGTTTCTTCAAAACGCGAAGTTCGCTCAAGGACGATCTTATACTGCTCATCGAAAAAGAAAAGTTTTTTGTTGGTTTTCCCAACATCAAATACTGCTATTACCGGGGTCCTACTCATTGCTAATTAGATATGAGATGTTAGACTTGAGATATGAGACACGGGAGAGCTTCACTAAACTTCATCTGTCACAATCTTAAATCTATTATATTAAAGAGATATGAGAGAGAAAAAGACGTTGCGTCTCAAATCTAACATCTCATATCTCAAATCTATTTTACAATCCTGTTGCTACGGTTTTTAATCCTCTTTCGCCAACAAGACTTTCTCTAACTTTTAATTCACGGTATAACTGAACCGGATTTAAAGCTGCGTTTGAACGTAATCTTGCTTCGGCAACGATCGATCTAACATCTGTACGGAATGCGTTTTGCAAAATCTCCTGGCATCGTACTACATCATTTTCCTGACGAGCAACATCTAATGCTTTAGAATCTACCAAAAGAGCCTGAGCATAAGCCATCATAATTGCTTCAACAGACTGCAATAAATCTTCCAGTGGATCTTTGATATTGTGAGATGCGTCAATCATCCAGCCCAAACCAGTTGCATGATCGATTCCTTTAGCGTCCATACCTTCAACCAGTTCGTTAAAAATCAAGAACAACTGATAAGGTTTCATACAGCCCGCAGTTAGATCGTCATCGCCGTATTTAGAATCATTGAAGTGGAAACCACCTAATTTACCTTCGTTAAGCAATAAAGAAACAATTTGTTCGATATTTACATTAGGCAAGTGATGACCCAAATCTACCAGGGTATAGGCTTTAGGGCCCAACTTGTTAGCGTATAGTAATGATTGACCCCAATCTCCTACAGTCATTGAATAGAAGTTTGGTTCGAATGCTTTATATTCAACAAACACTTTCCAGTTCTCCGGAAGTGCAGCGTAAATTTCTTGTAAGCTTTCGTAAGTATTGTTAAATGCCTTACGGAAATTCAACTGTCCAGGGAAGCTGGATCCATCTGCTAACCAAACGGTTAAGGAGTCAGATCCTAATTCAACACCCTGACGAATTACTTCAATATTATGCTCAATGGCTTGTTTACGGACAGCTTTATCAACATGCTGTAAAGAGCCGAATTTATAACTGTGAGGCTGTCCGGGTTGATCCTGAAACGTGTTAGAATTCACCGCATCGAACTTTAAACCATATTGTGCTGCTAAAGCCTTGATAGAATTGGCGTTTTCTGGGATGTCCCACGGAATATGCAGAGATATTGCGCCACTTGACTGATTTAATTGATGCAACAAACCGATATCTTCCATTTTCTCTTCCAGGTTGCGAGGCTCGCCGCCGCCAGAGAATCTTCCGAAACGTGTTCCGCCGGTACCTAATGCCCAGCTAGGAATTGCAATCTGGAACTTAATAAGCTTCTGGATAATTCCTTCAACACCGGGAACGTCTTGAGCTAAGAATTCAAATTTCCGCTTATGCTGCTGAGCATTTTTATTATTGTGCTCCTCAATCTGATATTTTTCGAGTTTCATGGTTATTTTATTGTTCAGTCCGGAAGGCGGGAAAACCCCAGGACAGATTTAAAATTGAGTAATTGCATTATAAAATACCTTAATGTTGGCTGGAATGACTCCGAGACTGAATCTGAAGTCTCAGTCGAAAACCGACACAAAGTACAATTAAAGTAAGTCAGAAAGCATGATCAGGATCAGCAAACCCGTCAACAATACACACTTTCTGACTTATTATTTTTATCTCACAAAAGCCATTGCTACACCACCGTCAACGTTTAACACGTTTCCGGTAGACTTATTCAAAAGACCTCCCGCGAAAGAGAAACAAGCGTTCGCAATATCTTCAGGCAATATGATTTCGTTTAACAGGGTACGCTTCGCATAATACGCCGGCAACTCTGCCACAGTAATTCCATAAGCCTTTGCACGACCTTCGGCCCAGCCACCTGCCCAAATATTGCTATCACTGATTACAGCATCCGGATTTACTACGTTTACACGAATTCTGTCTGCACCAAGTTCGGCAGCATTCAACCTGCTTAAATGTAGTTGAGCAGCTTTAGCACTTCCGTAACCTGCGTTATTCGGACCACTAACCAAAGCATTTTTACTTACAATATTAATTACATCGCCACCAATGTTTTGCTTTTGCATAGTTGCAGCGGCAGCCTGAGTTACAAAAAACTGGCCTTTAACCAATACATCATATAACAAATCCCAATCCTTTTCGGTGTGATCGGCAATTGACTTTGAAATTGATAAACCGGCATTATTCACAACGATATCAACTCCTCCAAATGCCAAAGCAGCTGTATCTAAAGCTTCGTTAATTTGGGTGCTGTTAGTTACATCAAGAACAGCTGTTGCGTAAGAATCTTTTCCGTACTGGTTTTTGAAATCTTCGCCCGCACTTTCCAAACGCTCAACATTCATATCGTTAAGAACAACGACTGCGCCCTCTTCAACAAATTTCTTTGCGATTGCTTTACCGATACCGCCCGCGCTACCTGTGATCAATGCAATTTTTCCGGACAAAGCTTTTGGCTTCGGCATGCGCTGAAGTTTCGCTTCTTCTAATAACCAATACTCAATATTGAAGGCTTCCTGGCGAGGTAATGAAGTGTACTCAGAGATTGCCTCTGCACCTTTCATTACATTAATAGCATTTGTATAAAATTCTGCGGCAACGCGTGCAGTTTGTTTGTCTTTAGAGAAAGCAAACATACCAACTCCCGGATATAAAATTATAACTGGATTGGCGTCGCGAATCGCCGGACTATTTGGATGTTTACAGGTTTCGTAATACTCTGTGTACATTTTCCGGTAGGCTTCAAAAGCCGGTGCTAATTTCTCTTTTAAGGCACTAACATCGGACAGATCGGCATCCGGAGTAAGATCCAAAACCAAAGGACTGATTTTAGTACGCAGGAAGTGATCAGGACAACTGGTTCCAAGGGGAGCCAATCTATCCAAATCATTCGAATTGATAAATTCAAGCACTCGGGAATCATCGGTAAAATGACCGATCATGTGTCTTTCGCTTGAGCAGAAACCACGCAGTACAGGTGCAATTGATGCGGCCTGTTTTTTACGATTTTCCGGATCTAAGCTCTGGATTTTTTCGCCGCCAAATACCGGACCTTTTTTTCCAAAGTTTTCTTCAAGGTATTGCGCGCAACGCTCAATTACCTCGAGGGTATTCATGTAACTTTCGTATGCTGTATCTCCCCACGTGAATAAGCCGTGAGAACCTAGCATAATACCACGAATCCCCGGGTTTTCGTCAAGGCATTGCTTTAACTGAAGACCCAGATCAAAACCTGGTTTTTGCCATTCTACCCACCCAATGGTTCCAGAAAATAACTCTTCGGTGATTTTCTTGCCATCTTTCGCTGCCGCGATAGCGATTGCCGCATCCGGATGCAAGTGGTCAATGTGTTTAAATGGTAAAAAGCCGTGTAAGGGAGTATCAATAGAGGGAGCTTTTGAGCTAAGATCATAAATGCAATGATTGAATAATTCAACCATCTCATCTTCGTAATCAATACCTCTATATACATTTTTCAGGCTACGTAAACGATCAACATACAAAGCTGCAAGTCCACTGCGTTTTAAAGTCCCGATATCACCACCAGAACCTTTAATCCACATAACCTCTGTTTCTTCTCCCGTTAAAGGATCTTTCGCCATTGCCTTACAAGAAGTATTTCCACCTCCGTAATTGGTAAGACGCAAATCAGCTCCTAACAAATTGGAACGGTATATTAATAATCCTACTTCATCACCAGCAAGCTCGGCTGCTTTAGCGTCATCCCACAGGTAGCTAACGTGTTTAAAACGTGTTGTTTCGACAGACATATAAATTTAATTTTTACTTTTCTATTTTAAGGAATTACCATAACCAACTATCACAATGGATAGGATGATTGTAAGTATTCCCACTATTACTGTTGTGAATGTACCTTTTCGTACACCCTTCCATTCATTTAAAACCAAACCCCAGGTATTGGCAACAAGAATGATAAATGCCATGTGCAAAATCCATGAACTAGGTCCGTTACCTAATTTGCTTTCCCCCATTCCGTAGAAGAAAAACTGGAGAAACCATGTTGTACCTGCCAGAGCTGAGAATAAATAATTTTTAAGAAGAGGGACTTTGGAGTTGCCATAATCTGAAAACGTCTTGTTGCGTGCGTTTAAGATCATACACCAGATTAAATTAGTTGTTAATCCTCCCCAGAGTATAACTACATAAGTTACATTATTTGAAAACAAGAAATTGCCCTGACCAGGGTTAGCCGCTTGCCATACACCGTTTGCAACTTCGGCCATACCTTTTCCTGCATCGATACCGAAAGCAAAGCAGGCACTCAGTATACCCGATACTATAGATACAAATAAGCCTAAGCCGATTTTGAACTCAATATTATTTGCTTTGTTTTCTTCGGCAAGATCTTTTTCTTTCATAGAACCCGCCTTACCACAGATGATAATACCAATTACACATACCAAAATCCCCAAAAGCACCATTTGACCCCAACTTGAAGTAATTAAGTCGGTGAAGGTGTCTTTCCCCGGACTTGGGTTGAAATCGTAATAGATTGAAGGGATCAGAGCTCCGAAAACAGAACAAAGTCCTAATATAATTGAACTACCTAAAGCTACACCCAAATATCGGACACCCAAGCCATACGTTAAACCACCGATTCCCCATAAAATTCCAAAGAAATACGTAAGTCCCAATATCCCGCCATCGGTATTTTTAATGATATCAAAATACCCCGGAACTGTTAAATATGCTGCTAAAGGAGGTACAATAAGCCACGAAAATATCCCACCCACTATCCAGTAACTTTCCCAGGCCCAACCTTTTACCTTTTTGTAAGGAATATAAAAACTACCTGAGGCGAATCCGCCAATGAAGTGAAAAATAACTCCTAATATTGCTTGCATGTACGGGGGTTTATTTATTTAAAGTTAATAGGCGTTAAAAATAGAAAAGTACGGGCTTACATCTGTCATGGACTGTCATGTTTAAGCCCTTTTAAGGCCGCAAATTATATGCCGACCATTGTGTTGACGATCAAAAATAACTTGATTTTTTAAGGTCAGAAAATTCACCAACTGCCAATCCATTGGGTGGATACTATGTTCAATGCCATCTTTCACGGAATTACAAAAATGCTATCAGCCAGTAAATCTTTATTCTTAGAATCCAAAAGCCCGGAATTTGAGTATTCCGGGCTTTTGGGGTCTTATTTTATCTCTTCTTTTACTTCTCCGCAATTCAACATATCATCGCCGTAATACGGATTTTTAATCTCCTTTTCGCTGGCGAGCCAGTAGGCACCATCTCCATTTTTTGCCATCGGGCAATATTGCTTATAGATCTTACCCGATTTAAGGCCCGCTTTTTTAATAACACCTTCAACCTCCGCAGTCAAGGCATCAAAGTCATTGCGTTGCTGCTTAAGATCGGACGTAGCAGCAATTTTGGAAGCAAGATCTGCCCCTTTTTTGTTGCCAACATTACTCAGCGCTGTTTTTAAAGCAGCCGCACCTGACTGAGCTTCTTTGACGTCGGAATTAACGAGGGCCGTTTTTAGATGAATATAGTGCTGATAGACTGCATTTGACGATTCATCCTTAAATTCGGGATTTCCGGTTTCGGCCACCGCAGTTTCCTGCTCATGATCATCGTGCTGCTCTGTAGCTGTTTTGTTGGGTGTTTCTGATTGACATGCGGTCGACACTGCAAAAAGCACTGCTAAACTGCTAATTAAAATTGTGTTCATTTTCATACTGCTTAATTTATACTTATTGTTTAAAGTTTGTTCCGCGTTTCAAAATCAATTCACTGTGCAAGAGGTAAGCGCCTCTTGTTACTAATTCTTCACCACCGGAAATCCCGGAAGTGATTATTATCTTATTTGCATCTTCTGCGCCGGCAATTACCTTACGATACATAAACGAATTTTTATCTGTTTTTATCCAAACATAAGCTCCGTTTTCATCCCGAATAACAGATTCGAGAGGCAAGCTAACGACATTTGATACATTCCCGGTTGATAAATATACATTTGCCTGCATACCAGGCTGAAACTTGCCCGCTGAATTATCAATTGATGCGCGAATGGTTAAACGCTGAGTTGAGGGATCTAAAGCGGGACTGATAAAATCAACTTTTGTATTTTGGGCTATATCTGATAAACCATTCACAACTATTTTTAGCTGCGAACCAAGGGCGACCTGATCGATTTCTGAAGGATAAACATCGGCTTCGACCCATAAACGATCATAACTCTCGAGGCGCAGTACCGGACTACCTTCGGATATGTACTGTCCCTCCGATACATTAATTTCATTAACGACACCCGATGCCGACGCGTACACGGTGACAAGCGGCGATACCTGGTTTCGTTTAGCTAAGGCCATGATCTGAGCATCAGAATATCCAAAAAGCTTTAATTTGTTTCGGGCAGCCTCTTTTAAAGACTGATAAATTTTTTCTCCAGGGAAAGCTGCCACCTGCTTAATTTGCAGCAGATAATCTTGCTGTAATACCTGTAGCTGCTCGCTGTAGATTTGAAACAGGGGTTCGCCTTTTATTATTTTTCTACCGGTTTCTTTCACAAAAAGCCTTTCAATTCTGCCCGCGTTCCGGCTGGATATTACTTCCGTTTGCAAAGGGCTTGTCACAAGGCGACCATTCAGGACCTTCGAAGTGCTGAAACTCGACGACCCGACCTGCATGGTGAGTATATTAGCTAACTGGATCTGGCTGTCACTTAGCATAAGCGCAGCTTCTGTTCCTGTATCTTTCATCAGCACTAAATCCATTTTGCAAATGGGACAGGTTCCTGGTTCGTTTTGCACGATTTGAGGATGCATAGGACAGGTATATTTTGCCTCATCCTTAATTTCCTTGTGATCTTCTGAATGATTTCCACTACAGGCAGGAAGCATTAATATTGCTATGCACAGGAACAGTAATGTGTAAATACTTGTTTTTTTTAACATCATATCTCTATTTTATTCTCACAGAATTCATCCCTCAATTTAGATATCTTCCTTTTCCTTCCGGATGAAGAAGACATATTAGAATAATAAACTGATTAACAAAGTGCTTCAATTATCCAAACTATCAACCTTCACAAAACTCTCGCTATCTACCAAAAACCATGCATTTACCGCAACATCCGAATCTTTTGGCAAGCTATCACCGACATCCACCCAGTCGCCTCTACGCTCGGCGACAGTTATATATACAGGAACAAAATTCCCTCCTCTTTTTGTAAAAGCAACATATCTTGCCCCCAAATGCAATACCGAAGTCCGCGGAAGCCAGGTTCCGAATTTACTGTCGACATCGGTTTTTACTTCAATCAACTGGCCCACCTTCCATCGCTGCCCGGAGTTATTTACTCTCGCCCTTACCAGTGAAAACGTACTGCCTTCACTATAATAGGGCTGAACCAGGCTGACTTTTGTTAGAGAACTTTGTGCACGGTTGTCAAGTGCCGTTACCTGCACAGGGGTACCACGTTTTAGATAGCTCAACTGATCGGCTCCCGCAAAAAATTCCGCCCATACCGAACCGGCATTTATGAGGTTGAATATCCTTTGGCCCTGATTAACATACTGTCCTTCCCTGAGTTGCAGAGGCGAATTTGTTTCAACCGCTGGAAGCTGTGATACAGGACTGCTGGTCCCCCCTCTCATTCCACCCATTGAAGATCCGGAACCTTCTTCTGTGATAACAGTACCGGAATTATATACAGTACCTGATGCTGCTGCAGAACTTGTCTGTTCGGATACATAACCAGAGTACGGACTATAAACAGAGAAGGTATAGTCCAGCTTGCCGGTTCTGAGCACCGTATTAATCTGCTGATTCGAAGCCCCGAGTAAGCGCAATTTCTTTTTTGCCGCTTCTAAAAGGGCTTTGTCGCCGCTATTTTTGAGATAAAGCAGTTCCTGCTGCGCGTTCGCTAAGTCAGGACTATAAATATCCATAAGCTTTTGTCCTTTACTCACTCTTTGATAGTTATATTTCACATATAACTGTTCTACACGGCCGCTTACTCTGCTCGAAATAATGTTCCAATTATTTGTGTCGTAATTTATAACGCCTTGAATCTTAGTGTCTGCTGTTCGCACACCTTCGGAAGGTTTTACTGTTCTGATCTCGGAAAACACCAGTTGATTGGTTGGCTTCACTAAACTTTCAAGACTGGTATCAGCAGAGCTATTCGAGACTGATGCGTTTACCGGTACCAAATCCATGTGACAAATTGGACAAGTGCCCGGTTTATCTGCAATAATTTGTGGGTGCATAGGGCATGTATATTTCGTCGCTGAACTTGCTTCGTTTTGCTCAGGTTTATTCTTACAGCTAAAAAACAGCACTAACACGAAGCCGATCACTGTTAAAACAGATTTACCTTTCAATGCTTTTTTCATATTCTGTAATCATTTTATAATATCGCTGCAAAGCATCCACATAATTCATCTGCGTCATATTCAGTGCCTCCCAGCTAACAATCACTTCATTTAAATCCATTTTATTCTCCTGGTAAGAAAGCAGCGAAACGTCAAGGCTCTTTTTTAAAGCAGGCAGTATCCTGGTTTCATATCCTTTAAGCTGCTGCTCCATGGAGGCCAGTTCGACCGACATAGATTTGGCCATGGCAAGCATTTCTGTAAGCATTCCTTCTGTTTGCTGTCGCATGGCATCAATTTCAAAATTCATCGATTTTATTTCCGATTTGTACATTTTGGATGACCAGGGAACGATCGGAATGGAAAGCATCCCCATGAGAGTAAACTGCTTAGGCATCATCGCCGAATAATTTGACATATGATCAAAGCGTATTCGAAAATCGGGCTTAGCCTGCTGCCGCATCTGATTGATGTTGGCCTGCATAGAATAAATATTATGATGCATGTGCCGCAAATCGCTACGCGTCTCGACGAGGTATGTTGAATCAAGATTGGCAAGCGGAGTGAAGGACACTTTTAAGGTTGTATCGATTTCTAACACAGCTGTTGCCGGCCGGTTCATAAGAGCGTTGAGCGCGATTTTATTCGACTTAATCTCAGCAGCGGTCATAAGTAACATATTATCCGCTTCTGCAAGACGACCTTCTGCTTTAAAAACTTCATTGAGTTTTCCCTGGTTGTAGGGATAGCGGATATCTGCAAGCTTTTTCATGGTTTGCATAATCTGCTTGTTTTCTCGTTGAAATCTTTGCTT
This sequence comes from uncultured Pedobacter sp., assembly GCA_966210515.1. Taxonomy (GTDB): domain Bacteria; phylum Bacteroidota; class Bacteroidia; order Sphingobacteriales; family Sphingobacteriaceae; genus Paradesertivirga. The sequence goes on from CBIHLM010000055.1 coordinate 27,654, forward strand.
TTTGGAGGCTACAATCAAATCAAAATAAAGCTGCCGCGCGCCGCTTCGCAATTCATTAAAGCGCTCAGATCTTCCCAAGGTATAGGTTTCTGCCAAAGTCTCAAGGTATTCTCTCCGGGCCTTTATTTTTGCGGGATTAGGAATATCCTGCTCTGCCGAAATCATGAAAGCCCCTTTATCACCCTCTTCAATCATTCCCTGACCGGGGTAAGGCGACATAAACGTACCTGCACCTACCATAGGTGCCATCCATGCACCAGCACCTTCAACTTTCGCTTCCTGGGCTTTCGCCTGATAATCGTAAGTTTTGAGAGACGGATTATTCGCTTCAACCTCCTTTAATACTTCCGGCAAGCTCATTCGTTGCTGGGCTGAAATATTGAGGGAAATACCAGCCAATGCGGTCGAGATCAACCCAACTTTAAAAAAATAAAACCCCTCATTTAGCCTCATACCTAAGGCTCTAACCCCCTCTCCGCTGGGAAAGGGAACAAGGGTGAGGCTCTTAATGTCCATTGTGCACCTCCATTTTTCCAAATTTGTTCAATTCGTATTCTTTTGTCATCAAAAATATAAGTGGCGTAACGATCAAAATATGAATAGAAGAAGTTAAAACTCCGCCAATCATTGGCAGCACAATTGGCTGCATTACGTCGCTTCCCACCCCCTGCGACCACAGCACCGGAATTAATCCAAACAATGCCACACAAACCGTCATAATTTTTGGTCGAAGACGTTTTGCAGCACCGGCAATTACATATTCCCGGAGTTCATCATTGGTAATGGCCTCTCGCGAATTTCCTCTTATGGCCACCAGCCTACTCATGGCGTCATTCAAATATATCACCATCACCACTCCGGTTTCTACCGCAATACCAAACAATGCAATAAAGCCAACAGCTACGGCCACAGAAAGATTCACTCCCCAGAAATACACCAGATAAGCACCCCCGATCAAAGCAAAGGGAATAGTTATTAAGCTTAAAAAGGCTTCCCGTAAGGATTTAAAAGCGAGATAAAGGGATAAGAGAATAATGAGCAGGACGACGGGAACTATTAAAATCAATGTCCGCTGGCCGCGGATAAGATTTTCGTATTGACCACTCCATTCAATGAATGCTCCGTTTGGTAATTTAAGCTGACTGTTAAGTTTTGTGATGGCTTCCTGAACCGTATTTCCCAAATCCCTTTCGCGGACGTTAAACATTACGGCGCCACGTAAAATGGCGTTTTCTGAGGTAATCATTGGCGGACCATTGACAAAACGGATCTCGCTGACCGAAGAAAGCGGAACTATTCCGGCATCGGGAGAATTTAAAGGAATCCGCTTTAAACGCTCTATGCTATTGCGATAATCCTGCCCTAAACGCAGGTTAATATTAAACCGGCGACGCCCCTCAACAGTTGTGGCAAAAGGAGATCCTCCAATAGCGGTTTCGACGGTAGAATTTACATCTTCAACAGTTAAGCCGTAGCGATCTAACTGATCGCGTTTAATGTCGATTTCGAGATATTTGCCACCCGTAACAGGCTCCACGTAGATGTCTTTCACTCCGTTAACATCCTGTAAAAGAGAATGCACTTGTTTTGAAACTCTATCGATTTGCTGCAAATCCTGTCCGTAAACTTTTACCCCTACATCTGTACGAATACCGGTAGAAAGCATATTTATCCGGTTAATAATTGGCTGAGTCCATCCGTTAACCACACCGGGAATTTGAAGTTTTTGATCAAGCTCATTGATCAAATCTTTCTTGGTAAGGCCGGGCCGCCATTCGCTTTTTGGTTTTAAAGAGATGATCGTTTCGATCATACTCATGGGCGAGTTATCAGTGGCGGTACTTGCCCGCCCTGCTTTCCCCAAAACTTTATCTACTTCAGGCACTGATTTTATGATCTTATCCTGAACCTGTAAAATCCTCTTTATTTCAGAATTAGAAACATCCGGCAAGGTAACAGGCATAAACAATATAGATTGTTCATCAAGCGGAGGCATAAACTCTCTGCCCATGCTCATTAATAAAGGAATACTGATAAGAACTGCGAGGATATTTATACCGATAGTGGTTTTACGATGTTTTATACAAGCACGGATTAATGGCTCGTAAAAGCCTTCCAGTTTTCGATTGATTGGATTTTCATTTTCCGTACGAAAGCGACCTTTCATAAAAAATGAGATCAGAACCGGTGCAAGCGTTACAACCAGTAAAGCATCAATCATCAGAATAAAGGTTTTAGTGTAGGCAAGCGGATGAAAAAGCTTCCCCTCCTGACCGGTTAATA
>CBIHLM010000056.1:0-28903 GCA_966210515.1 uncultured Pedobacter sp.
GGCAATATTTTCACTACCCATACCGGAGTCGCCGCTGGTTTCGATTGTTTTTCTGCGAAATTTATCGAGGAATATTTGGATTCGTACGTACAGGGAAGGTTAAAAACATCTATGCACGACTTTCTTGCATTGGGGAGGGTAAACCCACAAGATTCTTCGGAGTGCTTCAATTTGGCTAACCTTGCAATTCGGGGCTGTGCACACCTAAACGGAGTAAGTAAGGTGCATCAAAATGTAAGTAAAAACTTATTTGCGCCCCTGTTTCGTCGTTGGCCATTTGCCGAAATTCCTGTCGGCGTTGTCACAAATGGCGTACATATGCCCACATGGGATTCTGCCGAAGCTGATCGACTGTGGACAGAGAGCTGTGGTAAAAACCGCTGGCTGGGGACGCTAGATGCCTTAGAACAAAATATGCGTTGTATTGCTGATGAAAGACTATGGGCGCTTCGGTGCGATTCAAAGAAAACGCTGATAGATCACATTCATTTGCGATATGCAAGGCAACTGGCCCTTAATGGGAGATCTCAAACCGAAATTGATAATGCCCGTAAAATATTTGATCCGAAGGTTCTCACCTTGGGATTTGCCCGACGTTTCACCGAGTATAAACGTACGAATCTATTGTTGAGTGATCCCGACCGGCTGCATAAATTACTTAGTCACCCCGACAGGCCCGTACAGTTGGTCATTGCCGGTAAACCTCATTCCCAGGATAAATATGGACAGGCACAGGTTCAGGATTGGATTAAGTTTATCGATCAGAGAGACTTAAGTAACAAAGTGATTTTCTTGGGCGATTACGATATGCAACTTAACGAAGAGTTGGTGCAGGGAGTGGACGTGTGGATGAATACGCCCCGAAGTCCTTGGGAGGCCTGCGGAACCAGTGGTATGAAAGTACTCGTAAACGGGGGGCTCAACTTATCAGTTCTGGATGGCTGGTGGAACGAAGCTTACGAACCCGACATTGGTTGGGCCATCAATAACCGCTATGATATTCAGAATATCACTGAGAGGGATAAGGCCGAGGCTGGGCAGATGTATGAGCTTCTGGAGCAGGCGATCGTTCCTGAATTTTATAACCGTAACGATGAGGGAATTCCGGTAGCCTGGGTTAAACGCATCCGCGAAAGCATGGCCCGGCTAACCCCGAAATTTTCGGCAAACCGTTCTGTTCGTGATTATACAGAGGACTATTACTTACCCGCCGCCGCCCAATATGCGAAGCGTTCAATGGACAATGGAAAGGCAGGAAAGATCATTGTAGACTGGAGGCATGAAATGGAGACGAAATGGGGAAGTATACGGTTCATAAATTCAACCATTGAATATCTCCAAAATTCCTATCTCTTTAATTTTGAAGTTTTTCTTGGAGATTTATCGACAAAAAATATTTGTGTCGAACTGTATGCGGATGCGACAGACGATTACTCGATTTACAGGCGAACGATAACCGAATATACCAGTATTGGTGAGGGTGTTTATCAATTCTCCCTTATTTTTGAGTCAGACAGGCCCGCAACGGATTTCACAGCCAGGATAATTCCGGTAAATGAATTAATATCCATTCCTTTAGAATGCCCGCTTATCTTATGGGAACACTAATGTATTCTTGAGTCTTGTGTTACAAATCATAACAGACCCCTTTCTCAGGTATGAGCGCCCTGTATCCTTCAGCATTTAATTCGGTAGCCATTGCGTTCATGCTCTCAAGCTCACCATGTACCAAAAATACCTGCTTCAACCTGTTTTTATCCTGATGTTTTATAAGGTCGATTAAGTCATCATGATCTGCATGTCCGCTCAGCAAATCAGTTTTCTTGATCGTTGCATACACAGCCAGTTCACGGTCGCGGATATGCACATAAGGATCCCCTCGCAATAAACGATGCCCTAATGTTCCTTTAGCACTGTAGCCAATGAAGAGTATGGTGCAATAGTAGTTCGATATATTATAGTATAAATGGTCTTGAATCCGTCCGCCCTCCAGCATCCCCGCAGACGAAACGATTATACAGGGCTCCAGGTAATTTGAAAGCTCACGGCTTTCCTTCATATCCTGAACATAAAAAAGGTTTTCAAACTCAAAGCCGTCGCCCATTTGTTTGTAAAAGTCTTGGGCATCCTCACTTAAGTGACTTAAGTATTTCCGGTATATTTCTGTGGCATAATTTGCCAGCGGGCTATCAATAAATATTTTAACCCGTGGAAGTATGCCTTTGGTAAAAATCTTATTTAAGCTATAAACAAGGGCTTGGGTGCGCCCGATACTAAACGCTGGAATAATTAGACGGCCCGGAGTTTTTATGCATGCGTTTTCGATTTCTTCAATCAGAACATCTTCGATTGTACTTTCTTTAGAATGAAAACGACCGCCATAAGTCGACTCACAAACTAAAAAGTCTAATGCCGGCAATCTTTGCGGATCGATGAGCACAGGATAATTTTTCCTTCCGATATCACCCGTAAAACCAGTCTTACGCTGTATTCCATGTTCGGTTGTTGTTATTACAACAGAAGCAGCACCAAGCAAATGTCCTGCTGGAATTAATTCAATCTCGATATCGCCGCTTAACCTGAATGGCTTGTTAAAACTTAACGTTACAAACCGGTCGGCCGCCTCCATAACATGTTTTTGAAAGAATAGAGGTCTGGGGCCCGAAGAATGCTTTTTTCCCCTTCTGGTGCTTTTGCTTTTTTTCTCAAAAATACTAACCGAATCAAGCAAAAGCAGCTCGGCTAAATCTGCCGTAGGTGAGGTGCAAACAACTTGTCCCTCAAATCCAGCTCTGATTAGCGTAGGTAAGTTCCCGGAATGATCAATATGTGCATGTGTAAGTATCACGACATCGATTTCACCCGGGTTAAAAGGGAAAAATTCATTTTCCTCTAGTCGGGTGTCTCGCTCGTAATCCAGTCCACAATCGACCAGAATTTTATAATCATTTATTTCAAGGAGGTGCATGCTTCCAGTTACCTGTTGGGCAGCACCCCAAATAGTTAATTTCATTAAAATAGATATGAGAGGTTAGATACGAGATTTGAGTATCTCAGTACTTATTCGTAAATCAAAAATCGTAATTCGTAAACATTATGCTTCAAACTGCAACTGGCTTAAATACCTGTACAATCCTTCCTCGTTTTTAAGAAGTTCTTCGTGAGTTCCGCTCTCAATTACAACACCCTTTTCCAGAACAACAATTTTATCGGCTTCGCGGATAGTCGAAAGTCTGTGAGCGATAATAATGGACGTCCTGTTCTTCATAAGAATTTCCAGAGCCTCCTGAACCAAACGTTCAGATTCCGAATCAAGGGATGAAGTGGCCTCATCAAGAATTAAAATTGCCGGGTCTTTTAATAAAGCTCTCGCTATTGCAATACGCTGGCGTTGTCCGCCCGATAATTTAATTCCTCGCTCACCAACTAAGGTGTCATATTGCTCGGGCAGGCCGCTTATAAAATTATGTGCATTTGCTTTTTCTGCTGCCGCGATGATCTCTTTATCGCTTGCACCAATTTTACCATACGCTATATTTTCCTTTATGGTTCCACCAAATAAAATTACATCCTGTGGAACAATCGCTACCTGATTCCTGATATCTGTAATAGCGAAGTTCTCAGCGGGCATCCCATCAAAAAGTAATTGACCCTGCTGTGCCTCATAAAAACGAAGAATTAAGGAAACTATCGTAGATTTTCCTGCACCACTAGGACCCACTATAGCTACTTTTTCTCCCGCTTTTGCATCGAAAGAAAGTCCTTTTAAAACTGTTATTTCCTTACGGGATGGATATGCAAAAACAACATCTTTAAACTCCAAGCTTCCGCTGATGATCTTTTTGGTATTATTCTCGACAGCATTAATAGAAATTGGCTCGTTCTGTTCATTTAATATTTCCATCACTCTTTCGCTGGCGCCAATTGCTTTCTGAACGTTTGCATACAACTCAGGGAATGTTCCCATTGCCGCTCCGACAAACATCGCATATAATATATAAGTAGTCATGCTGCCTACCAAAAGTTCGTTTTGCGATACCAGAATAGATCCATACCAAATAACACCCACAATGGTTCCAAACAAACAAAAGATAATAAAGGATGCAAATCCGCCACGGTAAGTGGCGCCTTTAAGAGCTATTTTAACAACTTCTCTTAAACTTGAATCATATCGGTTAGCTTCATAAGCTTCATTAACAAAAGCTTTAACATTTCCTATTCCCTGTAAGGTTTCTTCAACCACAGTATTCGATTCTGCCAGTTTATCTTGAGCTTGTCTCGAAACTTTACGAATAAGCTTTCCAAGGAAAATAGCCACTACCACTAACACAGGAAGAACAGTTAAATTGAGGAAAGTCAACTTAACCGAAATAATGAATAACAATGCTACTCCACCTATTAATATCACGATTTGTCTTAACATCTCGGCCAAAGTAGTTGTTAATGTATCTTGAATTTGAGATAAATCGGATGATAACCTGCTGTTTAATTCACCAACCCGGCGGTTGGCAAAGAAATCCATAGGTAAGGTGATTAATTTAAAATAGGTGTCGCGGCGAATATCTGCAAGAGATTTTTCTGCAACTTCTACAAAAAGTTTGATCCTGAAAAAGGAAACGAAAGACTGAAAGAACAGAATTATAAAAGAAATAATTCCAATAAGATTAATACTGGCAGGTATAAAAGCATATTTCTGATTTCCCTGTGCCGCGTCGATCATTGCCCCTAATAAAATAGGGAAGGCCAGGCCCGTTAAGCTGGAAAAAAATAGAAAAATAAGGCCGATAATGAACTTCCATTTGTAGGGCTTCAGGTAATTTAATAAGCCCGATATTTTGCGAATTGATTCCTTGTTTATTTTAGCTTTTGAAAGTTCCTGTTCGGGAGCTGTACCACTATTAAATCTGTTTCTTGCCATCCAATGTTAAAATAAAAAGCACCTTTAAAAGGTGCACAAAATTAGTGTTTTTCCTGGCTTAAAAAGCCACCCTAAAATCACTTGAGCGTCAATTAACTAAATTCAACGCGTACAATATCACCTAGATGCAGGCCCAGTAAACCACTTGCATTTCCTTTATTAATTGCTATCTCCAAATAATTGCTTATCCCAAAAAGGCAAAGCTTTTCGCCCTCCGGTACTTCGTTATAATGCCAGCTTAGCTGAGATATCGATTCGTTTTTTCTAAAGTATAACATAAAGTCCCTGTTTTGTTGAATTTTGGAAAACAGGTCTTTAGATATATTGGTGATAACATTTTGGAACGAGTCGATATAAATAACGCTTCCTTTAATTACATTATGCTCAATAACGGGCTGCAAGTGCACTTTTTCTTCCAGCTCATCGATGGGAATTCCAATTTCTTTCATTTTTCCTCCGGCTGCAAGGTGACAGGCAGCTTTGGCGAATATGTCAGTTAATGGAAAGTGCAGGAATTTCAGATCCTGCATAATACTGAGCTCTACAATTTCGGACGGGTGCTCATCAAATATTAAAGAAAAAACTCCATTGTCCGACCCTACGAAATAGTGTCCTTTATAATTCACTGCAAGGTATTTCGTCTTTTCATCAAATACAGAGTTAATTCCTATTAAATGAACGGTTCCTTTAGGAAAGTAGGGAAATGCATTTTTTAAAACGAAAGCCGCTTGTGGAATGTTAAACGCAGATATATTATGAGTGATGTCAATGATATTCACATTAGGCAATAAGGTCAGGATACTCCCTTTCAGGGCAGCCTGATAAAAATCTTTGTAACCGAGATCGGTTGTTAAAGTGATTATAGCCATTAAAATATGAATATTTATTATTAACCTTGCGAGAGGCTTATAACCTGCAAATATTGAATTTTAATTGCATAAAAAATCAGGAAACTAAAAAAACTGGAACTTGAACGAACTAAAAATAGATCTTGAGAATATAAACCCCGTAACACTCTGGGGATCAAATAATGAGTATTTTGAAGTAATAAAAAGGCAATTCCCCAAAATTAAAATCGTAGCCCGTGGAAACGAGGTGAAGGTTTTAGGAGATGAAGCCGAAATAGCAATCTTTACTTCCAGATTTTCGAATATAATTCAGCATATAGATAAATATCAAAGCTTAAGCACTAATGAACTTGAGCGTTTACTGGATGCTAAAATAAGCCTGCAATCCGAAGGTGAACCTGTGCAAAATTCCTCCGCCGGAAGTGAAGCAATAGTTTTTGGGCACAACGGAATTGTTGTTAAAGCCCGAACAGCGAATCAGCGGAAAATGGTTGACAGCATTACCAAGAACGACATTCTTTTTGCTATCGGTCCGGCGGGTACGGGTAAAACGTATACAGCAGTTGCTTTAGCTGTTAGAGCGCTAAAAAACAAAGAAATAAAACGAATTATATTAACTCGTCCTGCAGTTGAAGCCGGCGAGAATCTTGGTTTCCTTCCGGGAGATCTAAAAGAAAAAATCGATCCGTACTTGCGTCCGCTTTACGATGCACTGGATGATATGATACCTCCTGAAAAGCTGAAAGTTTATCTTGAAAACCGTACTATTGAGGTTGCTCCCTTAGCTTTTATGCGTGGAAGAACTCTCGACAATTGTTTCGTGATTTTGGATGAAGCCCAAAACACAACAGATATGCAAATTAAGATGTTTCTCACCAGGATGGGCCCTTCGGCGAAATTTATTGTAACCGGAGATGTAACTCAGATCGATTTACCAAAGAAGCAACAATCAGGTTTGCAAACCGCACTAAGAATCTTAACTGATATTAAGGGAATTGATTTCATTTATTTAAACGGTGACGATGTGGTGCGTCACAAACTCGTAAAACAGATTTTAAAGGCATACGGAGATATACAGTAGGAGAGCAGGGAATTTTAAAGGGTGAATGTTGAGCTTTTGACATAAAAAATTAATTTTGCCCCGTAAAATTTAATCTTTTTCATTCTCTATTTCTATAATCATTCATTTCATTCATGTCAGCAATAAAGGAAACTCATTTTAAACTACCCGGACAAACCAATTTTTATAAAGGAAAGGTACGGGATGTTTATACAATCGGAGATAAGCTTTTAGTAATGGTCGTTTCAGACCGTATCTCGGCATTTGATGTTGTGTTGCCGGAGCCGATTCCTTTTAAAGGGCAGGTTTTGAATCAGATTGCAGCGAAATTTTTGAATGCAACTCAGGATATCGTTCCAAACTGGGTGCTGGATGTACCGGATCCGAGCGTTACCGTTGGAAAAATATGTGAACCGTTTAAAGTCGAGATGGTAATCAGGGGATATCTTGCGGGTCATGCATGGCGTGAATACAGCGCCGGTCGACGAGAAGTTTGTGGCGTTAAATTGCCGGAGGGACTTAAGGAAAACGATAAACTGCCAGAACCTATAATTACTCCGACAACAAAAGCTTCAGTTGGGCATGATGAAGATATATCCCGGGAAGAGATCATTTCGAAAGGAATTGTGTCCGAAGAAGACTATACACAGCTAGAAAATTATACTCGCCTTTTATATCAAAGAGGAACGGAACTAGCTGCTGAGCGGGGGTTAATTCTGGTAGACACCAAATACGAGTTTGGAAAAAACGAAGGACGCATTCATTTGATTGATGAAATACATACACCCGATTCATCAAGATATTTTTATAAAGAAGGATACGAAGAGTTGCAGGATAGGGGATTGCCTCAGAGGCAGCTATCAAAAGAATTTGTGAGGAAATGGCTGATAGAAAACGGATTTCAGGGAAAAGATGGCCAAAAGGTACCAGAAATGGATTTTGAACTTGTAGAATCAATTTCAAATCGGTACATTGAACTTTATGAACATATTACCGGCGAATCATTTATCAGATCAGATTCACCTGAAATATATAAAAGAGTAGAAAAAAATATCATCGAGAGTTTAAATCGTTTAAATTGAAAATATTTTTTTAATATTGTATCAAAGCATTTATTTACAGGAAAGAGTGATATGAAGTTCTCAATAGACAAACACGAGAAGTACGTTTTAATTAAGTTAAATGAATCTAAACTTAATAGTTTGATTTCACCACAACTTAAATCTGAATTTATTCTTACCAATACAGAAGGCTTACGAAACATCATTCTCGATCTTTCGGCTGTTAAATATTCCGATTCTTCCGGCTTAAGCAGTTTGCTTGTTGGTCACAGACTTTGCAAGAATTCTGATGGCAGCTTTATAATCACTGGTTTAAATGAGAACATTAATCGCTTAGTAACCATATCCCAGTTGGAAAACGTTCTTTCTATCGTTCCGAGTGTTGAAGAAGCAATTGATTTGATCTTCATGGAAGAAATTGAAAGAGAATTAAAAAAAGAGGCCAGATAATTGCTGACGCATATGCATGAGGTTTGATGTAACTATTTTAGGCAGCAGCTCTGCAACTCCAATATATAACCGCAATCCCAGTTCTCAACTTTTAAATATAAATGAGCGTCATTTTCTAATTGATTGCGGGGAGGGAACGCAGGTACAGCTACTCAGGAACAATATAAAAGCTCAGCGTATTGAGCACATATTAATTAGTCACCTTCATGGTGATCACTACCTGGGCTTAATTGGCCTACTTTCTTCGTTGCATTTAAACGGCAGAACAAGACCTGTGTTTTTATATGGCCCTCCGGAACTCATGGAGATTTTGGATGTCCAATTTAAATATTCGCAAACTCAACTCAGATACCCGCTAGTTTTTTATCCAACCCAGGTGAATCATTCTGAGAAAATTTTTGAAAACGGCGATGTAACTATTGAAACATTCGTTTTAGATCACCGAATTCCATGTACAGGATTCAAGTTCGTTCAGAAAAAGCGTTCAAGAAAAATTCGTAAGGAAATTTTCGATGAGTTAAAAATACCAATCGACTTAATTCCTGAATTAAAAAGAGGAGCCAGCTTTACTGATAAAAAGGGCAGAGTTTATTCTGCCGATGAGCTAACAACTCCGGCACCAGCGCCCCGTAGTTATGCGTATTGTTCAGACACACTTTGTAGTGGGAGCTATTTAGATAGCATTAAAGGAGTGGACACTTTATATCATGAAGCCACTTTTATGAATGACATGTTAAATCGTGCAATTGAAACCTTCCATACCACATCTTTGCAGGCAGGAGAGATAGCGGTAAGAGCAGGTGTAAAACAATTGCTACTGGGCCACTTTTCCGCCCGATACCGCGAGCTTGATCCTTTGCTTGAAGAATGCAGAACGGTATTTGCTAATTCTAAATTAGCTCTGGAAGGACAAACATTCGAGATTTAACCGAATACCATCAAATCCATCTTAATGTCAGGTTGTTTTTACCCGACTCCAGAAATGAACTTTCTTTAACAAAGTGTTAGTCTTTTTTTCCTCCAAATACAGAGAAACTCACATATCGCTTAGGATTTGCTTTTAAATCGATCATCAGTTTATCAAGATTGGCAGAAGCATTATTCAAATTATTATATAGACCTTCATCATTTATAAGTTGCCCTAGTGTTCCCTGGCCGCTATTAACTTTATTAATTGCAGCTTGCATATCGGCAACAGCCTTGTCTGCATTTTTGATTGTATGCTCAAAATTAGAACGTGCAAATTGATCAGTAACTTTCTCCAGATTAGACATTACTGCATTAATCCTTTGGTTATTGTTTTTAAAGTTAGCTGACACTGATTCAAGATTACCCATAATTGCTTCGATACGCGTGCTTTCAACACCCACGAGATTATCAACCTTTTGAGTTGTTCCTTCGAGCGTTTCAAGTGTTCTTGCAATGCTGGCAAAGCTTTTATTAAAATTTCTCTGAAAATCCGGACTTATAGTATTATTTACAGACGTTAAAACAGAGTCGAGTCTGCCTATAATTTGTTCAGCTTTCTTTTGCATAGGCTGAACTTGTTCCATTATGTTTTTTTCTGAATTTGCTCTCAGAGTGTCGCCATCGGAAGCGTATACCTTACTGTTTCCAAGTTCAAAAACTATTGCTTTTCCGCCTAATAAATCGGTGCTTTCCAGGCGTGCTATCGTGTTTTTCGGAACTTCGTAATCAGAACTGATCTTAAATTGAGCCAGGATTGTTCCATTGGGTTGTAACTCTAATGCGGATACTCTACCTATTTGATAGCCGTTTACTAAAACGGGTTTTGAAACTGTTAAACCCTCTACGCTTTTATATGTCGCATAAAATTCGGTTTCGCTGGAAAAGACATTATTGCCCTTTAAAAAACTGTAACCTAATACTAGAATCGTTATCGCAACTGCAGCAAGGATGCCGACTTTTGTTTCGTTAGTAATTTTCAAAGCTATACGTGATTTTGTTGGGCAAAGATACTATTGTAATTCAACTTGTTTCTTATATGTTTGAATTGCTTTTAACAAACTATTTACAATTTCGTTTTGACCATACTCAGAAGTAATATATTCTTCTTCCTGCGGGCTGCTGATAAAACCTATTTCAGTTAATACGGCCGGCATACCGGCTTTTGCCAATACTGCCAGACTTTGTTCTTTTACTCCTCTGTCAATTCTTCCCGTGGCAACATATTCTTTTTGCATTAAAGTTGCCAAACGGATGCTCTGGTCTCTGAATTGATTTTTCATCAATGAAAAAATGATGATACTCTCTGGGTCATTAGGGTCAAAACCCCCATAATTATCTTTATAATCTTTTTCCAGAAGGAGAGATGCATTTTCGTGTATAGCTGCGTCCTGTTGCCCTAAGCGGTTAAACCCCGATACCAGGGTTTCTGTCCCTCTAACCGAGGTTCTGTTTCTCATGCTTGAAGGCATTGAATTGCAATGAATAGATATAAAAATGTCTGCCTTGATTTTATTCGCCAATCCTATTCTTTCATAAAGTGGAACAAATACGTCTTCTGTTCTGGTATAAACCACTTTAATATCAGGAAGCGTTTCTTCGATAGTTTTTCCCAGTTTAAGGGCTACTTGTAAAGCAACATCTTTTTCCCTGGCTATTAATCCGCGTGTGGTACCGTCGTGTCCTCCATGGCCGGCATCAATTACAATTGTTTTAATACGGAATGGCGCCGGCTCTTCCGTTTTACTTAAAGAGTAAAAAGGATGGAATAATACGGTTATCAATATGGCTGTAACTGTTTTCAAAGGTCTCTTCTCTGCACTTAATTTTCTAATATTCATTTGCTTGTGAAAACATATTTTAAAAAAGCTATTTCTCCTATTTTAATTCTGCTTGTGTTTTAAAGTTTCGGATGGCAGTAACGATATTTTTTACAATTTCATTCTGTCCTGATTCAGAATTCATAAATCTTTCTTCTTCCGGATTACTTATAAATCCTATTTCCGTTAGTACAGAAGGCATGCCCGCACGCTGCAGGATAAGAATGTTTTGTTCCTTTACGCCACGATCAACCCTTCCTGAAGCTATATATTCGTTCTGGATCAGTTTTGCAAGTTTTATACTTTGATCTCTGAACTGGTTTTTCATTAACGAGAAAATAATCATGCTTTCAGGATCTTTAGGATCATACCCTCCGTATTTACTTTTATAATCTTTTTCTAACAAAATATCAGCATTCTCCCTTATTGCCACATCTTGTTCATCAATTCTTCCAAAGCCGGCAACAAAAGTTTCTGCTCCTTTAATGCTCGTTCTGTTTGTCTTTGAACTAGGCATCGAATTGCAATGAATTGAGATAAACAAGTCGGCTTTAGTTCGATTTGCCAGATTTGTTCTGTTCTCATTGGGTACAAAAACATCAGAGGTTCGTGTATAAAGTACTCTTACATCCGGAAACGTATTTGTTATCGCTTTTCCTAAACGTAGGGCGACTTGTAAGGTTATCTTTTTTTCTGTTGAATATTTGCCCAGAGCTCCAACAGCTTTTCCTCCATGTCCTGCATCAATTACAATTGTTTTTATACGATATTGATTGACTGAGTGGTTATTAGTGAAGGATGGGAACAGTAGAGATGTTAAAAAAGTTAAAAATACAATATGCAATCTTTTCAATGGGTTTATTTTCATTAATTTTGAACTCGCATTTATCATTGCAAAAATAATATTCATTATCAAATTTGAAATTTATCAAAAAGTTTTTTGTGAGAAACCTGTTTTTGATCGTACTAATATTATCAAGCCTTGATATCTATGCGCAGCAAAGACCTCAAAGGCCTGATACATCCCGAAATATATCCCCTAAAACCGATTCTCTAGCTATAACGGACAGTTTAGCAAAAAATTCTAAATCCGCTTCAGGATTAAGTTCAGAGATTCATTACAGTGCCGAGGACTCTATTAAATTTAGCATTGATGGCAATATAGTTTACTTATACGGAAATGCACGAATATCTTATGAAGAGATGGAATTGTCATCCAGCTTTATCCGACTCGATCAAACTAAGAAACTGCTATTTGCAAGTGGACTGAAAAATAAGTATTCAGTTTATAAAGGCAGACCTATAATTAAACAGGGCTCTGAGCCACCGGTTACCTCCGATTCTTTAACCTTCAATTTTACCTCTAAAAGAGCGCTTTCTTATGGGGTACTCACAGAAGTAGAGGGTGGATTTATACAGGCACGTAAGTTTAAGAAGAACGAATACAACGAAGGATTTTTTACAAATGGAATATACAGTACCTGTAGTTTGCCAGAGCCGTACACTCATTTTGGAATCCATATAACCAAAGGTATTGTTACTGAAAAGCAAATAGTTAGCGGTCCGGCTTACCTGGTTATCGAGCATGTACCCTTGCCCGTCGCCCTTCCTTTCGGATTCTTTCCCAAAACCAATAAGCGCGCATCAGGACTTCTTTTTCCAACGTTTGGTGAAGATGCAAACCGAGGCTTTTTCATGCGTGGGCTGGGTTGGTATTTCGGTATAAACGATTATTGGGATGCAGAAGTCAGAGGTTCACTTTATAGTAAGCTATCCTACGAGTCTAATCTTTTAGCCCGGTATAGAAAAAACTATAAATATAGCGGCGGCTTAAATTTAAGTTATGCCTCTTTAAGAAATGGAAACGGCATCGAAGGTACGCCGGGTGCTAAGCCGAGTACTAGCTTTAATATTCAATGGACCCATTCTCAAAGTGCGGAAGCGAACCCCGGAACAAGTTTTTCGGCTAATGTAAACGTCGGAACAAGTTCATATTTCAGAGATACCAGGGTTGCCGGAGATAGAATTGAGCAAGCGACGAATAACAGTATTTCGTCAGGTATAAGCTATCAGAAAACATTTGCAAATAACCTGTTTAATTTTGGTGCTACCTTAAGACATAACCAGGATCTTACCCGTCGGTTGGTTACACTCGACCTGCCTACCTTCAATTTGGGGATGAGTACCCTAAATCCATTTGAGAATAAGAACAGCGTGGGAAATCCGAAATGGTACGAGCGCATTTCCGTTGGATATAGTATGCAGGGCTCCAACTCCATTAACGGTGTACGTGAAGATTCGCTATTCAAGAAGTCCACATTAAAACAATTCAGAAATGGCATTCAGCATAGTGTACCCATAAGTATGTCGTTCAACTTGCTAAATTATTTCCAGTTCAGCTCTG
Source organism: uncultured Pedobacter sp. (assembly GCA_966210515.1). Taxonomy (GTDB): domain Bacteria; phylum Bacteroidota; class Bacteroidia; order Sphingobacteriales; family Sphingobacteriaceae; genus Paradesertivirga. Next base: position 13,528 of record CBIHLM010000056.1, read on the forward strand.
GAATAAGTTATGGCGAGCGCTGGACATTACAAACTATAAGGAAAAGTTATGATGAGAGCATTGCCGGTAATATTCGGATTGATACTGTTCAGGGCTTTAGACGAAATTATAATTATTCATTAAATGGTGGACTGAGTACGAAGCTCTATGGTATGTATCCTTTCCGAAAAGGAAATCTGATGGCTATTCGGCATGTTTTAACTCCAAGCTTTGGATTTTCCTATGTCCCTGATTTTAGCGGCAATAATTTTGGATTTTATAAAAGCCTTTCTAATTTCGACGATATTCCATTAAATAGTCCGCTTAGAAATACACGGTATTCTATTTTTGAACAATCGCCAGGTGGCGGACCTGGTCAGGGCCGTTCGGCAAGTATGAGTTTTTCGTTCGAAAATAATATAGAAGCGAAGGTTAAGTCGAAAAGTGATACCACCTCAGCTTCTCAAAAAATACCAATTATTCAGGGACTTACCTTTAACGGGAATTATGATTTCACAGCAAAGGGCTATAATAAACTTTCAACCATAGCTTTTGGAGGTCGCACAGCATTTTTCAAACAAAAGCTTGGCATATCGTTTCAGGGAAACTTAGATCCATATCGTTTAGATAGCCTTGGCCAACGGGCAGGATATTTATTCAGAGAGGGCGGTGGGTTAGCCCGACTAGCCAGTTTTTCTTTCTCAACAGGGTTTAATCTTAACCCCGCTGCGTTTAAAAGAAGACAGGAGGATTTAACGAACAGACAAGATAATCCTAACACAACCCAACAACAACAGCAAGACATTTCTGAGATTTTGAGAAATCCGAACGGATTTGTCGACTTTAGTGTTCCATGGAATTTAAGTGCGTCCTATAGCTTTTTCTTTTCAAATAACGGTTTGATGAAGAGTATTACAAACAACTTAAATTTTAACGGAGACTTTAGCGTAACGCCAAAATGGAAAGTTAGTTATCAGTCGGGCTGGGATTTTAAAGCTAATAAATTCAGTACTACATCTCTTGCAATTAACCGCGATCTTCATTGCTGGGATCTGGCATTTAGTTGGGTTCCTTTCGGCTTATATAAAAGTTATAGCGTAGATTTGCGTGTAAGGGCATCAATACTTCAGGATTTAAAACTAAGCCGCCGAAGCCCTTATAGCGGTGGTTTCTATTAATGATATTAGCTGAGATAATAACAATTGGCGATGAGATTCTCATTGGGCAGGTTGTAGATACCAATTCTGCATGGATTGCCGGTAAACTAAATGATGCAGGCATACGTGTAAAGCAGATTACCTCTGTTTCTGATGATAAAAATCACATCCTCGAAGCGCTTAATGCTGCTTCACAGCGTGCTCAGGTGATTTTAATCACGGGCGGTTTAGGTCCGACAAAAGATGATATTACAAAGGTTAGTTTGGCTGAGTTTTTTAAGGTCGGTTTTAAACAAGATGAAGCCACCCTTGTAAACGTCGCCCGCATTTTTGAACGCACTAACCGTCCTTTGCTCGAAACAAATATCAGACAGGCTGATGTGCCAGATAATTGTACGGTGTTATTAAATAAAAACGGGACAGCACCCGGAATGTGGTTCAACTCCGATGGAATTATATACGTATCGATGCCGGGAGTTCCGTTCGAAATGAAATACCTGGTGGAAGAGGAAGTACTTCCACGTTTGCGGAAAGAACTTCAATTAAATTCTATCGTTCATTGTACCATACTGACTGCAGGTCTTGGAGAATCATTTCTGGCAGAACGAATTTCATCAATAGAAGATTCGTTGCCTGAACATATAAAACTGGCTTATCTTCCAAATTTAGGTCAGGTTCGACTTCGACTAAGCGCATATGGTGGTAACGAAGTGAGTTTGAGAGCCGAAATACAGGTCTACGTTGACGAGATAGTGAATATTCTTGAAGAATACGTTGTTGCTACTGAAGATATAGCTCTGGAAAAAGCCATTCTGGATCTCATGGAGCAGAAGTATTTAACTCTATCGGTAGCCGAGAGCTGTACCGGTGGTTTTCTTTCTCATCTTTTTACGCAACATGCAGGTTCAAGTGCTGTCTTTCTTGGTGGTGGCGTTACTTACGCAAATGAATTAAAAATAAAGATCTTAGATGTATCTCCTGACACAATAAATGAATACGGTGCGGTAAGCGAAGAAGTTGTGAAAGAAATGGCCTGCGGTTCTCTTAATAAATTCAATTCAAATTATGCTATCGCAATAAGCGGCATCGCAGGTCCTGGTGGTGGAACCGTCGAGAAACCAGTTGGTACAGTGTGGGTTGCGGTTGCAGGAAAAAAGAGGGTGATAACCAAAAAGTTCTTATTTGGTGGTCGCAGACGGCAAAATATTGAAAGGGCAGCCATTAGTGCCATGACATTACTTTTCCACATCCTGAAAGAAGAACATCGATAAGTCCTAAAAAGGTTTATTTTTGCTGATTCATATGTCTCAATTTGAACTAGTACTTCCCAAAATGGGCGAAAGCGTTGCTGAAGCTACCATTGTGAAATGGTTAAAGCAACCTGGCGATCAGATAAAAGAAGACGAAACAGTTGTGGAAATTGCAACCGACAAAGTAGATTCGGAAGTACCATCACCAGTTTCAGGAAAGTTAATCAAGTATTTATTTAAAGAAGATCAGGTTGCCTCCGTAGGAGATGTGATTGCTTTAATTGAAACCGGAGACGAAACATCATCCGAACCCATCAAAAAGCAGGAAGAGATTGTTAATCATACCAGTCCGCCAATTCCTGAAAAAGCAGAAAATACTGTTGAAATAGAAATTCCCGGGATTGAACATATAAAAGACAAACAAACTCGTGAACCAGTGGTGCAAAACAGCACTTCGAGGTTCTATTCGCCATTAGTAAGAAGTATTGCTGCTGAAGAAGGTCTTTCAAATGACGAACTTGAGAAAATCCATGGCTCGGGGGCAGACGGTCGTGTTACAAAACAGGATATTCTGGACTATATAAACCATCGTTCGTCGGAAACAAGCTCAATAGAAAAGCAAAAATCCAGCATTCCAGCCGAGCCCGAGCGAAGCCATAGTACATCTACAATAATTTCTGGTAATGATGAAATTATAGAGATGGACAGGATGCGGAAGCTTATTTCTGAGCACATGATGATGAGCTTGCAAACTGCTGCTCATGTCACATCCTTTGTTGAGTCTGATGTTACCAACATCGTAAACTGGCGGGATAAGAATAAAGCTGAATTCGAGAAAAAGGTAGGTGAAAAAATAACTTATACTCCGATTTTTATTCAGGCTGTCGCTAAAGCCATCAGAGATTTTCCGATGATTAATATCTCTCTTAACGGCACTCAGATAATTAAAAAAGCAGATATCAATATTGGTTTGGCAGCTGCTTTGCCTTCAGGAAACTTAATCGTTCCCGTTATTAAAAAAGCAGACCAGCTAAATTTGGTTGGTTTAACAAGATCTGTGAACGATTTAGCAAACCGATCACGAAACAACAAACTTCAGCCCGATGAAGTTAAAGATGGAACCTTTACCATTACAAATATCGGTTCTTTCGGAAACATAATGGGAACCCCTGTTATTAATCAACCTCAGGTTGCAATTTTGGCAATCGGAGCAATCCAAAAAAAGCCTGCTGTTATAGAGACCGAATATGGTGATATGGTAGGCATCCGTCAAAAGATGTATCTCTCATTATCGTACGATCATAGAATAGTTGATGGGGCCTTAGGAGGAATGTTCTTAAAGAGAATAAGTGATTATCTCGAAGCCTGGGATGTAAATTACCAGATATAATTATCAAAAAAAGGCCTGTAAGTTCGAAAATACAGGCCTTTTTTTATTCTAATTTGAAATCTTTTTGCATGTGAGCTACCGGATTGTCGGTAGCGGAACTTTTTAGAAATTTAATAATTTCATAAGTCAATATTCCTGTTTCGATTAAGAATCCGTCGTGACCATAAAAGGAATCAATCTCTAGATAGGCCGCTCCCGGGATTTTTTCCGCCAATAATTGTTGTTCAGAAGGAGGAAATAATAAATCGGAGCTAATACCAATAACTAACGTCTTCGCGGTAATTTGTTTTAAGGCATCCGAAACAGAACCTCTGTTACGGCCAACATTGTGGCTGTCCATCGCCTTGCTTAAATACCAGTAACTATAAGCATTAAAACGTTTAACTAATTTATCACCCTGGTAATTTTGATAAGAAGATGCCTTAAAATGGTCTATTTTTTCTGTGGTATCTTCCTTCTGGGATATTCCGTAGGTTTGATAGTTGCGATAGGATAGAAGAGCAATACTTCTTGCTGCTTTTAATCCCTTCATTCCGCCATCAGGTGTGTTCTCAAAAAAACTTGGGTCACTCGCTAGTGCCAGTCGCTGACTTTCATTAAAAGCAATACCCCAGGGAGAATGAACTGCATTAGTAGCCATTAATATCAGCTTTTTAATGCGGCTAGGCTCGGATATGGCCCATTCTACAGCTTGTTGTCCGCCTAATGATCCGCCAATTAAAAGACTTATATCATCGATTTCAAGGTGATCTGCTAAAAGCTTATGTATAGCAGCCATATCTCTTACATTAAACTTCGGAAAAGATAAATAATAAGGCTGCTGAGTTTCCGGATTTATACTTAAGGGACATGTGGTGCCGTAATGCGATCCCAGGACATTGGGGCAAACGATGAAGTAGTCTTTAGGATTAAAAATATCATCCTCTCCAAACAATCCATTCCACCAGTCAAATACATCAGAATTGGCAGTTAATGCATGAGAAACCCATACCACATTGTCTTTCTTTGTATTCAGTGTGCCAAATGTTTGATAAGCTATCTCCAGTTCTGAGATCTCATCTCCATTTTCAAAAGTAAACTTGTCTGTATATGTGAATTTTCTTGTATTCATGTTTTAAAAAGTAGAAGTGTTTTCACTTCATGCATCATAAATTTTCGACTTAATGTATTTGATGATTAACAGAATGAATAAGTCAAATACATTCGAAAAAAATTCACATTAATATACGTTGGATTGGATAAGAAGGGGAGAGACAATGTCTTTTCTTTGTTCATGGTTTTACATAATTTATATCTTTCCCGGTGTTGCCGGGAACAGGATTTGGCACCTTTTCCGACACTGTGCCGGTTAGGTTGTCAGCGGGTCGTGGAGCCTGTTCTCTCACCGCTTCTCTATAAATCAAAACCTTTTGAGAGGTATTGACAGAATTTTATTTCACTAAATTAGCCCAAATATACATCCAAATGCACTATTTGCCAAAATTATTCTGGATTATTTTAATGCCTGTTCAAGGTCAACTATTAAATCGTTGATAAACTCTAAGCCTACTGAAATGCGAAGCAGGTTGGCCGGAGTTTTAGTGTCAGGTCCCTCCATTGATGCCCGATGTTCAATTAGACTTTCAACGCCCCCCAAACTGGTAGCCCGGGTAAACAATTTTAGCTTGTTCGAAACATTTCTTGCGGCGTCCGAGCCTCCTTTCACTGTAAATGAAAGCATCCCGCCGAAATCACTCATTTGAGATTTAGCAACATTATGAGAAGGGTGCTGGGGTAATCCCGGATAAAATACATTTTCAATCTTATCATGGGTTTGAAGATAAGTAGCAATTTTCATAGCGTTCTGAACATGACCTCTCATTCTGTAGGGCAAGGTTTTTATACCACGAACGGTCATGTAGCAATCGAATGGGGAAGGGACAGCACCGGATAGCGCCTGATTTGCTTTGATTTTCGACCAAAAGTCATCATTGTTTTTGGTTATTAGTGCCCCTCCTAACACATCGCTATGGCCACCTAAATATTTAGTTGTAGCGTGCATTACGATATCAGAACCTAAATCTAAAGGGCGTTGAAAAACGGGTGTGGCAAATGTGTTATCACAGCAAACGATGATGTCATGTTGATGAGCCAGCTTAACGATAGCCTGTATGTCGGAAATTTTTAAGAGTGGATTTGAGGGTGTTTCGATCCAGATAAGTTTGGTGTTTGGACGGATTGCAGATTCTATTGCCGACAAATCAGAATAATCGAGGTAATCCACCGTTAATATCCCTGCGAAAACGGTATTAATTAAATTCCGTAATCCATGGTACATATCGTCAGGAGCAATAATATGACTGCCGGGTTTTAATGCCTGGAATACCGCGGAACCGGCAGCGTTTCCAGAGGAAAATGCGCAGGCATCAACACCACCTTCTAATTGAGTGAGAACATTTTCTAACGATTTTCTATTTGGATTGTCTGCTCTTGTATAGATATAGCCGCCTGGAAATTCACCGTCTAGCCCCCGCTCAAAAGTAGTTGAAAGAGTTATCGGTTGAACAACTGCTCCGGAATTGGGATCAGTATGATTTCCTGCATGTATTGCTATCGTTTCAAGTTTCATAATTCCGCTTTTAACAAAGATTAAATTTTCTCTGATAAATTCTACATTAAAAACAAGGCTTAAAAGTATTGTTACACCAATATGATAGGACAATTTGTGGCTTTATTGTATTTTTGAGCTAATGGACGCAGAACACAATCTCCACTCTCTTTTATCTGATAATAATCTTGATGTTGAGCTAAAAGCTATCGCGGAAAAAGTATCTAAAAATGAGCGAATTAACTTTGCTGAAGGGGTGGTTCTTTATGAAAAAGGAGAATTAGGTTACCTCGGAATTCTGGCTAATTATGTTCGTGAAAAGAAACACGGAGATAAAACTTTTTTCAACCGGAACTTTCACATTGAACCTACAAATCTCTGTGTGTATGATTGTAAGTTTTGTTCCTACTCGCGTTTATTAAAACAGAAGGAAGAAGGTTGGGAATTTACCATGGACGAAATGTTCGAAATGGTGAAAAAATATGATGGACAGCCAGTTACAGAAGTTCATATTGTCGGAGGAGTTTTGCCTCAATATGATGTTGCTTTCTATTCTGAGTTTTTTCGTAAAATTCGTGCACACCGACCTGAACTTCATATCAAAGCTTTGACGCCAGTTGAATTTCACTATATTTTCAAAAAGGCGAAAATAGATTATACCACAGGCATGAAGTTGATGAAAGAGGCGGGTTTGGACTCTATCCCTGGCGGTGGTGCAGAAATTTTTGATTCTGAAATTCGTGAGCAAATTGCTAAAGATAAATGTAACGCAGAACAATGGTTGCAAATTCATGAAGAATGGCACAAACTTGGTCAGCGCTCGAACGCAACAATTCTTTACGGACACATTGAACAATTCCGGCACCGTGTAGATCACATGGAACGGCTTCGTCAATTACAGGACAAAACCGGTGGATTTCAGGCTTTTATTCCATTAAAGTTCAGGAACCAGGATAATCAAATGTCTCATGTACCAGAAGTATCAGTGATTGAAGATCTTCGCAATTATGCTATATCCAGGATCTATCTTGATAATTTTGATCACATAAAAGCTTATTGGGCAATGATTAGCAGGGAAACAGCACAGCTATCCCTGAACTTTGGTGTGGATGATATAGATGGCACGCTTGATGATACTACCAAAATTTACTCAATGGCGGGAGCTGAAGAGCAAAACCCGGCAATGAGCACAAAAGAGCTCGTTGATCTTATTAAAAATGTTGGCAGACATCCGATTGAAAGAGATACACTTTATAATGTAGTAACCGATTATAAAGAATTTAAGTTTGACGATGAGCCCAAAGTTCAGTTTTATAAATTACCTGTAATAAATTAAAGATTTGGAGAAAACGATTTATTTGATTCGCCACGGTGAAACTGATTTAAATAAGAGGGGAGTGGTGCAGGGAAGGGGCATGGACACCGATTTAAACGATTACGGTAGGAAACAAGCGGAAGCATTTTATAATACATATAAACACGTTCCCTTTGATAAGATCTATACGTCAACTTTAAAACGGACACATCAAACTGTTAAACGATTTATTGAAGATGGGATTTCCTGGACTCAATATGCTGGTTTGGATGAGCTGGCATGGGGTATTTACGAAGGAAAAGAAAGCACTGAAGACATGAGGATTGCCTTTGCCCAAATGATGGAGGGCTGGACCAAAGGACATCTTCATTTAAAATTTGAAAATGGCGAAAGTCCTTTAGAGGTTAAAGAAAGACAATTAGAAGTTCTGGAAAAGCTAATTGCAGAAAATGAAGCGAAAAACATTCTAATATGCATGCACGGCAGAGCAATGCGACTTTTTTTATGTCTTTTGACAAACCGACCAATTTCTGATATGGATGAGTTTCCACATCAAAATACAACTCTTTACAAACTGTATTTCGACGGGAATAAATTTGAAATTATCGATTTTCATAATACAGATCATTTGAACGTTTTTTGTGAGCAAGATTAGAGTTTCAGCTGTTTCTTATACCAATACCAAGCCATTTTTATACGGTCTGCAGCATGCGGGAATTTTCGAAAAAATTGATTTAAGTTTAGATATTCCTTCAGAATGCGCACAAAAACTAATTGAAAACCAGGCTGATATAGGTTTAGTTCCTGTGGCCGCACTTTTAGAGATTCCCGGGCATGCGATCATTTCAAATTACTGCATCGGCGCAAATGGCGCAGTAAATTCAGTGTTTATTTTTAGCGATAAACCAATACATGAAGTTAAAAGCATCAGACTAGATTCTCAATCCAGAACCTCAAATGCATTAGCAAGAATCTTGCTCGAAAATTATTGGAAGGTCAACCCTGATTTTACCACAGTCGATCACGCTGATGCATTCGTTGAGATTGGTGACAGGACATTTGGAAAAAAAGACAATTTCCGCTTTGTTTATGATTTAGCCGAAGAGTGGAAAAATTTTACCGGCTTAGAATTTGCATTTGCAGTATGGGCATCTAATAAACCTATAGCTGAGGAATTCATAACGGAATTTAATTCGGCACTAAGTCTTGGGATAAAGAATATCCAAAATGTAGTTGCAGAATTACCTAAACGGAACGATTTTGATCTTGAAGATTATTTGATAAACAAACTGGATTATTCGTTCAGTGATTCAAAAAAACAGGCAGTCGAACTATTTTTGAATTATTTGAAAGAGATCAAGGATTCTGAGAAAGCGCTTTTCTAAAGTTGATTCTTAGAGAATAAAGGCTATTTAACATGTGTCTCATAATTAATATTATGTTAAATAGATTTTAATGTAAAACGTATGTCCGTAATTCCCTCCCCGCTATCCTCAGACTGAACTGATACACTTATCTCGTCACTTTTCGACTGTCAGCCATGGGGCGCTTTCAGGTAACGACTGCCCACCCCGACCTTACGACTGCAAAATAAAGTAAAAATCATAGCAGACTATCTTTATAATTGCAAATATTCTATTTAGCTTTTGTTAGCCAAAAACTAAGCAATTAAGCACTGGTAAAAACACAACAATTTTGATCAATGAGAGGAAGAAGAAACTGGGCAGCATATTCTAAATTTATTTCATCACTAAAACACCGTATTTGCCTGATTAATATCATGTTATGACTTGACTTCTATTGACTGAAACAGGGCCGAAGATTTTTATTTTTAAATAAAAATCAACAAAATGAAAACGCTATTTATATACTTTTTAGCATTATTTACAGTGATTTCTGCGGATGCATTTAGCCAGGTAACCAAGGCACCTGTAAAGACAAAACAAACCAAACAGGATACATTAAAGACTCCCAAGATTTTCATCGACGCGAAAGGTGGAATTCATGCTCACGGTGGCACTAAGTTGGGTTACATTGATAAGAATAATATCGCATGGAATACTAAAGGTCAGAAAATCTATTTTATTGATAGAAACGGGAATGTTTTTGATGGGAAAGGCAAAAACTCGGAAAAGCCAATAAGAATGGTAACTTCTATGACCTGGAAGGTGTAAATGTTATTAGGGTAAGGGACAAAGATCAGCAGATGTGTGAAATACTAGACCCAAAGGGGCATAAGCTTGGCACTACACATAAAAATTACAAATTACATGCATGTGCAGCACACTGTTTTTTCTTAAACGAAAAGAAGAAGAATTAAGGTTATTAAATCACCAAAAGAAAAATGTCTTTGTTCCGTCTATCTCTCTTCGTTCAAACCATTTGTGTTTCATAACGTTTACTTAGTACTATTTAAACGATTATGGAAACATCATACCATGAAAATTATATCCGTCAGCTCCATCATTTATTAGATGCTGTGAAGAAAAGTGAAAAACGATTTGTCGAAGCCGCGGAACATATCGACACTGCTGAGTATAAAAATCTGTTTAATCATTATATCGATGAACGTGTAAACATAATCACGGAACTTAAAGAAGCCATCACAAAATTGGGTGGTACTCTCAGTTCAGGCGATCAGGCTGAAATCGAAAGACCTCATTCAACAGAAGCAAAAACTAATCCTGATATTAAAAAAGAACAACCGATACTTGAGCGAGTGAGAACTTCTGAACGGGAAGTTCTGGAGGCTTATGATGAGGTGTTACAAGGAACGATTCTTGAGGAATTTGATTTAAAAACACTTCTTATGGGTCACAGATTAACTATCAGCGAAGCTTTTACAGAACTCGATAAGAGATATTTCGCACATTTTAAATTGAGTCAGCCATATTAGAAGCATTATGCGTTCCATTTGGAAGGGTTCCATTGGTTTCGGACTGGTAAATATTCCAGTTAAGCTCTATTCTGCCGTGCAAAGTAGTTCGTTGGGACTTGATATGCTCGACAGCAGAGATCATTCCAGAATTCGTTACCAACGCATTAACGAAAAAACCCGCCAGGAAGTACCCTATGAAAAAATAGTAAAAGGCTACCCTATCAACGATAATTATGTGATTCTGGAGGACAAAGATTATGAAGATGCGAGTCCAGAAAAAAGCAAAATGATTGAAATAGAGAGCTTTGTAAATATTGATGAGGTAAATCCAATGTATTACGAAACTTCTTATTACTCTGAGCCAGAAACTCAAGGCAGGAAAGCCTATGCCCTGCTCCTACAGTCGCTAAAAAAATCAAAAAAAGCAGGGCTTGCCCGTTTTGTTTTAAGAAGCACCGAAAATCTCTGTATTATTCATCCAGTAGAAAAGGTGATCGTGATAACAAAGATTCGATTTGCTGAGGAAATACGTTCGTCTGAAGAGATACTTACGCCTGACGATGTAGTTGTGAATAAAAAGGAACTGGATATGGGGTTGGCGCTGGTTAATCAGTACAGTAGTAAATTTGAGATCGAAAAATTCAAAGACGAATATCATCACGAGCTCCTGCGAATTATTGAAGCCAAAGCCAAAGGCAAGCGTCCTACAATAAAGAAATTAAAACCACAAAAAGCATCCGACGACAATTTGTTTGATCAGTTAATGCAAAGCCTGAACGCCAAGAAAGGAGCTTAAGATGGGCCTGGGTGAATATAACAAAAAGCGAACGTTCAGTAATACGCCCGAACCTAAAGCTGCCATTAAAAAGTCTGCCGGATCACTAAAATTTGTGGTTCAGAGACATCATGCCTCGAGACTTCACTACGATTTCCGATTAGAACTGGATGGAGTTCTAAAAAGCTGGGCCGTTCCTAAAGGACCTTCATTAAATCCCAAAGATAAACGACTGGCTATGATGGTTGAAGACCATCCCTACGAATACAGAACTTTTGAAGGTGTAATCCCTGAAGGAAATTACGGTGCCGGTGTAGTAACAATCTTTGATGAAGGAACTTATGAATCTATTGAAAACACATCCGGCGAAAGCGAATTAAAAAAGGGATTAGCCGAGGGAAATCTTAAGTTCCGCTTACATGGTAAGGTTTTAAATGGAGAATTTGCATTGGTAAAGCTTAAGAATACCGAAGATAATGCATGGTTGTTAATCAAGCATCGTGATGAGTATTCTACAGATGAGAAATTCGACAGTGAAGCTTTGGTTTCTGAAGAAATTAAGAAGAAAGGTCTTGAGCGCAAAAAGAAGTCCAATTCTAAGCAAGCGGCTACCGTCACAAATAGAAACGTCGAGAAAGCTCCCCTAATTAAAGGAGATGTTTCAAAAAAGATAAGTTATAAAGCGATGCTTGCCAAGTTGTCTGCTGAAATATTTGATAACGAAAACTGGGTTTATGAGAAAAAACTTGACGGTTATAGGGCACTTGCCTATACCGGAGATGATGTGAAATTAATTTCCAGAAACGGTATAGATTTTAGTCATAAATACACTGAGATATTAACGGCACTTAAAAAGTTAAATGTTGAAGCCGTTATCGATGGTGAAATTGTTGCTGAAGATGATTCAGGAAGAAGTGATTTTCAGAATCTACAAAATCTTGCCTCAAAGAGAAAACATGTCAATCTTAAATACTATGTTTTCGATCTCCTCGCCTTGAATGGTCATGATATAAGGGCTTTAGAATTGGTGAAGCGTAAGGAATTGCTTAGAATACTAATTGAGAAGCTTGCCGACCCTGCGATTATTTACAACCCGCATGTCAAAGAAAGTGGCACTAAATTGTATGCGCAAGCAGAAAAAAATGGATGGGAAGGAATTATTGCGAAAAACGGGACAAGCTCTTATGAGAGTGATAAGCGTTCAGGAAATTGGCTAAAGTTTAAGCTTCAGAATTCTCAGGAAGCAATAATAATCGGATATTCTAAGCCAGCCGGCAGTCGGAAGTATTTTGGTTCATTAGCCTTGGCCATGTTTGATAAGGGAAATCTGGTGTACATTGGCAATTGCGGAACTGGCTTTACTGAGGATGTTTTAAAAACACTCTACAATAAACTAACTCCCTTAATTACTGAAGAAAAACCAGTTTCTGAAAAAGTTAGTCAGGAAAAAAATGTCACCTGGGTTAAACCAGAAATGGTTTGTGAAGTAACTTTCAGCGAGTGGACAGGAGATAAACATCTTCGCCATCCTGTGTTTAAGGGCTTACGTACTGACAAAAATAAAAATGAAGTACTGCAGGAAGTGCCTGAAAATACTAACGTCTCAAAGAAGAAAATGAAAGCCACCTCGCCTAAGCCATCAGACCCAAAAGCTCAGAACGACCCAAATGATAGGGAAGAAGTTTATGGAAAGAAAATCCTTAAACTTACAAATTTGAATAAGCTGTATTGGAAGAATGAAGGGATTACGAAAGGGCAATTGATCGAGTATTATCGTTCAGTTTCAGATTATATTCTCCCCCTTTTAACCGATCGCCCGCTTTCTTTAAACAGACATCCAAATGGAATTGACGGGCCAAACTTTTTTCAAAAAGATTTAGACACTGACCAGATTCCCGACTGGATAAAGCACCAACCAATGTATTCGGAAAGTGGTGACAAAACCATTGACTACTTAATTTGCAATGACCTCCCTACCCTTCTCTGGATGGTTAATCTGGGATGTATAGAAATCAATCCATGGTTAAGTACCTATAAGAAACCAGAGCTTCCGGTCTTTGCTGTTATGGACCTTGATCCTAATGATGTTGAGGATTTTACTGAAGTTGTTCGTGTCGCGTTAACTGTAAAAGAAATACTTGGCAGCATGGAAATAAAGTCGTGGATCAAGACATCAGGCTCCAGGGGACTGCATATTTTTATTCATGTTGGCGGGCGATACGACTTTGATATTGTCAAAAATTTCATTCAATATCTGGGTCAGATGGTGTTGAAGCATCATCCGGAAACTACTAGCTTAGAGAGAAGTCCTTCTAAAAGAAAGAATAAAATTTATCTCGATTTTTTACAAAATCGCCGAGGGCAAACGATTGCCACCGCCTACTCTGCCCGCCCGAAACCAGGTGCCACTGTCTCCACACCCCTGGATTGGGATGAAGTAAATGAAGATTTGAATATCAAAGCCTTCACTATTTTTAACACATTGGATAGAATCAAAAAGAAGGGCGATCTGTGGAAAGATATCACCAGGGAGAAAGCAAATCTGAAAAATGCTTTAGAGAAAATTAAATAAAAAAAGCCGGAGCGATTGACTCCGGCCTTTTTGTCAACTGGAATGTTACTTTAATGTAGCTAATTTAGCGTCTATTTCAGCTACTTTTTGTTTGTTTGATTTCGCATTATAGTAGGCGCGTAAATTGGTCCACGCAATCTTAGATTGAGGGTCTATTTCAGTAGCCTTAAGTAAGTAAGGCAGTGCCTTGTCAAATTCGGCTGTAGCTTGTGCTTTGGCTTTATTGTATTCGGTAACTTGGGCAGCCACCAAATTTTTATTTCCGAATTTTTTGTTGGCTGCATTGTATTTCTCAATACCGCTGTTCATAATTACAGTACCCAAATTTATATATGCATTTAAAAATTTTGGATCGATAGCTATCGCTTTTTTATAAGCCTCTTCAGCCTTTGTTGCATCGTTTATAGCATTGTACGCAATTCCTAAATAAAATGGATAGTCTTTATTCGCAGGTTCCTTTTGCATTTGTGCTTCAATCTTGCTTATAACTTCCTTGTTCCTGCCTGAGTTAATGCTCAATTCAATTTCTCTTGCAACCAATTGGGTACTTTGTGGGAATTTATTATAACCTTCAGTAAGAACTTTTATTGCTGCTGCTGTATCCTTATTGGCCGCATATGATTCTGCTAAGTTGGTATAAACATCAGGCAGGTAAGTAAAATTCGTACTTAATAAATCTGTGTAGCTTTTTATAGCAGCTTTATAATTCTTTGAATTCTGAGCAGATACTCCTGCATAATAGTTGCTGATTGTATCACTGGGTAAAAACTCCAAACCTTTGTTAAATTCGGTATACGCATCAGTATAGTTCTTAGAGTCAAAAAACTTTTTACCTTTTAAAAGTTGAACTTGATAAAGAGTTAATTTTGCTTTCTTAATGTTTTCTTTGTTATCAGCATCTGCGTCTAACTCTTTTGCTTTAGCCAACGATGTTTGAGCTTCTGTTATATAATTTACTGATGCAGAAGTACTGTCGTTATAAGCCATCTCAGAATAAAGTAAAGCTCTCATTCCCCATAATTCCGGATCAGCTTTCGTTTTATCGTGTAAAATAGCTCTGTCTATAGACTCTTTAGCCGACTTCATAAATGGTGCAGCCAATTTAGGCGTGCTTCTGGCCATCTGCAGATATTTTGTTAAGTTGTCTTTTGCAGAAATTACTTCTGATCTCTGTGCGAACGCAGATATCGAGACGCATGTTATGATTAATCCAAAAATTAAAGACTTAAAGTTCATTTTTTGTTTAGTTTAAGATGATTTGACTCAATTTATTTTTGATTCGTTTTAATTCTACTTTATTTCCAGTGATATTATAAAGAATAGTCAATGATTTTAAAACATTGATTTCATTTGGCTTTATCTCTTCCGCCTGAACAAGGTATTTGGTTGAATTAATTAATAAATCCCGTTTCTGCTCAGAAGACTTTAAATACGAATTTAGGTAAAGTAAACCTAACGCATAATTTCCTTCGT
>CBIHLM010000057.1:0-27438 GCA_966210515.1 uncultured Pedobacter sp.
CCAGTTGCTTGAGAAAGCAGATGTTGTACTTCATAATTACCGCCCTGGAGTGATGGAGAGACTGGGTTTTGATTACAAAAGTGTAAGTTTAATAAACCCCGGAGTGGTTTACGGTGAAATTTCAGGTTACGGAACAGAGGGTGAATGGAAAGATAAACCGGGTCAGGATCTTTTACTGCAGTCCCTTACGGGATTGACTTGGTTAAGCGGCAACGCGGCCAGCGGACCTGTTCCTATGGGATTGTCGATTGTTGATATGCTGGCAGGGGCGCATCTTTTACAGGGTGTTTTAGCTTGTCTGTTTAGTAGAAGTATCAGCGGAGAAGGCGCTCTGGTACAGGTTAGTATGCTCGAGTCATCTCTTGATTTTCAGTTCGAAACTATAACCACTTTTTTAAATGATGGCGGTGCATTACCCGAAAGAACAAAAAGCAATAATGCAAACGCCTATCTCGGTGCTCCTTACGGGATATATCAAACAGCAAACGGGCATATAGCTTTGGCAATGGGTTCTATTCCCGTTTTAGGAGATTTGTTAGGATGCGATGAACTTAAATCATACACCGAAATCTCTGAAGCATTTGAAAAACGCGATGAGATAAAGGAAATATTAGCCAATCATCTCAAAGGCGAAACAACAGAAAAATGGCTTTCCGTTTTAGAACCTGCCGATATCTGGTGTGCCAATATTTTGAACTGGCAGCAACTGATGGATCATGAAGGGTTTAAAGTTTTGGATATGATTCAGCAAGTTGAAATGTCTGACGGGTTCACTTATCAAACTACCCGCTGTCCTGTTCGGATAGATGGAGAACTCTTTACTTCAGCTAAAGCATCTCCAAAGTTGGGAGAAGACAATGTGAGTATAATTAATGAATTTCGATTGGTGAGGACACCAACCGAGGCGACCGAGACACCGGGGTTGGTGTCTTCACCAACCATAAAAAACTAAAGCTATGAGTGCCGGTGAAAAATTCAGAATAGCAGTTCGCAAGTTTGGTCCCTTTGAATCAGCTATGGAAAAGCTATGGGATAAATTCTGCAAACAAACAGGCTGTACCCTACAGGCAGAAATGGTGCCTATGGATTTACATCCGCTTCATGACGCAACCCTTACTCAACGAGGCTTGGCAAATGGCGACTGGGATGTCGCTCACATCAATACCGACTGGATTTATGAGTCCTATACCGGCGGTTCAGTTGAAAAATTAAACAGATACATAGACACTAAACCGCCAATGAATTACCCGGTAGGATGGAGTAATTCGCTTTTGCGTATGCAGCAATTCGGTGAAGATATTGTTGGTTTGCCTTTTCATGACGGACCTGAATGTTTTATCTATCGCAAGGACTTATTTGAAAATGTTCAGGAGCAAGAAACGTATTTAAACAGATATGGCAAGGCCTTGGAAGTGCCGCAAACCTGGGAAGATTTCCAGCAGGTAGCACAGTTTTTTAATCGGCCCGAGGAAAATTTATTCGGAAGTGTTTTTGCGTGTTTCCCCGATGGCCATAATACCGTTTTTGATTTTTGTCTTCAATTGTGGACCCGTGGCGGTTCACTTGTAGACGATAATGGAAAAGTCAAAATCGACACCCCGGAGGCGGTGGAAGGGCTGAGTTTTTATCGTCAGTTAGTGAATGATAAAACGGCCGTTCATCCGAAATCTTCAGAGTACGAGTCAGTACAGGCAGGAATGGCGTTTGCCCGTGGAGAAGTTGCCATGATGATAAACTGGTTCGGTTTTGCTTCGATGTGCGAGGTGTATGAAGAATCTCAAGTTAAAGGCAAAGTAGATATCGCTTCTCTGCCTCATTCTGAAGGAAAAGAATCAGCTTCGTTAAACGTTTATTGGCTCTATACCATCGGTTCAGGCAGCAAGCATAAAGACATTGCCTATGATTTTATCCGCTTTGCGGTCAACCAGGAAAATGATAAACTTTTAACGCTCGAAGGCGGCATCGGCTGTCGTATTTCTACTTGGAAAGATGAGGAAATAAACCAAATCATACCTTATTATCACAAATTAGAAATGCTTCATAAAACGGCTAAATCGCTTCCGCAGAAAAATAATTGGGCTCAAATAGCAGAGATCATAGATGGAGCTGTATTAAAAGCTATGAACAGCAGTGTTCCTGCCGGAGAAATTCTTGAATCAGCTCAAAAGAAAATTAAACAGCTTAATACTTAAGTCGTTTTGACTTTTAAATTATTAATTAATAATGCAAATACCATATAAACCTCAATTACCTGAAACACGGCAACCCATCATCATTATTGGGGCAGGCGGAATAGTGAAGGATGCGCATTTGCCTGCTTATAAACAAGCGGGTTTTGATGTATATGGAATTGTAAACAGAACAAAATCGAGAGCGGAGAAGTTGGCTGCTGAATTTGGAATTCTAAATGTATATGATAGTGTTGCGGATGCGGTAGCTAACGCTCCTGTAAATGCCGTTTACGACATTACCATCATGCCCGAGCAGTATGTTGAAACGCTGAATCAATTGCCTGATGGCAGCGCCGTACTTATTCAAAAGCCTATGGGCGATTATTACTGGCAAGCCAAAGAGATTCTGGAAGTGTGCCGAAGGAAAAACCTGGTTGCGGCTATCAATTTTCAGCTTCGCTTTGCACCTTTTGTAAGTGCTGCAAGGTATATGATTGAGCAGGGAATGATTGGTGATATTTATGATATGGAAGTTCGTGTTACCCTGAAAACTCCATGGGAGCTTTTTCCGCATGTAATGGTTCATCCAAGGTTAGAAATTCAATACCACAGCATCCATTACGTAGATATGATGCGCTCTTTTCTTGGCGATCCTGAAAGTGTTTACGCTAAAACTTTAAAACACCCCGCCAAGGAGCTTTCTTCTTCCCGTTCAACTATTTTGTTTGATTACGGAGATACTTTGCACGCAGTAATTAATACGAACCACGACCACGATTTTGGCCCGTATAACCAGGAAAGTTTTATCAAATGGGAGGGAACAAAAGGAGCCATAAAAGCCAAAATGGGACTGTTAATGGATTATCCTCACGGTGTTCCCGACAAGTATGAATATTGCATCTTAGAAGAGGGAAAAGCGCCAGAGTGGAAAACCGTCGAGCTGGAAGGTTCATGGTTTCCTGAAGCATTTGTAGGTACAATGTCTAACCTGATGCGCTACAAGGAGGGCTCTTCAGATATTCTTTACACCAGCGTAGAAGACGTGATTAAAACAATGGCTGTAGTAGAGAGTGCATATATTTCGAGTGATAAGGGCGGGGTTGTTGTAGCTGAACAGTTAAAAGAACGGATTCATTAAGAAACTAGTCGGGCTAAAGGACTGGTGTCCCCCGCTTGCGGGGGAATAAAAGGGGGTGGTTAATGCCTCTTATTGAAAATAAAACAAAAAAACATGTATTTCAAATCAACATTTTTTGAAGATTATATTTTAAACGATAAACGGGTTACCCTTGGACGCACAATCACGGAAACAGATTTTGTGGTTCACGCAGGTCACACCGGAGATTTTTTCCCCCATCATATGGATGCAGAATGGTGCAAAACCCAACCATTCAAGCAACGCATCGCCCACGGAACAATGATATTCAGCATTGGTATCGGTTTAACCGCTTCCGAAATTAATCCCGAGGCGATGTCCAAAGGATATGACAGACTACGTTTTGTGAAGCCGGTATTTATTGGAGATACCATTCATTCAGAAATTACCATTTCAGAGAAAGCTGAAGCTAAAAAACCTGAATACGGAACAGTAACAGAACATGTTGAAATAATAAACCAGCGCGGAGAAGTAGTTCTGGTATGCGACCATCTGCTGATGGTCAAGAAAAAAATATAAACCATACAAAACCAAACTAACCAATGGCATTTACTACCAATCAGGAAACTCTGACAGAGGGTACAGAAACAAAAAAAACCGGCAATGAAACCAACTATTTGGTTCCATTTATCCTGGTAACCTGCCTGTTCTTTTTATGGGGAATGGCTCATAATCTTGATTCAATTTTAATCCCTCATTTAAAAAAAGCTTGTCAGTTGAATAACCGCCAGTCGACTCTGGTAGATACAGCGGTATTTTTAGCTTATTTCCTGATGGCTATCCCCGCCGGGATGATACTGAAACGATGGGGTTATAAAAGCAGCATAGTTTTAGGGTTATTGGTTTTTGCCGCCGGAGCGTTTTTATTTGTTCCCGCTGCGAACACACGGGCATACGAAATTTTCCTTGTCGCACTTTTCATTATAGGCTGCGGATTAACTATTCTTGAAACGGCGGCGAATCCCTATGCTGCGGTACTTGGCGATGCAAAAACGGCATCGACACGACTTAACCTGGCGGCATCTTTTAACGGTTTGGCGGCAATGGTTGCTCCTATAATCGGAACAGTATTCATCCTTTCCGGAAAAGAATATACCGCAGCCGAGTTGGCTGCAATGCCCGATACTACACGTATGGCTTATCTTATGGAAGAAGCAGCCTCGGTGAAAATGCCTTACACTGTTTTAGGAATGGTACTGGTACTAATAGCCATATTGTTTTACTTTATGCATGTACCTGAGGTAAAACCACAGAGTGACGATGTTACCGCTAAAGGCGGCTTTTTTGAAGTTTTAAAGCACAAGCACTTGTCATGGGCGGTAGTTGCTCAGTTTTTCTATGTCGGCGCTCAGGTATGCGTAACCAGTTTCTTCATTCGGATGGCTCAAAAGGGTGGCGGATTGGATGAACATACCGCCGGATATTACCTTGGAGTGTACGGTTTCTTATTTATGGCGGGCCGGTTCGTAGGTACCGCTTTCTTAAAGTTCACCAGTTCACAGGCGCTTTTATCCATCTATGCTGTAATTTCTGTGCTGCTTTGTGTTGTTGCTATTTGGGGAGATGGCGCTTACGTAGTGTACGCTTTAGGTGGGCTGGGCTTTTTTATGTCTATCATGTTTCCAACCATTTTCGCTTTGGGAATTACTAATCTTGGTGAAGGCACAAAGGCTGGTTCATCCTGGATTATTATGTCGATAGTTGGCGGGGCGATACTGCCTTACCTGATGGGAACTGTGATAGATTTAAATAACGATAATATTCAACTTGGTTATACAATTCCTTTACTCTGCTTCCTGGTGATTTTGTATTATGGCATTAAAGGGTATAAACCGGTTAGTAAATTAGCCGATTAGCTTTCCAAAAGTTTAGAACTTTTGGAAAGCTTAAATGAAAAAATGTCATGCTGAGCGGAGTCGAAGCATCGAATAAAAACAAATGAAATTATTAAATACCATCGTTTACATTTTCCTGTTGCTTTGTTTCTCCTTCAAAGAAGTTAAAGCTCAATCCAATGACTCTGCCAAGTCCTGGGTGTTTTGGTATTGGATGCAGGCAGGTGTTTCAAAAGAGGGCATAACCGCCGATCTTGAAGCCATGAAAGAAGCCGGGATCGGCGGCGCTTATCTCATGCCGATAAAAGGTGCAACAAATCCGCCATTATTTACTCCCGTCGCAGAGCAGTTAAGCCCGCAATGGTGGGAAATGGTGAAACATTCACTTAGAGAGGCCGACCGTTTGGGTCTGAAAATCGGAATGCACGTAAGCGATGGCTTTGCGCTGGCTGGTGGTCCATGGATAACTCCGCAGCTATCTATGCAAAAGGTAGTTTCCAGTCAAATAGCGATAACCGGGGGAAAGAAAACTAAAATCATCCTCCCTCAGCCGGAATCAAAAGAAAACTACTATAAAGATATAGCCGTTTATGCTTTCCCTTCGGTACCGGGAACAAATGTTTCTACCAGAACAATTGTTCCGAAAATCACGACCAGCACGGGAGTTAATGCTTCTTTTTTAGTTAAGGGAGATAATAAAGAAGCCCTGAGATCTAACGATCCTCTCTGGATTCAATACGAATTTGAAAGGCCATTTACTGCACGCACAGTTTTTATCCATACTAATGGAAACAACGTTCAGGCGCATCGTTTACTGATTGAAGTTAGTGATGATGGAAAATCGTTTCGCTCCATCGGACGATTAGAGCCACCCCGCCATGGATGGCAGGATACCGATGCCGATATTACCCACAGCATTAATCCAATCAAAGCAAAGTATTTTAGGTTTACTTTTGATAAATCAGGTTCTGAACCCGGAGCCGAAGATTTGGATGCAGCAAAATGGAAGCCTTCTTTAAAGCTTGTGCGTCTTGAACTTTCTGCAGAACCACGCATTCATCAGTTCGAAGGCAAATCAGGAGCAGTTTGGCGGGTAAGCAAAAGGACCACAGTACAGCGAATTGCTGATAATCTTTGTGTTCCACTGAATAAAATCATAAACCTTAGCGATAAGCTTAACGCGGATGGCAGCTTAAACTGGAAAGCCCCAAGAGGCAACTGGACAATCATTAGAGTTGGACATACATCCACCGGGCACACCAATGCAACGGGAGGTGCCGCCGCCGGATTAGAATGCGATAAATTTAATCCTGAAGCTATAAAACTGCAATTTAATAGCTGGTATGGCGAAGCATTGCGTCAGGCCGGACCTGATCTCGCACCCCGCGTTTTAAATACTTTCCATGTGGATAGCTGGGAATGCGGCAGTCAGAACTGGTCGCCTGTTTTTAGAGAGGAGTTTAAAAAGCGAAGAGGCTACGACTTGCTTCCCTACCTGCCTGTAATGGCTGGAATTGCGGTCGAAAGCGCTGAAACATCGGAGAAATTTCTATACGATGTAAGAAAAACAATAGCCGAATTGGTAGTCGATAAATTTTATAAAACCCTGGCAGATTTAGCTAAACAGAAGGGGGTAGCCTTCACAGCAGAAAGCGTGGCGCCGACAATGATAAGCGATGGTCTGCTGCACTATAAAACGGTAGACATTCCGATGGGAGAGTTCTGGCTAAACAGTCCGACCCACGATAAACCAAACGACATGCTCGATGCGATTTCCGGCGCACACATCTACGGCAAAAATATCATTCAGGCTGAAGCATTCACCACCGTGCGTATGGCCTGGAACGAACATCCCGGTATGCTTAAAACTTTACAGGATAGAAATTACGCCCTTGGAATCAACAAAATGGTGTATCATGTTTTCACTCACAATCCATGGATGAACAGAAAACCCGGAATGACTTTGGATGGTGTAGGTTTATACTTTCAGCGCGATCAAACCTGGTGGAAGCCAGGAAAGGCCTGGGTTGAATATGCAGAGCGCGTGCAAAGACTTTTACAGCAAGGAAAGCCAGTAGCGGATATCGCTGTTTTTACAGGAGAAGATCTTCCGAGGCGTTCGGTTTTGCCGGATAGATTGGTGCCTTTTTTACCGGGTATTTATGGAAAGGATGTCGTTGAAGCTGAAGTAAAACGTTTAGCTAACGCTGGCGAACCGATGCGTCAGATTCCGGCAGGTGTATCAAATTCGGCTAATATGGCCGATGCGGAGGATTTTGTTAACCCCTTACGCGGATACGCCTACGACTCGTTTAACCCGGATGCTTTGCTTTCTGCTAAAGTGGTAAATGGAAATGTGGTGTTCGAAAGTGGAGCAACATATAAACTGTTAATCATTCCGGGAAAAAGCCGATTAAACCCAAATAACGATTGGATGAGCCTTGAGGTAGCCGAAAAACTTTTGGAACTGGCGAAGTCTGGAGCACGGATATTGATTTCGGAAAAGCCGAAATATCAGCCGGGTTTGCAACAGGTTGATGCGGTTAAATATGCTAAGGTTGTTGATGAATTATGGAATGGCAATTTCTCTGGAAATATAATCAGGGGTATTTATCATGATGAGACATTCGATAAAATAGGGATTGCAAGAGATCTGATGGTTAAGGATAATTCTAAGGATTATGCAAAAAATATCGCCTATACTCATCGGCAAGACGGACTAAATGATATTTACTTTATTTCTAATCAGGAAGAAAAGGAAAGAGTCTTAGAGTTTTCCTTCAGACGGGAAAGCAATGTAATTGAACTATATGATCCTGTTGCCAACCGAAAATGGCATGCAAAGGATTTTAGGTTTGAAAATAACCGTACGGTAGTTCCAGTAAAACTTGCGCCTAACGCTTCTCTATTTGTAATTTTTAAAAAAGCAACCAAAGGGCCAGCTATAAAAAAGACTCAAAATTGGACTGACTTTGAAAATCTTCAAACCATTGCAGGTCCATGGAAGGTCAGTTTCGATTCGTCGCTAGGTGGCCCCGAAAAAGCGGTTGTGTTTAATAATTTAACCGACTGGAGTTCTCATGCTGATACATTAATTAAATACTATTCCGGTACAGCTTCGTATACCAAAACATTTATATCAAAAGTCTCGGGAAATAAACCGGTATGGCTTGATTTAGGGAAAGTAGCTAACCTCGCCGAAGTAAAGGTTAATGGCCAATCATGTGGAATTGTATGGACACCGCCTAACCGTGTGGACATCAGTAAAGCCTTAAAAAAAGGAACAAACAGCTTGACTATAGAAGTTACAAATACATGGGCAAATCGCTTAATGGGCGATCAACGTTTGCCGGAAAATAAACGAATAACAAAAACTACGGCGCCCTACAGGTTGGAAGGAAAGCCTTTGCAGGAAGCGGGTTTATTGGGGCCGATTGTTTTAATGACGGAAAGGTAGTATGCAGCGTAGGAGCCTTGTCGTGCTGAGCGGAGTCGAAGCATAAGGATAACGCTATAGCTTTTTAAACCAGAACCAACAAAGTTCCGGCATTCGCCAGCTAAACCTGATGGAAGCGAAAAGCCCGCAGCGTGTTCGGGCTTCGAGATTTGGAAGGCGAGGACTTGCAGCGTACAGCAGGACGAAAGAAAATAGCAGCACAAAAGGTGCTTTTTAAAAAATAACTGCCTGGTGGAATACCAGCTACATAGGAAAAATAACATGAAGAAGATGAACAGGATGATTACAAAAGGAACCTTAGCTCTACTGTTTTCGGGCTTCGCACTTAGCAGCTCCGCTCAGGATAAAAGTCTGGTTAACACTTCCCAAAGTCCGCATGCTAAACTGCAAAGTTTAAACATGAGAGACGTGACATGGACAACAGGTTTCTGGGCCGACCGCTTTAAAGTAGCCAGAGAAACGATGGTGCCCAACATGTGGCGCATTTACAATGATGCTAAAATCAGTCACGCTTTTAAAAATTTTGAAATTGCAGCAGGATTAGATACCGGCAGTCATAAGGGGCCCTCTTTTCATGATGGCGATTATTACAAAACACTTGAGGCGATGGCTAGTGTGTATGCGGTTAGCCGCGATAAAAATCTGGATGCCATGATGGATAAAGCCATTGCTGTGATTGCAAAATCGCAGCGCGAGGACGGTTATATCTATACCAAAGCCATGATCGAGCAGCGTAAAACCGGTTCGAAAAATCAGTTTCAGGACAGGCTAAGTTTTGAGGCCTACAATATTGGCCATTTGATGACAGCTGCCTGCGTTCATTACCGCGCTACAGGTAAAACTTCGCTGCTGAACGTTGCAAAGAAAGCAACTGATTATCTGTACAATTTCTATAAGATGGCCTCGCCAACTTTGGCTCGTAACGCCATTTGTCCATCACATTATATGGGCACAATAGAAATGTATCGCACAACCCGCGAACCGCGCTATTTAGAGCTTGCTAAAAAGTTAATCGACATCAAAGGAAAGATTGATGATGGTACCGACGATAACCAGGACCGCATTCCGTTCCGCGAACAAAAAAAGGCAATGGGCCATGCGGTACGGGCAAATTATCTTTGGGCTGGTGCCGCTGATGTGTATGCAGAGACGGGTGATGAGACGCTGAAAAGTACGCTTGATTTGATGTGGAATGATATGACTACCCGTAAAATGTACATCACGGGCGGATGTGGTTCTTTGTACGATGGTGTATCGCCCGACGGAACATCGTATAACCCTGTTGAAGTTCAGAAAATTCACCAGGCTTTTGGCCGCGATTATCAGTTGCCGAACTTTACCGCTCATAACGAGACTTGCGCAAATATTGGGAACGTTCTTTTCAATTACAGAATGCTGCAATTAACCGGCGATGCTAAGTATGCTGACGTGATGGAACTCGCTCTCCATAACAGTGTTTTATCGGGCATTAGCTTAGATGGAAAGAAGTTTCTTTACACTAATCCTCTGGCTTTCTCGGATAATTTGCCATTTAAACAGCGCTGGTCGAAGGATAGAGTAGAGTATATCGGATTATCGAATTGCTGCCCTCCAAACGTGGTGCGTACCATTGCCGAAGTTGCTAATTATGCTTACAGCGTTTCTGATAAAGGATTATGGTTGAATTTATACGGCAGTAATGATGTTTCCACTGCTTTAAAAGATGGCTCTAAAATCAGCTTTAAACAAGAAACAAACTATCCATGGGATGGAAATATTAAGCTGACCTTGAACGAAACTCCTTCAAAGGCTTATTCGATTTCCTTCCGTATTCCGGGATGGACGAGCAATGCTCAACTTTTAATAAATGGTAAACCTTCGGATGTGAAATTAACATCCGGTCAATACGCCGAAGTAAATCGTAAGTGGAAAAAAGGCGATAAGGTAGAACTGATTTTACCGATGGAAGCTAAACTTGTTGAAGCAAATCCATTGGTGGAGGAAACCCGCAACCAGGTAGCTGTAAAACGCGGCCCGGTGGTGTATTGCCTTGAGTCGGTTGACATGCCTCAGCAAAATATATTTAATGTTTTTATGCCGTCGAACATTAGTCTGAAGCCGCAATCATTAAAAATTGATGGAGCAGATGTTATGAGCCTTGAAGGCGAAGCCAGGTTGGTTGAAAATAAAGACTGGAAGAATGTATTGTACCGCGAAGTATCTGACCAAAACAAAACAGCAAAGGTTCGTTTGGTACCATACTTTGTCTGGGGCAACAGAGGCCACTCGGAAATGTCAGTTTGGTTGCCTTTAAGCCGGTAGTTTCCAGTTATGAATGATGAAGTAGGAATGATGAATAAGGCTACTGTAATACTCACAACTCACAACCAAAAAACAAAGCAGTACTTACAACGTACAACCTATAACTTACAACTCCGATGAGGATAACCGCAAAATACTACATAGAAACTCCCTTTGAACTTGAAAAAGCTGCACAGGTTCTCGCAGGCGAGCAATCGTCAGGAACATTTGTTGAAGTTCCCGGCGAAACGGAGGAATTGAAGAGCCGTTTTGCTGCGAGGGTGGAATCTATAACTCCGTTAGAAACAGTAACCGAGCCTGCAATTCCGGGTGCCACGTCAGCCAGTGGACAGTATCATCGGGCAATGATTGAAGTTTCATGGTCGATAGAAAACTTTGGTTATAACCTCCCTGTTTTGATTTCAACTTTGCAGGGAAATCTTTACGAGATAACTCAATTTACCGGTTTGAAGTTAATGGATATTGACTTGCCTGATACATATTCGCAATTTTTTAAGGGCCCGAAATTTGGCATTGAAGGCTGCAGAAAATTAACCGGTGCTTATGATCGTCCTTTAATTGGAACGATTATCAAGCCAAGTATCGGCATGACGCCCGAACAAACTGCAGAGCTTGTTAAAACTTTGGCCGAAGCGGGAATTGATTTTATAAAGGATGATGAATTACTGGGTTCTTCAGCAAATTCACCTTTTGATAAAAGGGTTGATGCTATAATGCGTGTGATTAATGACCATGCGGATAAAACAGGCAAAAAAGTGATGTACGCTTTCAATATCAGCGATGGTATTGATGAAATGCAGCATAACTACGATAAAATTGTTTCGTCAGGCGGAACTTGCGCGATGATCAGTTTAAATAGTGTAGGAATATCAGCAACAAAGAAAATATGTGATATTGGTGCTTTGGCGATTCACGGGCACCGTAACGGCTGGGGAATGATGAACCGTCATCCTCTACTCGGAATAGAGTTTCCTGCGTATCAAAAATTATGGAGACTGGCAGGTGTCGATCAAATTCATGTAAATGGTATCCAAAATAAATTCTGGGAATCTGATGATTCTGTTGTTCGTTCGATAGAAGCATGTTTAAAACCTATGCTTGGTGGTTTTTCTGTTTTACCGGTGGTTTCGTCGGGGCAATGGGGTGGACAAGCGCCTGAAACCTATCGCCGCACCAAAACCGTGGATCTATTGTACATGGCAGGCGGCGGAATTATGGCTCACCCTGCCGGTCCGGCTGGGGGAGTCAGAGCATTGCATCAGGCCTGGGAAGCAGCAGTGGATGGTTTATCTGTTGAACAAGCTGCCGTAAAATATTCTGAATTTGGTAAATCGGTAGAAAAATTCGGTTCAAAGTAATGGAGGCGAACAGACTTTTAATGGCTTTTTATGGCGACGACTTTACAGGCTCTACGGATGCGTTGGAGTTTTTAAGTCGCGCCGGAATAAAAACTGTTTTGTTTATCGCTCCGCCCACAAAAGAACAACTGCAGCGATATAAAGGATTACAGGCAATTGGCGTTGCCGGTATGACAAGGGCAATGTCTCCGGAAGGTATGGAGAATACTCTACAACCTGCGTTTACGGCATTAAAAGCCTTAAATCCACGCCATGTTCATTATAAAGTTTGCTCTACATTCGACTCATCACCGACCATAGGAAGTATAGGAAAAGCTATCGATATCGGAGCAAAGATTTTTGAATCTAAGTTTATCCCTCTTGTTGTAGCTGCACCCATTCTTGGAAGGCACTGCGTGTTTGGAAATCTATTTGCGAAAATGGGCATCGGAAGTGAAGGGAGTATTTACAGGCTCGATCGGCATCCTTCTATGAGCAAACATCCAACAACTCCCGCCGATGAAAGTGATTTGAGACTTCATTTGGCTAAACAAACGGCAAAAAAAATCGGACTCATTGATATTCTGCAGATTGAAAAGCCCGTGGAAGAAACGGATCAGGAAATCGAGAAATTACTTAAAGCCGGGTCAGAGATAATTCTATTTGATGCTCTGTACCAGCAGCAACTGTCTGTTATCGGTGAGTTAATAGACAATAATGCATCTGCAGATAAAATATTGTTCTCCGCCGGTTCATCCGGAATCGAGATGGCTTTGGCTGCTTATTGGCAAAGAAAAGGGCTGCTTGCTCAGCTGCCCGAATGGGAGGAAGTGAGAAATACCGGCCCTTTATTGGTTGTTTCAGGTAGTTGCTCTCCCGTGACCTCGGGACAGATATCTTATGCAATTTCACACGGCTTTAAAGAGATTGCAATTGATACCGAAAAGCTTGCACGAGATGGAATTTCAACTGAATTAATTGAGGCTTATGTTCAGGAAGCTGTTCAATATATTGACAATACATTGGATGTTATTCTGCATACAAGTCGTGGAAATGATGATCCGAGGGTTGAAAAATCTGACCAGATCTTCAAATCAAAGGGAATCGCAAAAACAGAAACCTCCGTTTTATACGGAACGGTTCTAGGTCGGATAATTAAACTTATCGCTGAAAGAACATCAGTAAAAAGAGTAGTGATAGCAGGAGGCGATACATCAAGTCATGCAGCAAGAGCCATGGGTATTGAGGCGGTAGAAATGATCGCTCCGCTTGCTCCAGGCGCTCCCTTATGCAGGGCGTTTGCCCCCGGTTCGAAAACCGACGGTTTGGAAATGAACTTCAAAGGGGGGCAGGTAGGGAAAGAAGATTATTTTGAAATGCTAAAAGGAAATTAAAATCTATTAAAAACACGAGTTAACGCAATAAAACTATATAATATGCAAATAAAAACATTGGGGCTCATCCATACTTCTGCGACCCTGGTTCCGGTATTTCAAAAACTTTGCGCTGATTACCTTCCGGGAGTTAATGTATTCAACATCGTCGACGATAGTCTAATAAAAGACGTTATCGCGAAAAATGAATTGACCAATAATACTGCACGACGCGTAGTTAATTATGTAGGCTCTGCCGAAGCTGCCGGAGCGGATTTAATTATGGTAACCTGCTCATCTATTGGTTCGGCCGTGGAAGCATCCGCTGCTCTTACTAATGTTCCGGTTCTGCGTGTAGATCAGGCGATGGCTGATATCGCCGTTCAAACGGGAAGTAAAATCGGAGTGATCGCAACTCTTCCTACTACTCTTGAACCAACGAGTGATTTGGTGCGACGCAGAGCAACGGCAGCCGGAAAGCAAATTGAACTAACATCTATATTGTGCGAAGGTGCTTTTGATGCCTTAATGAGTGGTGATACCGACAAACACGATCAGATGGTAGCAAAAGCATTGATTGAGCTTTCTTCACAGGTTGATGTAATTGTACTCGCACAAGCATCTATGGCAAGGGTCGTAGATACGTTGCCAGATGCAGATAAAAAAGTGCCAATTCTTGCAAGTCCCGGTTTAGCGGTGCAACACATTGCTGATTTAGCTAAAGAATAACAGTATGAAAACCATTCGTAAGCTTTTTCTGGGCATAAGTGCTTTGTCGTTTATAATTCTAATCATAGGTTTAATTACCGGTAATACATCCTTATGGCAGCCGGCAGCCGTGGCATTTTCCCTTAGCGCATCTATTGGAATCGGAGCAATACCATCCTTATCTAACTATCAGTACACCGCTTGGATAATAACTGCAGTTGTAGCTGGAATGATTTATCCGGCAGCTTTCTTAAAATGGGGCGATTTTGATCTCCGGAATAAATGGCTGATTCTGCTGGTAGTGCAACTGGTGATGTTCGGTATGGGTATCCAGATGGCGATAAAGGATTTTACCGGCTTGGCCAGTACAGGAAAAGGAGTATTAATTGGACTTTTATGTCAGTTTTCGATAATGCCTTTGGTGGGTTTTCTGCTTACGAAAGTGTTTGATTTTGAACCTGAAGTGGCAGCGGGCATCGTTCTGATTGGCGCTTGCTCAAGCGGCTTGGCATCGAACGTTATGACCTACATTGCCAAAGGTAATTTACCGTTGTCGGTAACGGTTACCGCTATTGCGACACTTATTGCCCCAATCATGACACCTTTTATGATGCGAACATTTGCCGGCACATTGATCGAAGTGAAGTTTATTAATATGATGATGGAAATTGTCAAAATTGTAATCGTTCCGATCGGCGCGGCTTTGCTGCACGACTATCTGAAAACGGCTTCGCCAAAAGGCTGGAATACGGTTAAGATTATTGCGGGTATTTCTGCAATCTGGCTGTTGTGCCTGAGTCTTGGTGTTTGGAGTTACTTAAGTCTGAATCTTTCCGGGAGTGTTCTTCAATCGGTAGAGATTTTTAGCTTTTTCGCAGGTGCAGTGCTGGTGGGAGTTGGCTACCATCTTCTTTCAAAGGCTTTTCCTAAGCTCGATAGTTTTATGCCTTATATCTCCATGTTTGGGATAGTATATTTTACCACTGTAACCACGGCTGCAGGTCGCGACAATCTTTTAAAAGTTGGTTTGATCCTGTTTCTTGCCGCTGTTATTCATAATGCTGCAGGTTATTTTCTTGGTTACTGGTTAAGTCGAGCTTTCGGCTTAAACAAAAACTCCGCACGTACTATCGCTTTTGAAGTCGGTTTGCAAAACGGTGGAATGGCTTCCGGACTGGCGGGCTCTATGGGGAAGCTGGGAACCGTTGGCTTGGCAGCAGCAGTATTTAGTCCCTGGATGAATATTTCGGGATCTATACTCGCCAATTACTGGAGAAAGCAGGCCTTGAAGGAGGAATCTGAGATCTTGTCAAATAAAAATGAACCAACACTGGTTACTTCGTCAAAAATTATTGAATCAAAATGAGTAAAAAATCCTTTTTGAACTTTGCATTTTTTGTTGTTTTTCTCTTTAGCTGTTCAGTATTACGAGCAGAAGTGAAACTTGGCTCTTTATTTACTGATAACATGGTTTTGCAACAGAAAGCAGATGTCCCTTTATGGGGATGGTCGGATGCCGGTAAGAACATAAAAGTAAAAACCTCGTGGGATAGTAAAAGCTATTCAGCGAAAGCTGATGCCTCGGGAAAGTGGCTTGTTAAAGTTGCCACTCCAACAGCCGGCGGTCCTTATGAGATTACAATATCAGATGGGAAGGCGATCAAACTAAAAAATGTTTTGATTGGCGAGGTTTGGATCTGCGGCGGTCAGTCGAACATGGAAATGCCCATGAAAGGCTTCAAAGGTCAGCCAATTTTAGGCTCGAATGACGCCATACTTAAATCGAAAAACAGTAAGATCAGGGTTTACACAGTACCTCGCTCATCAATAACCGAATTACAGCAGAACAGTAAACCATCAGCATGGAAAGAAGCAAATCCAGAGAATATATCTAACTTCAGCGCAACAGGATATTATTTCGGCCGCTTATTGAATGAGATGCTGGATGTCCCGGTAGGCTTGATTAATGTAAGTTTCAGCGGTTCTTTTGTTGAAGCATGGATGTCACCAGAAAACTTAAGGCAATTTCCTGAAGTAAAAATCCCGGCAAAGGGAGATACTATAAAAGCTGTTAGCCGCACCCCGA
This sequence comes from uncultured Pedobacter sp., assembly GCA_966210515.1. GTDB lineage: Bacteria > Bacteroidota > Bacteroidia > Sphingobacteriales > Sphingobacteriaceae > Paradesertivirga. The sequence goes on from CBIHLM010000057.1 coordinate 16,425, forward strand.
CTACATTGTTTAATGGAATGCTGTACCCGATAACCGGTTACAGAATAAAAGGTGCAATATTCTACCAGGGCGAATCGAACTATGAACGCCCAGACAGGTACGAAGAAATGTTTCCGGCAATGGTGAAAGAGTGGCGCTCCTTATGGAAGCAAGGTGATTTTCCATTCTATTATGTGCAGATCGCTCCTTATAATTACGCTCAATTACCGCCTTACAACAAAGGTGGAAAGTTTAATTCAGCGTACTTGCGTGATGCGCAGCGTAAATCTCAAACTAAAATTTCAAACTCAGCGATGGCTGTCGTGCTGGATATTGGCGAAGAAAATATGATTCACCCGGCCAACAAAGAAGCAGGAGGCAAACGTCTGGCTCTTTTGGCACTGGCAAATACTTATGGATTAAAAGGTTTCGGTTTTGCCAGCCCAATGTATAAATCTATGTCGGTAAAAGGCAATGTGGCTACAGTAAGCTTCGACAATGCCAGTAACGGATTAACTTCTTTCAGCAAGGAACTGCAAAATTTTGAAATTGCCGGAGCGGACAAGATATTTCATCCTGCGAAAGCGAGCCTCAACGGGAGTTCGGTTTCTGTATCTTCATCATTGGTTAAAGAGCCTGTGGCTGTGCGTTATGCATTTAAGGATTTTGTTGTAGCAGATCTTTTTAGTACTGAAGGATTGCCTGCAAGTTCGTTTAGAACGGATGATTGGTAGGAGGGGTTAAAGGTTGTGAGTTGTAGGCCGATTGGTTAATAATTAAATAAAGAAAAGCATTTTGAAATTATACATTTCCATATTCCTCATCCTATTAAGCTTAACTACCCAAGCCCAACTCAATACCTATAACCCAATCTGGAGGAGCCAGTCTAAGAATTCCTCAGAATCTATGCCTTTGGGCGGCGGCGACATTGGTTTAAATGTCTGGACCGAAAACAACCAGATCCTTTTTTACATCTCTCGTTCAGGAGCCTTTGATGAAAATAACAGCCTATTGAAACTTGGAAGAGTTCGGTTGACACTTTCCCCCAATCCACTTGACGGAGCAGATTCATTTAAACAAGAATTGCACTTAAACGATGGATATGTTTCAATAACAGCGGTTAAAGGAAATCAAGTTACTGAGGTAAGACTTCGGGTTGATGTGTTTAGCCCGGTAGTGTATGTTACGGTAAATAGTAAGCAAGCCCTCGCCGCCACGGCCAGTTATGAAAGCTGGCGCAATCAGGATAGGATTCTAAAAGGCAAAGAAAATAACCAGAACTCCTACAAATGGGCGCCGCAAGGTGAAGTAAAAACGAGGCGAGATGTGATAGATTTTACACAAAATGCCATTCAGTTTTATCATCAGAACCAGGATTATACCGTTTTCGACGTTACGGTTAAACAACAGGCCATGGCTTCTGTAAAGGATCAGCTCTTCAATCCTCTTAAAAATCTCATTTTCGGTGGACAGCTTCAGGGGTCGAACTTCATTCCGGCGGAGAATTCTGAAGGAAAATACATTGATACAAAGTACAAAAGCTGGAGTCTCAAAAGCAAATCACCGGCTAGAACTCACGAAGTAAGCTTAACACTTCATACGCAAAGAACACCATCGATAGAGAAATGGAAAAGTGGTTTGCAGTCTTCAATATCAGAAGGCGCAAAGAGACAAAAGCAGGCCGACAAAAAAACGCGGCGATGGTGGAACGACTACTGGAAACGCAGTTTTATTCACATCACGCCCGGCGAGTCTAAATCGGATACTTTAGCCTGGCAAGTAACACGCAATTACCAGTTGATGCGATACATGCTTGGCTGCAATGCGTCTGGAAATTACCCGACTAAATTTAACGGCGGGCTCTTTACTTATGATCCATCATTAACAGACAGCACTTTAAAATTTACTCCAGATTTCCGCAATTGGGGAGGAGGGACCCATACCGCACAAAATCAGCGGCTCGTTTACTGGCCCATGCTTAAAAGCGGCGATTTCGATTTGATGCTGCCCCAATTTAAGTTTTACTTGCAGATACTTAGAAATGCCGAATTAAGAAGCGAATATTATTGGAAGCACAAAGGTGCCAGCTTCACAGAACAGCTTGAAAATTTTGGCCTTCCGAATCCGGCTGAATATAATTGGAAACGCCCCGCAGACTACGATAAAGGCATGGAACATAATGCCTGGCTGGAATACGAATGGGATACCGTTTTAGAGTTTTGTTTAATGATGTTGGAAACTGAGCGTTATGCTGCTAAAGATGTCAAGCAATATATCCCCTTCATTGAAAGTTGTTTGTCGTTTTTCAACGAGCATTATCAGTATTTAGCTAAACAAAGGGGGAGCAAAGCCTTCGATGCTAACGGACACTTGGTTTTATATCCGGGTTCTGCAGCAGAAACCTATAAAATGGCTTATAATGCAAATTCCACCGTTGCAGCACTAAGAACTGTTTTAACCCGATTGCTGCAACTTCCTAAATCTTATTTAGATGAAGAAAAGCGTAAAGAATGGCAAACTATGCTCAGTCGAATTCCGCCTCTTAGCTTTCGCGATTTTAATGGTAAACCCACAATCGCACCAGCTAAACTTTGGGAGCGTATAAACAATACCGAAAGTCCGCAGTTGTACCCGATTTTCCCCTGGGGGATATATGGAATAGGGAAACCTGGCCTCGATACTGCGATCAATACTTTCAAATACGACAGTGATGTATTGAAATTTCGAAGTCATGTTGGCTGGAAACAGGACAATATCTTTGCAGCCCGACTTGGTTTAACTAACGAAGCATGGCAGCTCACGTCTTTAAAACTCAAAGATTCTGGTCGCCGTTTCCCTGCGTTTTGGGGACCCGGTTTCGACTGGACTCCCGATCATAATTGGGGCGGGTCCGGCATGATTGGCCTTCAGGAGATGTTAATGCAGGTAGACGGCAAGAAGATATATCTTTTGCCTGCCTGGCCCAAAGACAAAAACGTGCATTTTAAACTTCATGCGCCATATCAAACCACCATCGAATGCAGCTGGAAACATGGTGCATTGGAGTTTTTGAAGGTTTTGCCGGAAGCAAGAAAGAAGGACGTTGTCTTGATGACTAATTAAATGAACTATACCTCTGTTTCTTGAAACTCAGTTATCGCCTCGCCGATGTCATACACATTAGTTTTTCCTTCAAGTTCGCTTGATATAATTGAGCTGGCTGCAGCGCTCCTGTAGCCGCCGGCGCAATGTACTGCGATTGGTTTGTTGGTTGGAATTTCTTTTATCCTGTCGCGCAGTTCCGCTAAAGGAATCGCAAGGCCTGAAGTGAAAATCTTTTTTTCCTTCACTTCCGACGGATTTCGTACATCCACAATAGTGTAATCCTGAGGCTGTTCTTTAAAGTGTTGTAAATTCAAGAGATTGTTTTCCTGTTCGGTATAATCCACAATAAAAGCTTCCTCAATTTGTGATTCATAGCCGATCGCCGCCGCTCTGTCTATCATTCGTTTTAATTGTTCGATGTTTTGCGCAGCCAGATAAAACCGTTCTCCGGGTCTTATTATACTACCCAACCATGTTTCGAACTTTTCGCCATCCATAATATTTAACGAATGAGATAAGTGTCCCTTTTTAAATGTTTTATCATCTCTTACATCAACAATCCATAGATCTTCTTTTAAACGGCCAGCAGTTTCTTTATCCTTCACCGGATCTGCTATTCGCACTCGTTCGGTACTAACTGAAAATGGAGTTGCGCCTTTTTTGTTTAGTTCTACATTGTATGGAAAGTAAGCCGGAATAAACGGAAGATCTGCAGTGAGTTCCTCCACAAATTGCTCTTCAGGCATTTCCTGCAGCGACCAATTGCTGATCTTTTCTGCTCCGAGAGTGCTGCTGTTCGCCTCGCTAAGGGCTTTGCCGCAAAGAGTTCCGGCACCGTGTCCGGGATAAAGTAAAACTTCATTATCTAATGTTAATAGTTTGTTCCTGAGAGAAAAATACATGTTCTTGGCAAGCTTTTCCCGTAAGGAGTCCGCTTCTCCTCCCGATTCTCTTAAATCAGGACGACCGCAGTCGCCGATGAATAAAGTATCGCCTGAAAAAAGTGCTTTATCTTTACCCTCATGTTCAAGCAGGATACAAATGCTGTCGGGAGAATGGCCTGGAGTATTTAGCGCTTTTAATTTAATCTCTCCAATTTCGAGGATATTGCCTTCGTCAAATTCCTCAAAAGGGAAGGTAGCTTTCATCAATTTACTTGCGTAGATTATAGCTCCCCGGGAGTTATGTATTTCCAGGTGACTGCTTACAAAATCAGCGTGAGGGTGTGTTTCAATTACTGCTATAATCTCTGCTCCATTCTCCTTTGCGAAATTGTAATATGGATCCGGATTGCGGGCAGGATCGATTAGTGCTATCTGTTTTTTGCCATCGCTCAAAATAGCATAGCTATATTGAGCTAAATTCTTGTCTTCAAATTGTTTTATTTTCATAACTTATTAGTCTTTGTCTGGCGTGTATTTCGGTCTCATTTAATCGGCTGTTTCAACGTGGTTCGATTTTAATATTGCTTTAATCCCTCGTAACGGAATCGTCGTCCAATCCGGTCGGTTGTTAATCTCGTAGTCCAATTCATAGATTGCTCTTTGTAATAAAAAGGTTTCCAGCAATAGTTCGTTATCCTCTTTGTCTTTTGTAATTACATCAGTTTTTCTTATGGTTTTCAAATATCCATCCATAAAGAAACCACTCATATAGTGATACCATTGCTCGGCGTAGGGTAAAAGAGTATTAATGTCTTCAGATCTGATTTGATTGTCTAAAAATAAGCTTCCATAAGCAGCATATTGAAGAGACCGAATCATCCCGGCTACATCCCGCATAGGCGAACGTTTTAGCCGGCGTTCACTATACGTCAATCCTGGCTCGCTTTCGAAATCCAGAATTATAAAGTCTTTGCCGGTAAACAAAGTTTGGCCAAGGTGATAATTTCCATGGATTCGTATTTTTTTGGCATTAATTTTCTTCCTGTAAATTCCTTTTAAGAATTCAAGTATTCCATCCTTCATGGTCAGCAGCTCTTCCGCTTCATTTATTATATAGTCCGGTAGATTTTTGTAATTTTTGTTCAAGTTCTGAAAGGTACTTCTAACAAGCGATTGAAGGGAGGAGTACAACGATCGTTGGTAATGCAACGAAAATTCTTCAGGCTTAAAATCAGGATGATCTATTGATGCTAATGCTATATGCATTTCTGCCGTTCTCTGTCCGAGCAAGCTTGTTCTTTCTACCAGTGGGATTTCTAAAAATATTTTTATTTCAGCTGGAACATCATCAAAAATTATCGGTTCGGTAAGACTTCCCCGAAGTTCTGGAAGAACGGTTTTTTTTTCGCTTTGCAAAACCATTTCGTTAAAATCTCCCAGCCGGTCGAGCATATAATCCCAGGAATTACCATTGTTTTCTACCATTTCCTGCATCAGCCCCAGAATCATCAAATCTTTACCAGTTTCCCATTCAATAGTTCCGATAAAAGCAGGGATGTTTTTGAAGTTTGTACGGTTAGTTAAAAATTTGTTTATTTCAACCTCGGGATTAATTGCCCGGTCAACCTTGCGATATAATTTCAGATAAAATTTATTATCGTAGGAAAGCGAAGTGTTGTTTTGTTCTCCTGATAGGATTTTTGTTTTAATTTTATCAACCTCTTCTACATGTTGTTTGATCAATTTACTTCCATTGAATTTTATCTCGCTGTTCTTCAAGAGGATGTTGTGGTTATTGGCCATACTCAGAATAAAGGCATTCTGAAGTTCCCGGCCATAAATTGCATCGTATAAAACTCCTTCGTCGTCAGCAATTTTAATGCGGGCTAATACTGCCTGCGGACAATTAGATTTTACCTCATCGGCAAAATGATCTTTTCCAAATGCAACAGGTATCTGGTACATTTCGGGCAAGCCGTTGCGGTAGCTTACTTCAAAAAGCACGAAAAAAGCTGAATTATCCGCTAAAGCCATTGGTGCGTAGTTCAGAACACGGATATTTTCTATCCCTTTTCCTCTGCCGCCGAACCATTTGATCTTCATTAAATAATCCGGAAGAACAATAGTTTCAAGCTTTTCAAGTATTTGTGGCTGTACGATATCTTTCCATCGCTGAAGCTGAATAATTGGCAGATCGTTAATATGGTTTATTTCGGGATGAATTTTTTCCAGGACAAATGCATTGCAAGAATATGGCTCGAGGGTAAAGAAATATGGAACACCTTCTTTAATTAGCGGAAATTTATTTTTACTTACGATTTCAACTGGCTGATAACCTTTAAATTCGTTAAGATTCACTTCTACGGGTTGTGAGTAGCGGGAGAGACTCGCAACAACCAATATGATTTCCTCTTCGTAGCTGCGCACAAATACCAGCACTTTCGAATTTTCAGCAGTAATAAATTTCATATCTCCTCTGCTAAATGCCTTGTACTTTTTCCTTGTGCTAATAATGCGCTTCATCCACCACAACAAAGACGAGGTATTGTGAGATTGAAGTTCAACATTTACCGACTCATGCTGAAATTCGGGATCAAGTATCAGTGGAAGATAAAGTTGATGAGGGTTGCTACTCGAAAACCCTGCGTTCCTTTCTGCTGTCCATTGCATTGGCGTTCGCACACCATCGCGGTCGCCCAGGTAGAAGTTGTCACCCATGCCAATTTCATCGCCGTAGTATAAAACAGGAGTTCCGGGGAAAGTAAAAAGCAGAAAGTTGAGCAATTCAATCTTCCGTCTGTTGTTAGCTAATAAAGGAGCAAGCCTGTGTCTGATGCCGAGATTAATTCTAGCTTTTGGATCTTTAACATAAGCTTTGTACATATAATCGCGCTCTTCGTCGGTCACCATTTCAAGAGTTAACTCATCATGATTTCTGAGAAACATCGCCCATTGACAAGTGTCAGGGATTGCAGGAGTTTGCTCGAAAATATCGGTGATGGGATTGCGGTCTTCCATCTGCAGGGCCATAAACATGCGGGGCATAACCGGAAAATGATAATTCATCTGACATTCGTCGCCTGTGCCAAAATAGGCGGCAGAATCCTCGGGCCACATATTGGCTTCGGCTAAAAGTAGTGTTCCCGGGTAGTTTTCATCAACCCATTTTCGCAGCTTTTTTAAAAATGCATGCGTTTCCGGAAGATTTTCTCCGTTTGTACCTTCTCTTTCAAAAAGATAAGGTACGGCGTCCAGTCTGAATCCATCGACTCCCATTTTACACCAGTGGTCAAGAAACTTGAAAATTTCTTCCTGCACCTGCGGGTTGTCATAATTTAAATCAGGCTGGTGATGGAAAAAGCGATGCCAGTAATATTGTTGAGCGACAGGGTCCCAGGTCCAGTTGGATTTTTCATAGTCCTGAAATATTATCCGTACATCTTTGTACCTGTTCGGATCATCTGTCCAAACATAAAATTTTCGGGCATTTGAGTCTTTCGGCGCCTTACGCGCCCGTTGAAACCATGGATGCTGATCGGAAGTGTGGTTGATGACCAGCTCGGTGATTACTTTCAGATTCCGTTGGTGTGCCTCCTTCAAAAGCTGTTTAAACTGCTTTAAATCCCCGTAGGCGGGATTTATTTTATAATAATCGGCAATGTCATATCCGTCATCTTTAAGCGGTGAGGGATAAAAAGGCAGCAGCCAGATTGCGGTAACTCCCAGATCCAGAAGGTAATCCAGCTTCTCCAGCAACCCTTCGAAATCACCTATTCCATCTCCGTTCCCGTCGCGAAAGGCCTTTATATGCAGTTCATATATTATAGCATCTTTATACCAAAGAAGATTATCATCCATTGTTTCTTTCTCAGACATCTACACTTTTAAATTCTTTTCAACTTTAAATAGGTGTACCGGCCTGGCGTATGGATTAAGCTCAACCAGGATGATTCAATACTGACTAGACAACTTTGGCCAACATGAAAAGTTTCACAATTTATTGAATTGTAACACAGGGTAAATGTATTGCACTAACTGGGAATAAGGAGAGTAAAGTGCTGGTATTGAGTAAATTTATGGATTTTGATGGGCCATGGATTGATTAAAAACGGAGTATATGCTTTTCAATCTCGTATATATCAAAAGGCTTTTCGATATACCCGTCTGCAGAAGATTTTTTTGCAATTTGCGCTAAACCATCCACGCCCGATATCAGAATAACCGGTATACTCCTAAGCTGATTAATCGATTTTAAAATGATGCAAAGTTCACTTCCCTTAACGCCTACCAGCCATTCGTCCAGAATAATAATATCAGGCGCAATATCTATGATGTCTTGAATGGTATCCGATTTCCATGTTGTAAAAGTGAACGTTTCGCAGCCGAGGTCATTAACAACGATTTGCATGACATCGAGACAAGAAACATCATCATCAATTATCAATACTTTTTTTTTCTTCATCGAATGTTATAACAAGATGTGATGAGCAGGGATAGCTCCTTTTTTTATATAGCCTCATTCAAATCTACTTCGTGAACTTAAAATAACAGTGCATCACAATTCACTGTCCTGTCGCATCTTTGAAAACTTATTAATATATAATAGTATTTAAATGATTTTGTTTGCGTTCGACGGATTTGAGTGCTAAACAGTAAATAATTCAGATTCCTGAAAAAACTCCATCTTTTTGTTAAATACCTAAATATTAATTTCTTCAAACATCGTTTGTTTTGTGTCGTTCAATTTCAAAACATCTGTCAAATGGAAAGTATATTCAGGATTAAAGATATTCCCTCGCTGGTAAAGGAGACATATAAGGATTGGGTAGACGACGAGCCTTTTGATCAGAGCGCGATTGTAGCCTATTATTCCATTTTTTCCCTACCTGCGTTACTTATCATCATTGTAACTATCGCCGGGATCGCTTTCGGTCAGAAAGCGGTTCAGGATCAGATTAGTAGTCAGATCGGTGGAATGATTGGCCCCGATTCGGCTAAGGATATTCAGGGCATGATTGCAAGTTCTTACCAACAAGGGAATAGTGGGATCGCTCTGGTGATTGGAGTTGCCACCCTGTTATTTGGGGCCACCGGGGTTTTTATAGCATTGCAAAAAGCTTTAAATCGCATTTGGGAAGTAAAGATTAATCCTGATAAATCGGGATTAAAAATGCTGATAAGAGCCCGGGCCGTTTCTTTTGGTGTTGTTTTGACTATAGGCTTTTTGTTGCTTATTTCGCTCGTTATTACTGCCGCTCTTACAGCTCTGAGCGGCTGGGTAGAAGAACGAATGCCCGATTTTTTTCTCTACATTTTTTACGTTGTTGATTTTCTGATCAGCATCAGTATTATCACCCTCTTGTTTGCTATGCTATTCCGCTTTTTACCTGATGTGAATATTGAATGGAAAAGTGTATGGACAGGTGCTGTAATAACCGCCCTTCTCTTTGTAATTGGTAAGTATGCTCTTGCTTTATATTTTGGTAATGCCGAGCCGGGCTCCACTTACGGAGCCGCAGGATCAATAATCCTGATACTGCTTTGGGTATTTTACTCCTGTTTAATCATGTTTTTTGGCGCGGAGTTTACGCAGGTTTATGCCAGAAGATACGGACATAGAGTCGAACCGAATGAAAATGCTATACGTATTCATGAAGAGTTAAATGCCGCTCATACTATAGTGCAAAATCCAGAGCGAAGAGGTTGAAGCTCATGCAAAAAAAAAGTTCATTGCTTCAAAAAAACATAGCCTTTAAAGATTTGTTGATGTATTCAAAACAACAGCATGACTCAACAAAATAAAGGCAAAATAACTATTCACGAGGGTAAGAAAAATGGGGAAGAATTAATATGGGGTGATTCCATTTGTGAAAAGGAATATCTGTATTTCGGAGAAGCCAAAGAGGCTTTGGAGGCTTTCACCTGGGATGAAGCTGAACATATCTGTAATAAAAAACTCGATGCGTCATTTGCCCTGTTGTTCAAATCTTTAAGAAGAAATGAAAGCGGGAGTTGGGAAAATGTAGATCAACGTGTATTATTATTCTTCGCCGAAGAGGAAAGATCTAAGCACACCTAAGTGCTTGATCTCTTGCTAAGGATTTTGCCCGATCTCTCGTTAGGCCCCGTTCAATATATCGGTTTCAGATTTAACTGTTGCCTGTAATTCCGGACTATTTGGATTGAAAAGGTATCCCGATATGGTCGTTCTTTGGTTTTTGAAACATTTTACCTCCTCTATTTCCCGGCCGTTTACATAATTCCCATCGCTATCCAGGTAAGTTATATAAATGGTAATGGGGGCGGCAGTATTAAATAAGGAGGCAGAAAACTTCTCTATTTTACGTTGTTCGTGCTCGCGGTTAATCTTCAAGCTCTTTTGCTTACGTGTCGGAGTAAACGAGGTGCCATAAAAATCCACATATTTATGATCGTACCATGTAATTAGCAAACTGCTGACATTAGCGGGTATTACCTGATCAAATAAATCGATTTCGAGTGTTGAATTTAACTTGTCCAAAACAACCGACTGTTTAACTTTATCCGGTCCCACAGTGATGTCTATTGCTTTATGATAAACATTAAAAATATTGGCATAAATAAAGCCGGGTACCTCGCCGGGCTGATCAGATATATGACGATCAATGGGACGATCTGCCGAGAAAAAAACTATTTTATAACTTCCGGGTGCTAACTTCTCTTTTATTTCTACAGAACGGCCCAGATTGATAATTTTTTTATCAGTGGCCGGAATTCTTGTCCCTTCGTTTGTGTATATATAGTATTCGAAATTTTTGACACTGTCCGCTCCAATAGTCGGATCGTCTGTTTTTACAGAAAAGTTTGATACAGAAAAAGATACATTGTGATTGTGATCTTGGGCCCGGGCGAAAAAGTCATCACTCTTTTTGCATCCGAAAATTAATAAACTTGAGAAAATTAAGGTAAGTAAAGGTGTTTTCATTTAGCTGCTGATAAATTGTTTGTTTTTTTGTTAAGATATCAGAGCAATAAATAATGTAATCGCCGGCCCCGTTCTCTTTCCCTCGCTTTACTAAACAATTGTA
>CBIHLM010000058.1:0-27412 GCA_966210515.1 uncultured Pedobacter sp.
GTCTTATAATTATACTTTTTCCATATTGACGAGAATCAGCTAGGCGGGTAATTGCGGTCAGTCTGTCAATATTTACTGCTTCTGATATTTACATCCTACATTATTAATTAAAGTATTGACCTATGGAAGTCTGGATTTATGATACCGTTTGACAATGACGACTTGTCAAATTGACTGAAGATATCAGACTTGTAATTTAAAGGAATTAAAATATCGAAAAACAATTTTAATTAAAACGTTAACCCTACATCAAAAGAAAACTTATGCAAACTCTCTCTATCACAATGAACTCTCTCCGCCGTGTCAATTTGGACATTAAAACATTTACCAATAACCTACTGCACTATAAAAATATAGACATAATGCCCACATAATATCAAAGAAAGTTTTTAAAACAGCTTCTTAGTAATTTATTTTTTGAAACATTTCAATTAGTGGTTATGCAAAATGGTGAAATAGTAGAGTTAGTTATACGACGGAATCACATTAGTATTAGCGAACTCTCAAGAAAGCTAAAAGTTAGCAGACGATCAATATATAACTGGTTTACCCAGGAAAATTTGAGCAGAGAAATTATTTATAAAATCGGAGAAGTCCTGAATCACGATTTTTCTGCCGAGTTTCCTGATATGTTCGACCGCGCAATGATTCTTAACCATCATCAAAATAAGACGACGGATACAGAAGCGGAAGAGCTTGAATCGGTAACCTACTGGCGCAATAAATACATTAATCTTCTCGAAAAACACAATGATTTTTTAATACATAATATAGAGCCCTCAGCTACTGTCTAAAGCTTCGACCATTACTAATGAATGGATGGTCATTGAACTGTATTTCCGACCTAACCAAATAAACCTGACAACTTCCTAAATCGCTTACATGCTGTTGTGAACTAGTATTCACTTCAGCATGTTATTAGTGTGAAATTTTTAGACTAACGTATTGATTTACAGCGAGACTACGCTTCGTATACTTTGAAAAATAAAGTGTAAAAATGACACGCTTTTAATAGGTTTTTTATCGTTTTGTAAACCTTATTTTACTGATGTGAGAAAATGCTTGTGAACATTTTACAATTGAGGTAACAACCTCCAAAAACGGATTTTTCTTTTCGATAAGTGTGTAAATTTGATCATGATATTTAAAAAATCAACCAAAAAGATTTAAATGTGATGAAAAAGATTTACCTATTAAGTACTGTATGTCTGATGGCATTTAGTGCATGCTCATCAAAAAGAAATCTGGTTTATTTTAGTGATCTTTCTGAGAGATCTAAAACGAACACAGCGATTCTAAACGACATCGAGCCTAAAATTCAGGAAAGTGATTTACTTAATATTTCAATAAATACACAAAGCACAGAATCTAATGTATTGTTCGCTTTCAACTCCAACACACTGGGCAGCGGAGGCCTCTATGAGAAAGAGGGATACCGTGTTAATAAAAGCGGAGAGATCAACTTCCCGGTTATTGGCGTAACTCATCTGAAGGGCTTAACTGTTGAACAAGCCCAGGAAGTTATCACAAAAAAACTGAATAAATATGTTAAGAATCCGATAGTTACTGTTCAGTTTCTAAACTTCCGGATTACTGTAATAGGGGAGGTTAATAAACCTGAAACCTTTACTATATCAAATGAAAAAGTTGACCTTCTGCAGGCCCTTGGTATGGCAGGTGATATGACGCCTTATGGAAAGAGGGAAAACGTACTGGTGATCCGAAAAGTTGATGGCAAACGTACGATGGTTCGACTGGATTTAAATAAACAAGATGTTTTTCAATCGCCCTACTTCTACCTGAAGCAAAACGATGTAGTATACGTGGAACCAGATAAATCTAAGTCGCAGGAATATAATGCGAACAACCGATTTTTACCTCTGGTTGTAGCAACCATATCTGCGGTGGCAGTTCTTGCAACTTCCTTAATAAGCCGATAGTTTGATCCAAGTCTAACCTTTGTATGATTCATTAAATCTATAATCCCATGAAAACTCTAAAAGACTTAGCTAAATACCTGGATAATTGGCGAGCATTTGTGCTAACTCTGCTTGTGTGCTTCGGCTTGGCATTTTTGTACTTACAGTATACTCCCGCTCGATATAAAGTTAGCAGCACCCTTTTAATACAGGACGATGCAAAAGGGGAAGGTATGTTAAAGGGAACTGCCTTTAGCGACCTGGAAATGTTCAAAACCGCAAAAACTGTAGCGAACGAGATGGAGGTGCTGCGTTCGAGAGACTTGATCTACAAAGTTCTAAAAAGTCTGTCTCTAGAGACCAGCTACTCGAAATCCAGTCTATTAAAAAGAGTCGAACTCTATGGGAAATCTCTGCCTGTCAGGGTAGTTGTATCGAAGCTTTCAAATAAGGCTTATTTAAAAGAATTATCCATCAGCCCGCTGGACGCCAATAAATTTATGCTCGAAGACGGCGAAAAAAGAACAATATATCGTTTTAACCAGGTAATAAATAATCCGGACTACACCATTCGCGTAATAAAAGGACCTGCATTTGCAGACAGCGACGGACCCGTGAAAATTAAATTCCAAAATCTGACACAGATGGCCGAATCATTTAGTCTCGCCGGGCTTAATATAACTCCAATTATCAAGGATGCCAATACCATCGTAATAAGTATGGTGGATGAGGTGCCTCAGCGCGGCGTCGATATTCTAAGTAAACTGATAGAGACCTATAATCATGAGAACGTTATAAATAAAAATACGATTGCCAGAAATACTATAAATTTTATAGATAATCGATTAAAATATCTAACAAAGGATTTAACCTCTGTTGAGCAGGATGTTGAAAATTACAAGCAACAAAATCAGGTGACTGATATAATGTCTAATGCACAGATGAATTTATCCAATTCTCAAAATTACAGTCAACAACTAGCTGCATCCGAGTTACGGTTAAGTATAATCAGATCTTTAGAATCTTATTTAAGAAAGGCTGATGACGATTTTGGCCTGGTTCCGAGTACTTTCGGCTTACAGGATGCCACCCTGGAACGTTTGACCGAGAGATATAATACACTTCAATTAGAAAAACGAAGACTTCTGACTTCTAACAGGGCAAGTAATCCTTTGGTTGTCGATCTAAATGAGCAGATAAATAATCTCAAATGGAGCTTGCAGGAAAATGTCAAGAATATTAAGAGAGGTGTAGTGATAGAAAGAGATAACCTGAGATCAAAATACGTCCAGTATGAATCAAAAGTACGAGATGTTCCTGCGATTGAAAGGGGCTTATTGGAAAAAAATCGCGAGCAGGATGTTAAATTAAGGTTATATCATTACTTATTACAAAAGCGCGAAGAAACAGCACTTTCGTTAACAGCAACTATACCAACCTCGCAGGTGATTGACAGACCAGCATATAACACTACGCCTGAACAGCCCAAAAGTACTTTAATTTATCTGTGTTCCTTTTTGTTGGGGATTATTCTGCCAGCAAGCGTGATATACTGTCGCGACAAATTTAATACTAAAGTTCAGGATGCATCCGAGCTAGGTTTTATTAGCGGAGCTAAAGTGCTGGGCGAATTAAGTAATAAAGGCAAGCTAGGTCCTGTTGTCGTAGAAAAAGGAAGTCGTACCACAATTTCTGAGTTATTCCGCTATATCCGAAGCAATTTAAATTATATAAATAATACAGATCAGAACCAGGTGCTGTTAATTACCTCCAGCATACAAGGCGAAGGAAAAACTTTTTTCAGTATAAATTTGGGTCTTACGCTATCCTTAACTGATAAAAAAGTCGCGGTTCTGGAGTTTGACCTCAGAAAGCCGGATTTGCTAAAGAACGTAAAATTGCAAGCCGGTCCTGGCATAACAGATTATTTAGATTCGGTTTCGGTGACATTAAATGAGATTGTATCTCCATCAGGACTTTCGCCGAACTTGTCTATAATTGGCTGCGGAACATTACCTGAAAACCCTGCAGAGCTACTGATGAGTGACCGGCTGAATGTATTGTTTGAAGAATTACGTGAGCGATTCGACTATATCATTATTGATACTTCGCCCGTTGGCCAGGTGGCAGACGCATTTAGTCTGGCAAAGCATTCAGACTCAAGTATTTATCTGGTTCGCTATAATTTTACCGATAAATTTCAACTTAGAATTTTAAAGGATATCTACGAAAATCAAAAGTTAAAGAACCCACTAGTGGTATTTAACGACGCAAAAGAAGAGAACAGTACTGCATATGCCTATGGCAAATATGCGTATTCATAATATTGAGCCTTATCCTTTCTCTCTTGAGACAGACATGTCGAAGGAGAGAGAGGGTAATTAACCAAAGTATTTGGAACGAAAATCTGTTGACAGAACAATACACGGTTTTAACCGACCGAAATGCCTGTCAATCTACTTGAATGTAATCTGCTTTTAATTAAGCATCTACCAATGCCAAGCAGCTTAAAAGTTGCTTAGAAAAACAAATTAATCATGTAAGTGAGATAGCGAAGCTCTATCTGCCCCTTACTGATGCTCAACCAAAGATCATTGATATCTCAATGATCTGAGAACAAAAAAGAAAAATCAAAAAAAGACTCATGTAAGTGAGATGGCGAAGCTCTGTGCTTTTCACAAAAGCTATCTCAATTAAAATCTGATAAAATGACCGGTACACTTAATAATTCGAATTGTATGGAAACAAATATGACACGGTATAGCGCTTCCGCTAAAGATTGGCTGGTAGTGTATACCCGCCCGCGCTGGGAGAAAAAAGTCGACATGCTTTTGCAAACGAATGGTATAGAAAGTTTCTGTCCTGTACGAAAGGTTGAAAATCAATGGGCAGACCGAAAAAAAATCGTGGAGTTGCCACTATTCAGTTCGTATGTATTCGTGAAAATCAACAGTAAAGAAGAATATAAGGTACGTCAGACTTTAGGGGTATTAAATTTTATCTACTACATGGGGAGGCCGGCAAAAATCAGGGATACTGAGATAGATAAGATCCGGGACTGGATGGCTAATTACCCTGATTTAGAAGTAGTGGACTTGACGACAATTTCTATCGGCGATCGGGTTAGCATAAAGAACGGAGTTTTTACTAACCAGCAAGGCAGTGTTATCAAAGTTCAGGGAAAAAGCGTGCTAATGGTTCTAGATAATTTGGAATGCGCATTGGTGAGCCGTGTAGACGCATCAAACCTGGTTGTAATCAAATAATTAACGATAAGTAAAAATATGGAAAATCAAGTTGTACGAGATAAAAAGATAGCCGTAGTTGGATTAGGTTATGTAGGGTTGCCACTTGCGGTAGAGTTTTCAAAAAGATATAAGGTTTTTGGCTTCGATATTAATAACGATCGTGTTGAGCAGCTTAAAGCCGGACATGACCATACCTTGGAAGTTGCTGATCTGGATTTACATAAGGTGCTCACCCAGGACTGCACTAAGTTAACCGGACTGTATTGCACAACAGATCTGGAGAAAATCAGAACCTGCAATATTTTCATCATTACCGTACCTACTCCGGTAGATAAAAATAATCGGCCCGATTTACGCCCACTATTTAAAGCAAGTAAGTTGGTTGCTGAAGTGTTAAAAAAAGGTGATATAGTAATTTATGAATCAACTGTTTATCCTGGTGTAACTGAAGAAGAATGCGTTCCGGTTTTAGAAAAATATTCTGGACTGACATATAATATAGATTTTTTTGCAGGCTATTCACCAGAACGTATCAATCCAGGCGATAAAGAGCATACAGTAGCAAATATTCTAAAAATCACCTCTGGATCGACTCCTCAGGCAGCCGATGTTGTAGATAATCTGTACCGGTCCGTTATTGTAGCAGGCACCCATAAGGCGACCACAATAAAGGTTGCCGAAGCCGCCAAAGTAATTGAGAATGCGCAAAGGGATATAAACATCGCCTTCGTAAATGAACTGGCAATGATATTCAATAAGCTTAACATCGACACCCAGGCAGTTTTAAATGCTGCCGGCACCAAATGGAACTTTATGAAATTTCAGCCGGGTTTGGTTGGTGGTCATTGTATCGGGGTAGATCCTTATTATCTCGCTCAGAAAGCTCAGGAAGTTGGATATCATCCGGAAATTATTTTGGCCGGACGCCGGGTAAATGATGGTATGGGGGCTTACGTTGCCGACCAGCTTGTCAAAAAAATGATTACTAAAGGCACCCACATCGCTAGCAGCAGTGTATTGGTTTTGGGCTTCACATTTAAAGAAAATTGCCCTGACGTAAGAAATACCAAGGTAATTGATGTGGTTAAAAGGCTTGAAGAATATAGTGTGAATGTTGTAATTCACGATCCCTGGGCTGATTCAGCTCAGGTAAAACATGAATATGGTGTTATTTGCCAAAACGGTGAATCTAAAGATTGTAAATATGACGCGGTTTTGCTGGCTGTTGCTCATAAGGAATTCTCAGACATTGATATCCCTTCATTATGTAAAGAAAACTGCATAGTCTACGATATCAAATCTGCACTGCCTGCAGAAATGGTAAACGCCCGTCTTTAATCTTTTACTATCTATTTAAAATCTAAATATGGCTATGTATACAACACCTTATCACGGCGAACGGGATCTTTCTGCCTATTCTTTTTTAGTTACTGGTGGTGCGGGCTTTATCGGCTCTAATCTGGTAGAGTACTTACTGAAATTTGGTGCGGGTAAAGTTCGTGTCCTGGATAACTTTTCAACGGGCTTTAGAAAGAACCTGGAAGAATTTATGCTTTATCCAAATCTGGAAGTCATAGAAGGCGATATACGGATTTTGCAGGTATGTCAAACTGCAGTAAGTGGAATGGATTATGTTTTTCACCAGGCAGCTTTGGGCTCAGTGCCCAGGTCAATTGAGGACTCGATTACCACCAATGCCGTAAATATTACCGGTTTTTTAAACATGTTAGTGGCGTCAAGAGACGAAAAGGTTAAACGCGTGGTCTATGCTGCATCTTCATCTACCTATGGCGACAGTATTGAGCTGCCAAAAGTGGAGGAGAAACATGGAAAACCCTTATCTCCGTATGCCGTAACAAAATACGTCAATGAACTTTATGCCGATGTGTTTGCCCGACTGTATAACATGGAACTTATCGGATTAAGATATTTCAATGTGTTTGGACAAAGGCAAGATCCAAACGGTGCATATGCAGCCGTAATTCCCAAGTTTGTTTCTCAACTTTTAAGTCATAAAAGTCCGATAGTGAACGGCGATGGCGATTATTCCAGAGATTTTACTTACATCGATAATGTAGTTCAAATGAATATTCTTTCGGCTCTGTCGGAAAATGAAAAAGCTGTAAACCAAGTGTATAATGTAGCGTATGGCCAAAGAACTACCTTAAATGAACTGATCGATGCATTGAAGAAAAACTTAGCCAGATACGATCCGGATGTTGCGAATGTAAAGGTTGTTTACGGGGCGAAAAGACCAGGCGATATTCCTCATTCTCTAGCCTCCATCGATAAAGCGGTGCAATTACTGAATTATCATCCCCGGTTTTCGATAGAAAGAGGATTACGCGAAGCTGTATCCTATTATGCGGAGGGGAAAGCTAAGAATTCTGATATCTTAATATCATAAACTTCTTGGCCTCAACTAAAAATTGCAGAAAAATTATGGAGCTCTGTAAAGAAGATCATCAATGGACTTAAAAAAATATCTACCCGAATTTAATGAGATGAAAAATCTCAGTTACAATTATCAATTCACGGTTTTTGTCCCGGTATTTAATAGCGCTAAGACTTTACACCGGGTCTTCAACTCATTAAATGCTCAAACCTTCAAAAATTTTGAGGTAATCATTATTAATGATGGTTCGACTGATAATTCTCATGAGGTTATAGATGCTTTTTTACCTTCCTGTTCTTTTGAAGTAACCTATATAAATAATGAAGTAAATAAGCATAAAATGGGCTGCCTTATGGAAGCTGTAAAAGCCGCCAGAGGCGAGTTTTTTATGATCTTAGATGCGGACGATGAATGTAGTCCAGATGCGTTAGAGGTATTCTACAATGAATATATGAGTATTCCTTTAGAATTAAAGCCTTCGGTTTCTGGAGTAACTTGTTGCTGTCTGGATCAGAACGGAGCATTAATAGGAGATCGTTTCCCTGAAGACCCTTTTTTTCATAATTCATTCGATAAAAACATATACCGTAATATAAAAGGAGAGAAGTGGGGATTTAATAAAACCAGCATCCTGAAAGGTATAACTATAAATGAAGATGTTTTTGGCAGGGGCTTAATTCCAGAAGGTTATATATGGTTTTTAATAGCGAGCAAAGGGTATATAACCAAGTATATCAATAAAACGTTGCGCATATATTATACCAATTCGGAACATAATCTGTCGAGTTTGGGCTACGATAAAAAAGCCTTCGGGATGGCTGTTTATGCTATAGCGTTCATAAACTGGTTTCATGAGAAACATTTAAAAAGAGCTATGAAGCATTTTTTAATGCGGGTATATTCATTACTCAAAGCATCAAAACATCTGGAGTTTAGCTTTACCGATTACTACTATTCAATTGACAGCTATATGTTAAAAGTGGTATTTACAATTTCATGGCCGTTTAGAAGATTGCTTTAAAACGCAATTCAAATTAAATCATTATACTAAACCATGAATCCTTTAAATGCAGAACTAACTAATACCTTTTCAATAAAATTAAAGCTTCTGTTGAGTCAACCACTTATCAGAAGTATGATGGTGGTAGCTTTTATAAGCATTTTTGTAAAAGTTACCGGTTTTTACAAAGAAACGGTTATTGCAGCCTCTTTTGGTTTGTCAGAGTTGTTGGATACTTACTTTATCGCTGTACTGATACCGGCTTTCGTTCAGAATGTGTTTGTTGATTCGTTAAGCAACCTTTTCGTACCAAATTATATTACTGAACTAAAAACAACCAACCAGATAAAATCATTTCAATCAGTCAGCTTTATGATTGTGACAGCGATGATCATAATACTTACTATAATATGCTTAATATTTTCCGAATATCTTCTCACTACAGTCTTCCCCAACCATAGTGAAAAGTATTATCATTTAATACGGATTCAATTTTATTGGATTTTGCCCAGTCTGTTTTTTTGGGGTTATTCAAGTTTGCTATGTTGTTTACTTGAAGTGAAAAATAAATTTTTGTATTCGACTATTCCACCGGTTTTTACCACCATAACAACTATTTTATGCCTGGTTTTTTTTAAGGAAAGACTGCAGGAAATTGTTCTGGCAATTGGCATGCTAACCGGCAGTATTGTTGCTTTTCTGTATTTATTAATTCTTTGTGTCCACAATAAGGAGATTTCTTTGGGACCGCCAGTTGTAAATAAAAACACACGCATAATGATTGCCCAGTTGCCACCGAAGATAACTTCAGGGCTTCTTTCGTGCAGTAACTCATTTGTTGAAAAATTTTTTGCTGCCCAGTTGATAGCAGGATCTATTGCAGCATTAAACTATGGAAGTAAAATCCCCGCCTTCGCCGTTGGAATGCTCATTCTGCCTCTGGGTAGTGTTTTATTACCGCATTTCGCAAGAAGCATGAATGATGATCTGTTAAAAACGTATAAGCAGTTATTCAAAATATTAAAATGGGTTTTTTTTAGCTCACTGTGCCTTTGCGTTTTAGGGATGTTTGTTTCTAATGACCTTGTACGCATATTGTTTGAAAGAAAAGAATTTACTGCAAATGATACTTTAATTGTAGCGAATATTCAGAAAATAGGATTGTTATATATTCCCTTTTATCTTAATACTCTGATTTGCGTGAAATTTTTAACTGCCATAAATAAAAATAAATTTATGGCCTGGACCTCCTTATGGAACCTGGGTCTAAATTTACTGCTGAACGCTGTACTGATTAAATATTGGGGCATTTACGGTTTAGCAATGAGTACTACTATTATGTATATAGTAAGCAGTATTATTTATGTCGGCTTTACTTATAAACAATACAAAATAGCAGTCTCAAAAACCTAAGTATAATCTAGCTAAGGCATAAAGTGCATTTTGCTTTTTCTTCTAATGAAACAATCATGACGTTGCACTCACAAACTCAATGAACTTAGCGAAGCGTTCTCTAGAACACAGCTAATACAATAAAAACGAGTGCAAAATAAAACTCATGACAGCTTCATCCCGGTAAAACACGATTAATTCTGATGAAAATTGATTTTATAAGTTCTTCTCTCGTCGGTGGTGGCGCCGAACGGGTAATGGTAATTTTAGCAAATTTTTTTGTCACACAAGGCCACCATGTCACCATAATTACCTTTAATGAGGGAGATGATTTTCAACTTGATGAAAGAGTTAGCAGGGTGCGACTGCATTCTGGGAGCATTAAAAATCATACTTTAAGAGGTGTTTGGAACCTAGTATCTCATTATAAATCCGTGAAGAACAGACCAGATATTGCAATTTCTTTTTTAAGCAGAACAAATTTCATGTCAATTATAGCATGTAAGTTTTTCTTCATTAAAATTATCGTTTCCGAACATTTTAATCATTTAGGCGAAGGTGACAAGATCAGAGACTTTACATGGAAGTATCTATACAGACTTGCGAACGCCGTAACAGTTTTAACAAGCTTTGATAAACCTTTTTTCGAAAAAAAAGGTGCTAAAGTAGTGGTAATGCCAAACCCTTCAACTTTTATCCCTTTAAATCATAATGGCCATTCGCGAAGAAAAGTTATTATGGCAATCGGCAGCCTTAACCGGTATCACGACAAAGGTTTTGACAATTTGATTCGTTTGATTGCTCCTGTTCTGAAAAATTATCCTGATTGGATATTGAAAATTGTAGGAAGAGGTGACGAAGGCCTTGCATTTCTTAGTGAATTGGCTGCTAAAGAGGAATTGGAAAAGCAGGTCGTGTTTACAGGCTTTAGAAATGACGTAAGTGCTTTGATGCAAGACTCGGAAATTTTCATCCTGTCTTCCCGTTTTGAAGGTCTTCCGATGGTATTACTGGAAGCAATGACACAAGGAATGGCCTGTATCGCTTTTGATTGTATAACCGGCCCTTCCGAAATGATTGTTAATAACGAAAACGGCCTACTAATTAACGACCAGGATATGGAAGCTATGAAACATGGCTTGATAAAGTTAATGGAGGATGACGGCTTTCGCAGAAAGCTGGCACAAAGCGCCACAAAAGATTTAGACCGGTATTCTATTGAAAACATCTCAAAGCTATGGGAAGATCTGTTTCAAGAAGTAATGAATTAAGTTATGAAAAAAATCGGCCTTTTGTTTTTACTTATCCCTTTTGTGGTTAGCACTTGGGAAGTACAAACCTTTGTTACAAAGTTTATTTCTATGTCGCACGGACAAATGTTGGCATATGTGAATGTCATTCTTGTGATCATTGGACTGATAATCTATTTTAGACAGCGACAACCTTTCTCAAGTATTATTAACCTATGGCTGCTGTTTTTTCTTCTTTATTACTTTATTGGTGCAATCGCGAGTATTATACATAACACTCCTGTTACCTTGTTGAGCGCGCTTCTTCCTTTAATTTATTTTCTAAGTTTTTCGGTTTTTTTAAGCTTTCCAGATCATCATAAGCTGTTTATAACAACGGTTATAATCGCCTTCTCCGTTGCAACACTTTTACTTATTGTATTTCATAGGTTTAATTTTTCTTTGGATTACAGTGGTATCTATACCTATGACCTGGAAAGGGCCGAGGGAGTATACGGCGACGCCAACCAGGCCGCTCTTGGTGGTTTACTTACATTCGTTTTTATCAGTTATTTTTTCAAAGCGCAAACAAAACTTCAAACGGTGTTGAAGTTTTTATTAATGGCAATTTCTATCTACGCTGTAATTCTAACTTTTTCTAAAACCGGATTTATTGTATTGCTGGTAGTATTCGGCTTGAATTTTTACAGATATTTTACTCCTAAAAGAGTTTTGATTAGTTTGTCTGTTGTGCCTTTTTTATTGCTGTTCACAACAAATACCAATATTAACGGCGTAGGCTTAACTGTAGATCAAAATAGAAGAATAGAAGATATTGTTAATATACTGACTTTTAACACCGAAAGGGTTGACTTTTCAGAGAGGGATGTGTTGTTGCAGAATATGTTAAATTATGTTTACGATAATCCTATTCTTGGATACGGCATTGCGTTTTCTAATTTGATAGAGGGGCACAACACTATAATCGGCGTTTGGGCTGATGCTGGAATTATTCCGTTTTTATTATTTCTTTTTATATTATATCAGTATTTCATAAAGTCATGGAACGCACCTATTGAAAAGCGATATTTTGCCTTATCAGTTATTTTTATTCTGGCCATTTTCATGTTGAGCTTGCAAACAGTTATCAATCAGCCTTATCTGCTGGCCATTTTTGCCTTTCTCGGTTATTTTTTAGAGACGCCCGAGACGACCATCGATAGCTGATTCGTAAGGAATAAAAAAACTAAGCCAAAAAATACATTTAAAAGACACTTTTCGCCAAAACGATCTTTTTAATCGATAGTCCTTTGTAGGATATTATACCCGGTTGACGTCTAAACAGAAACAGATTTCACACATTAATTAACAGCAATGAAAAGAGTATTTGATTTTAGTGTCGCATTGTTGGCAATCGCAGCATTCTTGCCAGTGTTTTTAATCATCTCATTGCTTATAACTTTAGATTCGGCGGGAGGTAGTTTTTATAAGCAGCGCAGAGTAGGTAAAAACAAAGTCGATTTCAAGCTTTACAGGTTTAGAACGATGTATTATCGACCTATTAAAAATTTCCGGCTGAATGCAGGGGCTCGCAATTCACACATTACCAAATTCGGGTATTGGTTAAGGAAATATAAACTGGATGAATTGCCGCAACTCGTAAATATTCTGAAAGGCGAAATGAGCTTTGTTGGCCCCAGGCCGGAAATAAAACGACATGTAAGCTACTATAACCCCGATCAGCAAAGAGTACTTTCTGTTAAACCGGGTATTACAGATCTGGCATTTATAATGTGTGACAGTGAGACGAAGGCATTGAACGCCGAAACTTATGTAAAAGAGATACTGCCAGCCAAAATCTCCCATAATCTTAAGTATGTTGATAAAAATGACCTGTGGATCGATCTGAAGATTATTTTCCTTTCGCTTGCAAAGATTTCGAGGCTTAAGCCTCGCCTTTAAATACATCAAAGTCAACTTATCAGCAATCTGCGATATGAAATTTTTAGGAAGTCAAACCCAAAAAGACATACTAAATTGGGATGTTATCAATTGGTCGAAAGCACTGGATTATTGGGAAAAAAACATCTTTCTTGAAAATAGAAAGTATGAATGTTTAGAACTTGGCGCAGGGCTTGGAGGACTTTCGTTGTGGCTGGCGTTAAACAGAAATAACGTAATATGTTCTGATGTGAAAGGACCAACACAGGCTGCCAGGCATATTCACGCCAGATATAATTGCAGCGCAAATATTAAGTATGCAGCAATAGACGCAACAAATATCCCATACCAAAATCATTTCGACATCATCACTTTCAGATCAGTTCTGGGGGAAATGCAATCCGACCAACATCACTGCTGCAAAGAAAAAGCTCTGAGTGAAATTTATAAGGCTTTAAAACCCGGCGGAATGTTATTGTTCGCCGAAAATCTTCAGGGTTCTTTTTTGCATAGAGCTTTGCGGGGGAAATTGGGTAGAAAAAATTTGAACCATTTGCGAATCGATGAAATGCCAAATATTCTTTCAAAATATAAACATGTTCAGTACACCAGCCTTGGCTTTTTAGGATGTTTTGGCAGAAGCGAAAAGCAAAAAAATATTTTCGGAAAGATTGATCTATTTTTTGAATCGATATTGCCCGATAGGTACAAATACATAGTAGTTGGAATTGCTGTCAAATAAATCTTGCCCTAAGTGCATACATTTCTGAATAATAAATCTGCTTAAGCACGGGCCAGTAGCCTGCATTACATTTAATTATCCTGATGAAGAAAAAAATATTTTTTGTTCTAAGTTCACTAACTGCCGGTGGATCTGAACGCGTATACTGGCTATTATCGCAAAACTTTAATAAAGAAGAATTCGATGTAAGTTTGGTATTGCTAGATTTAAGAGATCCGTTTTTTTCACCGGAATTAGAGGGAATACGAGTTGTGGATCTTAATTCTATAAGAGCATCAAAATCGTTTTTCAAACTCTATAAACTATTAAAGGAAGAAAAGCCCTATGCTGTATTTACAACAGGGGGGCATATAAGTACGCTGCTTTCAATAATATCATGTTTTGTTAAAATTCCATATCTAATTGGAAGAGAGACAAGTGTGATAGACATCATGGTGACCTTTGCAGGCCCGAGAGCAAAAATCCTTGACCTGTTCGTTGGTGCAGCGTATAGAAGAATTAGAATCGGTGTGTGCCAGTCCGATGAAGTGAAACAATCACTCGCCAAAAAATACCACATACCTGTTAAAAAACTTGTTGTAATTCCCAATCCGGTAATTCCCAATAATATCTTAAAAGAAAAAAATCACAATCGCGGAAACACGCGAATAATTGTCGTGGCACGACTATCTATTGAAAAAGGATTATTCCGCTTACTCGAGATATTTAAAGATTTGCCTCAAAATTATACCCTTAACATTGCAGGAGACGGCCCTCTGCGTTCTGAACTTTTAGACAGAATCGGTGAATTAAATTTAGAAAACAGAGTTAAACTGGTCGGCCAGGTAAAAGATATAAATAGCTTCATTGCCAGACACGACCTTATGCTCCTCACTTCTTACACAGAAGGTTTTCCAAATGTCGTTATTGAAGCGCTGTCGGTGGGCATTCCTGTTGTGTCTTTTCTTGTTGGAGGAATTCCTTCAATTATCAAAAATGGCTTTAATGGTTACATAATTCAGCAGGACGATATGCAGACTTTTAAAAGATTCACAATCAAAGCCTGTAACCAAAACTGGGATTCTGCGGCAATCAAACGGGATGTTAATGTGCGGTTTGGAATTGATAAGGTAGTTGCCCGCTACGAAAGTTTAATCTGTTAAACGTCACTGTTTTTCGCAGTACTTCGTGTCTACTAACCAAATATCTATAAAATCAGATAGTGCTTCTCCAATTGGGAGATAGATATCTGTCTATTATTTACTTATTTAAAGCACCTACTTATGTGTGGAATCTACGGCTCAACTATAAAATATAGTCAGGAATTAACAGAAGCGAAACTAGAAAGGATTAAATTTCGAGGGCCTGATTACTCTGAGGTCAAATTTATCGACGATCTGGTTCTTGGACATAATCGACTGGCGATAATAGATCTTGATAAACGCTCAAACCAACCATTTTCCTATCTGCATCTGATTATAGTTTTCAATGGTGAGATTTATAACTATAAGGATATTAAAAGAGATCTCCAAAACAAAGGCTACGCGTTTAGTACAAGTTCTGATACCGAAGTAATCTGCGCTGCCTACCTTGCATACGGAAAATCTTGTGTTACGCATTTAAACGGCATGTTTTCTTTCGTTATCTATGATGGAAGTAAACGAATATTATTTGGCGCACGTGATAGATTTGGTAAAAAGCCCTTTTATTACTGTGACCGGGCGGGCGAATTTGAATTTGCAAGTCAGCCTTCCCAGATAAGTTTAGGTCGGCACTTTAATATCGACCATCAGGCGATTAATGAATATCTGATGTGGGGATACGTTCCTGAACCCCGTTCTATATGGACCGAAGTGAAAAAACTGCCTGCAGGGCACAGTTTTATATATAACCTGTCTTCTAAAAGTTTAAATATCGAGAAGTATTGGGATATTGATTATACATGGGATACTAAGTTTGACGGAACTTATGAGGAGGGCAAGAAACATTTAAAGGATCTTTTAACCGATTCTGTTAAGATAAGAATGAATTCGGATGTACCCCTTGGGGTGTTCCTTTCTGGTGGTGTAGATTCATCGCTGGTTGCGTCGATAGCTTCCGGAATGGTTAAAAATGTAAAAACATTCTCAATAAAATTCAACGAAAAAGGCTTCGATGAAAGTTCATATGCCGTACAAGTGGCCAAACATCTGGGCACCGAACATCATACAATCGAATGTAATTACCTCGAGGGCATCAGTCTGATTAAAGATTTTTCCTCTTTTTACGATGAACCTTTTTCCGATTCAAGCGGCGTACCCACAATGCTACTTAGCAAGTACACCAAACAACATGTAACAGTTGCTCTGAGTGGAGACGGCGGTGATGAAGGTTTTATCGGATATGAAAGATATAAATGGATGAAGATGGTTAATCCTTTATTCAAACTGCCTTTACCTATCCGCGAATGCGCCTCGTGGCTAATTAGCTTGTCGCCAAATTATGTTCATAAGCTTATTGCCATGGGAATTTCGATGAAAGATATTCAAACCCTATACATAAAAATGATTGGGGGAATGGAAAACTCATGGGTGGAAAAACCTCACCTTGGATTGAAAAATGTATTCCTTCAAATACTGAGAAACCCTTCAAAATCTCTGGTTGAAAACCTTTCTGATTTTGATATCAAAACATATCTAAATGAAGACATTAATACAAAGGTTGATCGCGCTTCAATGGCGTTTTCGCTTGAATCCCGCTCGCCGTTGATGGATTATCGGGTAATGGAATTTGCCAGAAGTCTACCTACTAACTTCAAATATAGAAACGGGGTTCAAAAAAGGATATTAAAAGATGTTTTATATGAATACGTGCCAAAGGAATTGTTTGCCCGGCCTAAATCTGGTTTTACGATGCCTTTTAAAGAGTGGTTCAGAAACGAATTAAAAGAATATGTTTTAGATAATTTATCAGAGAGCGAGTTAAGAAACATTCCGGGAATCTGCGTCCGCAGAACAGGCGAAATTATCAATGAACATATGTCGGGCAAGTGGAACCGCTATCCGCAAATATGGAAATTATTAGTGCTCAGTCAATGGTTAAAAAAACAAAAAGAACACCAGCTCACTGCAGGGAAAATGGTTATTTAAGAAATATTACCTAGCAAAATGAATCGGAAAATTTTATTTATTACTCCGGCTTTGAACAAAGGGGGGGCAGAGACTCAGTTAACTAAGCTGGCGAGTTTCTTAAAGGACCACAATGAGGATGTGTTAATATTGTCATTGCTTCCTAACCACGATAAGGATATAGCTTTAAAGCGCCCTGGGATTGAAGTGATGTATTTAAACAATTGGAAGTGGAATTTTTTTTCAAACATCAATAAGCTTAGAAAAATTGTAAAGAGCTTCAATCCTGACATGGTTATTGCGTTTATGTTTGTTGCCATCATATTTGCCAGGCTCCTAAAGCCCTTTTTCGGATTTACCTTGATTTCATCAATCAGAATATCTGTAATTAACCGAAAATGGTTAATTCCCTTTAAAATGACTGCAAATTTTGACGACGGAATTGTATATAACTCCTACGCGTCGAAAGTGAATTTTGAACGCCGAAAACTAGTAACTGAACCAGGAGTTGTTATATATAACGGAATCGAACTTCCACCGATAGAAGCCTTGTCCAGGAAAAACAAATCCGAACAATTTGTTTGGGTTTGTATAGCTCATTTCAGGTGGAATAAAGACTATTTAACTCTTTTTAAGGCTATCGCATTAATCAAAAACAAGAATTTTCGTGTAGATATCTTAGGGAGTTTACAAAACGAGGTTTGGCCCTTAAAGATTATTGAAGAATTAAAAATACAGGATCGTGTCCGCTTATTAGGATTCAAACCCAATGCAACCGATTATCTTAGAAATGCAGATGCCTTCGTTCTTTCTTCCTTTTCTGAGGGTATGGCGAACGCAATTCTCGAAGCAATGGCAAGAAATAAACCAATCGTGGTAACCGATATAGACGAGAACAGAGAACTGGTTAATCCCGCAATGTGTGGGTTTCTCTCGAAGCCATCTAATGAAACAGATCTTGCATATAAAATGGTCAAACTAATGGAAATGAGAGTTGAAGACCGGGCTGTTTTGGCCCAAAATGGTAGAAGGTTCATAGAAGCCAATTTCTCGGAAGAAAAAGTTATGGCCGATTGGATGACGCTCATTAATCAGCACAGTAAGGAGCTCTCCGTATAGTATCCTGTTTATCACAAACGCATTTTCAATCTGAAAAAATTTCCATTACCAGGAAACAATGTCACTGATCAGCAACAGCTGATTACATGAATGGACTTTGGTTTATCTTCTTTCAGAAACAATCGTTTACATTTTGAGCATCAAAGTCTATTCGGCAATAATGCTTTCCCATGTCTTTCTATTCACATTCAATCAGCAAACAATATGTGCGGAATATTTGGAACCCTGAATTATAACAGTTCGCAAAAAAGTCGGGAAATCTTTAAAGGTTTGGTACACAGGGGACCAGACCAGCAGGACCGTATTGCGGTTGATAATTTGGAACTGTACCATACGCGCCTAGCGGTGCAAGATTTGACCGTTAGCGGTCAGCAACCCATGCATCATAATGGCTTATATATCGTATTCAATGGCGAAATATATAATCATCTTGAGCTGAGAAAGAAGTACGGGCTGGTATCTGCTTCAAATTCAGATACGAAGTCAATACTTCTCCTGTACGAAACTATGGGAATGCTCATGTTGAACGAGTTTGATGGCATGTTTGCTTTCGCGTTGTATGATTCTAACAAAAATCAATTATTTCTGGCCCGGGACCGTGCCGGAAAAAAACCCTTATATGTTTACAAAAAGGAGTATCAATACGTGTTTTCTTCCGAGCTAAAAACTTTGTATAAAGTTGTTAGGCCCGATATCGACTACAACTCGTTAGCTGATTACTTATATATAGGTTATCATTACCGGAAGGCTACACCGTATGAAAACGTTAGTGAGCTTGAAAACGGGCACTTTTTACAGATCAACACGAAAACTTTTGAAAGCACAAATGTAAAGTGGTTTGATATTGCTTCGTACTATAAAAATGCTAATGATGTTTTTTTTGACGATGCTGTACAACAGCTTGACGGCAAATTGCAGTCGGCTGTAAAAAGCCGGATTGAGAGTTCGGATCTTGATGTAGGATCTTTTTTAAGCGGCGGGATTGACAGTGGCCTGGTGACTGCAATTGCCGCCGAAAACTCTTCAAATCTGAAAACCTTCACCGTGAGAATGCCCGGCGCATATGATGAATCAGCATTGGCCAAACAGGTTGCAGATAAGTATAGTACAAATCATACAGTAGTTGATCTGTCTTTTTCTAACCTTAAAAATGATATAGAGCCGATTTTGGCGAATTACGGCGAACCTTATTGCGACAGCTCGGCAATTCCGAGTTACTACGTTTCGAAAGAAGCTAAGAAACATATTACCGTTGTACTGAACGGCGACGGAGCGGACGAATTATTGGGAGGTTACCGGCGGTATGTGCCATTCAAGCATATCGACTTCTTTAATTGCAATAGCGTAACAAAAGGATTTGCAAAAAATCTGCTTAAAGTTTTGCCCATTGCAAATGAGAAAAAAAGCAGATACAACTACATATACCGGCTTTTAAAAATTGCCAGTTATGATGATGCTCTAGAAATATACAACTCTGCTTCGTCAGACATTTTTGTTGGTTTTGAAGATCAGTTTCTACATAAACCAACACTAACAGACATAACATCGAATCTGGATGATATTAATGATCTCGACTTATCTTCTTTAAAAAAGATCTTATTAATGGATTTTCAGTCTATTTTATTTAGTGGTTTACTTCCTAAAATGGATATCGCGACCATGGCTCATTCATTGGAAGGACGCAGCCCTTTCCTTTCAAAGGATATTTTAGAGTTTGCACCAGGCTTGTCAGACCGGTTCAAGGTAAATAACATCACCACAAAGTACATTTTGAGAGATCTTGCAAAAAAGTATTTACCTCCGGATCTCATTAATCAGCCTAAAAGAGGTTTCGAAATACCCTTAAAAAAATGGGTAGACACAGAATTAAAGGAAATTATAGATGGTTACCTTCTGTCGAACGATACCTTGTATTCACAAATTATAAGGAAAAGTTTTATTGAAGATCTTATTGCCCGGAAAATAAAGGTTTCTGATGAAAGGCGGGCAAAAATGCTCTTTTGCGTATTCGGACTGGAGGTTTGGTATAAAAACCTCAACTAAAATAAAACCGAAATAAATACTGTTCTCAACGGCTAAGATAAGATAGCCGCAACCTTACCAATTTACATTTAAAAGCTATGAAAGTATTAGTAACAGGCGCTGCCGGATTTATAGGTTTTCATCTGGTAAAACAATTGATAGAGCGTGGAGATGATGTTATAGGAATTGACAATATCAATGATTACTATGATGTTAGTTTAAAATACGCTCGTTTACAGGAGTCGGGAATTCCAGCCGAAGAAATAGTTTACGGAAAAGATGTTCGCAGTATAAAACATGACAACTATAGTTTTGTAAAATTAGATCTTACAGACATAGATGGACTAAAACAACTTTTTTTGACTTCAAACTTCGATTCAGTGTGTAATCTTGCGGCTCAGGCCGGTGTCAGGTACAGTCTCACTAATCCGAATGCATATATTGAATCAAATATTCAGGGGTTCTTAAATATCCTGGAATGTTCACGTCAGTTCTCTATCAAGCATCTGCTGTACGCGAGTTCTTCAAGCGTATATGGTTTAAACGCGGAAATGCCTTTTTCGGCAAATCAGAATGTTGATCATCCAATCTCATTATATGCGGCTTCAAAAAAGAGCAATGAATTAATGGCTCATTGCTATAGTCATCTTTTTAACCTGCCAACCACAGGTCTTCGCTTTTTTACGGTGTACGGTCCATGGGGCCGGCCCGATATGGCCCTATTCCTTTTCACAAAAAACATTCTCGAAGACAAACCAATTGATGTTTTCAACTATGGAAATATGCAAAGAGATTTTACGTATGTGGATGATATAGTTGGAGGTATACTCAACACGCTGGATGAACCGGCCGCGGGTAACCAGACTTGGGATGCTAAAAATCCCGACCCGGCCAGCTCTAAAGCTCCGTTCAGAATCTTAAACATTGGTAGAGGTGCACCGGTTAGCTTATTCGGCTTGATTAATGAAATTGAAATAAATGTTGGTAAAGCTGCACAAAAAACATTTTTACCAATGCAGGATGGCGACGTTGCTGCGACATGGGCGGATGTGAGCGACCTGGATAAAACATTCAATTACAAGCCGCAGGTATCTGTAAAAGAAGGCGTTAGAAGTTTCGTTCAATGGTATAAGGATTATTATCAGCCCAAAGAATCAACAATTTCCGAAACTGAATACGGGGTTAAAGCTATGGCGTAATTCGGGGTTAATCCCTTAGCCAATCTCCTAAATTGCTCTGCTGTTGCCAATCGTCAGCATAAATTCGACCTCATTAAATAAACATTTATTTTCCTATGAAAAAGCTCGTTCGTATAACAACTGTGCCTGTTTCATTAGTTGTTCTTTTACGCGGACAGCTGCAATTTATGTCCCAATTTTATGAAGTGCTGGCGGTCTCGTCAAAAGGCGCCGAGTTAGATCTGTTAGAATCGCAATCGGGCTTGAGGATTTCGGAAGTGAACATGACCAGAAAAATTACTCCTTTGAAAGATTTGGCAGCGCTATGGAACTTGTATCGATTATTAAAACGTGAAAAACCGGAGATGGTGCATACTCATACCCCTAAAGCTGGCTTGCTGGGTATGCTGGCGGCACAATTAGCGGGCGTTCCTGTACGGTTACATACCGTTGCTGGCATGCCCTTACTCGAGCGACAGGGACTTATTCGCAAGGTTTTAGTTGTAGCGGAAAAGCTGACTTATATGTGTGCCACAAGAGTTTATCCTAATTCTCAGGCGATGATGCAGTTGATCGAATCTCACAGGTATTGCTCGCCTAAGAAGCTGAAAGTTATCGGCAACGGGAGTTCAAACGGTATAGATACCAGCATTTTCGATCCGCAGTTGTTTACATCTCAGGTAAAGCACGACACCCGGGCGTCGCTAGGGATTTTCGCAGACGATATAGTTTATTGTTTTATCGGACGCATGGTGGCTGATAAAGGTGTAAAGGAGCTGGTAGAAGCATTTGTTAAAATTAATCATCATAACCGCAGCACAAAATTACTGTTGATTGGCCCGTTCGAAAATGACCTGGATCCGTTAGACCAATCGACGGTCGATAAAATTTTGAATCATCCATCAATTATTTGGAAGGACTTTCAAGCAGATGTAAGACCATTTTTAAGCATTAGCGACATTTTTGTTTTCCCCAGCTACCGTGAAGGATTTCCGAATGTGGTGATGCAGGCTGGCGCAATGAATTTACCATGCATCGTAACTAACATCAACGGCTCTAATGAGATTATTCACCAGGAAGAAAATGGAATTATAGTTCCGGTTAAGAACTCTGAAGCACTTCAGGATGCAATGGAACAATTAACCCACAACCCGGCATTAAGAAAAACCCTTTCAATGAATGCTCGCCAAATGATTGTTTCCCGTTATGATCAGCATTACGTGATGAACGAACTTCTAAAGGAGTACCTGCAATTTACGGACAATTAGTTCTGAATGCACAGACTCTAAGAATTCATTCTAAACATCAAACGATATGATTTTTAATAAAAAACTCACAATTAATATGATTAAACATGAAAGGACCTTTTTTTAAAATTAGTGAAATGCTGAACGGGGAAATCCCCATGATTGATGCTCATGTACATACTGAACTGACTGATGGAAAGGGTACCATCGAAGATTATATCGATAAAGCAAAAGAGTTGAACCTTCGTTCTCTTGCTTTTACAGAACATGCGGACGATAACTCTACCTATTACGATGACTATATAGCAAAAAAAGATCATTATAAAAAAATAGCGTATCCTTTAGATCTTTACTTTGGGATTGAAGTGAAAGCAGCTCATACAGACGGCACTATAAATATTTCAAACCAAAAGGCTGAAATGGCTGATTTTGTTGTAGGCGTCCTACACCGTTATCCTGATGGAAATGGTGGATATCATTCCTTCAAAGAACTCGATCGGGATTGGGCAATGGATTGGGATTATGAACTTTCGAAAGAGTTAATTAAAAATCCTGTCGTGGATGTATTTGGTCACCCGGCCGGTGTTTATTCGAACTTTTTTGGTCAGTACGACACAGAAAAACTTAGAGACTTAGTTACTCTTGCCGCCGAAAATAATAAAGTAGTAGAGCTGAATTCCGCCGAGCGATACCGGCATGCATTTCCCATTATTTTTCAGCGTTGTGTTGAGCTCGATTGTTTGGTGTCTATTGGCTCTGATGCCCATACTACCGACAAATTGGGCCATGTAGTAACTCATCTTCGACAATATTTAAATAGATAATCATGAACGTAAATGTATTAATTACGGGGGTAGGTGGGTGCTTGGGCCAGTTTATACTTAAGGCATTGAAGCATTCAAAAATAAAACATAAAGCCGTAGGATGTGATTGCGACAGCAATTCGCTCGGGCTCTTCCAAACAGACAAAGCTTATTTAGTGCCCACGGCGTTCTCTCCCGATTATTTGAACAAAATAATTGAGATATGCCTGAGCGAAGAAATTGATATAATAATGGCGGGCAGTATGGTTGAATTACGATTACTATCGCGATTCAAGGACGAGATCAAAGAAAAGTCAAACGCCTTTGTGGTTTCGTCCGATATTAATACGTTGCAATTAATGGAAGATAAGTGGAGTTTGGTTCAGTTTTTAAAGCAAGCAGGTTTTGACTTTCCGAATTCGATTTTGGCATCTCAGGCAGACCAAATTGAAGACTTCGTTAGTACCTGCGGTTTTCCCCTGATAGTAAAGGATAGATTAGGATCTGGGTCAAAAGGTTTGGGAATTGCTAAAAATGAGCAGGAGTTAGATCAGCTAATAAAACAGATACCTAACGCAATAATTCAAGAATATTTGTTGCCAGATGATGAGGAATACACGGTTGGAGTTTTTGTTGGTTCCAACGGCAAAGCATCAGGAAACATCGTCATGAAAAGAGAGTTGGGTTTAGGTATGACCTTCAAAGCAGAGGTGTTTCCCGATTCAAAAATCGGGGATCATTGCGAGCGTGTTCTTGAGAAGATTGGATGCATCGGTCCGGCAAACGTACAGCTAAGAAATACAGAAAGAGGACCTGTAATTTTTGAAATAAACCCAAGGTTTTCAAGTACAACCTCGGCCAGGCCACTATTTGGATATAATGATGTGGCAATGTCTATAAACGATTTTGTGTTTAAGTTGCAAAATGATCGGCCAGACATTAAGAGCGGCAGACTATTCAGATATGTCGAGGACGTATTTGTCTCAGCAGACGATTACAATAAAATGGAAGCAGATCTAAATCGCAAAAACGAAAAAACCGCTTTTATAGAAGAATAATAAGCCAGTGTTCGGACTTATTTGCACAAACAGATTACCTCTTTTAGCCTCAGGTTCTGCAATACTTCAATTCCAATTTAACACATTATTTAACGAATCATGTACGCCATTTTTATAAAAAGGGGACTCGACGTCAGCTTGTCTTTGCTCCTGCTTCTTATTTTCTCTCCCTTGTTTATTGTTTTAACAGTGATGCTGTGGTTTGATACGCGCGGTAAGCCGTTTTTTACACAAATCAGGCCAGGTAAAAATGAACGTCTTTTTAAATTGCTAAAGTTTAGAAGTATGTCTGATAAAAAGGATAAGCAAGGTAATTTACTGCCCGATCAATTACGATTAAGCCAATTTGGACGGTTTATCAGAAAAGCCTCTTTAGATGAGTTACCTCAGCTGATAAATGTTTTGAAGGGCGATATGAGTCTTATTGGCCCGAGGCCCCTATTACCGCAATACCTCCCATTTTATCGTAAAGAAGAGAGAATAAGACATTTGGTAAAACCCGGTATTTCCGGATGGGCCCAGGTGAATGGCCGGAATAG
Source organism: uncultured Pedobacter sp. (assembly GCA_966210515.1). Classification (GTDB taxonomy): domain Bacteria; phylum Bacteroidota; class Bacteroidia; order Sphingobacteriales; family Sphingobacteriaceae; genus Paradesertivirga. Next base: position 24,919 of record CBIHLM010000058.1, read on the forward strand.
CCTGGGGTGGGATAAACGATTGGCTCTGGATGTGTATTACGTAGATCACTTATCTTTTAATCTTGACTGTCTCATCCTTTATAAAACCATTCAAAATGTCTTTATCGCAAAAGACGTAATTATAGATGATAGCTATGACTTCTGCGACCTGGATAAAGAACGGCAACTAGAACAGAACAGTTTGCTCAATTAAGATGCTATTGAAACAGAAATAGCTGTGTCATTTAACTAACTAACAATCAAATCACTTTAACAAGATAATTCTCTTATGGCTTATCACATAATTACTATTCATCAAAAAGAAGATTGGATGAATTACGTCAGCAAATGTGTGTTGTATGATTTCTACCACACCTGGTATTACCATTCGCTCGAGCCATCCGGAGAGCCTTTCCTCTTTGTATATGAGGAAAACGACACCTTTATCGCTTTTCCTTTATTGAGAAGGATAATCGATGGAACGCCATTTAAAGACTGTACCTCAGTGTATGGATATTCGGGGCCGATTTCGAATGTTGACTTTAAGGATATGGATCAAGATATATTAACGAACTTTAAAATGAGCTTTTTGAGTTTTCTACGGCAGGAAAGCAATATATCAGTTTTTTCCCGACTACACCCGGTCATAAATCAACAAATACTGCTCGATCAGTTTGGCGGTTTATTTGATAATGGCAGAACTGTGGCAATCGATCTTAAAAACCCAATCGAAGTTCAGCGATCGAAATATAGAAGTAGATACCGGTCGAAAATCAAGCAATTAAGAAATAAAGGCTACCACTTGAAAATTGCATCTTCCGACGAGGAGATCCGCGAATTTGTAAATATTTACAATGCTAACATGACCAGAGTGGGAGCCAAGGATTATTATTATTTCAATGACGAATATTTTTTTAATCTTCTAAAATCGACCGAATTTGAGTGCAATTTATTACTAGCCTATTTTGACGATGAAATAACTTCCGGTATCCTGCTTACTTATTCAAATAACATTGTTCAATTTCATTTAGCAGCGACCAAAGCCGATTATCTTCACGACGGGCCGATGAAGGTATTAATAGACGAAGCCACATTATTGGGGAGGGAACGCGGGATGGATTACCTTCATCTAGGCGGGGGCCTGGGCGGAGAAGAAGATTCTTTGTTCGAGTTTAAATCGGGATTTTCTGACCTGTTTTTAAATTTCAAAACCTGGCGCTTTATGGCTGATGAAGCCAGCTACGATTCTATAGTAGAAGCACGTGGACTTACAAATTATTCTAACACCGAATTTTTCCCCCTTTACCGAATGGCAAATTAATGGCAAAACATACCAGAGTCTTTTCTGGGTACAGATTGTTATTTAATTCGCCTGTTTTCTAAACTTTCGTCTTTTTTCCTCAAGCATCTACCTCAAAACAATCTGCTATGAATTACAAGTTAATATCCATTTCTCAAAAAGAAGAGTGGATCCATTATGTAAACAGATCTTTAAAACACGACTTCTATCATACCTGGCATTATCATTCTTTTGTTCTGGCAGACGATCCCTTCCTTTTTATTTACGAGGAAGAAGGTACGTTTATAGTTTTACCACTACTTATGAGAAAAGTCAAAGGGTCGGCTTTTTTTGATTGCACCTCTGTTTATGGGTATGCAGGGCCAATCTCGAATATGTGTTTTAGCACTCTGAGTTCAAAAACCGTTAACAAGTTTAAAGCAGCATTTTTAGGTTTTTTAAAGTCAAAGCGTATCATCTGTGTGTTTTCCTGTCTTCATCCGATGATGGATCAGCAATCGCTTTTGAATATATTCGGTGGAATTTGTAACAGTGGAAAAACGGTTGCTATTGATTTGCAGACAAGTCTTGAAGTTCAGCGCATGAAATACAGGCGAGCAATTAGATCAAAGATCAGACAATTAAGAGAACAAGGATTTACAGTTAAAGAGGCAACAACGAAAGGTGAAATACAGGAGTTCGTAAGGATGTATCGGGCTAACATGATGAAAGTTAATGCTTCTTCATATTATTATTTTGAAGAGAAATATTTCTTTGAGCTGCTCGACTCACTCGAATTCGACAGTAAATTGTTGCTAACTTATTATAATGGCGAGATTACCGCTGGTGCACTTGTTACGTTTTCGGATCATATAATGCAATTACATTTGGTGGCAACTAAAAACAAGTACTTACAACATTCGCCAATGAAATTGCTGATCGAAGAAGCTAGTATCGTGGGGCGGGAGCAGGGGATGCATTTTCTGCATTTGGGCGGGGGAGTAGGCGGAAAAGAGGATAGTCTATTTAGATTTAAAAGCGGATTTTCTGACCTGTTTTTACCTTTTCAAACCTGGCAATTTGTTGCCGACGAAATTGTGTATAAAACCCTTGCTAGAGAAAGATTTAAACGGAACGATGAACAGTATGACAAATTTCCTCTGTACAGAAGCGGGTAGTAGCTTGTTTTCGAGGTAGTTACAAGAATTTTAGAATTTGGTTTTAAAAAAATAATTC
>CBIHLM010000059.1:0-26892 GCA_966210515.1 uncultured Pedobacter sp.
TTATAATTTGGTTAAACCAAATATAAAGCTTCCTAAACCGATTTACAAGAGGAAACGACGAATTATTTTTTCTATAAATAAGAAAGGTTTTTTTAAATTTCTCAATAAAAAACTTCAGGTGGTACTATGATATTTATAAAAACGCAAACCATTATCCAAATAAATTGTAATGAAAAAAATCACAACGAAACATCTATAATTAGAAATACTCCGAAAATAATCAAATCGAAAATACTCGTTCCCCTACTATTGAGACTTCATCTTATCATTCAGTTTATACGATTTATTAAACGACTTCCTATACTTCTTAATGTACTCGGACGGTTTCAGACCAAACAACTTACTAAACTGCTCGCGGAAGTATTTGATATCATTAAAGCCGGCCCGGAAAGCTCCTTCGTTTACGTTGCAATCAGAACTAATAAAGAGGCCGGCGGCTTTTCTCAAACGAATAAACCTGATAAATTCATTGACAGAGCGCCCGGAAATGGATTTTACCTTTTTATACAGCGCCGAGTGGCTCATCCCCACTTCATCAGCCAGAATTTGAATGTTAAAGTTCGGATTATCGAGGTGCTGTTCGGTTATAGAGATACACTTCTCTAAAAATTCTTTGTATTCAGGCGAGACTTTAGAATCGTCAGACTTAAAGGTGATCTGGTTATAAAAGAAACGCTGCAAATTGTTTTTACTCTTCAGTAAATTGGCTACCCGGGCAATCAATATATCCTTATTGAAAGGCTTGGTAATATAATCATCCGCGCCTCCCTCTATTCCCTTTAATTTAATTTCGGCCGACGAACTGGATGTCAAAAGGATAACCGGAATATGGCTTATCGAAGGATCTTCCTTAATTTTTGAACAAAGTTCAACTCCGCTCATTTCGCCCATTACAACATCGGTAATGATTATGTCGGGTAAATGTTTCCTGACAAGTTCATATCCTTGTTCGCCAGAACTGGCTTCATAAATTATATAAAGGGATTGAAAAATTCGTTTTACATAATTGCGAATTTCGTCGTTATCATCGATGATTAGCATGGATGATTTTTCCGTTATCAATTCAATATTTGAATCTTCATATCCATCCGCCTGCTGTGCTTCATGTTCATGAACATCTTCTTCTATCAGTTCTTCCATGAATATCGGCGCTTCACCCACACTTTCAAAAACTACCCGGGGATCAAAATGGCCCTTCCCTTTTTGCAATTCTATCCTGAATTCGGTCCCCTCGCCTTTTTTGCTCTGATAAGAGATTTTACCGGAATGATTTTCTACAAACTTTTTTACAAGGTATAACCCGATTCCAAAGCCAGTTCTACTGTCCTTATCCGATACCTGGTAAAATTTATCAAATAATCGGGAGCCTTCTTCTTCCGAAATTCCAGTACCGGTATCGCTAACAGCTATTCGAATTGAAGAGCCTGATTCTGAAAGACTAAACTTTATAGTGCCACCTGCGGGAGTATATTTAAATGCATTTGAGATCAGGTTGAATAAAGCGATTTCAATTTTTTCTCTATCTGCAAAAACTTCGATTTCCTCCTGTTCACAAACAAAATCGAACTCCAAATTCTTTAATTTCGCCTGCTGAATAAAGCACAGGTAAACCTCTTTGCAAAAAGTTACCATATTGAAGCTGGTCACTTTCAAATCATCGGCGTCGGACTTACGAAAATGCAATAGCTGGTCAACAAGACTAAGTAACCTCCGGGCATTGCGGTAAACTACAGTCAACTCTTTAGAATCTATCTGACTATTTTTACTGTTTAAAAACTCCTGTATCGGACTAATAATTAGGGTTAGGGGCGTCCTGAACTCGTGAGAAATATGCGTAAAAAAGGAAAGCTTCTTTTCATTCAGTTCCTTTTCCTGCTCTACTTTCATATTTGCAAGCTGAACCTGATGCTTTAAACTGCCCTGTCTTCTTTGATACACGGTATAGGTGTGGATTGCCACTAAAGCCAATGCTAAATACGTGAGGTAAGCCCACCAGCTACGCCACCATGGAGGAAGGATAATGAGCTTCAATACTTTCTCATTATCGACCCAAATACCTTCGGCGTTAGTTGATTTAATTCTTAAAAAATAAGTTCCTTCCCTTAGTTTTGAATAGTTCGCGATTCTTGATTTGCCAGCATTATTCCAGCTATTATCCCAACCTTCCAAAAAATAGGAGTATGAAATTTTTTGAGCGCCCGAATAATCCAGGGCGGCAAAGTCAACGGAAATAACAGCCTTATCATAAGGAAGTTCAAGTGTCTTCAGCGTATAAACACTCTGCTTATTGACGAACGAGCTATCCAATTCATAAGGTAAATTATTTATTCTAAGCCCTGTAATGAATATTTTTGGCACGTTTGTGTAAGGCTTAATACTTTCGGGATAGAAAACATTAAACCCTTTTATTCCTCCAAACAAAAACTCTCCGCTGCTTAACTTTAAAGCTGCATTGTAATTAAACTGATTACTTTGAAGCCCATCAGACTCATAGAAGTTTTTAAACTTTTTTGAATCAGGATTTAGGACTGATAATCCGTTAAAAGTACTTAACCAAAGATTCCCTTTCTGATCTTCAAGAATATTAAGAATTGCGTTACTGGGTAATCCATCTTGTTCTGAATATGTTTTAAAGGCACCGGTCTTCTTGTTAAACAGTAACAGGCCACCACCTTCGGTGCCCACCCAAAATCGGCCCTTTTTATCCTCATAAATAGCCCGCACTGCATAGCCAATTTTAAAAACCCTATGTTTTTTCGACCTTTTATCAACTAATATCAATTGGTTAAAGGTGCCGGTCCAAAGCCGACCATCTCTATCCTCGGTAATTGTTATAACATCCCGTAAGGCCGGATCAAAGAGTTCAAATCTATCTTTTTTTCTGTTTAGTACATAAAACCCGCCATTTGTGCAAGCCCCTGCCCATACGTTGTTATGTTGATCTTCATATAAACTCCATACGTTTCTTTCATAGTAATTATAGTCGGAATTTAAACAGGGATAGGATAAAAAAGAATTTGTTGAGGGATTGAATTTATTAATGCCGCCACCGTAAGTAGCAATCCAAATTTGATTCTGCGAATCACGAATAATTCGGCTTACATTGTTATTGCTGAGAGACCCTCCATCTCCTGAGATATGTTTATAATTATGAAAAAGATTGCTTTTACGGTCCCAATGGCTAATTCCCGCACCGTCTGTACCGATCCATACATCACCGTTACTTCCCTCACAAAACGAAAGGATAAAATCATTGATTAAACTATTTTTGTTAAAAGGGACATTGCTTACCGTGGTGAAGGGGTTTTTCCTGGTATCCCAGATGTTAATCCCTCCTCTTAAGGTTCCAATCCAGATACGATGGTCTCTGTCCTCAAAAACAGCATCGACCGCTCCACTTTTTAATGCTCCTTTTTCCTGGCCGGGAAGTATATAACTGATTTGAGAGGTCTTATTATTTATGATGGTAATTCCGCCACCATCTGTTGATATCCAGACATTGCCTTTACTATCCAAACTAAGCTTATGAATAAAATCATTGGATAAAGAACCCTTCCCTTCATGATATTCTTTTACTGAATTATCCTTTTCATTGTACCGGTAAAGCCCACTTTCATTCCCTATCCATATATAGCCGTCATCATCAGCCAAAATACACTTGGCGCCTTTAATAAAGGCTGTTACCAGCTTAATCTGGTTCGATTTCTCATCATATTTTGCGAGACCTTCCCCTTGTACAAATACCCATATTTGATTCCTCTTATCAATATCGATGTCCTGAGCATGATATTCGCTCTGTATCGTTTTATTGTTATATAATATAGTAGTAGCGGCTCTTGCATTCTTCTCAAAAACCAATAATCCTTTGCCTCCTGTGGCAATAAACATATTCCCATTACTGCCGGTCTCGAAGTCGTTTACTGCTGCTGTAAGACTTTTTAAATCGGAACGCGGATATGCAGTGTACTTGATAGGTGAGAACTTTCCTGTTGTATTACTATAAATAGATCCTCCCTGCTTGGTTCCTGTCCATATATCGCCCTTATAGTCTTCACGAATAGTAACAACCCAATTGTGTATTAATGATGACTGATCGTTGAGACGGTTTTTAAAAACCTTAAAATTATAGCCATCATATCGATTTAATCCGTCGTAGGTACCGAACCACATAAAACCGCGGCTATCCTGATAAATAGTGGTAACAGCATTGTTAGAGAGCCCATGCTCTATGCCCAGATAATCCAGATACGGGCTATCTACTGCTATACAAGAAAAACTCAAGGCAAAAAACACCCAGAAAAGCATTATAAATCGCTTCATCCCCCGAAAAAGTAATAATTGGTTTACACTAAGGTAATAATTATTTTACACGAACGTCATCATGAAAAAGGTTAAAGCCAGCCTTTCAAAAAAAGGGTGAGGGAATAGCTCATAGTGGATTATCCTGATAGACTCTTACGTAATCAATTTCGAACCTGCGTGGAAAGGCCGTTTTCGAAACATCTCCGCCATTATCTCCACCGAGAGCGAAATTTAACAATATATAATGCGGCCGTTTAAAAGGGTTAACATTAGAACCATCATCATTAGTCAAATCCTTTAGATCAACTTTGTTGAGTAATTCATCGTCGACAAATAAACTTATAGCGGTTTCATCCCAATCCATACGCCATGTATGGAATTTATTCGCCCAATGCGTATCATTAAAATCTTTCAGTGATTTTGTTTTGCTGAACCATTTCGCCTTAAATGGAGTTCCTGTACCAACAGCAATATTCGCCAGAATTTTATTCTGGTAAAATTCCATAATATCTATTTCTCCATTTGAAGGCCATTCACCTTTTACACCTAAAGTCCAGAATGCGGGCCACAAGCCGGGAGCGGCATCGATCTTAGCTCGCATAATGAATCTGCCATACTTCCAGCAATGTAATCCTCGGGTGTTTAAACTGGCGGCGGTATATTCTATTTTCGATCGCCGGGTTTTCCAGTCCGTGCTTTGAGCACGATACACAGGGTTTGAACGATTTTCCTTCCGGGCTTCGATTATTAAATTCCCATTTTCACACCATGCATTTTCAGCTTGATACCACTGCAGCTCATTATTTCTTACAAAACCATATTCGAATCTCCAATTTGCAGGGTCGGGCCTCCCCGGCTTATTAAATTCATCAGCCCATACCAGCTTATATTCTTTAACCTCTCCGAGCAAACTTTGCGATTTCATCGCCACGGTAAGCACTGCGAAGAAAACCCCGACCACATAATATCGTTTTCGTACTATAAATGTAATTTGTCTAGCCACATACAAATAGAAATGAAAGATAGATTTTTATGGGGGGACAAACTCGGCTGAAATGAGGTGAAATTAGGATTTTACAGGAAAAAGCCGAATAAAACACAAAGGACCAGACACAAAAAATGGGAATAGAGACCGCAAAGCAACAGATATGATTTTACGAAAAACAATAAACGATTTAAACAATCTTACTGAGGAAGCTCGTATTTTATAGTCTTGCTGGCCCCTTTTACAAAGGAAACGGTTACTTTATTGTCTTTATCTGAATGTACAAGTTTCCTAACAGGAACCAGTTCATTTTTACTCCACGACTCTCCTGATTTTTTCCAAAGCATTAGTGTTGCAAGCATCCTACCTGTGTTGTTGCCTGTTGAAAACCTGCTTGATACATTTATAACGGAACTCCGGTCATTAACCGGATTCAGTTTATGGGTATCAAGTATTTCCATTTTATCCCAGTCGGAAAGCGACACCATTGCCAGCTGGAACACTCCATTATCAATGATGTGAACCTCTCGACCTTTTACCTTTAATTTTCGCTTCTTTATAGGTTCCTTTATTTCTGATAAGGCATAGTGACCTAAACGGACTTCAGTCCCTGCGGAACCCGAAAGCCTGTCGATTCTTAATATACCATTCGCTAAAGGAACTTCAGCAAGATTTATTTTGACGCGTTCATCCGAAGCAAGAACAGCATCCCTGTAATACACTCCATCTTCAAACTTCTTAAAGGTGAACATGCGCAGAGCCTCCCATTCTGATTTTTGATTTTTGAAAACGTAGGTCATGGCAACTTCCCCATCCTTACCATCAGCCTGCCATGGAAATGCGCTGTTATAAGACAATCGGTTATAGTTTTCGGTACCCTGATAATACCCCACAGTTTTGCTGTTGCACCATGCTCTTATTTCGGATGCGCCAATACCAGGATAATCCGTAATCAATATTTTTGAACCTTCAGAAAACTTGTTATATACTTCGCCTTGTTTAAAATCCCTCTCCCAAGGACCTTCATTTTCCTTGGCAGACCAGAAGACGCTGCTTTCAGGCACAAGCAATCCAAGGAAAAACTTACCCATCCAAAACACGCTTCCTCTGCAACTATAAGGCTGAACGGCAGGCTCAAATGCGCCGTAGAACCCAAGGGTGGGAACATCGTCCTGCATCAGATCGGGATTTTGTAAAAACTGCAGAAGAGTTCCGGAAGCAATTCGACGCATCCAGCCATAATTTACACTTTCATCCGAAGCAAATCCCATTAATGGAAAAGGTACTGCGGCACCAATCCGATAAGCTATACTGCGCCCCCACATAATCATTTCGCCCTTACGGGAAAACATATAAGGGTAATTACCTTGTAAATCATTGAAATTTTCAGCGAACTTCGCAGCATATTCCGGGTAATATTTTTTACCAAAAAACTCCGACCACAAGGTTCCGTACATCTGGAAAGCCCACATACTGTAGTAATCATAGTACGGGCTGTCATTATACCAGCCGTCTCCGTCGTACTGCGCCAGCGATTTCACAACCAGGTCCTTTAACATTGTTTCGTTAACAGTATAACCCTGGCTCTTATAAAAACTGAGAACTAAAATATTGAAAAAACGCCAGTTCATGTCGATAGTTGGCCCATCTCCATAGCTCAACATAGTTTTGGACAGTGTTTCTTTAACGTGCTTTGGCAGCGGATCCCAAAATATCTCCGGTGCAGCAAGCAGTGAAGCTGCCAATCCTCCAAACTCAACTAAAATTTGACTCGGTCCTCCATCTTTAGCTCGCGGTTTGATATAGGTATCGCCAGAGGGATAAACTAATTTGGCTAACTGATGACGATAGTAATCACCTACAGGTATATTATTAATAGTTAACGAAGGATTTTCCTTCAGTAAGGGTGCGGCGATAAACATGGTGCGGCAGAGTCCTTCCAGCTTTTCTGTAGGGTTTGGTTTTCCGTCCCTGGGATAACTTTTGCCGGGCTGTTTAGGGAATTTCATCGGATCATCCAGCTTCTGAACATAAGTAAAGGCACCGCTCAAAAGATATAATGCGGCTTCTTTCCAGTGCTTCCTGCTTAATCCTGTTTCCGGACTAAGTTTATAATCAGGATGATTTATTTTGAAAATCTGTTTTCCATCAACCTGGGATTTTAAGGCATGTATACTGTCGGCGCTTATTATCTGCGCTTGTACAGAATTGCTTAAACAGGCAAATAAAGCAAATAAAAGAGGTTTATAAATTTTCTCCATGTATATTCAAGTCTAAATCCCTTTTCCAATTGAGGATAAGCTTTCATTCAGTTCTTATTTTCAAAGCAATTCATCAGTCAGAAAAAATCCAGCTAAAAGAGGTTACATACAATTTTCTATCGCCTGACTTTATTTAATATCCAATGCATGGTCTGCAGGAACGTCCTGTCCCGACCAGATTTTCACGCTCGTCCATGGCTCCGCCGCTGATGACCAAAATTCATCTGAATCCGGAAGTCCCAGCGGAAGAAAGACATTCGAACACAGATATAAACTCCCGGTAGTAATGTAAAATTCTCCTAAACTCGGCTGAGACCCATACAGGCCAATTGTTAACCAGCCATCCCTTGTAAAAGTGGAGGGTGATTCCAGTGTCTTTTTCATAACCGCAGTTAATGCCCCCCTGACCTGGGCAGGTTTTAGTGATGCCGGCAGTTTTTTTCTCAGGGAAATATCTCCTAAGTGATGAAATACTCCCGCCCGGTAAGTGATTGACCGCCCGCTGGCGGGATATGAGCCATCGGTGTAGATTAGCCTTTCTAAAATTTCAGCATAACGCTTATTGATTTTATCCAGGTTGGGCGCATACCAGTTGTAGGTTTTTTGTTTGTTATTAATCACTTCCAAAATAGTGGCGAGATAGGGCTGAATCACGATACTGTTATAATAGTCGTATGAAAAATTCATTCCATCCGAGTACATTCCATCTCCCGTATACCAATGGTTTGCAAACTCCCTTACAGCAAACTCTACCCTAACTTTATCATAATCTAAATCATACTTACAGAAAAATGCTTCAATCATTCCTGAAAACAAAATCCAATTGGTATATACAGGAATGGTGTTGCGAGTTTTTTTAAAGGCTTCAATTACCTGCAGCTGAACTGTTTTATCCGAGTGTTCCCAGAGCCACGGGCATCGTATTAATGCCAGCGCAACAAAAGAGGCATCAACTAAAGGCTGCCCCCCGTCCCATCTCAGATAATCTTTTGAACTTGGATTTACCGAATTTGCAAGACCTTTTAAGGCCCATACGCGATATTGATTCCGTAAAGCTACTTCCTCTTTCGTGCCTCCTTCTAAATTTAGCCAGGGGGCAATACCGCTCAGCGTGCGGCCAAATGCTTCCAGATAAGCAACCTGCTTTCGGGATTGCTGATTATCGATATTTTTAGATAAAGCAACAGGCATTTTTTCCTTCAGCTGCTCTGTTGCGATATTGGAAAGAACTGGCCGGGCTATCTTATCTAAATAGCCCAGCCACGCTTTCCGGTCGTTTATTACGCCTTTCTTTTTCTGCGCTACTGAAGCCGTAACGCAAAGCAGACAAACAATAAACGACGCTAAAATTTTGTTCATCAATCTATCAATTTTATAATGTAGCTGTAAGAATACATTTTGTCTAACAGCCGGTACTGATTATGAGGCAAAGCTCCCCAGCTTGTATCTCCGCCGACACCACGCTGTTTCAGGTCAATGCTAAGAAACACACCGTTACGCGGTTTTATGTCATGAGGATGCTGCTGTTTCTTAGTTAAACCCGGATCTAAGTCTTCAGTTTTATTATTTAAGGCACTAAAGCAAATTGGCTGCAAACCCTCAATCCGTAATCCTTTTCCTTCAGCATTTGTTAAGCTCAACCAGCGTACATCTGTTTTGTAGCCATTCTCTTGAGGACGAATGTAATTCGTGGCCTGATTTTGAATCTGATCGTTGTATAAACCTACAAAAGAAGTAGAATTCCTATCGCTGTAATTTTCCCAGGGCCCACGTCCGTAATAACTTAAATTTGACAGATAAGCCGGCAATTCCATACGCATTCCAAACCGTGGCAACTCTGGCAAATTCCTTCCTGTCATATCTATGCTCGCTGTTACTTGAACAGCCCCGTTATTCTGAACCAAATATTCGACGGTGTATGGTACATTAATACCTGTTAATTCGTATTCAACTTTTAAAGGGAGTCCTGCATCTGTCTGATCACCTACGGTAACTTTTTTTACAGCCCGATCGATATGTGCGGTACGCCATATTCCAAGATTCACCTGCATTCCGTTTCCAAAATCATTGTCTGTAGGTGCCCTCCAGAAGTAAGGCTCAGGAAATTGTGCAATTACACGTGGCGAGTTTTTAGCAGTGTATTGAAGAATTCTTCCTGTTTTAGTATCAAACTCTCCCGAAATATTTCCTGAACTGAACTTCAAATTACTGCCTTCTTTAGAAACCTGAAGTTTAGCACCGGCAGAAGACTTTTGAACGAAGTAGTCTCCCGCTTTCTTAAATTGCTCGCGTGCTATTTCATGTCCAGCCGGAACTAACTCCGTCGCATTTTTTGTATAGGCAAATACATTTAGATAATATTCGCTGCCGGCTGCGGACTTAATTAAGGGAACTTTTAATTTCACCTCTTTTTGCTGCCCGGGAGCGAGGCTTACAGAAAACGGACCTTCTTTTACTTTCTCTCCATTTCTGTACAATTCCCATTTAAAATTAAATTGATCAAGATTGGTGAAATCAAAAAGATTTTGAATAAGGATTGTGCCCGACGCAAGATCTTTTTCCTTGAACAGAATGTTTTGGTACACCTTTTTCACCTCATACAGGCCCGGATGTGGTGTTCTATCTGCTGCTACAAGACCATTGGCACAAAAATTCTCATCATTTTGTAAATGATAGCCGCCCAGGTCACCTCCATAAGCCCAATACGTTCTGCCATCAGATGTCGACGCTTTCAGACCCTGATCTACCCAATCCCAAATAAAACCGCCCTGCATGTGCTTGCTGCTCATGATGATGTCCCAGTACTCCTGGAAATTACCATTACTATTTCCCATAGCATGAGAATATTCGCACATTATATAAGGCCTCGTTTTATCGGTAGCGGCAGCATAATCACGCATATACTTAATACTGGGGTACATCGGACCCACAATATCTGTATTCGCGCGCTCTCCCGCCTGCTCAAACATTACAAAACGGCTATTATCCTGCTTTTTGATCCATTTATAGGCATCCTGAAACACCGGACCATTTCCACATTCATTTCCTAATGACCAGATAATTACTGAGGCATGGTTTTTATCCCGCTCAAATAAGCGTTCTACACGGTCCATATGTGCAGGCGCCCATTCAGGTAGATAGGCGGGATGTTTTGATTTATCAAATCCACCCTGCAATTCTGCTCCCATTCCATGTGTTTCAATATTCGCTTCATCGACCAGGTAAAGGCCATACTGATCGCATAATTTATACCAGGTTGGATCGTTGGGATAGTGGCTAGTACGAACCGCATTGATATTAAACAGCTTCATAAGTTTAATATCTTTTATCATCGATTCTTTGCTGATAACATGACCTTCAACGTCGTCATGCTCGTGCCGGTTTGTTCCTTTAAACAACACAGGCATTCCATTTACCAACAGCTGGGCATTTTTCATTTCGACCTTACGGAATCCTATTTTCGAGCCTGTTACACCCAAAAGCTTTCCATTCTCGTCTTTCGCTGTAATAACAAAGTCATACAATGCCGGACTTTCAGCGCTCCACTTTGCAACCTTTGATATAGATCCACTGAACGCTGCCGTATTAATATCAGAATCAATTGATATGTTTTTTTCCTGACTAAAAACAGTTTTCCCTGCTTTGTCTGTAACGTTAACCGACACTGTAGCTGCTTTTGCACCAACTGCCGCGAATCTTCGCAACTCTACATCGGCATTTAATACACCGTTTGTGTAGCTGTTATCCAGCTCTGCTTTAACAAAAAAGTCCCAAACGCTTACCTTCGGTAAAGAATACAGAAACACATCTCGCTCAATACCGCTTAAGCGCCAAAAATCCTGATCCTCCAGATAACTGCCGTCGTGCCAGCGAAATACCTGAACGGACAGCTGATTATCTCCTTTTCTGAGGTACTTACTTATATTAAATTCTGCCGGCGATTTTGAAACTTTTGACATTCCAACCTTCTGTCCGTTTACATATACTTCTGCATAACCAGAAATAGAAGCAAAATGAACAAGAACTTCGCGACCATCCCAACTTTCGGGTACAGTAAATGTTCTGCGATACGTACCAACAGGATTATTCTCGCCAATAAACGGCGGATTTTTAGGATACGGATATACAATATTAGTATAGATTGGCACTCCAAAACCCTTGCGCTCCCAATTAGAAGGCACTGGTAAATCTGCCCAGTTTTTATCATTCAAATCTTCACGATAAAAATCGACGATACGGTTTGCGTACTTATCCGTATAAACAAATTTCCAGGTTCCGTTTAAGGATTTATGCCACTGAGATCTGCTATAGTCACCCGCCTTCACGTCTGCTGCATTATCAAACAGCATAAAAGTTGCGTGTGGCTTCTCCTTGTTAAGCTCAAGTAACTGCGGATTTTCCCAGTCATTTTTCTGGCTCTGAGCACATAATTGGCTGGTTAAAAGATATAACACAGCTACAATTGGTAGTAATTTAGTCATTTATTAATTAGGTATATTTTTGATGTTACAAAAAAACTTTTAAAAACACAGAATCAAAGGGGGTAAATCAAGAATAAGGGGGGGATAAAATCACAGTTTCCCCATTAGCCGGTTCCTGAAGTTTAACGCTCCTAATATAGTGCATAGCACTCAATCCTCCATGAATCTAAGTCAAATACCCCTTGATTTCAATTAATCGCCCCTTCCAGATATCCCATCCATCTTCATATTAGATAACAAATAATTACCTGCGATATTGTAATTTTGACAATCAATGGAAAATCAGGATAAAAAAAGAGAATTGATTATTGAGGCCGCTTTAAAGCGATTCGCACATTTTGGTTTGGCAAAAACAACCATGACTGAAATTGCATCTGATCTTTCCCTATCTAAGGCTCTTCTTTATTATTATTTCCCAGACAAGATCAGTTTATATACAGCTGTACTTGAAAATATAATTAACGAAATCAACACTGATCTTGCAAAGGAACTAGTGTCGATAAAAGACAGTAAAAAAGCACTGGTTTATTTCCTTGATAAAAGGCATGAATACATCCAAAAATATTATAATATCCTGGATTATATTCGCGTGTCGGGCCCGGATCTCCCTGAAAATATATCAAAAATATTGATGAAGGCTAAGGAGATTGAGATCGAGCTCATCACCGCTGTTATTCAAATAGGAATTGATAAAAAAGAATTAAAAGTTTCTGACGCAAGAGAAGCCGCGTCTTTACTGATGGATGCATTTATGGGGATGCGATACCTTGTTTTTTCTAATAAGCAACCATTTCAATTACCTAAAGAACATTTCGAGTCGCTCCTCGACCGGCAAAAAAAACTCGGACTCATCTTCCTTGATGGCCTGAGAGAAGTCAAACAATTGTAAGCTTCTTCAAAACCACTAAATTTTTTGTTAAATATCTTGCAGAAGAAATTTCGATCCTGTACTTTTGACCAATTAAATAAAATAGTCAAATAGTAAAAAGGTAAAATTGGAAGCGGACAGAAAACGTGAGTTGATCATTGAAAAAGCCAGTCTCCGGTTTGCACATTTCGGCATCCAGAAAACAACAATGAATGAGATCGCCGATGATCTGTCAATCTCGAAACCCCTTTTATATTATTATTTCCCGGATAAAATCCGTTTAGTGGTTGCTGTAGTCGAGAAAATTCTTTCTGAATACCAGGAAAGGCTTGCAGTTCTCTTTTCATGTGCTGAAGATATCAAAGAGGCAATTTTCGCGATGCTCGACCTCCGCCGAGCCTTCTTCCAAAAGTATTTCATGCTTCACCTTGTAGATCATGCTGAGGCTAATCTAACTAAGCAGGAACTGAAGAAGACCATCTCTCATATTCGAATTAAGGAAATAAGCCTTGTACAGGAAGTTCTTAAAAAAGCAGCTGATTCAAACCTGATAAAATCAACAGACACAGAAAAAACAGCTGAGCTTTTCATTGATATGCTTACCGGTATAAACATCTGCGTGTTAGCCCGTCAGGATAAACACTTGGTGCCGGATGATAAAGATTTCGACGAGGTGCTTTATAAGCAAAAAGAATTGTCGCAGATATTTTTAAGTGGAATAAGGTAAGAGATGGAAGAAAAAATTCAACAAAAAGCAGAAGAACTATTTTTCACATATGGATTAAAAACGGTGTCGATGGATGATATTGCCAGAGAAGCCGGCGTATCGAAGAAAACCATTTATCAATCTTTCGACGACAAAAACACCATCGTAAAAAAGATGATAACCAAACTTGTTGAACAACAGCGACAACAACTTAAGGCTGGTTTAAACACGTCTGAAAATGCGATTCATGAGGTGATCCAGATCGCAGAAAACCTGCAATCTCTGATTATAAAAGTAAAGCCTGTAATGCTTCATGACTTGAGCAAATATTTTCCTGAATGCTGGAAGCTCATGAAAAGTTTTAAGGAAGATAGTTTGAGATCGTCGTTACTTACGAACTTCAAAACTGGAATTGCCGAAGATCTATATCGCAGTAATCTTGATCTTGAATCCATTTGTCAGTTTAGCTTAATCCAGTTCAGCTCCTTTTTTAAGCCTGAAAGTTATCCGGCTAACAGGTTTAGATCTTCTTCCGTGATCTGGGAGATTACCGAACTCTTTCTCTACGGAATAGGCAGTGCAAAGGGGCAAATAGTAACAAAAAAATATTTTGACAACATAAAAAACAATGAATATAAATCATAAAATAAAATCGATAGCAATACTGGTCGTGCTGATTTTGACTGCTGCCGGCAGTAAAGCGCAAACAGTAAATCTCACGTTGCGAGATGCACTTAATTATGCTCTCCAAAATAATGAAAATATTAAAAAGTCGCGTCTGGCAGTTTTAAACGGACAATATCAAACCGACGAAATCAGAGCACGGGCCTTACCCCAGATTAATGGTACGGCCACTTTAACTGACCAATTGATCATTCCTCAATTGATAGTGGGCAATCAGGTCTTTAAAATGGGGCGTCAATGGAATGGAAACGCTGGAGTTAATTTCAGCCAGCAATTGTTCAACCAGCAGGTTTTCACAGGACTTAAAGCTGCAAAAGCCGGCGAGAGCTTCTACAACCTAAGTGCCGAACTTACCGAGGAGAACATCTTACAACAGGTTGCAACGAATTACTACCAATTACTGGTTACTCGTGAACAGCTTAAAACCATAGATGCGAATATTACTTCCATCAGCAAAATTGAAAATACCGTTGCCAATCAATTTAAAAATGGCCTCGCAAAACGAATTGACCTTGACCGCGTTAGGGTGAACCTTACTAATGTTAAAACTCAGCGCGAGCAAGTTGCCAACGCGATTACGCAGCAAGAAAACGTATTAAAGTTCTACATCGGAATGCCAATTGGAACGGACGTTAATATCCCGGTCACCGAGTTGAGTAAAATCACAACGGATGCGCAGACATTGTCTGATAGCTTTAATATAAATGAGCTCACGCAATATCAATTGTTAAAAAAACAGGAAGAATTGCTTCATTATCAGAAAAAAGCCGCAAAAGCAGAGTATTATCCATCACTTACACTAACCGGTAATTACGGATACACAAGCACAAGCGACAATTTCGACATCTTCCAAGGTGGAAATTCGACTGCAACTAAATACGATGCATCTGCAATAGGTTTGTCTTTAAGCATCCCTGTTTTTGATGGATTTGCACGTAAATCAAGGGTTAAACAAGCTGATATAGAAATTCAGCAGATACAAGAAGACATAAAAAATACGAGTAACTCGCTGACCCTTGCTCATAGAAATGCGAATCTGTCAATCAGGAATAATATCAACACCATTGACTCTCAACAAGCGAATGTGAAACTTGCTCAACAGGTTTACGCCAGCACACAAAACAACTATAATAATGGTTTGGCCAGCCTTACAGATCTTTTAAATGCAGAGACATCTCTGGTAGATGCTCAAAACAGCTACAATCAGGCTTTATTAAATTATAAGCTTGCCGAAATACAATTAATTCAATCTAACGGAAATATCAAATCACTTTTAAACTAATAAAATGAAAAAGAAGGGCATAATATCCATAGGCGCAGTTCTGACAGTACTTGTACTTATTGGCTGGGTATTACAAAGCAATAAAGAGAAAAATGCAGCTACTACAGCAGTTGTAGCATCGGGAAATACTGGTGCTGTTGCTGTAAATACTGAAAAGGTATCGACAATGAATGTTACCCTTGACTTTAGTGCAAATGGAACATTTGCAGCAAACCAGGACTTAATCCTGTCATCAGAAAACTCGGGGCGAGTTAGCCGGGTACTTGTTGATGAAGGCTCGCGAGTTAGCAAAGGACAAATTGTAGCCCGAATAGACGCCGAATTATTAAATGTAGATGTTGAAACAGCACAAGCGAATTACCAGTCTGCAGCAAAAGATTTGGAGCGATACGAAAGCTCATTTAAAACAGGCGGCGTAACCCAGCAGCAACTTGATAATGCCCGGTTGAACGTGCGTACATCACGTGCACGACTGCAAGCTGCTAGCAGAAAATCAGGCGATGCAAACATAAAGGCACCTATCTCAGGCATTGTAAATAAACGCTTCATTGAGCAGGGCTCGTTTGTAAATCCAGGCGCTCAGCTATTCGAAATTGTGGATGTATCTAAGCTAAAACTCAAAGTCACCGCAAACGAGAATCAGGTTGTACGCTTGAAAATTGGCGACAGGGTTACTATTAAGTCGAATGTATTCCCGGCTAGCTCTTTCAATGGAAGAGTAAGCTTTATTGCCCCTAAGGCTGATAACAGTCTTAATTTCCCGGTCGAGGTTGAAGTTAGCAACAATGCAGGCGGACAATTGAAAGCTGGTATGTACGGGACTGCTGTTTTTGATTTCCCACAGCAAAATGCGGCACTCACGGTGCCACGTACTGCATTTGTAGGTAGCGTCCAAAGCAACAAAGTATACGTTTTGGAAGGCAGTAGTGCTAAATCACGCGAGGTTGTCGCAGGAAGAACATTTGAAGAGCGGGTGGAAGTTTTAGAAGGATTAAAAGAAGGTGAAACCGTGATCACCAGCGGCCAGATTAACCTGGTTGACGGAACTGAAGTGCAGGTGATTAAGTAAATCGGTTGGGCTTGTGAGTTGGACTCTGTATGTCTTGCAACCCTCAAACACAAGCCACACCACATAAAAAAAGACATGAAAATAGCTGAAATATCTATAAAACGCCCGACGATTGTAGTGGTACTTTTTACAGTACTCTCTTTACTAGGCATCATAAGTTACAACTCCTTGAATTATGAGATGCTTCCCAAGTTCTCCCCTTCGGTGGTTTCTGTTGTAACAATTTATCCGGGTGCTTCGCCAAGTGAAGTGGAAAATACGGTGACAAAAAAAGTGGAAGATGCCGTTTCATCGATGGAAAACATCAAAAAAATACAGGCAACATCCTACGAGGGATTGTCATTAGTTAGTATTCAACTCAAAACCGGAACGGACGTAAACATTTCATTAAATGATGCGCAGCGAAAAGTTAATTCGATACTATCTCAGTTACCTGATGATGTTGAACCGCCTTCATTGAATAAATTTTCGTTGGATGACCTCCCAATCATTACCATGTCGGCCACTGCAAAGATGGACGATGCACAATTTTTTGACCTTATCGAAAACCGGATTGTACCTGCTCTATCCCGGGCCGAGGGCGTGGCACAGATAAATATTCTGGGCGGCCGAGAACGTGAGGTACAGGTTAACATTGACAAAAATAAGCTTGAAGCTTACGGAATTCCTCTACTGACCGTTCAGCAAATAATTCAGTCGTCAAATCTTGATTTCCCTACCGGAAGTATCCGAACTGAAGAAAGGGACATTTTGGTTCGTCTGTCTGGAAAATATGCATCTGTTCAGGAGTTGCAAAATCTTATCATATCGGATAAAAACGGCGTTCAGATCAGATTAGGCGATGTAGCTGAAGTTCAGGACACCCAAAAAGATGTAGAGAAAATTGCCAGAGTCGACCAAAAAGCAGCAATTGCCTTGCAAATTGTTAAGCAATCCGATGCAAATGCAGTATCTGTAAGTGAGGGCGTAAAGGCTAGTATAGCTTCATTAAAAACGGACTATAAAAATATTAATCTTGATTTAACGATCGCCAACGACAGCTCAGTTTATACTTTAGCCTCAGCGGACGCGGTAATTCACGATTTGTTTATCGCTGTAATATTAGTTGCATTTGTGATGCTGTTTTTCTTGCACAGTTTAAGAAATGCAGCCATTGTTATGGTTTCGATTCCGGCGTCTTTAATTGCCACTTTTATTGGAATCAGCATGCTGGGCTACACGCTTAACCTGATGTCTTTATTAGGATTATCACTGGTTGTAGGTATCCTTGTAGATGATGCGATTGTGGTATTGGAAAACATCTACCGCCACATGGAGATGGGTAAAAACAGAGTGCGTGCAGCGTATGAAGCCACTAAAGAAATCGGGTTTACCGTAACCTCTATCACATTGGTAATTGTAGTGGTGTTCTTCCCAATTGCAATAAGTACAGGTTTGGTATCCGACATTTTACGCCAATTTTGTATGGTGGTAATCATCGCCACCTTGCTAAGTTTACTTACCTCATTTACAATCGTCCCTCTACTTTCATCACGCTTTGGAAAGCTTGAACATATTGAAGGGAAAAGCATTTTCGGAAAAATTATTTTAAGCTTTGAGAGAGGTCTGGATAAATTCACCGCATGGATCACAGGTGTTCTTGTATGGTCTTTGGGGCACAAAAAAACTGTACTTGGTGGAACTCTAATCCTATTATTCGGATCGTTTTCATTAATTGGCGGTGGCTTTATCGGCACCGAATTTTTTCCCAAAAGTGACCGCGGACAATTCATCGTTCAAATAGAACTGCCTAAAGACGCTTCTATTGAACAAACTAATTTGGTAACATCTAAAGCCGAACAGATCTTAAGTCAAAAACCTGAAATTATCCGATTAATAACAACCGTTGGTCAGTCGAGCGACGGTTCCGGCGCTCAACAGGCTCCGGCTTATTCATCTGAAATAACAGTTCAGCTGGTAGATAGAAAGGAACGCCTGGACCGTGCTGATGTTTACGCAGCCAAAGTCAAGAAAGAACTTGCTCAACAACTTGTAGGAGCAAAAATAAAAACCACTCCTGTAAGTATACTTGGGATGGCCGAGCGCTCGCCTGTTGAAGTTATTGTCCGCGGAAGCGAGCTTGACAGTGTGCTTCTGTTCGCCAACGTAGTGAAAGAAAAGCTCGCGAAAATTCAGGGTACCACAGAGCTTAAATTATCCGTAGAAGGAGGTAACCCGGAAGTAAAAGTTCAGGTCGACCGCGATAAAATGTCGGCTCTTGGATTAAATCTCCAAACGGTGGGAGCTACAATGCAAACAGCTTTTAACGGCAATACTAACGGCAAATTCCGCCAGGGTGAGTATGAATACGATATCAATATCCGCCTGGATAACTTTAATCGTAAAAGCATCAATGATGTTAAAGAATTGACGTTTATTAACGCAATCGGCCAGAAAATCAAACTCGATCAGTTTGCAACAGTTTCAGAAAGTTCAGGGCCGTCCCGTTTAGAACGCCAGGATAAAACCACCAAAGTATCGGTGCAGTCACAGGTAGTCGGACGTCCTTCGGGTACTATCTTCGCAGAGTTAGAAACGCAGATTAAAGACCTTCCGCGACCATCCGGTGTAAACTATGTTTTCGGCGGAGATATGGAAAATCAATCTGAAGGATTCGGAACCCTGGGAATTGCATTAATTATGTCGATTGTGTTGGTTTACCTTATTATGGTTGCTTTGTACAACAATTATGTACACCCCTTCGTAGTATTGTTTTCGATTCCCCTTTCTATTATCGGAGCTTTACTTGCACTTGCCTTAACCAACAATTCTTTAAATATCTTTACCATTTTGGGATTGATAATGCTTATTGGGCTGGTTGCTAAAAATGCGATTATACTAGTCGATTTCACAAATCAGCAAATTGAAGAAGGCAAAAAAGTACGCGAAGCATTAATCAATGCAAATCATGCTCGTCTGCGGCCCATTCTGATGACAACAATCGCGATGGTTATAGGTATGCTTCCAATCGCCCTGGCGCAGGGAGCAGGTGCCGAGTGGAAAAATGGCCTGGCCTGGGTAATTATTGGTGGACTGTTAAGCTCTCTCTTTTTAACCCTAATTATTGTACCAGTGGTTTATGAAGCTTTTGATAAAATAATCACTCGCTCTTCAGGAAATAAAGAACGTCATGACATCGATGCATTGATGGAAGAACCCTTTACAGATGAGATTATGGACGAAGAATATGAAATGATGGACTACCAGCGGTAAGAGATATCAATACCGTTAGAAAGGGATATCGAAAGGTATCCCTTTCTAATTTTTGCCTTTTCTCAAACCTATATTGCCTTTTAAATTGTTGCACAGATTGTCGGATTAAAGATGAATTGCCCGTTCCTTTTGACACGGATTATGCAAGTGCCTTTGACTCACACAAACCTGATTTACTGCAAACGCGATACAATTAACAGAGAGAAAATGGATAACATTCTTGAGAAAATTAAAGATTTCGCAGATAAAGCTCATGGTGATCAGAAGAGAAAGTACACATCCGAGAGATACATTGTTCATCCGATTAGAGTAATGCAAATCTGCAAGGAATATACAAATGAATTACCATTACTGGCAGCCGCATTATTACACGATGTGCTTGAAGATACTCCCACTACACAGGATGAAATAAAAGAATATTTAATTGGCTTGATGGATATAAGGCAAGCCAACTACTCGTTAAAACTGGTCATTGAACTCACCGACGTTTATACAAAAGATAAATATCCGAATTGGAACCGCAGAAAAAGGAAAGCCGCAGAAACAACGCGCATAGAGAAAACTTGCGCCGATTCACAGACCATAAAATATGCTGACATTATTGACAACTGTATAGAAATTATAGATTACGATCGGAACTTCGCTAACGTATTCTTGCGCGAATGCAGAAGCATTCTAAAAAAAATCCCAAATGGGAATGGACAGCTTTATGAAATGGCGGTAAAAACGGTGGAGGATTGTATTTATAAACTGAATGGACAAAAGCACAAACCAAAGCATCCGCTTACCTAAATTTTGCCGCAAATCTAAATAGCGGCATTTGTGCCGAATTCGCAGTAGTTCCAAACCTTTCTATCTGCCGCAAGTTTGAATTATAAAGATTGAGGACGTAACAAAAAAATCTGTTATGGGAGAAAAAAATTATACAGGAATAGTCCCCGAGCATAATACCGGAGAAATAATTAACTCAGTAAATTCGATCGAGTTAAACAATACTGATGAAGCAAAGGCTTTCTTTACCAAGGTTAAACAGCGACTGCTGGATGTGAATTCCTGGCACAAAATAGCGGGAGTGTTTACTGCCAACTTTCAATTAACTGACAAAGAAGGAGATGATGTGAACAGAACAGTTAAAAAAGGGGATCACTTTAGGGTCAACATACCCGGACCTGGCTCCGTTACCGGAGATGGTTATGACTGGGTGCATGTGGAAGATATAAATTCGATATCGGAGGGAGACGTTGAAAGTCTTGGAATCCGTGTCAGACCCACCTCTAACCCCAAATCCGATTCGCAAGAAATCGCTCACTTTTACTCAGAAGATTCGACCAGCAACTTTACCGTGACTCGGGAGGGTAAGAAAATCACTGCAGGAATTTATGACCGGAATATAAATCCTAATAAGGATGCAAACCCGCTGGACAAAACCCGTGATCTGCTTGTAGGACTTGGCGCTATTGCGGGATTTTCAAAATTTCAATGGGACAAGCTAGCTAAAGGATTATTAGAAAGAGAGGCAGGATGAATTGTTAATACACCTGTCAATTGGCAACAGCCCTTTTCTTAAAAAAATTGACATATACTGAAGCTATAACAGCGAAGCCGAATAATACGAGCGTCAATGTATCGATTAAACAAGCATTAATATTTTCTCCGCTCATTTTATCAGCAAAGTACTTAATAAACGAGTTGGGTAAATTCTCCTCGCCCAATTTCTCTTTCACCTGCCATTGCAAGTCTGTTATAAAACAATACCCAAAGCCGTACCAAAAACCCAGGATAAACCAGGAGGTGGCGGTTAAAATTAAACAATAAAAATGCAGCCTCCTGGTACCTTCCCAGATCCAGCCTAAAAGATTGAATCCGATAATAGCGATATGAAGCACGGTAAAGAACGCATCCAGAACTTGTAACATATTATCAACGGCTTAACAGCAACAAAGGAACTTTCAGCACACAAAAAGGTTTAATGTTTTTAGGATCGCTTACATCCGGCGGAGTTTATGATATAATGGTCAATTTCAGATCATCATAAAAGAATTCTCCTCACTCATTTCGACAAAGAGATGCTAAATAATCTCCACCATCTAAAGTTGAATTATGCGATTGAAGATCAAAAAATAGAGCTATAAATAGGAAAAATATAAAGATAACGCCTTCCGGTAAATAATATTTAATAAAAACAAAAGCACTTTTTCAGACATTATTTCTAGTGAACCAACGCTTAGGATATCAAATTCCGGGAGAAATAAGATGGGGCAGAAAATAATTAACAATAGAAAAAGTGGGGCCACCCCGAATGCGAAAATAGCACATTCTATACAAATTAACAGATAAGGAGGTGAAGCTATGAAAATTGCACAAATAGCTCCTCTATATGAAGCAGTACCCCCAATTCTGTATGGAGGAACTGAACGCGTAGTACATTATCTTACAGAAGAGCTAATCAAAGAAGGCCACGAAGTAACATTGTTCGCTTCAGGTGATTCGGTTACCAGTGCCAGATTGATTTCAAATGTAGACACCGGATTACGCTTAAAACCGGACTGCATAGACTCTCTGGCTCATCATATTGTTCAGATTCAGGAAGTAAAAGAACGAATTCATGAATTTGATATACTTCATTTTCACATCGATTACCTTCATTTTCCATTTACTGAAGACCTCAGCATTCCAAGCGTAACAACGCTACATGGCAGATTAGACATTCCGGACTTAGCAGCCGTCTACAATAAGTTTCGAAGTCAGAAAGTGATCT
Source organism: uncultured Pedobacter sp. (assembly GCA_966210515.1). Classification (GTDB taxonomy): domain Bacteria; phylum Bacteroidota; class Bacteroidia; order Sphingobacteriales; family Sphingobacteriaceae; genus Paradesertivirga. The sequence goes on from CBIHLM010000059.1 coordinate 22,649, forward strand.
CTATTTCCCGAAATCAGCAAAAGCCATTATCTCAGGCGAATTGGGCCGGCGCAGTGCATCACGGACTCCCTCTGGATTTACACGCCCCAGGGCAGGGCCAGGGCGGCTATCTGGCGTTCGTTGGCCGAATATCTCCGGAAAAGGGAATAATAGAGGCAATTGAAATTGCAAAAGCATCTGATACCCCTTTAAAAATAGCTGCCAAGATTGATAATGCAGACAAGGAATACTATGAAACACATATTAAACATTTGCTGGATCATCCTTTAATTACTTTTTATGGCGAGATAAATGAAAAACAGAAAACGGAGTTTATGGGAAATGCAAAAGCAGTACTTTTTCCGATACAATGGGAAGAACCGTTTGGTATGGTGATGATCGAAGCAATGGCCTGCGGAACACCAGTCATTGCATTTAGTCGCGGATCGGTTCCCGAAGTGATCGATGACAAACAATCCGGCTTCATCGTAAAGTCCGTTGAAGAAGCAGTTGCGGCTGTTTATCAATTACCGCAGCTTAGCCGAAATAGAGTGAGGAAAGTGTTTGAAGAACGATTTGCTGCTTCAAGAATGGCTAAGGATTATCTTAATATCTATAACTCGATTATAACGGCTCATGGATCAGAGAATAAAGAAGATTTCATCATGAAGCCTGTTTATAATAATTAAGCGCCCGAAAAGGGAAGCAATAACAAATGGTATAAAGATTGATTGATATATAATTTAATGGTGCAAGCAAAATAGGTGTTATGCAAACAGATGGATCTTTAATAGAAGAGGATAAATTCCATATCTCGCCGGATGCTGTAAATGCAGATGACAAAATAAACATCCTAAATCATTCAAACACGTTTGGAATTTTCGACAGATGGGGTAACATTCATCCTCATGGGAAAATGGTTCAGGGAATATACCATGAAGGCACGAGATATATTAACAGACTTGTTCTTTCTATTAATCGTCATAAACCCCTTTTACTTAGCAGCAATATAAAAGAGGATAACGATATTCTCTCCGTAGATCTTACGAATCCGGCAATTACTTCATGCAACCTACCTGATAACACTATTCATATTTCGCGAAATCTTTTTATTCGTGACGGCGCCTTTTACGAGGAGATCGATTGCAGTCATTTCGGCAGCAAAGAATGTTCGTTCACTTTGGAGCTTGCATTTGATGGTGATTTTAAAGATATTTTTGAAATCAGGGGAATCAACAGATATGTTGTTAAAAATCATGTCAAATATTGCGATCCAGGCGATGATTGTATGATGGAGTACCAAGGACTTGATGGGATAAAAAGAACAAGTGTTTTTAATGTAATAACCGAGGCTGACTACAGTATTAAAGAAAACAGAGTTCTGTTTAATATAAATCTCGAACCTTTAAATCCCTTGAAAATAACCTATTCCTTACGGTTTTTATCAGGCGATCATAATCACACAACCATCAGTTACGATCAGGCAAAAAGCCTAATCGAACAGGAGAGGAACAAAACCAGCATATTATTCGCTGACATCCATACGTCCAACGAACAGTTCAATCATTGGATAAGCCGTTCCAAAGCCGATTTGCTTTCGCTTTTAGCACAAACAGAAACAGGCAGATATCCGTACGCAGGGGTGCCTTGGTATAATACACCGTTTGGCCGCGATGGCATTATTACCGGTATCGAAACATTATGGCTAATACCCGAAATAAGCAGGGACGTTCTATCCTTTCTAGCTTCTAAGCAAGCTACGGAGCTTATTCCGGAAAAAGACGCTGAACCAGGGAAAATTCTTCACGAGGCGCGTACAGGCGAAATGGCTAATACTGGCGAAGTACCTTTCAAAGAGTATTATGGCACCATCGATGCAACCCCTTTGTTTATTATGCTCGCAGGCATGTATTATGAGCGAACAGCAGACCTGGAGCTAATAAAAAGATTATGGCCAAATATCCGGGCAGCGATAGAATGGATAAATAACTATGGTGATCTGGACGCAGACGGCTTTGTAGAATATGAACACAAGGCAAAAAATGGTCTTACGAATCAAGGATGGAAAGATTCCTATGATTCTATAATGGACGAATTCGGCGAATTAGCCGAAACACCAATTGCGTTATGCGAGGTGCAAGCCTATGTGTATGCAGCCAAACAGCATGCTGCCAAACTCGCCTTAATTTTAAACGAACCCGATCTGGCAGATCATCTATCTAAAGAAGCCAGAGAGCTAAAGCACAACTTTAATGAAAAGTTTTGGGATAAGGAGCTGAAATGCTATGTCCTCGCCCTCGACGGAAACAAAAAACCATGCAGAGTAATCTCGTCAAACGCGGGGCACTGTTTGTTTACCGGCATAGCCGACGAGGATAAGGCAAGAACCCTTGCTGACACGCTATTAGGTAGCGATATGTTTAGCGGGTGGGGAATACGCACTCTTTCATCCTCAGCAAAAAGATATAATCCAATGTCTTACCATAACGGTTCTATCTGGCCGCATGACAATGCGCTTATTGCATACGGTCTGGCGCAATACGGGCTTAGAGAACACGTTTTAAAGCTTACGCAGGCAATATTTCAGGCTTCATTATACATTGAACTGCAACGTCTACCTGAATTATATTGTGGTTTTGAAAGAAGACAGAGCGAGGGGCCAACATTATATCCGGTTGCCTGTTCACCGCAAGCCTGGTCTGTTGCTGTTGTATTTATACTATTGCAGGCATGTTTTCAGGTAAAAATAGATGCACTCACAAAAACAATTTCATTTGACCGGCCTATTCTTCCTGAATATCTTGAACATGTTTCAGTATCCAACCTTATCCTGGACAACGGGGTATGCAGTTTGATATTTAAGAGATTTCATAATGATGTGACCTTTAATTTATTACAAAAGCCCTCTAACTGGGAAATATTGATCAAGAAATAGTCCTTTCGAAAGAATGTAAAACGACGATTTCAGCCCCGTTTATCCGAACGCTGGAATCCAGTATCGCGAAAAATTGGTCAGAAGTAAAAATAGGATGCGTACAAAAAAGCCGCCTACGTTGACACGAGGCGGCCTTTTTTCCTGGTTACATAGCATGTATCCAGCTGAAATGATACTGTAGCGTAGGTGGTTTCATTCTCTCAGCAAGCCTGATCAAACGATCAGGTAATTTCACTATATAATCGCGGGCTTTTTCACCTGAGTCATCTAAACCGGTTACCTTTTCAATCTCCCAGGCTTCTATTAAATCACGTAAAATATCTACATAATCAACGGCAGTGTAAACGCCTAACCGCTGTGCTGCATCGGCGAAGTGGGTGAATGTCTCGCCTGCCTTCTTTCCTAATTCCCGTAAAAAATGAGCTGGCATAACAATCTTTTTTCGCATCATATCTTCAAATGCAATCATAACCTCATTAGGGTCGACTTTCATTATTTGATAGATAAAATCCATGTATGCTTTCGCGTGGCGGGCTTCGTCGCCAGCGATAAATCCACACATCTTAGAAAGTAGCGTGTCGCCCTCCTTCTTTGCAAGAGAAGCTACCCTTCTATGTGAAACATTGGTAGCAAGCTCCTGAAAACTGGTATAGATGAAATTCCTGTAGGGATCTCTGTCTGTACCAATATCAAATCCATCAGCAATCAGATACTGAGTAGAAATCTCCATCTGACGCATATTTACACGTCCGGATAAATACAAATACTTATTTAATAAGTCGCCATGTCGATTTTCCTCACCAGTCCAATGTCTTAACCATTTCATCCAGCCGCCTTCCTCGTCCTTGGAAACGCCTTCAACTGTAGCCAGCCAGGATTCGTAAGTGGGTAAGGCCTCTTCGGTAATAGTGTCGCCGATGAGTACTGCAAAGAAATCATAAGGCAGGCCTTTCGCAGTTTCCTGCAACTCCTTAACCTCCTGTAAAAAATTCTCGCTGCTTGAATCTGGTAAAAAATCAGCAGGCTGCCATATTGTATCTATTGGCTTTAAATACTCACCAATATTATCCAGCATATATTTTTCAATATGCTGCATTACTTCTCTTCTTGCACCGTAATTGATGTTCATGCTTTTTGTTAAAGAGGCAAAGATAAAGATATAAATGAAATCTTAGCCATGTTGTATTAATAGAAACGATCGAGTAAAAAGATAGTTTTGAGAGTAAAAACAAAAAAGCCCGTTAGAATGAACTAACGAGCTTTAAGATTTTATTCGCATGTAAGCGAAATAAAAGTTGGCACCGACCTACTCTCCCACGTGTTACCGCAG
>CBIHLM010000060.1:0-26712 GCA_966210515.1 uncultured Pedobacter sp.
CCGTATGGGATAATAAACTTCCGTATGTGATATATAATAAGGTAAAGGTCGGTTCTGAAAAGGTGCTGACGATCCAACGGGGTGCGAAAATCTATTTCCATAAAAACGCCGAACTTATAATCGCAGGAACATTAAAAGTTAATGGTACGCTTAATGATTCGGTGACTTTTTCGAGCGACAGGCTTGAACGGATCTATGCGGACGAACCGGGACAATGGAAGGGTTTACATTTCTTAAAAGACAGCAAGGACAACCTGATAAATTATGGATTAATTAAAAACGGCTCAATAGCCATACGGGTAGATTCCTTGTCTGGAAATTCCAATCCTAAATTACTTCTTGCGAATAGTATGATTTACAATATGGAACTTGTGGGCGTATATTGTAATAATGCCGAGCTCGCCGCTTTCAATAATATTATTGCGAATTGCGGAAGACATCTTATTTATGGAATAAACGGGGGCAGATACAATCTTAAACAAAATACGCTGGTTAATGTCAATTTTCAATTTCCCCGAACTACACCTTCTTTATTTTTTACCGATCAATCGAGTCAGGCCAACACATCCCCGTTTAGTTTAACTCTGATTAATAATATTATTTGGGGGTCTTTACAGGACGAACTTATAGTGGAGAAAAAGGGAGGCCTTTCATTTACGCAGTCGATTCTTCATAACCTAATCAAATCACGCGATAATAGCTTAGGAAGCTTCGGGAATATTCTCAATGTCGATCCGCTGTTTAAAGATGTCCAACAAAATAATTATTATTTGAATTCGGGAAGTCCAGCAATAAATAAAGGAGAAGATTTAATAACCGACCCTTACTTTTCTTCCTGGCTGATAAGGGATTTAAATGGCAGAGTAAGATTATTTCCCTCAGATTTAGGAAGTTATGAGTTTTTTTAATTTTCTTAAAATATTTGGTAACCTTATGGAAGGATATGGGGTATAAGTACCCGAGAGCGTTAATTTAGATAGAAAGAGCTGGACGCCGTAAGGCAACCGGCTTTTTCTTAATTTAAGCTCTTTCAAGAGGATCATCGGACAGCTAAATATTCTAAGCCATCCGATGATTTTTTTTATTTATATAATGGATGTTCTTCCATCATCTCATGAATCTTCTTGCGAACCTTTTTCACAATTGCTTCATCTTCAGGATTAGAAAGTACCATGTCAATATAATCTACAATCTTCTCCATGTGTTTTTCTTTCAGTCCGCGAGATGAAATTGCAGCGGTTCCAACTCTGATTCCCGAAGTAACGAATGGTGATTTATCATCAAAAGGAACCATGTTTTTATTCACTGTAATATCAGCATTTCCCAAAGCTGCTTCTGCCACTTTACCAGTAATGTTTTTGTTGCGAAGATCAATCAGCATTAGGTGATTGTCGGTACCTCCGGAAATAATTCCATAATCACGGGCCATAAATGCATCTGCCATAGCCGAAGCATTTTTCTTAACCTGAAGGATGTATTTCATGTAATCATCGCTTAAAGCTTCACCAAAAGCAATCGCTTTAGCAGCGATAATGTGCTCTAATGGTCCGCCTTGAGTTCCGGGAAATACCGCCATATCCAATATAGACGACATCATTCTGATTTCTCCTTTAGGAGTTTTTAATCCGAAAGGATTCTCAAAATCTTTACCCAGCATGATCATACCGCCACGTGGTCCGCGGAGAGTTTTGTGCGTAGTTGTCGTTACGATATGGCAATGAGGAAGCGGATCGTCCAATAATCCTTTTGCTATTAAACCTGCAGGATGCGAAATGTCTGCAAGAACCAAAGCACCGATCTGGTCAGCAACCTGACGGATAAATTTATAATCCCATTCTCTCGAATAAGCAGATGCGCCGCAGATAATTAACTTCGGCTTTTCAGCTAATGCAGTTTCTTCAAGTTTTTTATAGTCAATACGGCCTGTTTCTTTTTCCACTCCGTAAAAGAAAGGCTGATATAACTTACCCGAAGAGTTTACAGGGGAACCATGTGTAAGGTGACCACCGTGCGAAAGGTCAAACCCAAGGATTTTATCGCCTGGTTTTAAAACACCAAGAAATACCGCGGAGTTTGCTTGAGCTCCAGAATGCGGCTGTACGTTTACCCATTCAGCATTAAATAGTTCTTTCGCTCTTTCAATTGCAATTGTTTCAATTTCATCAACAACCTCACAGCCTCCGTAATAACGTTTCCCCGGTAGGCCTTCAGCATATTTATTAGTGAGCACAGAGCCGGCGGCTTCCATAACTTGTTTACTAACAAAGTTTTCTGATGCAATCAGTTCAAGTCCGTTTTCCTGACGATCCTGTTCTTCTTCGATGAGCTTAAAGATGATTTTATCTTTTTTCATTCCTGTTTATTTGTTGTTTATGTTGTTGAAGCAGTTTTTACTGCAACGGAAAAATTATTAAAACCCAGTCCTATTTGAATAGAAATCAGCTGCTGTTGCAGCATTTCGAGCATTGCCAGGAAATTGTACACAAATTGAACCTTATTTTCTGAACTTTTCATCAGTTTAGAAAAATCAATTTTTTGATTAAGTTGAATCAATTCTGCAATTACTTTTTTTTGTTGTTCAATCGTATACGGATATTGAATAACCGTGTGTTTAACATCCTGCTGCTTGTTTTGGTACCGGGACATTGCTTTGTCGTAAACCATCAATAATCTGTATAACCCTACCGAAGGAAGTTCATCTCCCGGTTCAGCGGCTTCGGCAATTTTTTGAAGGTCGAAAGCAATGTTGCCTCTTTTTTCCTGCAGAAAGCGTTCGTTTTCTAAAACCTTAAAGCTTTCTGTAAGCAGTTTGAATTTTTTATATTCAATTAGCTTTTGTACCAGATCTTTTTTCAGATCTATTTCATTTCCTTCCTCATCTAAGTCAGGCAAGGGTAAAAGCATTTTTGCTTTAATGCGCATTAAAGTGGCCGCAATGAATATAAACTCGCTGGCGAGCTCAATATTTAATGCATTCATTTCGTGTATGTAAGCGAGGAAATCGTCTGTTATTTGCGCTATCTGGATGTCACGGATATCCAGTTCATCGCGCTCAATAAAGAACAAAAGTAAATCAAAAGGGCCTGCAAATTGAGGCAGCCTAATTTCAAAAGTATCCTGCTGTATCACAATCGCCTCAAAAATAAAGATTTAATTTGGTATGGAAATAGTAAAGAAAAGAACTGACGTTATTATTTTTAAATAATATTGAGTTACTTTGTGGTTCATTTTTTTTACCCCAACTAGTATGGAAGTTAAGGCGGGAGAACTACTGGAAAAAATAAATTATCCCTCTGATTTAAAGAAGTTTTCAGAAAACGATCTCGAGCGTATATGCCAGGAGTTGCGTCAATATATTATTGATGTGGTTTCGGTTAACGGGGGGCACTTCGGGGCTAGTTTAGGTGTTGTAGAGTTAACTGTTGCTCTGCACTATGTACTTAATACGCCTTACGATCAGTTAGTTTGGGATGTTGGACACCAGGCATACGGACATAAAATATTAACCGGCAGACGTTCAGTCTTCCATACAAATAGAATACATAACGGAATAAGTGGGTTTCCAAAACGGACGGAAAGTGAATACGATACATTTGGGGTAGGACACTCTTCAACTTCAATTTCTGCTGCGTTAGGAATGGCGGTTGCCTCGTACTATAAAGGAGAGAACGATCGCCAGCATGTTGCCGTAATCGGCGATGGAGCCATGACTGCGGGAATGGCTTTTGAAGCATTAAACCACGCCGGTATCGAAAACACGAATCTCCTCGTTATCTTAAACGATAACTGCATGTCGATCGATCCGAATGTCGGAGCCTTGAAGGAATACCTTACGGATATCACCACATCTAAATCTTATAATAAATTCAGAGACGATATTTCGCACGTTCTCGGTAAGCTTTCTGAGTTGGGCCCGAATGCGCATCACATCGTCAAAATGATCGAAAAAAGCATCAAGGGTACTTTGTTAAAAAGAAGTAACTTCTTTGAGGCATTAAAGTTCAGATATTTCGGCCCGATCGACGGTCACGATGTGAAGCATTTGGCAAAAGTTATTAAGGATTTGCGTGAGATACCCGGTCCGAAATTATTGCATTGCATAACTGTTAAAGGCAAGGGATTTGCCTTAGCGGAAAAGGATCAAACAAAATGGCATGCACCAGGGCTGTTCGATAAAATCACCGGCGAAATTAAAAAAACAGTTAACGATAAACCACAAGCACCCAAATATCAGGATGTTTTTGGTCATACTTTAGTTGAATTAGCTGAGAATAACCCGAAGATTATGGGTATCACTCCAGCTATGCCAAGCGGCAGTTCAATGAATATCATGATGAAAGCCATGCCGAAACGAGCATTCGACGTTGGTATCGCAGAACAACATGCTGTTACTTTCTCTGCCGGTCTCGCTAGCCAGGGGATGGTTCCATTTTGTAATATATATTCCAGCTTCATGCAAAGAGCATATGATCAGGTGATTCATGATGTGGCTATTCAAAAACTCAATGTGGTTTTTTGTTTAGACCGTGCTGGTTTAGCCGGAGCTGATGGCCCCACACATCATGGCGCGTATGATTTGGCTTTTATGCGCTGTATTCCGAATATGGTGGTATCGGCGCCAATGAACGAGGAAGAATTACGGAACCTGATGTTCAGTGCCCAGCAGGAAAATATGGGACCCTTTTCTATTCGATATCCGCGCGGTACAGGCGTTATGCCCGACTGGCGCAGACCGTTCAAGGCAATTCCGGTAGGCAAAGGAAGAAAGATTTGCGATGGTGAGGAAGTTGCTCTTTTAAGCATTGGACATATTGGAAATGAAGCTGTAAAAGCATGTACAGAGCTTAATTCCCTTGGTTTTAATCCAGCTCATTATGATATGCGATTCATTAAACCCCTTGATGAGGATCTCCTGCACGAGGTATTTATAAACTTTAAAAAAGTTATTACAATTGAAGACGGTTGCCTGCAGGGTGGTTTAGGAAGCGCTGTTCTGGAGTTTATGGCCGACAACCAGTATAATTCTACTGTGGTTAGATTAGGAATACCTGACGAAGTAATCGAACATGGCGAACAGCCCGAGCTATGGGCGGAATGTGGCTATGATGCAGCTGCGATTATTAAAGCTGTTGAAAAGATGGCCGTACTCAGGACTACAAAAAGTATTGCGAGTTAGGAGAGGGTGAATTGAGCGTCATGTTGAATACTCAAGCGCTTTTTGTGGTGATGCTATCCTTAGGTTTCACATCAGAGAAATCTACTCCGCATTTACCGCAGCCAGAGCTACAACCATTTTTTGACTGCAGGCTCTTATAAACGACACGCGCTATATAGCCTGATGCTATCGTGAATAATAAGATTACCAGAACTTCCTGTACTCCCATATTACAAATATAATCTTATGTTATCCCTTGATTGTCATTAAATTTCAAGCTTTTATAGCTCTTGAAATCCAATTTAAAACGCTACCTTTGCAAAAAATTTTGAGAGGCATTCTTCATGCAGAAAATTAGAAACATTGCAATTATTGCACACGTTGACCACGGTAAAACTACATTGGTTGACAAAATTTTACACAGTTGCGCCATATTTCGTGATAACCAGGAAACAGGCGACTTAATTCTTGATAATAATGACCTGGAACGTGAGCGTGGTATCACCATTGTTTCTAAAAACGTTTCTGTTCAATATAAGGATGTAAAGATTAATATTATTGATACCCCTGGTCACGCCGATTTCGGTGGTGAGGTTGAGCGTGTATTGAAAATGGCCGACGGCGTTTTATTGCTTTGCGATGCTTTTGAAGGCGCCATGCCTCAAACGCGTTTTGTTACGCAAAAAGCACTTGCTTTGGGCTTAAAGCCGATCGTTGTTGTAAATAAGGTCGATAAAGAAAACTGTCGCCCTGAAGAGGTTTATGAGCAAATATTTGAATTGTTCTTTAACCTTGACGCGACTGAAGATCAATTGGATTTCCCTGTAATTTACGGTTCATCAAAACAAGGATGGATGAATACAGATTGGAAAAATCCTATTGATAATATTTTCCCTCTAATGGATGCCATTTTGGAAACCATTCCACCGGCCCCGATTTCTGAAGGAACTTTACAAATGCAAATCACTTCATTAGATTATTCTTCTTTTGTAGGACGTATTGCAATTGGAAGAGTGGCACGTGGTACAATCAAAGAGAACCAGCCGGTGTCCTTGGTTAAACGCGACGGAAAAATTGTTAAATCACGTATCAAAGAACTTTATACTTTCGAAGGTTTAGGTAAAGTGCGTGTACAGGAAGTTGGTTCGGGCGATATTTGCGCTGTAGTTGGTATCGAAGGCTTCGATATCGGCGATACAATTGCTGATTTCGAAAAACCAGAACAACTTGAGGTTATCCATATTGACGAGCCTACCATGAACATGTTGTTTACCATTAACAACTCACCATTTTTTGGTAAAGAAGGGAAGTTTGTTACCTCTCAGCGCTTACGCGAGCGTTTATACAAAGAGATGGAGAAAAATCTTGCGCTGAAAGTTGTTGAAACCGATTCTCCCGATGCATATTTAGTATATGGAAGAGGTATTCTTCACTTATCAGTTCTTATCGAGACTATGCGTCGTGAAGGATATGAGCTTCAGGTAGGTCAGCCGCAGGTTATCATTAAAGAAATTGATGGGGTTAAATGTGAGCCTATTGAAACCTTAATTGTTGACGTACCTGCCGAAGTTTCTGGTAAAGTAATTGAATTGGTGACTCAACGTAAGGGTGAGTTATTAATTATGGAGCCAAAAGGTGATCTTCAGCATTTAGAATTTGATATTCCGGCGCGTGGTATTATTGGCCTGCGTAATAACGTTCTTACCGCTACTGCCGGGGAAGCTATCATGGCTCACCGTTTTAAAGCATATGAGCCCTGGAAAGGAACAATTCCTGGTCGTTTAAGTGGTGTGTTAGTTTCAATGGAAAAAGGTTCGACAACTGCTTATTCTATCGATAAACTTCAAGACAGAGGACGTTTCTTCGTTGATCCGGGTGTTGAGGTGTATGAAGGACAAATTGTTGGTGAGCATATTCGTGATAACGATCTGGTTGTTAATCTTGTAAAAGGAAAGGCGTTAACCAATATGCGTGCATCTGGAACAGACGATAATACTCGTATAGCTCCAGCGATTAAGTTCTCTCTGGAAGAGTCAATGGAATATATACAAGCTGATGAATATATTGAGGTTACACCTCAAAGTATGCGTTTACGTAAGATCTATCTTACAGAAAGCGAAAGAAAAAACAACTCTAAAAAGTTTGCATAAACTTTTTTAATTTGAAAAATAGATGAGACTGGAAGTAATTTCAGTCTCATTTATTTTTTACGGCAGTTTTGAAGATTTTAATTAAAATTGTATCTGAATAAATTTCAATGGGCATAATAAAAAAAGTACAGGATGTTTTATATTCTTTCGGTTTAATTGTAAAGCTTGTCAGACCCGAAAATAACACATGGCTAAAGAATAGAAATATTGAAACGGTACTTGATATTGGTGCCAATACCGGCCAATTTGCTCAACGTATTCACGAAATTATTCCTTCTGCTAAAATATGCTCCTTTGAACCTATAAAAGGCTGTTATTCAGAATTGCTCCAGAATACCTCAGAAATCAACGTAAAAGCTTTTAATTTCGCCTTGGGAGATACCGACGAACAGGTAGAGATAAATGTTAGCAAACATTCTCCAAGCTCATCTTTGCTGGAGATGGCTGATTTACATAAAGATGTTTTCGCAGGTACCGATTATGCACAAAAGGAAACTATTACAGTAAAAAGGCTTGACGATGTTGCTGCTGAATTAGGCTCTTTAGGCAGGTATCTGGTTAAGATTGATGTACAGGGCTTTGAAGACCGGGTAATTAAAGGTGGAATGGAAACGTTAAGAAAAGCAGACCTTATTCTTATCGAAACTTCTTTTCAGGAATTGTATCAGGGACAGCTTTTATTCAATGGGATTTACAATCTCTTGGCTGGTTTGGGTTTTGAATTTAAAGGAAATGTGTCTCAATCATTAAATCCAAAGGATGGCAGTATTTTATATGCTGAGTCCCTGTTTGCAAAATCATAAATATTGATGAGGGTTGGAATAATAGAAGTTTGTGAACCCAATCACTATACTGCTGTTTCAGCCTTAGCACAAACGTATCTAGTTGATCCTTTAAATGAAGTAATAATTTTTACCAACGGAACGATAAAGCCCTTGTTGGCGGAATTATCTGGCAGAGTTAAATTTATTATCAAGCCGGAGGAGCAAAGTGTTGGTGAATTTCTTACCGCAGTTTCAAAGTCATCTCTCGATAGGATACATATTAATACCATTTCAAAATATTATAAGGAGTTTGCTTATGTAAATTGGGAAAGCTCAGTTTATTTTACGGTGCATAATATAGATCTGTGGTATGATAACTCGTTTGTTAATAGAACTAAGACGCTTATTTCTGATTATCGATCCAGACCCGGGAATTTAAAATTACCTTTAATACTTTTTATTAAGGACTTCTGGCGTCAATATTTCAGGGATCGGTTTATTAAAAGAATTTCTAAAGGAAACTATAAAATAATAGTTTACAGTCAATCGCAAAAGAGACACCTGGAGAAATATATTGAATCCGGCAAAATACTCGTCTTTCCTTTTTGTTTACACACCGACTTTAAAGATCAGTCTGCCGGCAATAAAAAACTCCGGTTTTGTATTCCCGGTTCGGTCTCTAATCAGAGGAGAAACTATACCGGCTTATTTGATATTCTGGAAAAGCAGCTTTTTGAGATCAGACAGGATATTATCATAGACCTGCTGGGTTACATCCCTGCAGATAATCGTTTTCTGTTAGAGAAAATACAATCCTTAAATTCTAAGGGCTTCGAAATAATATACAATGAAGGATTTATAGATATTGCCGGATTTGATGATAGATTAAGCCGTTGTGATATAATATTAGGCAATCTGAAAGTACAAATGAATGTGTTTCGTAAGTATGGAGAAACGAAGGAAACAGGAGTGATCTTCAATATCATTAAATCAGGAAAGCCGGGTATTATGCCTTACGCTTATCCGGTTGACGAAGAATTAACTGATATTTGCTTGTTCTTTAAAGATTATGATGATCTGGCAGATTTGATGAAAAGGTTATCAAAGGATAGAAATAATCTTGCGGCAATTAAGTTAAAAGCCGTCGATGTTGTTAATCATTACAGACCTGAAAGTCTGTATCATTTGTTGAAACCTGAATAATGAACTTATTACAGAAACAAGGCTTCTTTAATAGTATCACTTTATACTTGGGTGTATTTCTTGGTTTTTTTAATTCAATTATTCTTTTTCAGCGTTATCTTACTCTTGAAGAAATCGGGTATTTCACTTTACTCATTTATATTCCTTTAATATACACTCAGGTATCATCATTAGGATTTAGCAGCGTAATAACAAGGTATTTCCCGTTTTATAAAACCAACGATAAAGCCCATGGTGGCTTTCCATCCTTTGTGTTTCTGGTAATTGGTGCTGGATTTCTGATTGTTACTCTAGGTTTCTTCTTCTTTAAAGAAGTGATATTTTCATTCTATGCTGACAAGGAGGACTTGTCTTTAATGAGCAAGTATCACTATTATATTATTCCGGTTTCTTTTTTTTCACTGGTATTTCTAGTCCAACAAACCTTGGCCCTTACAGCATATAAAAGCGTTTTCCCTACATTTTTGAGAGAGGTGATGATAAAGATATTCACTTCTGTCGGGGTACTGATGATTGTTTTTAAGTGGATTGACTTTCAGGGTTTTTTAAACTTCTATTTGATCGCGAACATTATTATCGTGCTGATAATTAGCTGGTACAACCATCGGATTAAGTTATTTAAGATCACCGCTATTAGTCCTGAAGTACGAAATAATGCTGGCCCGATGATGAGTTACGGTCTGTCCTCGATGATTAGTGGAAGTGCAATCGCTGCCATTACAGGTTTGGGATTAATACTGTTAAAAATGATCAGCGGCGAAGCTATGGTAGGCGTCTATGGAACCTTAACAGGTATTGCAATGGTAATAAGTTTACCAGCCAAGGCATTAAATACAACATCCTATCAAATTATTGCTGATGCATGGAAAAATGAGGATCTGAACAGGATCTCAAAAATCTATTATAAAACATCTGTTATTCAGCTGCTTATTGGAATACTCTTGCTTCTGGGATTGATCATCAATCAGAGAAATATCGTTTTCCTGCTCCATAAGCCTGAGTATGCTGACTTCTTTAATGTATTTATTTTATTAGGCTGTGCTTATTTGGTAGATATAACGGGTGGATTAAATCAGGCTATTATAAGTTTCTCCATACATTATAAAATAGTAGTTCGGACGCTAATTTTTGGAGCTATTTTATCAGGTATTTTGAACTATTTTTTAATATCCCGTTTCGGAATAGTGGGAGCAGCATGGAGCTATGTTCTCACTATGTTTTTCTTAAATTTTGTTTACTGGTTTTATATAAAATATAAGTTTAAGATTCAGCCTTTTGGCAAAAAGCATTTATTTACATTATTCATTGGGGGAGTATGCCTGTTGATCGGTTTAAATATTCCCGATTTAGATAATTACTATCTTGATGTTATCCTGCGATCGTCTGTTGTAACTATTGTATATGTTTCTCTGACTTACTGGTTAAATATTTCAGAAGATATCAACGAATTGCTTGATAAAGTGTTAAAGAAAAAGCCTTGATTAAATCATGCAGAATTTTGCCCCCATAGCATTGTTTGTTTATAACAGACCCGAACATACCAGGAGAACGATAAAGTTTTTGCAGCAGAATTTGTTGGCTGATGAATCACGTTTATTTATATTCTCTGATGGCGCAAAGACTTCAAAAGATGAAAAAGATGTGGAGGAAGTTCGCGGCCTCCTCCGTGGTATAACAGGCTTCAAATCCGTAGAGATCGTCGAGCGAAAAGAAAATCTTGGTTTAGCAAATTCAATCATACAGGGCGTTACGAAACTGGTAAATGAGTATGGAAAAGTAATTGTTCTTGAAGACGATCTTATTACCTCACCTTACACTTTACAATATCTGAATGAAGGTCTTCGCCGATATGAAGGTATCGATAAAGTAATGCATATCGGTGCCTATATGTATCCTTTAAGTTCCAATAATTTACCTCAAAGTTTTTTTTCGCGGATAGCTACAAGCTGGGGCTGGGCGACATGGAAGGATTCCTGGGATAATTTCCAACCAGATATTGACAAATTAATTCAGGGTTTTGATGAAGCTGCTATTAATGAGTTTTCAATCGAAGGAACGATGAATTTCTGGAAGCAAATGAAGGAATTTAAGCTGGGGAAAAATAATTCCTGGGCAATTCGCTGGTATGCCTCTATGTTCTTAAAAGGCGGCCTTTCTCTAAACCCGGCAAGTTCTTTGGTGAACAATATTGGGCATGATGGTTCCGGAATCCATTCAGGAGTAAATGATATTTATGGAGTTAAAGTAAATTCCGAGCCTGTTCTTCAATTTCCGGATATAATAGAAGAAAATAAGGATGCATATCTGAGCATCAAAAACTTCCTTCAAAAGAGAAAAGGTAACCTGTGGCAAAGAACGATTCGTTTTCTAAAACAGCAGATAATTCAGGTGAATAAATAATTTATCGGAATTCCTCAAACAAGATTCGCTGTCTTATAAACCCTTTTTTGCATGCAGAATAATATAGGGCGACAGGGCTTTTGATTCGAATCCAAGTATTTTACTGCTGATCTTTCCTGTATACCATATTGCCTTGACAAAGGCTCTGGTTAAGCTGGATTTTTCTTCTTTATTTTCAATCCACACACTGAATTTTCCGTGGTAACGGCATTGAATTTCGGTCAATCCGAGTTCTTTAGAGATGGATGTTAGAAGGGTAAGATCCATACAATTAATATTATGCTTCTCGTAATTTTCCGGATCAAAGTTTTTCTGCACCCAGCCATTTACGCTTTTAAAATTTGGAAGAGTAATAAATAAGGTCCCGCCCGGTTTTAAAAAGCTAAGGTGCCTGGCAATTATATTTTTAGTGTCGGTAAAGTGTTCTATTAAGCCGAATGAGGATACCAGGTCATATTGCTGTTGCGGCTGGTAGTTAAAAAGGTCGGCTTCAATAATGGTTATATCGTCTTCTTTTAATTCATTTTCCTGCAATAGCTCGCTGATTATTGGCTTAGAAATAAAATAATCAAATAACGTTGTGTCAAGTTTTAAATGTTTCTTAAAATAGATGCTGTAATAGCCGGGGAACCCCCCTAGCTCAATAGCCGACTTGGCTTTGGCTTTATTGACAATATAAGCAAGCTGATGGCCAAAAACGTAATTTTCTTTTATTTTAAAAATCAGTCCTTTCTTAGATCTCCAAAAAGATTCCCAAAAATTACGGTCTGTTAAATGTTCGGCCATGGTTTCTTTGTTACGCTTGTTTATAGGGTTCGCGCCAGATTATTAAGTTTGAATCTGATTTTGCCAAAAGTAGATAAAATTTAAGAATGGTAAATTCATTTCGTCACGGTAACTGATCATTTCATCAAGCGAGGAGCCCATTTCATGTAATAACTATTTTATATTGAAATTTAAAATATACCTTCCGCGATAATCGTATTTATTTGAATATTAAATAGTCAACCATGAAGCCAACATCAAAAATCTTTAAGTCATACTTGTATGGGGTGTTGATGTTTAGTACGGTATTGTTTCTAGATGGCTGCTGTAAAGCTGTTGTCAGCCACGAAATCTACTATAAAAACGACACTCGAAAGACTATTCGACTTGAGGTCTATCGTAATGGCGTGCCCAATACTTTGATTTTAAATCCGTCATCCTTCACGAATGTGGAAGCTCCTTTTATTTTCGGCGATTCTGTGCTCGTTTATGCTGATAATATTTTGAAGCAGGTACATTATCCCGGAAATGCATCAAGCTTCGGCAGTTCTGAAAAGGCCGTTAAATTTTCTGATCAGGGTAGTTTGTTTAATCTCCAGGGCTATGCTACTGAGAAGCGTGAAACTAAGTGCGGCGGGAGTCTGACGAAATCTACCTATTTGTTTATCGACTAACAAAATTATATATTACTAAATCAAATTATCATGAAAAACAATTATTCTATTGCATGCTGGTCTTATCGGTGACATATTAGAAAGGTGCTTAAATAAGAGGATCAGGTGTAATTATTCTGGCAGGGTTTCCAACAACAATACAATTATCCGGGACATCTTTTACCACCACAGATCCGGCGCCGATCTTTACGTTGTTTCCGATGGTAACATCGCCGATTATACACACGTTAGCACCAATATCCACATGGTTTCCTATTCGCGGACACTTACTGTAAGTTCCATCAGCCAATAACTTATGTCCGATTGTAGTTGAATTTCTGAGGATACAATTTTCGCCGATTGTAGTTGCCTGGTTAATGACCAAAGCCTGGCCGTGATATAGAATTAATCCTTTGCCAGCTTTCAGTTTCCGGGGAATTTCTATACAAAGAAACCATTCAATTAGTACATGGTAGATTGCCAGATACCACACAAATAGTACTTTTATTAATAAGTTTCTGCTTAATAGTTGAGCCAGCCGGAAAGAAAAGAGAACAAGCTGGCCCTTGATATTATTTCGATTCGCATTCCAATCCTGAAATAAGTAAGAAAACATGTTAATCCGGATTCTATTCTGAGCTTCGAATATAGTTAATCTTTTTCCGGATCAATGGCATAATTTCTCTTATAACCAGCTTTAGAATATAAGTAATGTCGTTTTACTAATATTTACTTTATAATTGTAGCGGAATACTGATGAAAATAACGCTTATTAATAAGGATGATTTTGGAGGTGGTGCAGCGATGGCATGCCTGCGTCTTTTTAAAGCACTAAAGGCAAATGATCTTGATGTGAGCATGTTAGTGCAAAGAAAAACTGTACCCGATGAATCTGTAAAAAGCACTGTACATAATAAATTTGATAAATACAGGTCAGATTTTAATTTTTTATACGAGCGATTATCTTTTATTTTAAAGGAAAGAGATAAGTCTGTGAGGTTTGCCTTTTCTCAGGCCAATGCAGGAAGTGATATCGTCGACGAAGATGATATAAAAAATGCCGACCTGCTTCACTTGCATTGGATAAATGGCGGGTTTCTTTCATTGGATAATATTAACAGCTTATTGAAACTAAACAAGCCCGTTGTGTGGACGCTACACGATATGTGGCCCTTTACAGGGGGCTGCCATTATTCAGGTGATTCCGAAAGATTTCTCAACGAATGCGGAAACTGTCATTTTTTAAAACATCCCTCGCCTAACGACATTTCGCATATTGGATGGAGTAAAAAACAGGCGATTTACAACAGTAACCCAAAAATCACTTTTATTGCTTGCAGCAACTGGATGCGTGATATGGCACTAAAAAGTTCTTTACTGAGAGGCAACGAGGTCATAACTATTGCAAACCCCATCGATGTAGATATATTCTCAAAACAGGATAAAACACTTTCCAGGCAAAAATGGGGTGTGCCTGTTGACGCAAGGGTGATTCTTTTTGGAGCGGCTAATATTAATCATACCCGTAAAGGCATTTACTACCTAATCGAAGCTCTGCATAAAATACGGGAGACTGAATCAGATATGAATCAAGTCATTCAAGTGGTTATGTTCGGCAAAAGCAAGGATTTTGATTTTAAAAGGATCCCTTTTCCTGTAATTAGTTTACCAATAATTAACTCCGAATCTGATATAGCAGAAATTTATAGTTTAGCCGATGTATTCGTTCTTCCCTCTCTGGAAGATAACCTGCCCAATATGGCTATGGAGGCTTTGTCGTGTTCAACTCCTGTTGTTGCGTTCGATACAGGCGGCGTAAAGGATATGGTTGATCATTGCGAAAATGGTTACCTGGCCGAGTATACGTCTTCCGGGGATCTCGCTAAAGGAATTCTCTATGTATTGCGTGATAGCGGAAACCTTGCCTTAAATGCGAGAGCAAAGATATTGGAAAATTTCAGTTACCCGATTATCGCTGAAAAACATATCCAGCTATATAATAGACTTCTCACATGAAAATGCCCAGGCTCAGCATAATTACGGTTGTTTTCAATAATGTAAGGGATATAGAACGGACAATGCGTTCGGTTCTTAATCAAACGTACACCAACATAGAGTACATAATTATTGATGGGGGCTCTACTGACGGAACCCTTGAGCTAATCGATAAATATAAAGATCGGATCACAAAAGTAATTTCAGAAAAGGACAATGGTATTTACGATGCCATGAATAAAGGTCTGACCCTGGCAACTGGTGAGTATGTGCTGTTCATGAACTCTGGCGATGAGATTTACGCAAGAGATACAGTTCAAAACGTTTTCGATTCAGCCCCGGACGCAGATATTTATTACGGGGAAACCGAGATGTTTGATGAGAATTGGAGAAGTTTGGGGCAGCGAAGGCACAAATCGCCGGAAAAGCTGAGCTTCACTAGTTTTAAGTATGGGATGAGTGTTAGTCATCAGGCAATTTATATTCGCCGATCACTCACGCAGCTTTATGATCTTAACTATCATTTAAGCTCTGATATCGATTGGATCATCAAGGCAGTAAAGCAGGCAGATAAGATTGTAAACACCCGCCTTTACCTAGCAAAATATCTGGTGGGTGGTATGTCGAAGGAACAGCACTTTAAAAGTTTAAAAGAACGGTTTCTCATTTTTAGTAAACACTATGGGCTTGTTTCTAATCTGCTCAACCATATCTATATCGCTTTAAAGTTAGCCTTGTATTATTTGCGGTATGGCAGGACGAATGATTAACTTCTTATGGAATCTAAACCTCGTTTTTAAATTAAAAATACATGCCTGAGCTCTGGAGCAAAGAATCTATCTATATAACTTTAGTGATCGCCTTTATTCCTCTTATCATAATTCTATATAAGTTTTTTAATGAAAAGCCTATCGAATCGCAGCCGACCTTTAGACGGTTCGCTGTTAAAACAGGCTTCTATAAAAGCTGGCTGGTCATGACTTTTCTCACCGGGATAAGTTTGATGCTGGTATTTAATTTCACTATTCTAAACCTGTTGTTTTATATTCTTCTTACCAGGGAATTATTTCTAGAATATCGGCTCTATAAATTTGAGGTAGGTAAAGTGTTGGTTTATGATTATGACAGCGGAACTTACGAATATTCTGATCTAAAAAGGACTATTTTTTTCAATCAAAACGATATAAAAGCGGTGGTCGTCCATGAATATCTTTTTAGACTAAGAACAGCGAGAATCGCTGATGTTTATTTGGAGCATGATTTAATTAGGATTACCAGTTCACTTGTTGATTTTAATCGAATTCCTATTCTTGAAACAAAAGAGTCAACACTATTTGCGCACTATTTAAAATGGGACTTGCCTGCTATGCCTGGCTTATAATTGTCGACTTTTGGTGGCAAATTCTGACCTTGCATCTTGTAGGCAAAAAGGTTCCTATGCTGCAGGGAACTTAATTGCGCCTTTTAGTAGAGAACAAGTAGATTGTTTAATTTATAAGATTAAATCATCATTTATTAGATATACTGATAAAGTATATCTAATAAGGGGTACTTTATATATACTATAACTATACTTTAAATATACTTTATCTATACTTTAACTTCGATATTGTCTCGTCCCTGTCTCGCCCTTTGTCCCATCCTAAAATAGCTGTAACGGTTTTAAGACCCTATCCTTAGGCAGATCCTTAAAGGAAGGGGAATTCTTATCAATTTATTGGAGAGTTTTTTACACTCTAGATTGAAGACTAAATAAACTTCATCTGCTTTACCCGGAACAGGAAATTCTCTTTTTCCAGTAACAAAACCAACGATTACCAGGTTGTATGAGCGTTTTTGGCATTCTTATTATTTGCCTACTAAATGGCTTAAGCCACCTTTACATCCTTCTTCTTTCTTACCTCCATAAATACAGCGAAAGCCAATCCTGCAATTAATAAAATGGACGAGATTAATGAAATCGTTTCTCCCGTATAATAAGATGAAGGCTCGAACTTAAATTCTACCTTGTGATTGCCGCCAGGTAATTGTGCCGCTCTTAAAACGTAATTTGCTCTGAAATGAGGGATTTTCTCGCCATCTACGTACGCGTTCCATCCTTTGTTATACCAGATTTCAGAAAATACTCCAATGACATCGTTTGGCGCAGAATATTCATATGTTAAATGGTCCGGGTGATAGTTAACTAGTTTTATCTCCGCATTTCCCGGTATCCCGAGTTTTTTTGCATCTATTACTGATTTAAATTCCTCATTAATGATAGCTTCTTTCTTAGGATCAAAGCTGTTAAGACCAGCCATCTCTTCATCGTTGTTTTTTGCCCACCGAACAGAGGGTACAAACCATGCGGGACCAGCAGCTGTAGCCCGGTTCTGAATTTTTTCGGATTGTCCGTCCTCGCTTCTGGTAATTATGTACTTGGTATTTAACATATCCAATACATCTTCATTTATAGAGTTACTGAACTGTTTATCAAGTAATTCCTGATATCGTTTTAACTTTGCTGCATGGTAACCGCCTAAGCTGTGGTGAAAATAAGAAGCCTGAACATCCAGGAAAGGATTGCTGGTTAGGTCAAATACCCTGTATCCTAAAGTAGGATCGCGCATAATTAACTCGTCCACTTGCCGGGCCTTGAAGGGTTGCTCGGTTTGAGACTTTTCAACAAACTTATCATTATTCAAATATCGCTTATCAACTCCCCACATGTCTATTAAAATAACACCTGCGAAAAGGATAAAAGCTACCTGCTGATTAATCTTTTTGGTGACCATCGCCCATAACAATCCTGCCCCTATTAAGACAAAAATTAATGATCTGAAAGCATCTGACCGGGCAAGGCTGATCCTGTCTTCTACCAAGGCATCAGCAATCTGGGTTGCCAGTCCCTGGTCTCCGGTACGCTGGGTTAGCATCGCGATAAAATCTGTATGCGTTGATGTTTTAAAGTCGAGGAATAATGTTGGAAGCAAGAGAACCAAAAGAATGATACCGCCGGTAACGTATAGAGAGGTTAAAACCGTTTTCGTCAATAATTTCGCGTCATATTTACCGGACGCAGCTTCATTTACCGCAAGTATTGCGAGAACAGGAACAAGGAAACTTGCGACAGCAAGAATTGACTCAACTGCTCTGAATTTATTATACAGTGGAAAGTAGTTAAAAAAGATATCAGAGATAAAAGGGAAGTTTTTGCCGAACGATAGGAGCATTGTCAATATTACAGCGGATAAAATCCACCATTTCAATCTGTTCTTAACAATGAACAGTCCGAGTATAAAAAGAAAACAAACGACAGCACCGAAGTAAAATGGTCCGGAAGTAAAAGATTTTTCACCCCAGTAGGTGGGCATTTCTCTGGCCGCACCTGCAGCCTGGTCAGCAGGGATCCCTTTTTCAATTAATAGTTTGGCAACATGCGATTTTTCATCCAGCTCTCCGCCCGATGCACCGCCATAAGCATTCGGAATTAAAAAAGTTAAGTTTTCTCCCACACCCTGACTCCAGGCGTAAGCGTATTCTTTATCCAGGCCATTAGATGGTTGACTGGCATTTGCGCTGGTAAGATTAGACTTGCCACGGATGGATTCCTGTCCGTATTCATATGTTGTCCATAATGAACCTGCATTAACTCCGACGGCTAGTATTACCGCTGCGGCGAGATATCCGAAAGGTTTGAGAAAGTCGGAAGTCCGTTTTTCTTTAACAGCGTGATAAACTTCTATCCCGATAAATATCAGTAAAACAATAAAGAGATAATAGGTCATCTGGATGTGATTCGAACGAATCTCAAGTGCCAGGGACAAGGCCGTTAAAGCTGCGCCCAGAAAATATTTACCTCTTAAGGTTAGGATGATACCTGCTAATATCGGAGCAAAAAAAGCGATGGCATAGGCCTTGTTACTGTGACCAGCTTCAATAATTATAAAGTTATAGGAAGAGAAGGCGAAAGCTATAGCGCCTGCAGCCGCGAGCCATGGATTGACCCTTAGTACGCAAAACAACAGATAAGCGCCCAGCAGATAGAAAAGAACAGTATCTACCGGTGTTGGAAAAACTGTTTTGAAAAAACTGATAATGTGAGTTGTTATATTGCTTGGATATTGAGCCCAGATCTGGTAAGCAGGCATTCCGCTGAACATGGAATTTGTCCATAAAGGGGCCTTACCATCCTTCGCTTTATAATCCATTATCTCTTTTTGTCCGCCCTGAGCCTGTCTTACATCGTTTTGATATAAGGATTTTCCCTGGATAACAGGACTGAAATAGACAAAACACAAAGCGATAAAAATCCCGATTATGGCAAGGTGAATGCCATTATTTTTGAGCCAATTATTCATTATTCAGTTTTTTAAAGAAACCAAAAGTATGAAAAAGCTTGAGAAATTCAGTGGGTAACCAAAAAGCGCTCGGGTATAGTAGGAAATAAAAAAGAGTCCGTAATATTTGATCCGAATCAACGAAGCAAGCAGCTTAGGGCTTCACTTCTTCATAATCAATAAATTCACCAGCCCGATCTGCAGCCCGAGCTTCCTTATCTTTAGGGGGTACGTAGTCTACAGAGATTTTACCCACAGGTCTGTGCGATGATTCTTGTTGACGGAATTGTGAATTTACATGCTCTTGCGCTTTGCTAACCATTTTTTTGAACAAAACAGGTAATAATATGCGGGCAATCATTCGGATTAACCACAGAACAAGAATCGTTATAATAATAAATTTTAAAACCATCTCAATAAAATCGGTACAAATATGACTATAAAAAAAATTAAATGTTTCGATCAGCAGTTCAAGCTTACATTTTTATGATAATTTATGTAGCAGCTTGCTAATTAATTCACTGTGCTGAGGAAACTGTTTAATCAGGTCGCCATCTGCCAGTTCAAAATCGGCGAAATCGAATCCCGGAGCAACCGTGCAACCTACTAACGAAAATCCTTGCTCATTTATTGGCCTCGAAGCGAACCAACATCCCGCTTTTACAATTCCCTGAAAGTTACCGCCGTCATCTAAATCATTCCCGATCCTTAATGTTTCTAGCTCTCCATTAGGATTGATAATATAAACTAGAAGCGGTATACCGGCATAAAAATGCCATAATTCATCAGACTTGATCCGGTGAAAAGCTGAAAATTGATGACCTTCTAATAGGAAATAAATAGCGGTTGAAATATTTCGGTCGCCATCAAAACTTTGCGGTAAAGCATCAGAATCAATTGTATCTGCGGAACGATAGGTTTCTGCAAAGTAGCCTCCTTCCGGATGAGCCTGAAGATTTAATTTATTAATGTAATAAGAAGCAGATCTCATTCTTCTATTATGAACGCTACCCGGCCAACCTGCCCGTCTTCTAAGCGTACTTTGATCCCCCGGCTGTGAAAAGATGAGCTGGTTAATAAATCTTTAACAATTCCCCTGGTTAATTTTCCTGTACGCTGATCTTTTTTTAAAATAATATCAACTTCTAAACCTGGGTATATATCGTTTCTGTTTTGTCCGTTCATTCTTTAGTATTAAGTACTGAGTAGCAAGTAGCAAACCCACAACCCCTTTATTAGAATCAAGTATTAAGAATCAAGAATCAAGTATTGAGTAGCAAGTAGCCAACCCGCAACTCACAACCTTCACCCCACAACTCTTCATCCCTTCTTCCCAAACTTCTCCTCCATCATTTTCTCAAGCGCATACATTTCATCACGTAATTTTGCAGCACCTAAAAAGTCCATCCCTTTGGCAGCTGCGAGCATTTCTTTCTTGGTTTTATCGATTGCTTTTTGAAGTTCAGGCTTGGTCATATAGGCAACAATCGGGTCAGCGGCAATGTTATCCGCCCCCTCATGGCCAACATAAACTTTCTGAATGCCGCCTTTAAAGTCAACTACAGATGTCTGCTCCATAATTTCCTCACGTGATTTTCCGATGGTAGTAGGAGTTATGCCATGCTCCTCATTGTATTTCATTTGCTTTTCGCGACGGCGGTTGGTTTCATCAATAGTAATGCGCATACTTTCGGTAATTTTATCGGCATACATAATCACCCGTCCCCGGTCATTCCGGGCAGCACGGCCAATTGTCTGTATCAGGGAGCGCTCTGATCGTAGAAAGCCTTCCTTATCCGCATCTAAAATCGCCACGAAAGAAACCTCGGGTAAATCGAGACCTTCACGAAGAAGGTTAATGCCTATTAAAACATCAAATTCGCCTAATCGCAATCCCCTTAAAATCTCAACACGCTCTAGAGTTTTAACTTCAGAGTGAATATAGCGAACCTTAATTCCCAGCCTGTCCATATATTTTGACAGTTCTTCGGCCATGCGTTTGGTAAGCGTAGTTACCAAAATCCGGTCGCCTTGTTTAACCGTTTTATCTACTTCATCCAACAGGTCATCTACCTGGTTTATAACCGGACGAATTTCAATTACAGGATCTAATAAACCAGTCGGGCGGATGACCTGTTCCACCACCACACCTCCCGATTTTTCAAGTTCATAATCACCCGGAGTTGCGCTTACGTATATTGTTTGAGGAGCTAAGCGCTCAAATTCTTCGAAATTCAGTGGACGATTGTCCAACGCGGCAGGGAGGCGGAATCCATAATCTACAAGCGATAATTTTCTTGATCGGTCGCCCCCATACATCGCTCTGACCTGAGGAACTGTAACGTGACTCTCGTCTATCACCATCAGGTAATCGTCCGGAAAGTAATCCAGCAGGCAAAAGGGACGCATTCCCGGGGTTCTGCCGTCGAAGAATCGCGAATAATTTTCAATTCCACTACAATAACCCAGCTCACGTATCATCTCCAGATCATAGTTTACCCGCTCTTCGAGGCGTTTTGCCTCAAGGAAGCGCTGATCGCCTACAAATTGCTTTTTCCGGGCTTCCAGCTCCTCTTGTATCGCCCAAACCGACTGATTAAAACGTTCTTTTGGAGTGACGAAGAGATTTGCCGGGTAAACAACCATATGAGTCATTTTCTCCAGAGTTTTCCCTGTTGCCGGATCTATGGCCGACAGCTCTTCAATATCATCGCCAAAGAAGGATACCCGGTAAGCATGATCCATATATGCCGGATAAATGTCTACGGTATCGCCTTTTACTCTGAATGTTCCCCGTCTGAAATCTGCCGTTGTTCTTGAATATAAAATTTCAACTAAACGATGAAGGAATGAATTACGACTGATCCTGGTTCCAACCGCAAACTTAAATACCGAGTTGCTGAAATCTTCCGGGTTACCCATACCGTAAATGCAGGAAATTGATGAAACCACAATGATATCCCGTCTTCCGGACATCAGGGAAGAAGTCGTACGAAGACGAAGCTTTTCGATTTCTTCATTTATCTGGAGATCTTTTTCTATATAAGTGTTAGAGCTCGCTATGTAAGCCTCGGGCTGATAATAATCATAATAAGATACAAAATAGTTGACAGCATTTTCAGGAAAAAACTGTTTGAATTCGCCATAAAGCTGTGCTGCCAGGGTTTTATTATGACTTAATATGAGTGTAGGTTTTTGCGTTTGTTCGATAACATTGGCTATAGAATACGTTTTCCCCGATCCGGTAACACCTAATAAGGTTTGGTAGTGCTCTCCTCCTTTAACACCTTCAACCAATTGTCTGATGGCTTCCGGCTGATCGCCTGCCGGTTGATAATCTGAAATTATTTTAAAGTCCATGCAATATCAAAAGTACAAAAAGGTATTTTAGTATGTAATGCAAATAGAAAAGGCTATGTCTTTTCCTTGTAAATTGATTTAGGGTGAAACTTCTGTCATACCTTTTGGTTCTTAATTTTAGAAAGGTTTTATTTCGTTCATTATAAAATGCCTAATTTTATTCTTGATGTTTCTATTAAACAATACACCTTCTATCGGAAATAATTTTGTAGCAGAATTGCGTGATGCTCAAATTCAACAGGATAGTATGCGTTTTCGCAGAAACCTTGAGCGTCTGGGCGAGATATTTGCTTACGAGATCAGCAAGAGGATGGAATATATAGAAACTGAATTCGAAACGCCTCTCGGAACAGCAACTGTATCAATACTTCAGGAACAGCCTGTTTTGGCGACCATTTTACGTGCGGGGTTACCCTTGCACCAGGGCTTATTGAATGTTTTTGACAAGGCTGATTCAGCTTTCCTCGCAGCTTATCGTAAGCCCACTAAAAACGGCGACTTTATTATCCAGCAGGAGTATGTGGCTGCCCCCGATTTGAACGGCAAAATTGTTATTCTGTCTGACCCGATGCTTGCAACAGGATTAAGTATGACAGCATGCTGTAAAGAGTTGCTTGATCAATACCGTATTAAAGAACTGCATATTGTTTCGGTAATTGCCAGTGCTGAAGGTATCGCGCATGTTAAAGCAAATTTACCGAAAGCCAAACTCTGGCTTGGAGCTGTTGACGATGAGATGACCACAAAGGCATACATCGTTCCCGGGTTGGGCGATGCAGGTGATCTGGCGTATGGTACAAGAGAGTAAATATGCAAGTGGATTGGATGTGCGGATGATATAAGATTTTCACAAAACTTAGTAATCTGCCCATTTTCATATCAATCTCTTTTGCACATTTAAAAGTTGCATATTTAACAATTCGAGTATTTTGACATTCCATCAATTCTGAATTAGCAAGTAATCCGCACATTTGCACATTAATCCATCTGCATATTTTCAATGCTTCGCCATATATTTTTCGATTTAGATCATACAATTTGGGATTTTGATAGAAATGCTGAAGAAACCCTTCACGAACTTTATCATACCTATTCTTTAAACAGCCTGGGGATTACTTGTCCGAATACTTTCATAGAAACGTATACCCGTAACAATCACATGCTTTGGGCCGAGTATCATTTAGGAAGAATAACAAAAGAACATCTTCGTACAACACGTTTTAGCACCACTTTTATTGAATTAGGCTTAACAGCCGAAAGTGTTCCAGTTGCTTTTGAAGATGATTATGTCCGGATATGTCCTACAAAAACTAACTTGTTCCCTCATGCTCACGAAACGTTAAGCTATTTGAAAGGGAAGTATAAGCTTCACCTTATTTCAAATGGCTTTAAAGAATCGACCGAGTTAAAAATCGAGGTAACCGGTTTGGGTAGATATTTTGAGAATATAGTTATATCCGAAGTTATCGGCATAAATAAACCTGATAAGGCGATTTTTGAATTCGCACTAAATGTGGCAAAGGCAAAAAAGCGAGAAAGTATCATGATAGGCGACAGTATCGAAGCTGATATTCGGGGTGCGATGAATTTCGGGATGGATGCAATTTATTTTAATCCGCTGGGAAAAGAAAAACCTGATGATGTGAAGCGTCAGATCAGCAGTCTGGAGGAGTTGCGAAATATTTTATAGACCACTTCCGATCGTAGATCCAACCATATGTTTGGCGATACTTTCTATTAGGTAGTTTTTTCGATATGCCGATTCCAAAGATTATGAAATTTTTATTTTACGCATTTATAGCAGAAACTGTTTAGTATTGCAAATTAATCATGCGCATCTTATTTGCCATACAGGGAACGGGTAACGGTCACATAAGCAGGGCCCGGGAAATTGTGCCTTTACTACAACAACATGGAGAGCTGGATGTATTGATTAGTGGCACCCAGGCCGACGTTCAGCTTAATTATCCGCTTACCTACCGTTTTCATGGTTTCAGTTATGTTTTCGGAAAAAAAGGCAGTGTCGATCATTGGAGTACCTATAGAAGTATGAATTTGCATCGTCTTTGGAGGGATATTCGCTCGCTCCCTTTGAAAGAATACGATATAATTATTAATGATTTTGAACCCGTAACGGCTTGGGCCTGCAAGTTGCAGGGAAGGCCGAGCGTAGCTTTAAGTCATCAAGCTTCATTCCTTTCTCAGAACACACCACGTCCCAAGGATAAATTTCACTGGCATGAGTGGGTTTTTAGACATTATGCTCCGACCACTTATCGGGTGGGATTCCATTTTGAGCCTTACGATACCTTCATAAATACGCCGGTTATTCGCAGCGAAATCCGGAATCTCGATACAAACGATTTTGGTCACATATCAGTATATCTGCCGGCGTATCATGATAATTTACTGGTAAGTTATTTGAAAAAGATCCCCGAGGTTAGGTGGGAAGTTTTTTCTAAGCACTCGACTCGAACATACACAGAAAGCAATGTCTGTGTTCAACCAATTAATAATGAAAAGTTTAATCTCAGCCTGGCCAATTCTTCCGGTTTATTAACGGGTGGCGGGTTTGAAGGTCCGGCCGAGGCTCTCTATCTGGGTAAGAAAGTGTTGGTTATGCCTATGAAGTTTCAGTATGAGCAACTCTGTAATGCCGAGGCCATAAAAAAAATGGGCGTCCCGGTGATCTATCAAATCGACGAGGAGTTTATTCCTACACTGAAAAATTGGTTGGGCAGCTCGGATAAAGTTTCTGTAAACTTCCCTGATTCTACCTCTGAGATAGTGGAAAACCTGATAAAAACATATTCCGCCTAACATTCTGTTGCACGAATGTTTTCATCCCCGCAATTTTGTCTTAATATTGTCTTTTTAGAAAGTATACACGGTGCATGATAAGTCTGTTTAGAAGATTAAGTCCGGTTAATATATTATTACTGTGTATTATCGCTGTAATACTTAGAGCAGGGATCTTGTTAAATCCACCGGACAAGCTTGATTTTAAAGCATTTGAAGTGTACCTTTCAGTATTGCTTAACATTCAAAGCAACAATCTCTTCAGTGTCGAAGCAAATTTGTTTTTTTCCATCTTATTAACCTTATTACAGGCTCTTTTATTCAATAGAATCGTTAACGAATACAATCTGCTCGGTAAGCCGTCCTTTCTTCCGGCGCTTATGTATGTTACCGGGTCAAGTCTGCTGATGCATTTCCTCGTATTAACGCCCGTATTGATATGCAATTTTTTGGTTATATGGATGCTATCGAAATTTCTCAGTATCCATAGAAAAGAATCTGCTCTTTCAACTATGTTCGATTTGGGAATGATTATCGCTGTCGGTACATTGATATATCTACCATTTGTTGTGATGATGCTAATTTTATGGATTTCGCTCATTATCTTCAGAGCTTTTAACTGGCGAGAGTGGATTGCCGGTATCTTAGGCCTTGCTACGGTGTATTTTTTTGTTGCAGTAGCATATTACTGGACAGATTCATTCGAAAAACTGCAAAGTTTTCGAGTGCCGCTCGCAATAGAGTTTAAACTTTTTCCAATTAATTATTATGAGTACTTGGTGTTAATTCCCTTGTTGCTCATCCTGTTTTTATCCATAATAAGTTTGCAGCAAAAGCTCTATAGAAGCAACGTTCATATCCGAAAGTCATATCTTCTGCTATTCTTCACATTTATATTTTCTATCCTGTCTTTTTTTATTACATCGAAATATCAGATATATCATTTTTTGCTCGCAGTTCCTGCCGCGGCAGTATTTATGGCTTTTTACTTTAGTCATGCAATCAAAGCATGGTTCTATGAAAGTCTTTATTTAATGTTAGTTGGATTTATACTATATTTTCAATTTTTTTAAGGCTTTGTTGAGCTTTAAAGTACACAATAGATTCTTCTTAAAACTTTCAGAGTTCGGCTGACAATCCAACTTGGGG
>CBIHLM010000061.1:0-25180 GCA_966210515.1 uncultured Pedobacter sp.
CTCCCAAAAAATAAGAATATCAACTTGCAGCTGAAAACATTTTTAATATATAGATCATTAATTTATTTTATCTGCAAAGCCAATGAGAAAAAGTTCTACAAACCCACAAGCTGAATTATCAGAAACCCTTGATTTAATTTTAAAAAACCTTCCTGATCCGAAAGATAATAGCGTCTCAACAATTAAAGACGAACTTCTTTTAAATGACCAAAAAATCATTTATCTGGCTCAGAAAAGCAAAGGTTCAAACGGATTTTATTGGAATATTAATCTTTCATAATCGTATTTTACCAATAAACCTAATTGTGTGCTTGTGCTTTTTCCAGAGCATAAGTACACTTGTTTTTATAACCACTAAGAAGTACATACTTCTGACAGCCTCTCTGCGATCCTTTAAATCCACGTAACTCATACAAACGGAGATCTTGCCAAGATATACCTGGATATATTTACATCTTTGTATTACGTCATGAAAATTTTCCAGCATACCCTGCAAGTCAAAGAAAAACAACGCGGCTTCCACCTGATTACTGCGGAAGTGATACATGCAATGCCAGAAATCAAAGATATCAGATCGGGTATCTGCCAAATATTTATCCAGCATACATCCGCTTCACTAAGTATCAATGAAAACGCTGATCCAACTGTAAGACAAGATTTCGAGATGTTTTTCAACAAGACTGTCCCTGAAAACGACCCGGATTATCTTCATGATTACGAAGGATCGGATGACATGCCAGCACACCTTAAAGCTTCGTTACTGGGAAGTTCGGTAATGATTCCGATTCGTAATGGCCGACTAGCTTTAGGTACCTGGCAAGGTATTTATTTATGCGAACACCGAAATTATGGTGGTACGAGAAATTTCATAATTACCGCCTGGGGAGAATAGGCTTCGAATTTGGGGCGTCCAAAATTCCTGGCCTTAACTGGCAGTCCGTCTTTCCAAAAAAACAAAATTCCGTCATGTTTTAATCCATTTCAAACTCTTTATTGAGGATTTGATTAATATTGGCAATCAACAACACACACTTAATGGATTCTAAAGAAAAGATAATACTGCTTTTATTGGCAGCTATAAACTTTACTCACATTCTTGATTTTATGATAATGATGCCATTGGGAAATTACCTGATGCCCTATTTTAATATCTCATCACAACAGTTTTCGATGCTGGTGGCTGCCTATACTTTCAGCGCTGGCATTTCCGGCTTTCTTGCTGCCTTCTTTGTCGACAAATACGACCGTAAAAAAGTTCTGTTGATGGGCTTTTCGGGCTTCTTAGTAGGTACATTGTTTTGTGCACTGTCTCCAACATATTTCATCCTGTTATTTTCAAGAATTGTAGCAGGTATTTTTGGCGGGTTAATCGGTGCCCAGGTTTTATCTATCGTAGCCGATCTGATACCCTACCAAAGAAGAGGCACCGCCATGGGAATTATTATGGCAGCATTTTCTGTGGCCTCTGTGTTTGGCGTACCCTTTTCTTTGTACCTGGCAAATATCTTCAATTGGCACGGCCCTTTTTATTTTGTAGCAGGTTTGGGAGCCATCCTTATCCCGTTTCTTATCAAATATTTACCGAAAATGGACGCACATACAAAGGAAAGCAGGCAGACAAAAGTAAGTCCATTGGAACTCTTAAGCAGTATCGGCAAAGACAAAAATCAGGTTCTGGCGCTGGCGCTTTCGGCAACTATTATGCTTGGACATTTTCTCATTATTCCCTTTTTAAACCCCTTTATGGAGTTCAATATGGGTTTCAGCAAAGTACAAACCCCAATGATTTATATGATCGGCGGAGCGCTTACCCTGGTGAGCTCTCCGCTGCTTGGCCGATTGGCCGACAAGATTGGTAAACACCGCCTGTTTGTAATCATGGCTCTGGTGGCAATTTTACCTATTGCACTGATCACCAACCTTCCGCCGTTCCCATTTTACCTTGTTCTCGCCGTCACCGGATTCTGGTTTGTGGTTTCATCAGGAAGAATGATTCCTGCCCAGGCAATGATAAGTAACGTTGTTTCTACCGAACGCCGCGGTAGCTTCATGAGTATAAATTCATCGGTCCAGCAAATATTTGTCGGCATTGCCTCTGTACTTGCTGGCTTTATCGTTATTAAAACTCCATCAAATGCTATACTTAATTATGAAATTACGGGGTATATCAGCATCGTGATAACGTTAATCAGCATTGTTTTTGTTTCAAAACTGAATACCCGGCTAAAGCGGAGAGACTCTGCTTAATTATTGAGCCATTAACCTTAGCTGATCATTTCATTTTTTTCAACAACTTTTTTCCGCGACTTTGCATAGCTGCTGTTCCATCTTTTAATAAAAAAACAATCTGCGCTTTCAATTCATCTGCTATCCAACCATAACGATTACTTAAATTGAATAAAATATCAAGGCAGTTTACCTGCACCGCAACAGGTGTTTCCGGATCAATCAACCATTCGAACGTAACTTCTACAAGGTCACTTAGGTCATACTGATCTAAATAGCCGCTCCGTCTTTCAGAGAGGCCCATCAGAATTTTAGTATAATGCCTCCTGCAGCTGTAATTATTCTGCTTCAAATAAGCGCTTAAAAAGCCGGGCAAGCCAACAACAAAGCAATCTTTACTGGAGTTAAAAGTACATTCTAAGATCCAGGCAGCTCTGAAAGCAATTTGTGGGTCGTGATGAAACGACATATCAATTAAATACTTGAGGGCATCAACGTTAGCTGATGCCAATTGGGCAAGATGTTGAGCTGTTTTCTTTCCAATTTTATTTTTTAAATCGGGTAACCACTCCACTTTTGTCATGTTATTTCCATCTAAAAATAATTCTTTAATTGCAACAGACAAATCCTATCGATAATCCTTATTTTTGCACCTCAATTTACAAAGCATGATTACAGTATCAAATCTATCGCTCCGTTACGGAAAACGAACTCTATTTGAGGACGTTAACTTAAAATTCACTCCGGGAAACTGTTACGGTGTGATCGGAGCAAATGGCGCCGGCAAGTCAACTTTTCTTAAAATTCTTTCGGGAGAGATAGACCCCAGCAGCGGTTCTGTAAGTTTCACTCCGGGCGAACGGATGGCTGTACTTTCTCAAAATCACTATGCCTTTGATGAATATCCTGTAATCGAAACCGTTCTTCAGGGTCACAAAGAGCTTTTTAGTGTAATGAAGGAGAAAGACGCTTTGTACGCCAAAGAAGATTTCACAGAAAAAGATGGCGAGCGTGCTGGCGAACTTGAAAACATTTTTGCCGAGATGGATGGATGGAACGCAGAGAACAATGCCGCAACCATGCTTAGCAATTTGGGTATAAAGGAAGAATTACACTACAAGCTTCTGAAAGAGCTTGACGGTAATCAGAAAGTTCGTGTGTTATTGGCACAGGCGCTTTTTGGCAAACCCGATATTTTACTACTTGATGAGCCAACCAACGACCTTGACATTCAAACCATTGCATGGCTGGAAGATTTTCTTGCAAGCTATGAAGGGATTATCCTGGTAGTATCTCACGACAGGCACTTCTTAGATACAGTGTGTACGCATGTTGTGGATATCGACTTTAGTAAGATCACCATCTATACAGGTAACTATACATTCTGGTACGAATCCAGTCAGTTGGCTGCCCGTCAGCGTTCTGACCAAAACAAGAAACTTGAAGATAAGGTAAAAGAACTTCAGGAATTCATTCGCCGTTTTAGCGCAAATGCCTCTAAATCGAAACAGGCAACCAGTAGAAAGAAAGCCTTGGATAA
Source organism: uncultured Pedobacter sp. (assembly GCA_966210515.1). GTDB lineage: Bacteria > Bacteroidota > Bacteroidia > Sphingobacteriales > Sphingobacteriaceae > Paradesertivirga. The sequence goes on from CBIHLM010000061.1 coordinate 3,767, forward strand.
AATCAATCTTGAAGAAATTAAACCGTCTAACAGAAAATATCCTGCAATCCTTTTCAATCACCAGGGACGTGAAGCCGGCGATCAGATTCTTCAGATAGAAGGTTTAAGAAAAGAACTCAACGGCGAACTGCTATTCTCGAACATTAACCTGATGGTTAATAAAGGTGATAAAATTGCCATACTTTCCGAAAACAGTTTAGCGACGACAGCTTTTTACGATATCTTAACTGGCAGAGATAAGGATTATAAAGGTGAATTTAAATGGGGTGTTACCATTAATACAGCAGATATTCCAAATGATAATTCAGCTTATTTTGAAGGTAAAGACGAAAACCTGATTGATTGGTTAAGAGAATATTCTGACGCAGATAAAGATGAGCAGTTTATCAGAAGCTTTTTGGGAAGAATGCTTTTCTCAGGAGAAGAGGTTTTGAAAAAGAGCTCGGTTCTTTCTGGAGGAGAAAAAATGCGTTGCATGTTCTCCCGCATGATGCTTCAGCAGGCAAATGTGCTCTTATTTGACGAGCCTACCAATCACCTCGACCTGGAATCGATTACCGCACTAAACAATGGAATGAAAGACTTTAGAGGAGTAATTTTATTTACTTCCCGAGATCACGAATTAACGGAAACGGTAGCTAACAGGATTGTTGAGATTACTCCGGGTGGCATTATTGACAAGCTGATGACCTATGACGAGTATATTAATAGCGATGTGGTAAAGCAGCAAAGGGAAGAATTGTACAGCATGGCCTAAGGGGCTTGCAACACGGTTCCAAACTATATTATTTGAAAAAGATTCGGGTATCACCCGGATCTTTTTTGCTTTATACAAACTGACATGAAACACAACCCGCCAATCTAACACGAAATCGCCGTTGGTAACATTTTAAATGAATTTAAGTATTAGATCAAAAAAACAGCAACAGTGTTCAGAATCTTTCGCATTTTTGAAAGGATGAGTTCAAAAAACTAAACAATCTAACATTGAATGATGGACATTCAGGAATTGAAATTAGGTAATCTGATCAAGATCAGTCCCAGAGAAAACGAAGAAGGCATATTATTTCTTACCGAAATCCAACATTCTAGCATTATTGGTGAAATGCTGGTTCCCAGACAAGGCTATCACTTCAGGATTAAATTTGATGAAATCCAGCCTTTGGAATTAAGGGAAGACTGGCTTATTTTTTTAGGATTTAATAAGAGTCCGGATGAAAATAATGTTTGGATAGACTCCAAAAATTTCATTCATTTTAAACTGTCGCCTTTTGAAAGCGGGTTTATGGAGGAGGGAAAGATTGCTGTCGCAATTGATTCGATTCATCAATTGCAAAACGTCTATTTAACTCTCACCGGTGAAGAATTGAAAGCTGACAACTGCTAAAAAGCTTCGTTAGAATTGCAATTCCTTTTTCATTATCCAGTTGATTTGAGAATCGTCTCCTATAAGAGAATTTCTTGAACCACATTTTTGAAATCCCCATTTCGTATAAAAATCAATTGCCCGTTTATTTTCACACCATACTCCCAACCAAAGCACCTCCTTATTTTGAATCCTGGCCTGCGAAATGCACTCTTTTATTAGTGCAGACCCAACGCCTGTTGCTTTAAAAGAGTCATCCACATACAAACGCACCAATTCCATGCATTTTACAGCAGAGTTTATTTCGGCGGGATTATTCAGTTCGCGCATTAGAGCGTAGCCAACGAGGGTGTGTAATCGGTAAGCCAAAAAAACCGTGTTATGCCTGCGACCAACATCTGACATAAGAGCCTGTACAGAAAACTCTTCTTCTAAAATCCTCTCAATATCTCCTTTGCCATTCTGGTCTGCAAAGCTTTCAGAAAAAGTTTTTCGACTGAAACACGCTAATGTTGCAGCATCTTCAGGCTCTGCCCGTCGGATAGTGATAGTGTTAAATACTTTGGAAGTCACGTTTTTTAATTAAACAGCTAATAAATGGTGCTATTACGGAATGTTTTATAAATAGTTAGAATAAATATTTAATTTAACAATAATTTATTTCAAGATCGGGAAATAGCAAACAAAAACGCTTTACTATACATACGTAAATCACCATTGAAGCTAATAGAAATCAATGGTTTAGGGACCTGCTTTTCTTAAATTGGTAGAAATCAGTCATAATATGAAAACAAAAACGGCTGCCTTATATACATACGTAAATCACCATTGAAGCTAATAGAAATCAATGGTTTAGGGACCTGCTTTTCTTAAATTGGTAGAAATCAGTCATAATATGAAAACAAAAACGGCTGCCTTAATTGAACTCTGGCAGGAAGCCAGATCAAGGTTCACTAATCAATTACAAAATCTTACACCCGAAGATTTGAAAAAGAAACTTGCGCCCTGTCCAAACAGCTTAGGTTTTTTGATCCGCCATATCGGAGATGTAGAATTAATATTTTCTAAAAATGTATTCGATGCACCTCAGGTAGACGTGTCAGCTAAAACGTTAATTGCGCAGCACGATACCGGTGAATGGACAAATTTGGATGAATTAAAATCGTATGTCGATCAGTCGGCAAAAACCCTGGAAAGCGTTTTGGAGCAACAAAGCGACTCCGACTGGGAGACATTGATTACAACAAAAGAATTTGGAACCAAAACTAAAGCCGAAGCCTTGGGCCGAATAATATCTCATACAGCTTATCATGCAGGACAATTAGCCATTGTTAATAAATATGGTATTGTGTTTAAACCATTGGAAGAATATTATCAAAATGCCTGATAGTTTGAAATATTTTTTACTAAATCCCAACTCTTCATAACGTTTCCCCGGGTTCACCTTGATTTGGATGTTACGTTTCGTTTCGCTCACATTATTCGAATTCTGATCTTAGCGGGCCACGACGATTAAGTTCAATTGTAGCATGTAACTTTATAAATTATTACTCCTAAATTTATGAATATTCTCCTGTAAAAAACAAACTCTTTATGCCTGTAACCACACACAATATCAAAGGTTTAACCACTAAGCAGGTACTTGAATCGCGGGAAAAACACGGCCCAAATACACTTGATTACAAAAAAGAAAATGGCTTCATTGATGCGCTAAAAAGCCTCGGCAAAGAACCCATGGTTATTCTGCTGCTCATAGCCTCGTTGGTCTATTTCGTAAGCGGAGATCCAGGAGATGGGATTTTTCTGGCTTCAGCTATTGTTCTGGTTGCTGCCATTTCTTTATACCAGGATAAAAGAAGTCGCAATGCCTTGGAAAAACTAAAAGACTTCAGTCAACCCCATTGTAAAGTAATCCGAAATGGTATCGTTGTTGAAATTAAGAGCGACGAACTGGTTGTTGGCGACAGCCTGATAATTGAAGAAGGCACTTTAATTACAGCTGACGGCGTAATTGTACATTCGAACGACTTCTCGGTAAATGAATCTATACTCACAGGAGAGTCCCTCCCGGTTTACAAAGATAAAGAGAAAGAAGACAACCTGATTTATCATGGTACATCTGTAGCCAGCGGATTAGCAATTGCCACCATAAACGCAGTGGGTAACGAAACAAAATTAGGTAAGATCGGAAAAAGCCTGGAGAACATCCAAGAAGAAAAAACTCCACTCGAAAAACAGATAACCAATTTCGTAAAAAAGATGGTGATTACAGGTGCCGTTGTTTTTTTAATTGTTTGGACCATAAATTATTTCAAGACACATGATGCACTCGACAGCCTGCTAAAAGCACTAACATTAGCCATGAGCATTTTACCGGAAGAAATACCAGTAGCTTTCAGCACATTTATGGCATTGGGAGCCTGGCGTTTAATGAAAATGGGCATTGTAGTGAAACAGATGAAAACGGTTGAAACTTTAGGCAGCGCCACCGTACTGTGCATAGACAAAACGGGAACTATTACCGAAAGCAAAATGACGCTGGCAAAACTTTATGGAATTAAATCGGCAAAGATCTCAAATCCCGAAAGCCTTTTAAACAGCGATGAAACAGATCTTATAAAGCTAGCTATGTGGGCAAGCGAGCCAATCCCCTTCGATCCGATGGAAGTTGCGCTGCACACCGCTTATTCAGGTTTGGAGTTAAACGATGAAAGGCCAAACTTTAAAATGATCCACGAATATCCCCTTAGCGGACAACCGCCTATGATGACGCACCTTTTCGAAAATGAGGCAGGCGAAAGGATTATAGCAGCAAAAGGAGCTCCTGAAGCACTGATGAAGCTTTCGGACATATCTGAAACCGAAAAACAGCAGATCGAACAAATCATTAAAACACTCGGTTCCGACGGCTACCGTATTTTGGGAGTAGCACAATCTGAGTTTGCAGGTGATAATTTCCCTAAAACTCAGCAGGAATTTAAATTCCACTTTAAAGGACTTGTTGCATTCTATGATCCTCCGAAGAAAAACATACAGGCAGTTTTCGAAAAATTTTATGCAGCCGGAATTTCTGTAAAGATAATTACCGGAGATTATCCGGCCACAACCACAGCCATTGCCAGACAAGTAAGGTTTAAAGGATATGAGAAAAGTATAACCGGCGATGAACTGATGAAATTAACGAATGAAGAATTGCAGAATTGTGTAGAGAATACTAATGTATTTACACGGATGTTTCCGGAGGCAAAACTAAAAGTGATCAATGCTTTAAAAGAAAGGAAAGAAATAGTAGCGATGACAGGCGATGGTATTAATGACGGACCAGCCCTGAAGTCAGCTCATATTGGAATTGCAATGGGTAAAAAAGGCACAGAAATAGCTAAGCAAGCAGCGTCATTAATTTTGCTGGAAGACGATCTGTCGAAAATGGTGGATGCTGTTGCAATGGGAAGAAAAATATATTCCAATTTGAAAAAAGCTATTCAATACGTAATATCAATTCATATTCCTATCATACTTACAGTCTTTATTCCATTAACCTTGGGGTGGATATACCCTAATATTTTCTCGCCGGTACATATCATATTCTTAGAGCTGGTAATGGGGCCTACCTGCTCTATCATATACGAAAACGAACCAATGGAAGAGAAAACAATGATTCAGAAGCCTCGTCCATTTACAAACACCTTTTTTAAACGAAAAGAGCTCACAACAAGTATTGTTCAGGGTTTGGCTATTACTGTGGGAACTCTCAGCGCTTATCAGTATGCCGTGCACCAGGGGCTAAATGAATCACATACAAGAACGATGGTCTTTACCGTGCTTATTTCGGCTAATATCTTTCTGACGTTAATAAATCGCTCCTTTTATTATTCTATCCTCACCACGTTGAAATACAAGAACGGTTTGGTTTTACTCATTATCAGCGTAACCATTGCAATAACAGGAATATTACTTTTTTTCGATCCATTAGCAGAATTCTTCGGATTCGAACCCTTAAATTTTCAGCAATTATCCTTATGTCTGATTATTGGATTTTTGTCTGTAATCTGGTATGAGATAATAAAGTGGAGAAAACGAAAAACAGCCGCACTACCGGGCTAAAATTTGTGACAAATGCCTTAGAGAAAAGATCTTAGAAAGATTCCAGCTTCAGATGATCAAAAGATGATTATCAAAAAGAAATCCTGAGGTGTCGAACCAGCATAAATAGAATGCATTACGCCGTCTTCTTATGCTTTTTTTCTTCAGCCAGTTCAAGCTCTTCTTTGTTTGGCTGAGGTTCTTCCTGTTCCATGGAGGCGGCTTTCTCATACTGAAGCTTAACAAACATTGGAAAATGATCAGATCCGGCCGCATCAAGTTTTTCTATTTGGATCAATTTAAAATCTGTCGAACAAAATACATGATCCAGGGGAAATCGCAAAAATCGGTGTTGGGCATGAAATGTGTTAAAAAATCCTCTTCCCTTTCGGGGATCTAAAAGACCACTTATCTTACAAAACAAAGCCGTGGTGTAACTCCAGGCTACATCGTTCAAATCCCCCACCACAATTACCGGGAGTGGATTGTCTTTCGCTTTATCTGCGACCAAAAGTAACTCTTTATCCCGTTCGGTAGAACGCGGATTTTCCTGAGGTACCGGCGGTGTAGGATGAACACAATATAACTGAACTTTTTGACCGCAGGGAAGCACAATAATGGTATGTATAGAGGGAACATCATCCTCTACTAAAAATTTCACCTTTGAATTCTGTAACTCGAGCTTAGAATACAACAACATTCCGTAGGTATTCTCCTGAGGCACTTTTATGTGATACGGGTAGATTTCCATAAGTTCTGCAGTCTCATGCTCCCACCAATTATCGGTCTCTAATAACAATAGTACATCCGGATTTGCCGCATAAATATTTGCCAGATAGGCCTTCGATTCTTTGTTGTACTGTAAAACATTTCCAGTCATTAAGGCAATGTCCTGCTTCGGAAACTCTTTTTCAGGTCTGATTACCTCTTTTTTACTTAAAACAGTAAATGGATAAACCTGGTAAAAAAGATAACAGATATTTGCGAATAATAAGATGGTAATGAAATACAAGGGCTTATCAGGCGATAAATTCACAAACACCAGGGCTCCAACAAATAACAGCAGACAAACTATTAATTTCTGGAAACGCGGATACTCAAAAACTCTGAATGCCCAATAATCATTCCGCACCAGCGGAACGAGAGAAATCAATACAAATAGAACGCTTAAAACTTCAATTAAAATTTTCAGTTGAGTCATTAAAAGAAGGCTTTAAGTAGTAACAAAAAAAAAGCAGATGTGTGTTTTGGGATAGCCACTTTCTTACTTTCACTATGAATTTATCGACCGACAATCAATCATTTATATACGCTTCAAGAATCGCCCGGTCATTATTAGCAGTATTCTGAAGAAGCTTCGATGCTCAATAGATCGTATCTCGCAAAGCTTCCTCAGAATTCTTAAAAATTTTGTCGCTCCCCGCTTGAGAATCCAGTATCTTACTGCAAAAGGTGAGCTATTTATATCAAACTAATTTAGCATTTAACGAAATTGACACAGCCGACAATGCTTTGCTCACCGGACAGCCCGCTTTTGCTGCATTTGCCAAACGTAGAAATTCCTCTTCAGAAATACCCGGCACCGTTCCTGTTAAATTCAATTCGATGGAGGTTATAGAAAATCCATTTTCTCCCGGATCAAGTCTCACGGCAGCTTCGGTTTTCAACTCGGTCGGCACAAAGCCCGCCTCTGTTAACTGGAAGCTTAAAGCCATAGAAAAGCAACCCGCGTGTGCGGCGGCAATTAGTTCTTCTGGATTTGTTCCTGCTTTTCCGTCTTCATTTTCGAAACGTGCCGAAGTAGAATAAGGAGTATTATTTAGTACTCCGCTAGTAGAAGTTAATGACCCTTTTCCTTCTTTACCTGTACCATTCCATACAGCAGTTGATCTTCTTATCATAATTTTCAATTAATTTTTTATGGAAATATATTCATTTATGAACAATATTTAATCCTATCGGTTTGATTTTTAACTGAAATTTATCATCACTAAGCCATTCATGCAAGAAGAGCAGATTTTTGAAGAGAAAACCGAACTTGAAAGAAAGCTAGGCCTTACCGAAACACTCTCGATTGTTGTCAATCGAATAATCGGTTCGGGGATTTTCAGGACCCCTGCCCCGATCATGTTTATCACGGCCTCTGTAAGCATGTTTTACGGAGTTTGGATTCTGGGCGGCATCGCAACAATTCTGGGCGCTTTATGTTATGCCGAGCTAGTCGCAATGATGCCACGTTCGGGTGGCCCTTATGTTTTTCTTAAAGCTGCTTACCCTCCGATTGTTACCTTTTTACGAGGCTGGGCAATGTTCTTTGTTTCCGAAACCGGAGCGATTGCAGCGGTAGCCCTATTTTTCTCTGAAAACGCACTAGCAACAGCAGGCTTAAAAATCGGTGGTTTTCAGGAAGGGATATTAGCCATTTCTCTTGTTTTAATACTGACCGCAGCAAATTCTTTTGGCATACAATTAAGCGGTATATTTCAGAATATTTTTAGTTTTTTAAAAGTAGGTCTGCTTATTTCAATTATCGCCTTAAGCGCATCGCAGGGAATTGAGAAACAAAATTTCGCTGATGCTGTGGACAAACCATGGAGCTGGGCGGGCATCATCTCTATTTTTACAGCATTGAGATATGGCTTTTTTGCATATAGCGGATGGGAAGGCGCCACCTATGTTGCTGAAGAGGTGAAAAATCCCAGAAAAAACCTTCCTCTTTCACTTTTTCTCGGAATCGGAGTCGTAATGCTTTTATATCTTTTGATCAACACGGCTTATCTGAATTTGCTGGGGCCCGAAACTATGGGTGCTTCTAAAGGTGTCGCCATAGATTCTATGAAAGTAGTTTTAGGCTCGGCAGGTGGCTTATTAGTGGCGGCAGCAATAATGGTGAGCACATTTGGTAATGTAAACACTCAGATATTGGTAAAAAGCCGAACCTGGTATGCAATGGCCCGCGACAAATTATTTTTTAACTCGCTTTCGCGGATACACCCAAAATATAAAACCCCAAACTACTCCATGTTTGCACAAGCCGGATGGGCCTCGGTTTTAATACTGCTTGCAACTTTTGCCGAAAGTGCTTACGAAGCAGTAATTGATTATTTCTCTTTTACGTCTTCTGTGTTTAATGTACTAACCTTTGCCTCTGTATACGTCTTGCGGCAAAAGTATCCGGATGTTTTAAGACCCTATAAAACATGGGGCTATCCGATAACATTAATAATTGTATTGTTAATTCAGGCGACCTTTATGGTTGTTACACTGGTTACAGCTTTTATCCCTTCCCTGTTGGGGATTGCACTAACTCTCACCGGTTTAATATACTACCACTTCTCGGTTCCGGAGGAAATGAAGAAAAGTTCCACACAACTATAAAATCCCGATATACCGGAAAAACTAAGCTTTTCTGATACTTGAAAACACCAGACTCTCTAAGAATAAAATTATTTTAGACTCATCTTTGGTGGCACCAAAATCTGTTAAAGATGGCAGGTTCTTCATATAAAATTTCTGCGAATGGGCCATTTCAATTATGGTACTCGACAACGAAAAACGGAAACTATAATCCGGATTATATTCTTCAATAAACCCGGCTACTCTGGCACATAAATCCTTAAACGGCTTAAAAAAATTGGCCTGATTATCCTCAGTTACGTGCTTGGTTAAATACGATTTGGCTCCTTCGGCCATAACAATCTCGTATAAAAGCGATTCATTAATATAACTCGTCGTTAAATCATCTACCACCGGTGCAGAAAGCAACTTTATAGCAATCCTTATTTTATCTTCTGGATTTTGTATGTTATTGGTCTGAAATATTAGGCGGTATTCCTGCCAACTCCAATACCAGTCTACAATGTACAGCAACAACCGATGTTTATTTTCAAAGTATCGGTAAATACCAGCCTCTGTTGTGCCGATAGCTATCGCGAGTTTTTTAAAGGTAAATACCTCAAAACCCATTTTATGTATCAAAGTAATCCCATGCTGGATTATCTTTTTTCCTAACTCTGATTCTTCTGGATTTCGCAGAAATAGTTTATCGTTAATGTTGAATTTTAGATAGAGTTCCATTTGGAAATTGAATAGGGCAAATGTAACGTTATTTTTATTGATAGTATTACTATCATTTTAAATAATATTACTATGTTTGTCTAAAACCCGAAACACCTAAAAACAAACAGATGAAAACATTAACAAAAGAAATGCAGGCTTCTTTATCTCCTCAGAAAGCTATTGAGCTTTTAATGGATGGTAATAAACGATTTGTAAGCAATCTGAAATACAATCGCAATTTATTGCAGCAGGTGAATGAAACGTCCGATGGGCAGCACCCGTTCGCCATTGTGTTAAGTTGTATCGATTCGCGAACGTCAGCCGAATTGATTTTTGATCAGGGTCTTGGAGATATTTTCAGCGCCAGAATTGCTGGAAATATAGTGAATGAAGACATTTTAGGAAGCATGGAATTTGCCTGTAAAGTAGCAGGGGCCAAAGTAGTTGTTGTACTTGGTCATACAAAATGTGGTGCTGTGAAAGGTGCATGCGATGATGTAAAATTAGACAACCTGAGCATTTTACTTGAAAAGCTTAAGCCAGCAGTGAATGCGGAAACAACGGTTTCCCTAAATCGCACGGCGGCCAATCCAGAATTTGTTGAAAAAGTTGCAGCTCTGAATGTTAAACTCACCATGGAGAAAATAATAGAAAAAAGCCCGCTGCTAAACCAAATGCTGTTGGAAAATGAAATTGCCCTCGTTGGTGGAATGTATAATGTGGACACTGGAATTGTTGAATTTTATCAAAAAAGTGATTCCGTAAACCAAGTTGAAGCAGAAGCCGTTAGGGAAGATTTCTAATATATGGCTTTGAAGATAATCGAGGCAAAATTACCTTTTAAAAAGACGCTGATGATAGCTCTTCTATCATCAGGTCTTTCTTCTTTCGCTCAGCAAAAGAATCTTCCTGACCTTGGAAACTGGACTATGTTTTTTGGGCAGGTACGTTTCCACGATAAATGGAGCATTCATGCAGAAGCCCAGCATCGCGACTATGGCCTGCTTTCAGAACCCGAGCAGATATTACTACGGGGAGGTTTAAACTATCATATTTCTCCCAATGCGGTGGCGACCGCAGGATATGGCCGGATTACGAATTATCAATTGGATGACGATGTGATTCAAACACCCTCAACATCCGAAAACCGTGTCTGGCAACAAGTCCTTCTTCGGAATAACTTTGGAAGGTTTTTTCTTGAGCACAGGTACAGGCTCGAACAGCGATGGATAAAATCGAACAATTCTGAACGGTATCTTGACAGAGCACGATACTTGATGCGTGTTTCGATACCTGTAACTTCTAAAGAAATAGAAAAAAACAGTCTGTTTCTGAGTTTTTATGATGAAGTGTTTATTCACTTTACATCTACTCCTTTTGATAGAAATCGACTTTACGGAGCTATTGCCTATCAACTTGCTCCAAACGCCAATGTGCAATTGGGATATTTGGCCCAAACAGTCAATAACACCACAAAAAGCTATTTACAGACCGCTGTAAACTATACGCTCGACTTAAGAAAAAAACGATGAGAGAACAAACGCTTATTTTGTTATTTTTTCACTGATTTTAAAGGAGTCAGCAGGTATTCAAGACCATTTAATTTAATCTCGTACATCGTAGAAAGAAGGATTCCCAGCTTGCCTGCCGGGAATCCTTTTTGATTAAACCATACCAGATAACTTTCGGGAAGGTTACAAATCAAATAACCTTGATATTTACCAAAGGGCATTTTCATACTCACCAATTGCATCAGAATTTCCGGATCCATGTTTCAAATCTACATAAATCTTAAACTGCTTTTAAAGCAAGTATTTAATTCAACCTACAATCTGCTGAAATACATCGAGGCTAACTTTGCATCATGCCCGTATATATCTTCGTAAAACCGTACGTTACCGTTAGTATCCGCCTTCGCGGTAAAATACACCAGATAAACCGGTAATTTCTGCTTTACACCCACATATCTTTCTTTGCCGGTGCTGATCTGACGCATAATACTTGCTCTATCCCAACCAGGTACGTTTCTTAATAGATAAACCGCAAGGTCAATAGGTCTTTCTACCCTTACACATCCATGGCTAAAACCTCTTTTAGACTGACTGAATAATTCGTCGTGAGGCGTATCGTGCAAATAGATATTGTCTTCATTAGGGAATATAAATTTCACATCGCCCAAATCATTCTTAGGTCCGGGCCTTTTTCTAACGATATAACCAAATCCTTCTGAGCCAGCCTGACTCCAGTCAATAGATTCCTGACCTACTACACTTCCTTTGTTGGTAACGACTTCCATGTTTAACCGATCCAGGTAACCTGGATCGCTCATAATTTTTGGCGCTATTTCTTCTTTTAAAATACTAGGAGGAATATTCCAGTAAGGAGCTAAAACTACATGTTCGAGTTTATCACTGAAAATAGGAGTTTCATTCATTGTTTTACCTACAATCACGTTCATGTTCATCACCTCTTTCGAATTTTCTATCACATGAAGCTTGTACTCAGGTATATTAACCAACAGATAACTCGGCTCAAAGCTCTTCGGAATCCAGCGCCACCGTTCCATGTTAATGATAATCTGACGAATTCGGTTTTGGATAGGCACATTTAACAATTTAACAGTGGCGGGACCAATATTCCCATCAGGAGTTTGTCCATGCAATTCCTGAAATTTTTTCACGGCATTTACCAACCTCGGACCATAAACAGAACTATCTGCGGAAGCAGTTGAATTTTCATCATTCCCCAATAAATCGGCCAGTCTTTTATTCAGCAAAGGAACTACCGGAGAACTCTGCCCTGCTTTTAATTTTGTATTTTCCGGTATTGTGGGCCAGCCTCCGCCCTTTTGTATTTCGCGATAACGGGCAAGCGCTTTTTTCAGATTAGCATATTCCTGGTGTAAAGGCTGAAATTCAGCATAGGGATACTTACTTTTTCTGGCTCCAAGTAAGGTCAATAATGCCTTATGCAGTTTAATCTTGTTTCTCTTTACATCCCATTCAACTTCCCTGTTCTCCCTTGGAACTACCAAACCGCGGTAGTAGTCGTCAGCAAAATTGAAATAGGTTGCGGATAAGGCAATGTCCAGCTTCTTCTCCAAGTCGTTAAACTTGGCGGTGTCCTTTTTGGCATCATCCAGTTCTTTTAATTTTTCTTCAAGATTAAATAGCTGATACTCTTTCGGATCCAGGCCTTCTTCGTATGACCTGTTTATAACAGCAAACATTTTTTCGGCTTGCGGAACCAGCTTATGATCTTGAAACCATCCCAGGGTAAACTTTCTTTCCTTATAAAATTTCTTGGCCCAATCCAAATGCTCTTTAAACTGTGGCTCAGACTTCATGTAATTGGTTATGTACACACTATCCAATACAGGCTGCTCACCCAATGTCACCTTGCTTTTACAGTTACTAATAATTAAAGAAAGAATAAGGAGTGTGAATATATAGATTCCCTTTTGTGAAAATCTGTGCTGATTACTTAACAATTTTGTACTCATATATAAATAGTATAATTAGTGTTTAAACGTTTAAAAGCATTAATGTTTTTAAACTGATGCTTATTCTGATACTTTTATCCTGCCAAAAGATAATTTATGGATATTTTCGGAAGTGCGCTATTAGATCAATTCAATAATGATGCCGCTGAGATTTTATGGTTACACAATTCTTATGGAGAACCGGAAGAAATGCCGGCAGATGTCTTTTTCAGAGACCAATCAGAGATGCCCGACCTGGAACTTTACGCCTTAAAAAATTGCAGGGGAGAAATATTAGATGTCGGAGCAGGGGTCGGGAGTCACACATTAGAACTACAACGCTCTGGCTTTGATATTTCAGCACTCGAAATCTCAACCGTTGCGTGCACGATTATGAGAGAGAGGGGCGTGAAACAAATAATAAATAAAGATTTCTTCGATTTTCAGGATAAAAAATACGACACACTATTATTGCTGATGAACGGAATCGGACTTGCAGGAAATATTGAAAAACTGTCGGTACTACTCAATCACTGTAAAAAGTTATTAAAAAAAGGAGGACAAATTATTTTTGATTCTTCAGACATATCGTATCTGTATAGCGATACATCCTTCCCTAACGAAAAGTACTTTGGTGAAATATCCTATCAATATGAATACAAAGGAGTAAAAGGCAATTGGTTTGATTGGGTATACGTTGATAGTAGCCTAATGGCAGCTATTTCTTTGGATCTCGGTTTTAATTATGAGATTATTTTTGAAGATGACCATGACCAATATCTTGCTCGTTTAAGCCTGAGAAAATAAAAAGACTTTTTTGTAACCTTTTTACTTGTTTTTCGGTAAAGGAAAAACGAAACACAAACGCTATCTTAATAAAGCACTCTCATCATGAAAATACTCATAGCTGACGATGATCTTTTAATGTTGAAAACACTCGAGTTCAGACTGAAAAAGGACGGCCACACAGTTTTTTCGACCCGGGACGGAAGGGAAGCATTAAGTCAAATTGAAGAGATTTCTCCTGACCTTATTATTACCGATCTGATGATGCCTTTCACATCAGGTATGGAAATAATTGGTTTTGTGAGACAGATGACCGGCAAAAGAATTCCTGTAATTATCTTATCCGCAATGGGACAGGAAAATGTAGTTTTAGAGGCATTCCAACTTGGCGCCGACGATTACATAACCAAACCATTCAGCCCTAACGAGTTATCTGTAAGAGTTCGCAGGTTCATGTCTTAATCACCTGTTATTTTAATGATAACACCTGAGCATCTTCTACTCTTGACCATTTTTTTGTCGTGCGTTATGTTGGTCCTTTTGGTGATCATGTCTTTCGCGCTGATAGCAAAAAACTCCCGGGATAAGCAAAAAAAAATATGGCTGGTTAAAACAGACGTATTAATTACCAAAACTATCTTTTTTGAAGACGAAGAACACGAATCACCCACCTTCTTCATATCAGTAAACAAGCGGATACAGAAACTTTTAAAGAAACCTTTATTCAGACAAACGCTAATTAATGAGCTGGTAATCATTAGAAAAAGTTTGACTGGAGTAGCTGGAGACAATCTGATAAGTTTATACAATCAGCTTGGGCTTGAAAAAGATTCCGCAAAAAAAATAAAAGACTCCAGATGGCACAAAAAAGCTAAAGGGATACAGGAACTTGCCGTTATGCATCAGGAGGATTATTATCCGCTCCTTTACAACCTAACAAATCATAAAAACGAATATATCCGGATGGAAGCTCAAACCAGCATCGTAAAAATTCATGGCTTTGAGGGACTAAGTTTTTTAAACGAAATCACTTACCCAATTTCAGAATGGCATCAAATAAATCTGCTTGTACAGCTGTCTACTGTTGCTGCATCTGATTTTATCGGGATAGAAAGCTGGCTAAAGTCAAAAAATGATACTGTAATAATCTTTGCTTTGAAACTTTCTGCCTCTTATCATCAATTTCAATTGTATGATAACATTGTCGACTGTCTGAACCACAAAAATGCCAAAGTTCGTCTGCAAGCAATTAATTGCCTCAAAGAGATTTATGAGGATACAACCGCATTGCACCTGATACGCATTTACAATAATGAATCAATAACTCATCAACTTGCTATTCTTAGTGCACTCAAAGAAATAGCCTCTCCCGAAAGTATTTCATTTTTAGAAAAACAACTTGACTCAGAAAACAACCAAATAAAACTTGCAGCAACCAGGGCCTTGTTTAACTGCGGAAATGAAGGCCTGGAAACGATAGAAAACCATCCTAGGGCATCCGGTTTTCCATTAAATGAGATTGTCAAACAAATACAAATGGAGAGGACCAAATGAACTGGCTAAGTATCATTTCGGATGTGTTCCTAGGAATGTTATTAATCTATTCAATAACCTTACTGCTCGCTTATATCTGTATTGGTCTCTATTCGATAGTCGCGGTTAAAGAATATCTTAACAAGAATAGTTTCACCGACTACCGCATTCTGGCTATTTCGCCCGAAGCTCCGTCTATGAGCATACTTGCCCCCGCTTATAATGAGGGAGCTACAGTTGTGGAAAATGCACGTTCATTGCTCTCCATCCATTACAACAACCTCGAAGTAATTATAATTAACGATGGCAGCAAAGACGATTGCCTGCAAAAACTGATAGATAATTTCGGCTTACAAAAAGTTGATTTCTTTTACGATGAACGAATATCAACAAAAAAGGTAAGGGGAGTTTATAAAAGCAATAATCCTGTTTACCGAAAACTGGTAGTGGTTGATAAAGAAAACGGAGGAAAGGCAGATGCGCTTAATGTTGGTATTAATATCTCATCGAATGATTATATAGTTTGCATAGACGTAGACTGCATTCTTGAACAGGATGCTCTTTTAAAACTAGCCAAGCCCTTTTTAGAAACTACCAAAGAGCGGGTTATTGCTACCGGCGGAGTTGTAAGAATTGCAAATGGCTGCGAAATTGAAGACGGCCGCCTGGTTAAAGTCAACCTGGCCGATAATTTCCTTGCACGGGTACAAACCCTGGAATATATTCGTGCTTTCCTCCTTGGGCGGATGGCCTGGAGCCGTGTAAATGGCTTACTTTTAATTTCAGGAGCATTCGGCGCATTCGATAAAGAAATTGCAATCAGTTGCGGCGGGTATAACCATAAAACAGTCGGCGAAGACATGGAACTTGTAGTCAGGATGCGCCGCTACATGGAAGAACAAAAAGTTCCGTACCGGGTGACATTTATTCCAGATCCTTTGTGCTGGACAGAAGCCCCCTCATCTTTTAAAATTCTCGGGCGTCAACGCAACCGCTGGACCCGGGGAACGATTGAGACTCTTCTTTTCCACAAGAAAATGTTTTTCAATCCCAAATATGGATTAGTTGGGATGTTAAGTTACCCATACTGGTTCTTTTTTGAATTCCTGGCTCCAATTATTGAATTTTTTGGAGTTGTTGCGTTTGTTTTCTTCGCTCTTTTCGGAGAAACAGACTGGCATAACTTCTTCTAT
The DNA here is from genome assembly GCA_966210515.1 of uncultured Pedobacter sp. GTDB lineage: Bacteria > Bacteroidota > Bacteroidia > Sphingobacteriales > Sphingobacteriaceae > Paradesertivirga. Next base: position 20,268 of record CBIHLM010000061.1, read on the forward strand.
CTGCTCAGCTTCATTTTAAGCTTCGGTTTCTTATACTCTGTTTTCGCCATCCTGATGGAGGTGATGACATATAATCAATATAAAAATCCAAAGGATGTTTTAAAACTAATACTAACAGCATTATTGGAGCCTTTTATCTTTCATCCATTTGTGGTTTGGTCGGCTATTGAAGGAAATGTGGACTTTTTACAAAAGAAAAGTGCCTGGGGAGAAATGACAAGGCAAGGATTTGCTACAAAAAAGCCGGGCGCTCTTGCAACCGCAGCTGACACTGCTCCCGTTCCTGTGGCTGTAGAAGCTCCAAAGGAAGATACACCACCGTCAACCTTTACCAGCAAATGGCTGGAAGGAACGCATGCATTTGCGGCTCTTTCTATTAGCTGGCTAGTTGTTTTGTTCTTGTTCGCTCTTTTTGAGGTAAACTATATAGGTTTTTTACATGCCTATCCGGAAGAGCTTTCGAAAATGCTTCCTGCGGCATTCAGAAATGCTGCCTTATTTTGGTTAAAATCGAACACCATTTTATACCTTCCTTTCATCGGAATCTATCAAATCACAAAACGAGGGGCTAAACTTACATATACCGCTCTTCTGATAGGCTTTGCCATTTTACAGTTTCTGTTAATCGAATATTTCTCGGCCTCGCTGCTGCCACTGGGCTCTGACTTATATGGGTACACTTACGATGAAATAAAACAAACATTGTCGGCTTCCGGAGGCATTAATCTGCTTTCTATCGCCAACTTAATCTGTACAATAACTATCAGTGCCTATATAATCACAATACTTCCCGGAAAAATCAAGCTACATAAATACATCGCAGCATTGCTCCCATTGGTATCGCTTGCATTCATTTGTATCGGGATATCATCATTCAAATCATCTCCATTTACATCCGAATTTACAAACAACATTATTCTTAACAAGAGCGACTTTTTCCTCTCAGAAACATTCGCACACTTTTTCCCATCCGACATTGAGGATGAACCATCCGAAAACGTTAATAGCTTTGACGGATTAGCAACCGTTTCTTTCAATTATGTAGATGATAAATATCCATTTCTACGCACCGACGACACACCGGATGTTTTATCGCCATTTTTTGAAAAATCAGAGACCCCGCCTAACATCGTTATTATAATAGTTGAAGGTTTAGGAAGAGCGTTTTCGAATGAGGGGGCGTATTTAGGCAGTTTTACTCCTTTCTTAGATTCATTATCTCACCATAGCCTTTATTGGAAAAATTTCATGAGTCAGGGCGGGCGAACCTTCGCAGTTTTGCCAAGTTTGCTAGGCTCTCTTCCATTTGGGAAAGGCGGCTTTATTGACCGGGGCTCTCAGATACCCCATCATTTATCATTATTGAACATCCTGAAGCGAAATGGCTACGCGACCGCCTTTTATTATGGCGGAGATTCTAAGTTCGATAATATGAAAGCCTTTTTGGCCGCAAACAAAATTGACGCTATCAATGATGAGCAGACATTTCCCGCAGAATATGTAAAGATGCCGCCTTCGGATGCTGGCTTCTCCTGGGGATATGGCGATGCTGAACTTTTTAGACGATACCTTCAGCTAAACCCCTCTGCAAACAAACCAAGACTTGACGTACTGCTTACCGTGTCGACCCATAATCCATTCCTTATTAATGAGCAGAAAGAATACTTAGGCGTATTCGAAAGAAGGATGAATGAACTAAATTTCAACGAGAGCAAAAAAACCAGCTACAGGCATTTTCGCACCAAATATGCGAGCATACTTTATGCGGACAATTCGCTCAAAAAATTCATTTCCGAATATGCCAAACGACCGGATTATCATAATACAATATTTATGATAACAGGTGATCACCGGATGCCGGAACTACCGATGAGCTCTAAAATCGACCGGTATCACGTTCCCTTGATTATTTATTCGCCCTTATTAAAACGATCTGCAGAATTTGCTTCTATATCCTCACATTTTGATATGGCGCCAAGCATTCTGGCTTTTCTTAATAAAAGCTATAATATACAAACACCTACAGTTGCAAGTTGGATAGGTGATGGTTTAGACACCGCAAGAGGCTTCCGTAATGTACATAATTACCCATTAATTCAAGCCAAATCGGTTGTTACCGATTATGTAATGGACACCTATCATTTAAATAACGAAACGCTTTATTCGCTATCATCAGAGATGGATGAAGATCCGGTTATTGAAAAATCCAAGCTTGTATATTTGAAGGCCCAGTTTAAAAAATATAAAAAACGGAACGAGAAGTTTGCAAATGGCGCTCCTTTAATTCCTGACTCTCTCTATCGCAAATACGCTCCCTAAAAAACCTTTAAACAAAAAAGCACTCGCTATTAACGAATGCTTCTATAAAAGGAACAAAATCTTACTAATAAGAATTAGCTTTTCTTCTTTGCTTTGATGAGGGTCTGGAAGAAGAGGGCCTTCCCTGTGGCTTTTTCGCCTGTCCCGCAGCAGCGCCCGAAAATGTCCGCAATGTCAAATGATACGGATGATCTTCAACCAACGGAATTTCCTGAGCAGTTAACTTTTGAATATCTTTTAAAAATGGTTGTTCTTCAAACTCGCAGAAAGACCACGCGGTACCGGATGATCCCGCCCTGCCGGTACGGCCAATCCTATGCACATACGTTTCAGGCTGGTTGGGTAATTCAAAATTGATAACATATTTAAGATCGTCGACATCAATACCCCTTGCTGCGATATCCGTCGCTACCAAAATCCTTAGATTTCCTGATTTAAAACCATTCAATGCTTTCTGCCTTGCATTCTGAGATTTATTTCCATGAATGGCTTCCGCCGAAATATTTGCACGATTTAATGATTTAACTAGCTTATCTGCGCCATGTTTAGTTCTGGTAAAAACTAAAACACTCGTCATGCTTATATCTTTTAATAAATGAACCAACAGAGCCGACTTATCTTTCTTATCTACCGTAAAGATTCCCTGAGTTATCTTCTCAACAGTCGAAGAAACAGGTGTTACCTCTACTTTAATTGGGTTATTTAAAATGCTATGAGCAAGTTTTGCAATTTCAGGAGGCATTGTAGCCGAAAAAAACAGCGTCTGCCTTTTATAAGGAAGCTTTGCAATAATCTTTTTTACATCATTAATAAAGCCCATATCAAGCATACGATCTGCTTCATCCAGCACAAAGAGTTGAATATGCTGTAAATCAACCACTCGCTGAGTCATCAGATCGAGCAACCTTCCCGGAGTAGCCACTAAAATATCTATGCCGTTTCTTAATTGATTGATTTGGTGATGGGCAGAAACTCCTCCAAATATTACTGCATGTTTCAAGGTTGTATTTTTCCCATAGGACGTAAAACTTTCGCCTATCTGGATAGCAAGTTCACGGGTCGGGCTTAAGATTAAGGCCTTTAAACGACGGGGACCAGGCTGTTGAGCTGACTTATCAGATAACAATTGCAAAATTGGAAGAGCAAAAGCAGCAGTTTTTCCTGTTCCTGTCTGTGCACAGCCTAAAAGGTCTTTTTTGTTTAAAATTACAGGAATCGATTGCTCCTGAATGGGGGTAGGATGTGTATATCCTTCTGTCTTAAGGGCCTTTAAAAGAGGCTCAATAAGATTTAAATTTTCAAATGACAAATTCTTAATATTTAAGTTAATTGCTTAACTACCAAATGATATAAATATACAAGGGGGAGTTAATTTGTATATCTCCTCATCCTCAGGATGAGCTTGTAATAGAAGAGTAATCGACTAAAAGAGAATATCTGCAAAAATACGTTAAATTTTCTTTATCCCAACATCTTGTTTGTCCTAAACGATCATCAGCATGTCACACATCGGAAACCGGAGCTATTATGTATCTTATAAACAGCCCATCAACAATATTTTACGATTTAACTCATAATTCTTTAGAATATGAGTTTTTTTTCCAACATTTGTTCTGTTGTCTCCACGACAACGTTTTCATAGGTAGATGTAGGGTCAGGCTTATTGCTTGACCCTTTTTTTTGACATTTATTTACCAGATTTCAACCACATAAAACAGGTATATTACGGTGGCGGCAACAAGTGTATTTAAAAAATTAACCGCATTATTTTTCAGCAGCCGACGCCTCTCTAACGTTGCACCCAACATCGAATCACTAAAATTGCCAAGGGTGCCGGCTATAATTATCCACCAAAACGGCTGGCCCCATCCCGTTCTCGCAGAATAAATCATAGCGATTAAGACCGAACCCGCTACTCCAAATAAAGTACCTTCAAGGCTTATTACTCCATCTAAACCTTTTAAATCCTTTTTAAAGCTCGTAATGTTATAATATTTCCTTCCGTATAAATTACCTAATTCAGAAGAAAGTGTATCTGCTATAGCCGAAGAAAATGCGGCGGCGATCATTAATAAAAACAGATCCCCCTTGCCGGGAAATACCATAGCAATTAAGCCCGCTACACCGGATATGCCCGCGTTAGCAAACACCTGACCCGCTGTTCGCATTTCCTGACTATCATCATTCAGCCCCGCACTCTCTTTCTCTGCCCGCTTCCACGACGTGGCTAAAACGCCTGCCAAAAAAAATACCCCAAGTAAAACTACACCTATATAACCAACACCCAAATAAATGAAACCGGCCAAAAAGCCTCCGGTTAATGAGGCACTCAAGGTAAGTTTTCCTGTTCGTACACTCAGCAGCATACCTAGCAGTATGAAAGTGCTTATTATAAAATGAGAAATCAAAACAAGTCGGTTTGGTGGATCATTATATTCATTTATCGTAAAATAACATAAAAAAGATTTATCATTAGAAAGTGGCAATATCTTATGCGGCTTCTATCTCGTCTATACCTATATATATATATGATCACGGGACCTGGTCCATCTCTTTCAAAAATTCCGTCCCTTCGGTATATTACTTTCTTAGAC